>NZ_JAIWJX010000002.1:0-622108 GCF_023149135.1 Fictibacillus marinisediminis | reverse complement strand
AAATTTAAGCGGCTGATCGCCGAAGGCAAGTTTGAAGAAGCGGCAGAGATCGCCCGCGCGCAAGTAAAGAAAGGTGCGCATGTCATAGATATCTGCCTTGCGGATCCTGATCGTGAAGAGCTTCAGGATATGGAGAATTTTATTAAGGAAGCTGTAAAAAAAGTGAAAGTGCCTCTTGTTATTGATTCAACGGACGACGAGGTGCTGGAGATAGCCCTGAAATACTCGCAGGGAAAAGCCATTATCAACTCTATTAACCTAGAGGACGGCGAGGAGCGGTTTGGGAAAGTTGCCCCTATCATCTCCCGTTACGGAGCAGCCGTTGTTGTCGGTACGATCGATGAAAAAGGCATGGGGGTCACAACAGGCCGAAAGCTCGAGATCGCTAAACGATCCTACGATCTGCTAGTGAACAAATACGGAATCTCTCCGAGCGATATTATTTTTGATCCTCTCGTCTTCCCTGTCGGAACAGGAGATGAACAATACATCGGTTCTGCCAATGCGACAGTGGAAAGTTTGAGAAAGCTGAAAGAAACACTTCCTGAATGCCAGACGATCCTTGGCATCAGTAACGTATCGTTCGGTCTCCCGCCGGTCGGCCGGGAAATCTTAAACGCGGTATATCTTTATGCCTGTACACAGGCTGGGCTCGACTACGCGATCGTCAACACTGAAAAGCTGGAACGCTATGCTTCTATCCCAGAAAAGGAAGTAGAGATGGCAAAAGCCTTGCTGTTTGAGACGAACGACGAGAACCTGGCATCCTTTACAGAGTTCTACCGAGGGAAGAAAAAGGAGGCAAAAACTCCTGTCTTGGAACTGCCTCTTGCTGAGCGCCTCGCCTTTTACGTGGTCGAAGGAACGAAAGAAGGACTCATTCCGGATCTTGACCTTGCTCTGGCACAGTATGATGCGCCTTTGGAAATTATAAATGGACCTCTTATGTCCGGGATGGAAGAAGTCGGCCGGCTCTTTAACGATAACCAGCTCATCGTAGCTGAAGTCCTGCAGAGCGCTGAAGTGATGAAGGCTGCCGTCGCCCACCTTGAGCCCCATATGGAGAGCAGCGGTGCGGTCAGCACGAAAGGTAAGGTCGTTTTGGCCACGGTTAAAGGCGACGTCCATGATATCGGCAAAAACCTTGTAGATATTATCCTTGGCAATAATGGATTTGAAGTGGTGGATCTCGGAATTAAAGTTACGCCGCAAGAACTGATTCAGGCCATTCAGAGGGAGAAGCCCGATGTGGTCGGCCTTTCAGGATTGCTTGTAAAATCAGCTCAGCAAATGGTGCTTACTGCTTCCGACCTGAGAGAGTCGGGTATTTCCGTCCCGATTCTTGTAGGAGGCGCCGCCTTGACCCGCAAGTTTACAGAAAACCGGATTGCTCAGGAATATCAGGGGACTGTGCTTTACGCCAAGGATGCGATGGACGGATTGAGCCTTGCAAACAAGCTTCAAAAAGGAGAAGTTTTTCAAAAGCCTGTGGCGAAAGCACCTGCCGCACCTGCTTCAGAAGCCACGCCGTCCGGAGGAGGTACCGGCACCGCTGTTGCTGAGGCCGTCAAAGTCCGGCCTTCCGTTAATCAGAGTTTAAAAGTATTTGTTCCAAAAGATACGGAACGCCATGTGTTTAAGTCTTTCCCGCTCTCTTCTGTAGTTCCGTACATTAATCTGCAGATGCTGCTCGGACACCATTTAGGAGTGAAAGGAAAGGTTTCACGGCTGCTCGCCGAGAAAGATGAACGAGCACTGGAAATAAAAGGAATAGTTGATGAACTGCTTCGGGAGAGCCAGGAGAAAAAACTGATCGATCCAGCAGCACTGTATCAGTTTTTCCCTTCACAGTCGGATGGGCAGAAACTTTATATTTATGATCCAAACGATACATCCCGTATCATTGAGACGTTTGAGTTTCCACGCCAGACAAGAGAACCGAACCTCTGCTTGGCAGACTACGCCAAGCCCGTCGACAGCGGCGAAATGGATTATGTCGGGTTCTTTGCGGTAACAGCTGGAAGCGGCATCCGCGAACGAGCACAGCAGCTTAAAGCCGAAGGCCGTTTTCTGGAAAGCTTTGCGCTTCAATCGCTTGCTCTTGAAACTGCGGAAGGATTGGCTGAACTTATTCACCGCCAGATGAGGGATAAATGGGGGTTCCCTGACCCTGTTACCCTTTCCATGCAGGATCGTTTTTCTGCGAGATACCAAGGCCAGCGCTTCTCGTTCGGTTATCCAGCCTGCCCGGATCTTGAAGATCAATCAAAGCTGTTCAAACTTCTTCAGCCTGAAGAAATCGGCATTCAGCTGACAGAAGGATTCATGATGGAGCCCGAAGCCTCCGTCACAGCTCTAGTTTTCTCCCACCCTGAAGCCCGCTATTTCAATGTGCTGGTTTAAATAGCTTACGGGCGCGTTCGGAAGAATTACGGGCGGATTCGGGGAAAATACGGGCGCGTTTCAGGATTTTACTGGCGCGTCCGCGAAATTTACTGGCGTATATCGTCATTTTACGGGCGGCCGGCCACTTCGACTCATTCCAAAATAAAAGAGACAGACCAGCAGCTGGTCTGTCTCTTTTATTATTTAATGTCACTGATTTGCATAATCTTAGTGGTGCCGGCTTGGGCATGTTCGCTTTGGAATTTCTCAATCGCCCCTGCCTTATCACCATTCGTAATGATGACAGGAGTTACCGTGCTTTTTGCTTTTTCCTTGACGAGATCTACATTAAACGAGATCAGCGGCTGTCCGGTTCTTACACGGTCTCCTTCTTTAACAAGAGACGTGAAGCCTTCCCCTTTCATCATGACTGTTTCAAGACCGATATGAATAAGAATCTCCATTCCTGATTTTGTTTTAATGCCGACAGCATGCCTGGTCGGGAACACCTGAAGGATTTCACCATCAACGGGAGACAACAGTTCACCGTCTTCCGGCAAAATCGCGATGCCGTCGCCCATCATTTTTTCAGAGAAAACAGGATCCGGCACATCTTCTAGGCCTATGATCTCCCCATTTAATGGTGAAACAATGATTTCTTCTGTAGGCGCTTCATTTTCTTTTTTACCAAATAATTTTTTCAGCATGAGAACACCTTCTTCATTTAATTTGTTTGTTACTTAGTAAAACATAGGTTGGCCGTACGAAGCAAAGAAAATCTGTCTGCTGTTACTTTTCACTCTTTTAGGTCAGGTTAAACGGATATTACAATGAAATCATGAATTTTGTCCCGCTGGCAATCATTGTTATAATAGAATACATAGATGAAATTTAAAAGACAGGCATAAAAGGAGATTGGACAATGAGTAAGTTTAAAGCATTAACCATTGCCGGTTCTGACACAAGCGGCGGAGCTGGTATTCAGGCGGATTTAAAGACATTCCAGGAGCTCGGAGTTTACGGCATGACAGCCATCAATGTCGTTGTGGCCCAGGATCCTCACAGAGACTGGTACCATGAAGTATTTTTACTTCCTCTTGATTTATTCAAAGCACAGCTTGAAACCGTTCTGGCAGGAATCCGAGTGGATGCTGTAAAAACCGGTATGCTTGCTTCTGTTGATGTTATTAAGGCCACTGCGGAAGCCATTGATAAATATGATATAAAAAATGTAGTCGTTGACCCAGTAATGGTATGTAAAGGTGCAGAACCGCTTCAGCCGGAACTCGCAGACACGCTTCAGAATGTTCTTGTACCGAAGGCCACCGTCGTCACGCCGAACCTTTTTGAAGCTGCCCAGCTTAGTGGAATGGCTCCGATTACAACTGTTGATCAAATGAAAGAAGCCGCTCAAAAGATCCAGTCTGCCGGCGCTAAATATGTCATTGTTAAAGGCGGCGGCAAGCTTGCTCACGAAAAAGCAGTCGACGTTTTGTTTGATGGTGATAATTTCGATATTCTTGAATCTGAACGAATCGATACGACCTATACTCATGGAGCAGGCTGTACGTATTCTTCTGCAGTCGCTGCAGAATTAGCCAAGGGGAAATCAGTAAAAGAAGCGATCGCCGTTGCAAAAGACTTTATTACAGAAGCAATCCGCAACTCGTTCCCGCTGAATCAATATGTCGGGCCGACCGACCACAGTGCATACCGCAACTCCAAAATTAAATAAACCATACAGAGAGCAGACATCATTTGTTTTGCTCTTTTTTTATTCATGAGATTTATCCTGAATAAAAACATCCTGAACTTGGGATTCTACTCACATATCATTTTAAGAAAAAGGTGGGTTAACCATGGGCAGAGGCAACAGCCATAAACAGCCGGCACGTGATAAAAACAAAGCCAAACTTCCTCAAGTTCCGAAAAATGAAATCGTGCACGACAATCAGGAAGTGGAACTGGCAAAAGAACTGACTTCACACTATGAATTGAAATCACCTCCTGGCTTTGATCCGACAGAAGTGGTGCGTAAGGATGAAAAAAAGAAATAGAAAGCTGAAAGAGGGATTAAACTTTTTAATGCCTCTTTTTTATGCTTAGTATTTCGATCTCTTTGCTAAGCAGTTTATTTAACGCTTTGCCATCCTTAAAGTATAATGATTGAAATGAAGCTTTTTGAGGAGGGAAAACCTTGCAGCCGATTACACCAGAAACGGTTCAAAATGAGATTGATCAATTCTTGAACCGGGACGTTTATTTGCATTTGGAAACAACAAATGGAGCATACGCCTCTCATTTTAATCAGTCTTTTTTTTCAGTGGGCGCTTATATACGCAACGCGAAAATAAATTTTGAGCGCGGAGTGATTACGGGAGAAAAATCTCCTTATCGTGCAGGATTAAAAATTAACATCGGGTGGGTTTACGCTGAGGGTTTGACGCATTGGGAAGTCAACGAAGACGGACAGCTCCTGCTTGCAGGGCACGATGCAGAAGGTAAATTAGCCGTCGCTCTTCAGCTCAGCCCTCATCCGTTTGAATAGGAGGTAAACGTATGTCACACGAACATGTTTTAGTCATTTTTCCACATCCTGATGATGAAGCTTTCGGCGTCTCAGGCACCATTGCGATGAATACAAAAAAGGGAGTCCCAGTCACCTATGTCTGCCTGACTCTTGGCGAGATGGGGCGAAATATGGGGAATCCACCGTTTGCCACCAGAGAATCCTTGCCAAAGATCAGAAAAAAAGAGCTGGAACAAGCCGCTAATGTCTTGAACATCGACGATTTAAGAATGTGGGGGCTGCGGGATAAAACGGTTGAGTTTGAAGATCCGAAAACGTTGGCCGCACGAATCGGAAACGTGATCGATGAACTGAAGCCTTCACTCATCATTACGTTTTATCCCGGATATAGCGTCCATCCTGACCATGAAGCTACCGGGGCCGCTGTCATCCGAGCGGTTGAACAGCTTCCTGAAGATCAGCGGCCGGCCGTTCATTGTGTCGCATTCTCGAATGATTGCTATGAAATGCTCGGTGAGCCCGATGTGATCAATGACGTGAGTTCCGTCTCCGATCAAAAGCTTGAAGCGATTAAAGCCCATCGTTCCCAAACCGAATGGATCATTGCCGCCATGGCGGAAGAAAACAAAGACAAAGTTCCAGAAGTGTTAAAACGCATCAATAGAGAACAGTTTTGGACCTATAAATTCTAAAGATAAAGGCTGATTCCAGAAAGACACTTTTACGTGTACTTCCGGGTCAGCTTTTTTGTATTGAGTATATAAGTAAGCGTGGCGATGAACATACGAAGACGATGCCGCCCTATTATTTGCCGGGCGCAAATCTTCAATAAGCATTGTGATCTTTCTTTATGTTAAGGGCGCGTTACTTTAAAAGATTAGGATCATGTTACAATTGGTTTCATAGTAGGTTTTGGTGTTATATGGAATAGAAACGGAGAAAAATAATAACAGGTGCAGATTCTGGAAATCGCCTAAGCTGGCTACAGCGCTTCTTCACGCTTGTTCCGAATTCAATGGACTGAACCAGTTCATTACGAATTGCTTGAGAAGATAATTGAATTTAATATCAAGGATAAGGCTGAGAATTCGAATTTTTGGCGGCAATAGCATAATATCGAAGGAGGAAGACATGGAAGTTTTTGCGAAATATTTAGCAGGTATCGACAACCCCGACCACCGCAACCGAACAGAGGAAATTTTGGCGTGGGTTGCTAATAAATTCCCAAATTTAGAACCGCAAATCAAGTGGAATACGCCAATGTTTTCCGATCACGGCACATTTATCATCGGCTTTTCCACAGCGAAGCATCATTTGAGCGTTTCACCCGAAGAAGTAGGCATGACGCACTTTGCCGATGACATTGCACAAGCTGGCTACAGCGCTACCAAAGGCTTGTTTCGAATTCCGTGGAATGAGCCGGTAAATTACGAATTGCTTGAGAAAATGATTGAATTTAATATTCAGGATAAAGCAGAATATACGAATTTTTGGCGGAAATAATACATCACGCCTTATTAAAAAAACGCATGACATGAAAAAAGGAGAGCACATATTATACATGACTAATATGTGCTCTCCTTTATTTTTGAGGATTTTTATAATTTACGTCTTGATAATAAAATTCTGGTGGAACAGAGGACAGGCCTTCTAACTCCAGCGGCTTCCCTATCAATCGCCTCCTTGATGCGCTGTTCCGCCATCAAAAATGCAAAATCCATAGGTAAAAGCTCCTTTCATGCGAGTGTTTAACCTATCTTCATTATACTATACAGTACTATCTCCTGCCCTCCCGCCATAGGATGAAGTAAGGAAATAAGAGGGGGCTTAGAACTGTGAAAACAAAAAGTGGACAAGTTACCGAAGAGATGGTTTCCCGCTTTCACGAGCTGAACCAGCAGGCAAAAGCGATCGATGCCGAGCTGTCAGAACTAAAGAAGAAATTTAACACTCATTTTGATTATATGTGCGGCGAAAGTGAAAAAGGGGAAGCTTTGTATGGCAGTTATAAACTTCAGCGGCAGATCCGAAAATCAGAAAGTTTTCATACGGAAAAAACAGTTCAAAAACTCGAAGAACTCAACCTTCAGGACTGTATCATTACAACAAAGCAGCCTGACAAACAAAAGATTGAAGCGGCCATGACACTCGGCCTTATTCCTCAAGGTGAACTGGATGGTTGCTTACTGCGGAAAATAACACCGGTCATTGTTGTAAAAGAAATGCCAAGCGTAAAATAAGAGCCGGCCGGGCTCTTTTTATTTGTTCTGAAAAGCCTGTGCGACCGCCCATGCCTGATGCTCGATGCAAAATCTCCTGGGCTTCTGAAATGGGAACCCACTCCAGCTCGTAATCCTCTTCAATCGGATCGAGCTTCCATTCCGCCAGCTCCGCGAGATAAAAATAGCTGTCAGCAATCATTGGGGTCTGGTCCTGCTGAGTGATGTACTATTTTTCTGCATTTCCTATGTACTGCTTGATGAGAATATCATGCCCCAACTCTTCAAGAGCTTCACGCTGCAAGCATTCTTCCAACGACTCTTCTCCTTCCATTCCGCCGCCTGCAAGAAAATAGCCTCTCGGCGTTTTCATCACGGCAAGCATTTTCCTCTGTTCATCAAAGATAATGGCATAGACGCCTTTTCTCCGTGTGTATTGCTTCCCAATTTCTTTCCTGCCGAAAAATGGTTTTTGATCATTCATTCTCTCCTCGCTCCATTTATTTAGTGCCAGGCACCGTTCAAAGATGAATTTTAGTATAAATGAATAGTTTCATAGTTTTTTGGAAATGATAGTTTTAAATAAGCTTAAGGGGATGAGCGGATGAACATTTATGAATATACGGTGATGAATGTTGTGATGGCTTTTGAAGAGAAGGATTTAAATATTATAGATGAGCATTTAATGAAGATTGCCTATAAAGTAGCGGATGATTTTACGAAAGACCAGATCGATGTCTCTTTGATTACTTCAATTACGATGGATATCATGCCGGGCATTATACATATTGAAGCCGGACCTCATGACTGGCAATTCGACCTGGATGGGTATTATATCGGCAACGGATTATTTAATGATGTCACTGTTGAACTTGTTGGTATGGTTTAAAACCTCACCAAACAGAACATAATTTTTAGGTAACACCATTTTCAGCCTAAAGAAAGGAAGAACAACTATGTCTCGAGGTAAAGAGTTTGAACAGAAGAAAAAAGGACATCCCGGGAATTTTCCCGAAGGCAGCATGACTGCTAAGCAAGGAAAAGAAAAAGCAGAAGTCGATCCATATATCGTTACGAACGAGGCGTTTAAGAACCGAAAAGAAGAAGAGTAATTAGAAAACCGAAAGCGAACGAAATTATGCTTTTCAATTTCGTCCTCCGAGGACCTATTCTGAAAACAAGAAACACGTTTTCAGCCCTGGGCGCTGGAGCTAGACACCATTTCAATGCTCAACTTGAGAAAGCCGCTGGTACAGATACCGGCGGCTTTTTCTATGGGACCCGGCTTGACGGCCGTTTGAAATAAATGAGTCTGATTTCATTTTCCTCTTAAAAAGTGCCTCTATGGCTGGTTGATTAAGCAATCAACTTAAGGAAGCGGCTCAACGGCTACATTTCCTACCGTTACAGCCTCAGTATAGACATTGGTACTGCTTTGGCGCAAACGCAAATTTGCATTTCCTGTTGAACTTGAGTTTAATTGAACATTCATTACCTTCTGTCCGTTACCGGATGCATCCGTCGTAATGGAAAAGTTGCTGCTGTATCCATAGGCAGAAGGCCAGCTTCCATCCGTATTTTGGACCTTGGCAATCTGTGTGCCTGATCCATTGTAAACTCCTAAGTTAAAAGTACTGTAGGTTGTATTGGCTGTGAGCCCGTTCACTTTTACCCTTATTTGGAAAATACCGCTTGTCGGTAAAACTGCCTGATGATCAAAAGAATAACCGCTCGTTGCAGGAGGCTGCGTTGTTCCCCCACCATAACCATATGAGCCTGAAGCAAAAGTGGTCGCATCATACCATTTGTATCCTGCAGCAGGAGCTGACCATGGCTCAGGTTGAGGTTCAGTTGACTGGCCTGGTGTTTCTGAAGCAAGCAATGTCGTAGCTTGATCGAGCTGTAGCCCTGACACCTGGTTTAAAGCGGTATATCCTTCTTGCTTAGCCAGCCAGTTCACCACATTTACAAGCAGCGTGGCATCATTTTGTTCTTTGTATCCATCATACGTCGTTTTAGCAGACCCTGTATCTTCTCGTTTATATTTCGGTGTCGCATCTTCGACAGGAGAAGAATCTCCGATAAAGGCAGCTTTTCCAGCCCCCACTTTTGAAACGGCAGCAAATGGCCCTTCTGCTCGTCCCCCTCCGTTATATACACCTTGATCGACGGCGCTTGACCATTTTGTTGTTGTTTTAGGAAGATAAACAATTCCTTTTGCTTTATTCGGATCCATGATCGCTACAGTAGACCCCGCGTGCATGGCTACGGTGGAAACACCTTGTGTAATGCCAAACGCTTGAGATGGAGCGACGATATCATTCGCTGTTACGTCCCCGATCGCATTATAACGAAAGCGGACACCGAAGTTTGCGGACAGCCAATCAGAGCTCGTTACACTCTGCATCGCTGCAGAATTGGCTTCCTCTGTACTCATTCCCTTCGCTGGGTTTGTCCATGCCCCTCTTCGATACCCATTGAAAACCTCTGATGAATCCCAGCGGTTTTTGTTGCGGTCTGCATTATAATGATCAGCGATAAAGAAAACACTTCCGCCGTTTTGAACATATTGAAGAATGGCCGCTTGCTCGGAAGCTTTATAAGGAATGTTGGCTTCCGGGATAACAAAAACACTGTAGCTGCTCAAATCACTAGCCGTAATCGGTGTTGATTTCCGCAGTTCTTTTACATCAAAGCCGTTATTCGCCAATCCTTTTCCGAAATCCGAGAAACCTCCATCAATGACCCAATCAGCTGTTCCTGCTGTTTGGCCATGCGTGTTATCAAACAGAATTTTCTTCCCATTGTTGGCATTTACAACGGTTGACTTGATTTCTGGTGCTGGATCAACAGCACTCTCTGCTGATACGGGCTGAAATGAAGAAGGCAATGAAACTGTTAAAGCTGTAAAAAGCGTTAAAGCCGCATACCCTAAACGTCCATACTTTCTTTGCATACATAATGCTCCTCTCATATTTGTGGAAAAGGATGACCTTACCAAGAGCATTATAGCAGTGTAAATCCTTACTGAAATTTAATTATTTGTAAATTATGAACATTTTTGGAAAAACAGTTCTTTCATACCTTTTGATTTTTATTAATATAGTCTTGTTGACAAGCGTTTTTTCCGACCAAAGGGACTTTATACCCTGCTGGTTTCTTTCTCACTTGTTGGTGGAAAAGAAATAGGTGAGAACCTCAGTGTACACCAGCCCCATTCATTAAGGAGGATTGTGATGACAGCCATTTTTGATCTAGTTATTGGATTAATCGTACTCATCGGTTTGATTCTCGTAATTCCCATCGTCTTTTTCATCTTTTTATACTTCAAAGACGACCGCCAAAAACAGCACTCGATCCTAAGAAACTTCCCTGTACTCGGAAAGGTGAGATATTTTACCGAGAAAATCGGTCCCGAGCTACGGCAGTATTTGTTTCTTAACGATAATGAAGGCAAACCCTTCTCCCGAAAAGAATTCGAGGATGTTGTAAAGGCAGGAAAATATAAAGAAAGATTAATAGGATTCGGTTCACTCAGGGATTTTACTGCTGAAGGGTTTTATATCCGCAACACCTTATTCCCCAAATTGCGTGAAGAAATGAAAGTGGACAATGCCAGCAAGATAAAAACCAAGGTGTATAAATTGGACGGAGATAATCTCTTTGCCCGCAAGGAACATAGCGAGGATCGACTGATTAATCCCGTATACCTGCAAGACGAAGACGCCGTCATCCTCGGTGAACATACTTGCCGCCAGCCTTTCAAACTCAAAGGTCTCATCGGACAATCCGGCATGAGTTTTGGCGCATTGGGAGAAAATGCGATAACCGCATTATCCAAAGGGCTCGGCCTTGCCGGAGGCACCTGGATGAATACAGGAGAAGGCGGACTCTCTCAATATCATCTGGCCGGCAAGCCGGATATCATCCTGCAGATCGGTCCTGACTTGTTTGGTGTAAGAAAAAAGAACGGAGAGTTTTCATGGGAAGAGTTTAAGAAAAAAAGTGAAATGGAAGAAATTAAGGCATTTGAACTGAAGCTCGCACAAGGTGCAAAAACACGCGGAGGCCACATTGAAGGTGAAAAAGTAACAGAAGAGATTGCTAAAATCCGGCTCGTGGAACCTGGCAAAACGATCAACAGCCCTAACCGGTTCAAAGAATTTGATAATGTCTCTTCTCTTTTTCACTTTGTGGAAGAGATGAGAAACGTGTCCGGAAAACCCATCGGCATCAAAATTGTTGTCGGGGATTTGGATGCGCTGGAGAATTTGGTTTCCTGCATGAAAGAAAGCGGAAAAGGCCCTGATTTTATTACCATTGACGGCGGAGAAGGCGGAACAGGTGCAACGTTCCAGGAGTTAGCCGATACTGTCGGGCTGCCCATACAATCTGCACTTCCGGTTGTTGATGAAATGCTGAAAGAATATGGCATCCGGGACAGGGTGAAGCTCATTGCTTCAGGAAAACTGATTACTCCTGACAAAATTGCCATCGCTCTTGCAATGGGAGCTGACCTCGTCAACATTGCACGTGGATTTATGATCAGTGTAGGATGCATCATGGCGCAGGTCTGCCACACGAACAACTGTCCTGTGGGGGTAGCGACTACGAATAAAAAACTGCAGGACGGCTTAAGTGTCGAGGAAAAACACTATAGAGTCTGCAACTATTTAGTTTCACTTCGGGAAGGCCTTTACAATCTGGCTGCTGCTGCAGGCATTGATTCCCCCACCAAATTTGAACGGAAACATGTTGTTCATAAAGATGAACTCGGCAGGATTTTCCCACTCGAGGAAATTCTTCATTCTGCCAAGAAAACACAGCAGCAAACCTGAATATCCTTATTACTCTGACAGCTCAATAGCTGTCGATTTTTTTTTGGAATTGAATAAGCTGCCTATTTACAACGCCTTCTTTTCTATGTAGTATTTAGATAAACATCTAAATACTTTTTCTTCCAATTGGAGTGGATTTTATTGAATGAAGTATTTAAGGCATTATCCGACCCCACCCGCCGTAAAATTCTTGATTTGCTAAAGAATCAGGATCTAAGCGCAGGCGAAATTGCGGATCATTTTCAAATGACCAAACCTACCATCTCCCATCACTTAAACACCTTAAAGAAAACCGGACTCATACAAGATGTGAAACAAGGCCAGTTCGTCATCTACTCTCTCAATACAACCGTTTTTCACGATGTCATGAACTGGTTCATGGGTGTCATGCAAGCCGATTATAAGGACAAAGGAGAGAACGAAAAATGAAAAAACATGTATTTCCTGTGTTGCTCATTCTTGCGGCGGCGGCTCTTTGGCTTGTGTTTTACTCCAAGCTGCCGGCTGAACTGCCTATCCACTGGAATGCGAAAGGCGAAATCAACGGGTATTCTTCCAAACTGGGGGCCATGCTCACAAATCTTGGTATTATGATTCTTATGTATCTCCTGCTCCAATTCTTGCCGAAAATCGATCCCAAAAAAGAAAATTATAAAAGTTTCTCGCGCAGCTATTCCATGATTAACTTTTCCCTGTTCATCTTTTTTTTCCTGATCAATCTTATGGTTATTCTGATCGGACTTGGCTACGAACTTCCGATGAACTCGTTAATGCCCCTCATTCTTGGAGGACTGTTTATCGTTCTAGGAAACTATATGCAGCAGGTAAAACCGAACTATTTTGTTGGAATCAAGACTCCGTGGACGCTGGCTGATGAGAACGTCTGGCGGCAAACCCACCGTTTCAGCTCCAAAGTTTTTGTTGCAGCAGGTATAATTGTTCTGCTTTCTTTATTTGCACCGTCCAACTGGAGAGATTATATTATTCTTCCTGCCCTCCTTGGTGCAGCCATACTATCCGTGGGGTCATCCTACTATTTTTTTAAGAAGAATACAGGGTTTACGAATAAAATGTAATTTTGTTCAAAGAACGGCTGAAAATTATTCAGCCGTTCTTTATTTCAGGCGCCTGGCTGTCTTTTTGCTTTGAACACCTCCCTTTTGGGTACATTGAAATATATAATAAAAAGTGGGAGTGTGCCGCATGAGCATTAGGAAAAACATCTCCGAACAGTTTGAAAAACCCGAGGGTCTGCTCGGAAAACTGGCTGGAAAAATCATGTCCAACGAAAACAAGGAATTGAATGAATGGACGATTTCAGCTTTACAGCCCGGAACACATGACCGTCTTCTTGAAGTCGGTTTTGGTCCTGGTGTAGGCATTGAATATGTCTGCATCAATTACCCCTCCTGTCACATTGTAGGCTATGATGTTTCAAAAGTGATGAAGGAACAGGCGGAATCAAGAAACGAAGCGTTTATAAAAGAAGGGCGTGTGGAGCTTTTTGAGGGCCCGATCACTTTTGCCGATGAAGACGCCCCGAAATTTGATGGCGTGTATACCGTCAATTCCATCCTGATCTGGAAAGATCCGATTGGAGATCTTAAAAAGATTAAACGTCTGATGAAAGAAAAGGCTCGTATTGCGGTTACCCTTCAGCCCCACGAAAAGGGAGCAGATGATGATACCACAAAAGAAATTGGAACCATTATCTCGCTTTATTTAAAAGAAGCCGGCTTCTCTCAGATTTCCGATAGCATTAAGAACAAGAAGCCTGTAGATGCAGTGACCGTAACTGCCATCAAGGAAACGTAAAACAATAAAAATTTTTATTGTAAAAGATGTTTTAAATTTTTCGTACCGGGAAAACAAACCATGCAACACTATGTCAACCATATGGAGGGAATTGTGATGAGAAAGAACAATCGTTCCGAAACATCCAATGAGCCAAGAGATGGACCGAATAGTGAATGCAACACAGAAATAGGAATTAAAGAGTAGCAAGGTTCATATGTTTGTAAAGCAAGACAGTTTTGAAGTAACAAAGCAAGATGTGTTAGAACCGTAAGTTGAGCTTCAAAGTTTTAAAGCAGTAAAGATCAGCTCTATGATTTATGAAGATGCAACACTATAAGTCATATACTGGAGGGTTTGCAATGGGTAAGGACGTTTACAGTTCCGAAACCTGCAATGATCCGAGAGATGGACCAAGTAGTGAATGCACGTGTGTAAGAGCGATTTAAAGGATAGTTAGAAATTATTAGTTTGTTAACAAATGAGTGAAAACACTATTCAGACCCAAATGGAGGGATTTGTCATGAATCGGAACGACCTTAGTTCCGAAACTTGCGAAGAACCGAGAGATGGACCTAATAGTGAGAAAGCGAATTAGAATATAGCAGTTTGTAGGACGAATGAATGTACGTGAATCAATTGCACGTGAACAAGCAAGAAAAACCACGTAAGTTGAACAACGAAAAGCATTGAAGGAGTCTTGGACCCAAGGCTCCTTTTTTTGCACAAAAAATCCCTTCATATGAAGGGATTTTCATTTTGTTAAAACATCTTTTCTTCTTCCACTTTCAGCTGGGTATCATACACAAGCACACGGCTTGGTTTGTCTTCCGTTGCCAGCTTTTCAGCCTTTGCAATCGCTTCAGCACGGCTGGGAAAAGTATCGGTCGGTGCTACATCTTGAATTTTAACGATCCAGCCATTTTCACCTTGATCAGGAACTACACTGTAATCATTCATTCTGCACCCCTCCTTTTTAGCCCTTCTGCATGAAAAGTTCCCCATCATGTCTCTATACGAAACATTCTTTGAAAAATCCTTCAGAAAGATTGAGTTCTCCCTGCAATTAATACTATAATCAAATGGTAATCTTAACAAACAAGAAAAGGTGCATATAGATGAGTGTTTTAACAGTAAAGAACTTAAGCCACGGTTTTGGTGACCGTGCGATTTTTAATGATGTCTCCTTCCGTCTCCTTAAAGGAGAACACATTGGCTTAATCGGAGCAAACGGTGAAGGTAAATCCACTTTTATGAACATCATCACCGGCAAACTGCAGCCAGATGAAGGAAAAGTAGAATGGGCAAAGAAAGTGCGGGTCGGGTATCTCGATCAGCATACAGTCCTTCAGCAAGGAATGACCATTCGCGATGTGCTGAAGAGTGCGTTTCAATACCTCTTTGATATTGAAAACGAAATGAACAGCATGTACGAAAAAATGGGCGAAGCTACTCCGGAAGAACTTGAAAAACTTTTAGAGGATGTTGGGGTTCTTCAAGATACGTTAACGAACAACGACTTTTATGTTATAGACGCAAAAGTAGAAGAGATTGCCCGCGGACTTGGTCTGGAAGATATCGGCCTCGACCGTGATGTTCATGAGCTGTCAGGCGGTCAGCGTACGAAGGTTCTTCTTGCGAAGCTTTTGCTTGAAAAGCCTGAAATCCTTTTGCTGGATGAGCCGACCAATTATTTGGATGAACAGCATATTGAGTGGCTGAGACGCTACCTGCAGGAATATGAGAATGCGTTCATTTTGATCTCGCATGATATTCCATTCTTAAACAGTGTCATCAACTTGATCTACCACATGGAGAATCAAGAGCTTAACCGCTATGTAGGAGACTATAACTACTTCCAGCATATTCACGAAGCGAAAAAACAGCAGCTTGAAGCTGCCTTTAAGCGCCAGCAGCAGGAAATTTCTGAGCTGAAGGATTTTGTTGCCAGAAATAAAGCGCGTGTTTCCACTCGAAACATGGCCATGTCCCGCCAAAAAAAGCTGGATAAAATGGATGTTATTGAACTGGCGAAAGAAAAACCAAAGCCGGAATTCAACTTTAAAGAAGCCCGCACATCCGGAAAGATGATTTTTGAAACCGAAAACCTGGTCATCGGATATGACGAGCCACTCTCCCGCCCACTCGATCTCAGAATGGAACGCGGACAAAAGATCGCTCTTGTCGGAGCGAACGGAATCGGAAAAACAACATTGCTGCGCAGCATTCTTGGCGAAATCAAACCGATCTCCGGTTCTGTGGAACAAGGCGAATTTTTGCATATCGGATACTTTGAGCAAGAGATTAAAAGCAATAATAACAATACGTGTATTGATGAAGTTTGGAACGAGTTCCCTTCTTTCAACATGCATGAAGTCCGTTCCGCACTTGCAAAATGCGGCCTGACAACGAAGCACATCGAAAGCAAGGTGCAGGTACTCAGCGGAGGAGAAAAAGCAAAAGTCCGCCTCTGCAAACTGATCAACAACGAGACGAACCTTCTTGTTCTGGATGAGCCGACAAATCACTTGGATGTAGATGCTAAGGATGAACTTAAACGGGCATTAAAAGCCTATAAAGGAAGCATACTTCTGATCTCACATGAACCTGAATTTTATCGTGATGTTGTTACCGAAGTCTGGAACTGTGAAGACTGGACGACAAAAGTATTTTAATGATGCCAAAGAGCCTGCTGTTCCATACAGCAGGCTCTTTTTTATATTACACTTGCTATACCCAATGATTTATTGCCAGATGGCTGCTGCGTATTCCGGGTGATCTATAAATGGATTCCGGTTGTGCTGATAGTCATTGTAGATCACATCGTTGCGGTGGCGCTCGAAGCTGTCGACCGGGTCCTGCTGGCTCCACTGCATGAGCACCGGCAGTTTTCCGATAAAAGGCGCTGAACCATTGCTGACGCTGTTGTTCATCTCGAGATCAGGTTCACCCCTATCTCCTTCGTAACGGACCGCCATATAGAAGATCATGCGGGCAACATCGCCTTTAACCGCATCACGCGGTTCCCATGAATCACTGTCCGAGTAGTTGCCTTTTGCTTCAGAATTCTCAGTGCCGCCGTTATCAAAATCAAGGTTCCCTCGAGCACTGTTCACTGAAACATCAGCCGGGCGCAAATGATGTAAATCTGTTCCTGGACCCATCGCTGTTCCAAAATCACCGTGGGATTTTGCCCAAACATGCTCCCTGTTCCAGTCGTTGACGCCTGATCCGTTCGCAGTCTTGCTCTGTGAACGGCCGGTGTACAACAAGATAACATCATTTTTGTTGTTCGGATCTTCATCCGTATGGCGGAGAGCATCCCAAACAGCATCATAGGAAAGCTCCGTATGATCATCAATAATGTTATGAAGCGCACTTTTTAGCGCAGCCCCTGTTTTTCCCTGGGCACTATCATAATAAGAGCCTGTATCGGAAGCCGGCGGATCCGATGGAGTACCACCTCCGCCTCCATTTGTCATGTTGGTTACATTTTTGATGCCCGCATGCGAGAAATAAGACGTTAAATTGCCTGTTACTTTAACCAGTGTTCCTTTTAGGGCTGGATGGGACTTCAGCCCATATTGCGAACGGTAGTCAGTTGGAATCTGTACATAAACCATTTTGGAAGTGTCAGTTTCCCCTGCTGTATCAGCCAGTGCAACCGCATAATCGTTGGGATAATGGCTGGTAATTACGGTTGCTGCGGCAGTCGGCTGGCCTGTTATGTAACCCTGAATCGTTTTTAAACTGCTGTTTTGATTGGAGATGGCCTGTGAAACAGTGTACGGCGATGATACCGAACCGTCTCCTGATGCCTTGAGAGATGGAAGAAATGCGAAACTGCCAATCACCATTGTTAAAACAAGTGAAAACAGAAAGACCAGCTTGAAGCTTTTTACCGGCTTCCCTTTCATAATAAACCCTCCCGCATCCATATTTTTCATCCCTGATGCACGATGAATATAGTTTGATCTTAAAAGGCATGTGTTAATTCCATCTTACAGAAATGTAAAACATTCACACAGTTACCAAAGAAGGGTTTATCTTTTAGTATTTTGTAGTAAAAAAAGAGGTGCACAGCTGTTCCGCTGTCCGCAAAAAAGACAGGATTACCCCTGCCTCTTTTCCATGTCTATTAATTTTTCTTCGTTCCACCGCCATTTTCCTCGATGGTTGTAAACACCACCAAGCCACCAATCAGCCGAAGTGTAATCGAAACGGTCTTCTCTTTCCATGAGGACCTCAATTCCTTCATACGTTAGCTCGATAGCAGCATCCTCTGGTTCGGTATTATAGTGCGGTAATGATCCTTCTGTCATTTTAAGAAGCGGTACCGGGCCTTTTTGCAGCTGATCCAGCAAGGCCGAAAAATGAAAGTCACTCAGCCCGTCATCCGTACGCTTGGCACTGACCTTTTGAAACAGTTCATGAAACGAGGTGATGCCGTCATACAGGTACTGGAAAGCCAGCTCTTCCACCTGATTCAAACCATTTTTTACGGAAGGATAATATTCGAGATGATGCCACAAGGCTCTTTTGGCAAAAGGCAGACTGCACTCAGCACATTTGAGCCACTCTTCAAGATCACGGGGATTTGGTGATGCATAGGCGTTCCATCCTGCAGCTCCTTCCATAACCTGCTCCCGCCTAATAGAAATCCGATGCTCTAAAAGGCCGATAAGCTGAAATTCGGAAAGCTGGCCAAGCCCAAAGAACGGCTCAATTCCCGGATAGGAATCGGCTGTCACCATATTCAGGTTGTTAAATTCACGTAACCCTAGAGATTTCAGCAAGTACAGAAGCATGGTTTGGTCGTATCGGTCATGTTCAAACCAAAGTGTAATCTCAGCGTCCTTAGGCAGGGCCCGGAGCCGGTTTTCCTGCAGCGTGCAGTTCTTAAGAAAGATCTCAGATGGGATCCCCATCTTTTTCTCAAAGAATTCAGCTCTGGACTTGATCCTTTTTCTATCCATATCTGCTGCTGCCGGACCCAAATCATACATTTCCCGCCAGACGATCACTTCTCCATCGAGATCTTGAAGCTTGTTTCCAGTTATATCTCCATTCACAATATGAACCTTCATGAAATCCCCCTTCTCTCAAAGTGGTTTCCGTTTTTAGTCCAGTTTTGTTGCTGTAAAGCTTCCTAATACGTTCACTTCGTGGCCATAGGTCTGCAGGACGGCAATCGCTTTTTCGATGGACGGGTGGACAGCACCCAGTCCCGCTTCAAGGAAAAATTGATAGGTTCCCAGCTTCTTTTTTGTTGGCCGTGATTCGATCCAGGTCAAGTTAATATTCAAAGCCGAAAAAACATTGAGGATCGCAGAAAGCACCCCTGTATATTCATCGCTCGGTGTGACTTGCAGCATCGTTTTTTGAGCGTCTTCTGAGGGTGTTTTATCCTTTGAAACGATAACGAACCTGGTCTGGTTCTCAAAGCTTTCCTCAATATTACGCTTAACCGGCTGTAAGCCAAACAGATTACCCGCATACTCGGACGCTACAGCAGCAACATCGCGGCGATCGGTATTCCTGATAGCCTCGGCAGCAGAAGCCGTACTGTCAAAATGTCGGCTCTTTACTTTTAATCCCCTGAGATACTTCCTGCACTGAGCGAGAGCCGGAGGAATCGACCATACCTCTTTAATGTCTTCCAGGCGTGTCTCGGAAGCAGCGAGAAGATGAAGCGATACTGGCAGTATGGCTTCTCCATCGATATAAAGGTCATGCACAAGAAGGCTGTCGACAGTCATCGTAATGGTTCCTTCAATTGCATTTTCAATTGGGGCAATCCCCTTATCAGCCATCCCCTCACCCACCGCTTCGAGCACTTCAGGAACTGAATCGCACATATGCCATTCGATTTCTTGTCCACTAAAATACCGGTGAGCCGCTTCCTCTGAAAATGTGCCATGAGGTCCTAAATATGCCACTTTCATGTTCAAAAACTCCTCTTTTGCCGTTTCTCTTACTGAAACTTTTCTGAGGATTATACCATGCCATAAAAAGAATAACCATAGGAGCTGCATAAAGAATAGGAATGTTGTCCATTTTCCTCTCCAGCCGGAACATCTCTATCTTTTATTAATACTATATTTTATAAAGTTAACGATAATAAGGTTAATAGGAATAATAAAGCCGTATACATGATCAATAGAAAGGCGAGTAAAACGAATGGAATTTTTTGAGTCTATCAAATCTGAGCTGGATCAGCTTCCCTCCTATGAAGTGATTCACCTCGTACAAGTGGTGCAATCCCTGCAGGTTACGATCGAAAAGATCTCAGATTTTGTTACTGAACCCAAGAATTTAGGATATGGCCGGAACGTGATCTACAGGTCCGAGCATGTAGAAGTTATTGTTTTGATGCTGCCAAGCATGGCCAGAACACTCATCCATGATTATGGAACATCACAAGGATGCATCTTAGCTGTAGAAGGCAGCTTGATCAATTTTTTATACACAATTGAATCCGCTGATGCTGAGCCTGTTTATAAAGGCTTAGAGGAAATTTCAGAAGGGGATTTTTTTACAATTGAAGGAGACACCTTTCATATGATGTACAACCCTACCGCTTCTCCCGTTGTTACATTCCATGTCTATACACCGCCTCTGGGAGGAGGAATTGTTTCCCCTTTATAAAAAGCTGAACCTATTAAACACAAAGGAGAGTATCATGCCTTGCAAAAAGACCCGTTCATTAAAAGTTTGCAGGATGGCCGGAACGTATGGCTGGACGGCAAAAAGATCGATATCACAAAGGACGAAAATTTTACAGGGACGCTGGCTGCCATTTCTGAACTGTTTGCCATGTTCGGTGATCCCAAGCTCAGGGACAAGGTAGGCTATTTAAGCCCTAAAACAATGGAATACGTTCATTCGGCCTTCTATGTCCCTGAATCCTATGAGGACCTGCTAAAGCGGAGAACCGCATTTGAAATATGGAGCCAATCCACAGATGGTGTAATGAGCCGGCTGTCCGATTATGCACGATCGAGATTAACAGGCTGGTATGCCTCCAGGGAAGATTACAGAGCGTTTGATAAAGCCTTCCCTGATAAGATCCGTTCTTATTATGAAGAAGCAAGAGACCGCCATCTTTTCTTAAGTTTGGTACAGAGGGATCCGCAGATTAACAGGTCGGATTCACAGCTCAAAAATATAGAAGATCTTGGCTTGCTTCGGATCACTAAAAAGACAAGCGACGGTGTTTTTTTAAGCGGCGCCAAAATGATTGGTACAGCCTCCCCTTATTCTAATGACATCATTGTTTATCCGGTCGGACATCTAAAAGAAGAGCATAAGCCTTTGGCCCATATGCTGATCGTAGCCGCCCATTCCCCAGGTCTGCACCTGGTCTGCCGTGAATCCTGTGCGGCCACTCCGCCCAACAAGGCAGATGCGCCGCTAAGTGCAAGTTACGACGAAATGGATGCCCTGCTGCTTTTTGACAACGTGTTTGTACCGTGGGAGCGCGTGCTGCTCTATGATAATCCTGAAGCCATCGCAAAGATTAATACAGATCCCGTTTCAAACAGCCTGGCCTATCATCAGGCGATCGTCCGTCTATTAAACAAGCTGGAGTTTGTTACTGCTATAGGTTTTGAAATCGCGGAGGCAATCGGAGCGGACGGCTATCTGCATGTCCAAGAGAAACTCGGAGAGCTCATCATGCAGGTAGAAACCATTCGGGCATTAGTTATCGCTTCAGAAAGAGAAGGAAGCTTAAATCCATACAATACGTTCGTCCCTAACTTCACCTATATCCAAACCGCCAGAAACCTCGGGCCCAAATACTATCCCCGTGCCCTTGAGATTCTGCAGCTCATCGGAGCCGGAGGATTCATCCAGCTGCCTTCGAGCCTTCAGGATTTTCAGGGTCCCCTCTCTTCCCTGCTGCAAAAATATTTAGTAGGAGCCACTGTGGATGCTGAGAAGAAAACGAAACTCTTCAAGCTGGCATGGGATCTCGTTGGAAGCCCGCTCGGTTCAAGACATGAGCTGTATGAACGCTTCTACGCAGGTGACCCGATCCGCAACATCGCTGTCCAATACAGCACATATGACAAACAGCACCTCCAAGAAAGAATTCAAAAATATTTACAATAGTTTTTTTGTTGGTGCCAGGCACCGCCGTTACATACTTGTGTAATTGCGGTGCCTGGCTCCGTTGCATGTGGCAAGTCCTGGGTCCAACCACTCATCTATGCGTAATTTCCACCTGCGGAATTGGTAGATATCTCCTGTTTTCCATTTCAGCAGCACAAAACGTTTTTATTCACGCTTCTATGTATGTTATTTATTGAATAATCAAATAATTAATTACAGGAGGTTATTATGAAAAATGTCTTTCGCTCCACCTCTTTCGTCCTGGCTATGGCGCTTGCAGCTGGGCTCTATTCCTCTTCAGACGCTCTGCCAAAAGCGGCAGCTGCTGATGAAACAGAGAAATTCACGCCTTATTACGGATACGGCCCAAGCTATGTTCAGCCCAGCAGCATCTCGTATCTTTTTCCAAAGCCAGCTGAACACTTCTCAACTCCTGCCTTTGAAAAGGGACGACTCCCCTTTACTTCCCAGGAAGAAATGCTCGCCTTTATTAAGAAGCTCGACCACAAAAATAAGCTTGTGACGTTAAAAAGCATCGGCAAATCCCTGGAGGGGCGTGATCTGCCTATCCTGCTCTTCAGCAAAGAAAATCCTGACAAAATAAAAAACAACAAAAAGAAACCGCTAATCTGGATTCAAGGACAAATTCACGGAAACGAACCCGCAGCCGGTGAATCAGTTCTCGTCACCGCTCAGAAGCTTGCCCAAGGCAAGATGGGGAATGTTCTGGACAAAGTAAATGTAGCAATCGTACCTCGTGTTAACCCGGATGGCTCCTACTATTTCAAACGGCAGATTGCCACTAATCTTGACGCAAACCGTGATTATATGAGAGTGGAATATCCAGAAGTACAAGCGGTACATAAAGCGGTCAACGAATATAAGCCTGATGTTGTCCTGGATGCCCATGAGTATACAGTAAACTCACCTCTGTTCAAAAAATTTGGAGAGCAGGGCTCTGTTTCGTCTTATGACCTGCTGATATCCTCAGCAAAAAACTTGAATATACCGAAGCAGTTGAGAAAAACATCCGACAACTTAGTTCTTAACAAGGTCAAACAGGTGCTCGATCAAAGGAAATTGTCTCATCATGACTATTACACCCTTGATACGGATGATGACGGCCAGCTTGTAGCAACCGAAGGAAGCACAGAAACCCGCATCGGCAGAAACGCTCTTGGTTTAAAGAACACGCTCACCTATCTGATTGAGACCCGTGGCATCAATATTGGCCGTGCTGATTTTAACCGTCGAGTCTATGCACAGGCAACCGCACAGGAGAACTTTATAAAAACCACCGCTGCTGATGCCAATAAAATAAAAACCGTGGTCAAGAACGCACGCCAGGATGTAATCAACAAGGGCAAGGAAGCCAAAGATAAAGATACGATCGTAATAAAAAGTGAGAACAAAAGGGTTCCTGATCAGCAGCTTGAAGTGATAGATCTTGCTCAAGCAAAAAAAGCAAACATTCCTATCGTATGGGAAGATTCTACGGATGCCTACCCTACACTTGAAAGAGAAAGGCCGACGGCTTACATCATGCCTCCGGCTTACCACAGCATTGCACGCAAGCTGGAAACGCTCGGAGTTAACGTTCAGAAGCTGCAAGGACCTGTCTCCAAATCTGTGGAACGATACAAAGTAACCGGTAAAAAAGTTTCCACCACTTTAGAAAACGGGCATTATACGAATGAAGTAACGACAGATGTGAAGGAAACCGTCCGCTCCTTCCCTGCCGGAAGCTATGTCTTCAGCATGGGACAGCCAAACGCAAACTTTATTGCGCTTGCACTGGAACCTGAATCCGTCGACAGCTATGTCACCTTTAACTTCATCCCGACAGATGTTGGCGACGAGCTGCCGATTTACCGCTACATGAGCGAAAGGAAACTGAATGCGAAATAACAAAAAAGCTTCAGCACGGCGGAATATCCGCTATGCTGAAGCTTTTATTCATTTAAGCTCTTAATGTATTTTCGTTCCCTGAACCTGAATGCGGACCACTTTTCATCAACAGAGACAAGTGATACACCTTCATAACCTTTTTCCTTTAGCACATCCCAGCCTTGATCACGGCTGATATCGCTTTTAATTTTTGAACTTTTCTTCGGGTAGGCCACCCAGAGCAAGCCGTCATCCTTCAAGTGATTTGCCGCATCAGTGGCAAATTGCTTAAGTTCTCCTGAATCCTTTGCAAAAAGCAAAACCGAATCCAGCTCTCCTTCAGGCCGGTCAACAAGCCTTGCCCCTTCAGGAAACTCTTCTTTCGGGAGGCTAAAACCTTCTGGCGCGTTCAGTACAGCCACCGAATAGCCTGTTTTAATCTGTAATTTTTTCACAAGACCCATTGTCAGTTCATCCTCTCTGGTTTTAGAATCGTAAAGTTCTTCCATTCATACGGAAGGAGCGCCTGATACTGCCGGGTTAAAAATCGGTCATCGACAAGAACGATCGTCCCACGATCGGTTTCTGAGCGGATCAATCTGCCCCCAGCCTGCAGTACCTTATTAATGCCAGGATATACATACGAATAATTATAGCCATTTTTCCCTCGGGATGAAAAATAATCCTTAATGATATTTCGTTCCAGCCCAAGCTGAGGAAGCCCTACCCCAACTACAATCACACCGTTAAGCCTGTCACCGACAAGGTCCACACCTTCTGAAAAAATGCCGCCCATCACCGCAAAACCGATCAGTGTTTCCTGTGTATCTGCCTGAAACGAGTTTAAAAACTGTTCCCGCTCCTCTTCTGACATTCCAGTCGACTGAATCATTGATTTTAGAGGAAAATCCTCATTCAAAAACTGTTCGTACACATCGTTCATGTATTGATAGGAAGGGAAAAACACAAGAAAGTTTCCTTTATTTTCTCTCACAACCTGATAAATCATGTCTGCGATCGGCTCTCTTGTTTTTTCTCTGTCACGGTATCTTGTGGATAACGGCTGGATATAGATTTGAAGCTTGTCCCTTTCAAATGGCGATGGAATGGCCAGTGCGTAATCTTCATCACGAAAGCCGATCATATCCTTGTAGTAATCAATCGGTGTAAAGGTGGCCGAAAAAAAGATACTTGAACGATATCCTTTGCCCATTTGTTGAAGCAGAACAGAAGGATCAAGGCAAAACATTTTCATCTTCACTTCGCTTCTTTCATATTCCGCATACGTGACATACCGCTCGTCATAGAGCTTTGAGATACGGATAAAGCTTTGTGCGGCAAAGTACGTATCGAGCAATAGCTGCTGACCCTCTCCCTCTTTTTGGGTCAGCAGTTCACTTTCCGCAGAAACAATAAAGGTTTCCAAAAGCTCTATCAGTTCTTCCGGCTTGTCGTTCAACACAAGGCTTCTCGCATCACCGCATCTTTTTTTCATAGAAAGACCGAAGTCATTGACGGTTTTGGCCGCCCTTTGGAGCTCTGCATTGCTGCCTTTATATTCACGCGAAACGTTCAGAAAAGCCGACTTGTAAATTTCAGCAGAATACATTTCCCGGCCCCGGTCGACAAGATTGTGGGCTTCATCCACGAGCAAGGCGGTTTGCTTTTTCTGCTCTTCAAAGAAACGCTTTAAAGACACCCTTGGATCAAATACATAATTGTAATCACAAATGACCGCATCGGCACCATACGCCAAGTCAATGGAAAACTCGAACGGGCAAAGCCGGTGTTTGATCGCACACTCCTGGATCGTTCTGCGGTGAATGACCGTTTCGTTTGCCAAAATGTCCAGCACGGCGCCGTTTACACGATCATAATATCCATCAGCAAACTCGCAGTACTCTTTTTGGCAGACTGTCTTATCCTGCAGGCACATTTTGTCCTTGGCAGTCAGGGTGACCGTGTGCAGGCGAAGGCCTTTTTCCTGCATAAGCAAAAAAGCTTCCTCCGCCGCCTCTCTTGTGATCGTCTTTGCCGTCAAGTAAAAGAAGCGCTGCATCAGGCCTTCACCGATGGCTTTAACTGCAGGAAATGTGGTCGACATCGTTTTACCGATTCCTGTCGGTGCCTGGGCGAACAGATTTTTACCTTCGGCGATTGTCGTGTAGACCGCCCCTGCCAGTTTCCTCTGCCCTTCACGGTACCGGTCAAATGGAAACGGAAGCTCTTTGATACTGTAATCCCGTTCTTTCCGGTGGCTTACCAGCAGCTGGGCATAAGGTGCGTATACTTTTACTGTTTCCTCAAGAAAATGCTTGAGCTCATCAAGGAAAAATACTTTTTTAAACCGCTTCTTTTCCTGGGTTTCCACCTGCACGTATGTCAGCTGGACATGTATGGCATCGAGTCCGTGGTCCGTGGCATATATACAGGCATAAACCTTCGCCTGCGCCCAATGAACAGGATAGGTATCCTCTTCAATGGTATTCAAGTCACGAGACGTTGATTTTATTTCATCAATCGTTACCTCATCATCAGAAAAAAGCAGACCGTCGCATCTTCCTTCAATAAGAAAAGAAAGATTGTCCTGGACTATTTCGGTCTGAACAAACACTTCTTTCTGATCAGATTCTGCGTATGTCTGCTGTATTTTTTGATGAGCTCTCGTACCTTCCGCCAGCGTGCTGGCGGTACGGAAACGCGAATCGATGCTTCCGCTTCTGTATACGTATTCGACAAGGCCTCGAACCGAAACTTTTACAATGTCCAACATGTTATCACCATTCCATAAGTTCTCTTAAGAGAAGTGTAACAGAAATAGGGAGTTATAGGCTGATTTGAACGTTTTGCACAATCGGCAGCCGCAATGTAACTTCCGTACCTTTTCCGACTTCGCTTTTGAAAGAAACTTTGCCTTGCATAGATTCTATGATTCTGACAGACACCGTCGTTCCCAGCCCTGTTCCCTTATCTTTTGTCGTATAGAACAGCGTACCGATTCTCGAAAGCTGTTCTTCCGTCATCCCTTTGCCTGTATCCGCTACGGTAATCAATGCCTGATCTCCCGATAGTGCAAGACTGACAGTGACTGTCCCCCCGGAAGGTGTCGCTTCAATCGCATTTTTAATAATGTTAACGAACGCCTGCTTCAGCTGATTTCGGTCTGTGAACAAAAAAAGTGCCGGCTTTAAATCGCTTTTTAGCTCTACGCCTTGCTTGACAGCCAGCGCATTGAGAAGCATAACAACATCGGACAGGACTTGTGACAAGGAGAAATCTTCCAGATTTTTAAATTCTGGTTTGGCAAAATTTAAATAGTCGCTGATAATTACTTCAGCACGCCCTAATTCGCTTAACACGAGCGGAATATACGGGTGGTTATTGTCTTTATCATCCTGTTGCATAAGCTGAAGGAACCCCTTTACTACGGTAAGAGGATTTCTCACTTCATGAGCAATCGAGGCAGCAAGCTCTCCCATCGTGTTCAGCTTTTCTGCCTTCTCAATCTCCTGCTTCATCAAGGCACGTTCAATGACCAGCTCATTCAGCTTAGAGGCTGTTCCTACCCCTATCACCTGAAGGATGCTGAACGAAAGAACATGAGATATCGTTGTCATGAAATCCTCATCTGCTGTTCCATAAAAAAAGGTATAGGAAATGAGGATCGCAATTTGGACAAAAGATGGCCAGACACCCATTAACATCGCTGCCTTCACCCGTTTACCTGCATGATAACCACTGATTTTTTTGCTGAAAAAAAAGGGGATAACCGTGGCTAATACAACACCGGCCAATGCAAACACCACTGCATCCCCGCCCATTGCAGCTCTGACGATTAGAATTGTACCCAAAACCATTCCGCCTGCTATTCTACCTCCATAAAGAAAGGCAAGCACCAGAGGGGCGTACCGTAAATCCCAATAGAGGTCTCCTTCGTAAAAAGCAAACAGAATACAAAGTGTTGCAGAGATACTTTGCAAGGTTCCGTAGAGGTAAGGGGATGTTGAAACCTGCTTTTTCTCAAAAAAGAAACTGTAGCTTAAGATTGGAGCCAAAACAATCAGCACATGCAGAAGGAGTTTTTCTATCAGCATCAGTTTATCTCCCAACGAGTTTAGTTACCTATTAATTACGACAAAAAATTACTTTACCCTGCCAAATGATGAGAAAATTGTCCTATTCTGAACTTTAAAAAAGACCGCTCCCAATGTGGGAGACGGTCTCTTTGTTACGATGCCTTTTTCTTTGTGCTCTTTTTATCTTTAACTACTTCAAAAATCTGAACAGATCCTGCTTTAGAGACGATGGTCAGATCGTCTTTCTTTCCAGGCTGGATGACATCCTTTTTGTTCCATACATTCTTTAGTACGAGATCATTCTTATCATCAAATGATTTCTTCAGTGTTACTTTTTCTTCACTTCCGTTGTTCAGAACAACAAGGAAGCGGTCATGCTTATTGCTTCTTTCATAAATGATGACTTGGTCATCAGAATACCACTCTTTATACTTTCCTGTACGTAGCGCGGGTTCATCGTTTCTCAGTTTAATCAGTTTCTTATAATACTGCTTTATGGAAGCATTTTGATGCGCTTTATCCCATGGCATCATCTCTCGGAAATAGCGGTCCTTCCACTCGTCAACTTTGTTATGATCCTTGCTTTGTGATAAGCCAACCTCAGTTCCGTAGTAGATGATTGGTGCTCCTGGAAGTGTAAACTGCGCCGCAGCTGCCTGCTTCAATTTGTTCACATCACCGCCGGACTCGAATAAAAAGCGAGGCATATCATGGTTGTCCAAGACCGTTCCCATCACATATTCTGAGTTGTATGTTTTTTGGTTCAAGCGGATCGCATCACTCAGCTCATTCATTGATTGCCCTTTTGCGAACACATCAAGCAATGCGCCCTGCATCGGGAAATCCAGAGCACCGTCAAGCTTGCCGGAGTAAGTGTTGATCTTTTCTCGGCTGTCCCAAACTTCCCCATAAATAAAAGCGTTCGGCTTAAGTTTTTTCACAGTATGCCTGAAATCCACCCAGAAGCTATAGCTTGGGCCCTTGGCATAATCGAGCCTGAAACCGTCGAAGCCAAGATCGTTCAGCCAGAAAGGAACGACTTTATTCATCATATAGCTCCGAGTTGCAGGATTGTCGTTGTTCAGTTCTGGAAGCTCTGTTACACCGTAGAACGTTTTATAATCTGTCGGCCATTTCGTAAAGGTGTACCAGTTGTAATACGGGCTGTTTGTTCCATTTTTCAAAGCGTCCTGGAAGAACGGATGCTGGATGGACGTATGGTTCGGAACGAGATCATAAACCACTTTCATACCCTTTTTGTGTGCTTCTTTAATAATTTCCTTCATGAGTTTGTTGTTTCCAAAACGCGGATCAATCTTCATAAAGTCTGCCGGATGATAGCCGTGTGAATACGGCCCTTTGTAGATCGGCGAAATCCAGATGGTATTGACACCAAGATCCTTGATGTAATCAATTTTATCCTTAACACCTTGAAGGTCGCCGCCCATCCATCCTTTTAACCGCTCATCATAGGAAAGGTTAGGATCAACAGGCTCATTGTTCTTCGGATTTCCGTCCATAAAACGGTCTACAAAAATATGATAGATAGAAGCATTTTTTGCCCATTCAGGAGATTTATAGTCATCTACATAATAGGCGAATTCAGTAGCATCAGCAGACTGAATGCTGTTCGTGTCTGCAAACTGCGAACCTTCGCCGGCTGTATTCCAAACATCGATCTTGTATTTAATCCTTGTACTGTCTTTTTGTTTTGGAATGGTTCCACTAAGCACAGACTTATATAATCCATCTCCAAGACTTGTTTTCGAGACAGCATACATTGGGACAAAAGTTCCGTTCTTTGCAATGCCCCTTTTCCCTTCAGGAGTGGAGCCGTCTGCCGTAAAATAGATTCCGCCTTTATTCACCTGCCCGTAATGCTCTACTGTCGTCTTGACCATTACATTCTCTTTATGGTTCGGAATGAAAGGCTTATAGTTAAAGTTATGCGTCACGCTCTTTGCAACAGGCACACCGCTCCATTTCTCTACTTCATCATTCACCGTCTCGCCCGCTTCGGTGAATACTGCTTTACGCGGTTCACTTCTTACCTCTTTATACTTTTCATCACCAAGCGCGTAAAAATAGATGAAGGATTGGCCTGGTTCACCTGTTAGCTGGATGCTGTATTTCTGATCTCCTGCCTTTTTCAGGCTGGTTACTGAATAGTTAAAACCGTTCAAGCTTGTCCCAACGGTTACATTCGCCCAGTCGGGTGTGGATTTTGGAACCGTCACGTTCAATGTTACTTTCCCTTTGCCTTCTAAGAGATTGATATCTACTTTTCTTTCATCGTCCGGATGAAAGACGAAAACATAGCTTCCTGTCTGTGGTGGCGTAAACTCCAGATTGCTGCCATCCATCCACTGATCGTCCCTTACGTACTTAAACTCAAGCTTGCTGCCTCCGGTAAGCGGAATCGGATTGCTCTTCCATGTCCCATCCTGCTGCATTGTCAGCGGATTATTGTCAGAACCCCAATCCAATGGAGACAAGCTTCCCCTTACAACCACTTTTTGATAGCTGCTCGCATCAGCCGTTTTAGGCAGCTGAACCAATACGATCCCTAAAAACAGCACCAATGACATCAATATGCCAAATCCCTTTTTCAAATAGACTCCTCCTTTTGAGCAGTTTGTGCAGCTTTGTGCAAACGCTTTCACAAACCTTTACTAAAAGTGTAGCCGTGATGACAGAATTATGCAATAACTATTTTAATAAAAGGCTGTTTTCGTAACATTTGCTGCTCTTGGGAGTGGTTGATTTCCGTTCCAGGATGCTCGCTTTCCGCGGGGCGTGCGGTGAGCCTTACTAGCGCTATCGCCTCCGGGTCTCACCTGTCCCGCTGCTCCTAGCCGTAGTCTCGCACCTTGCACTCCAATCAACTGATCAATGAAGTCTTTACAAAAATGTTTCCAAAGCAACAAACTTTTAGAAAACCGCCTAATAAAAAGAAAAAAGCCTGCAGACATGATTTCGTCTGCAGGCTTTTTGATTACCCAATCTGCTCCAGTAATTGATACGCTTCATCTACAGTTTGCACATTCAATAACTCGTTTCTGAACGATTCATCCATGAGTTTGATAGAAAGCATCTGCAGAATTTTCAAATGTTCGTTTCCTGCACTTTCTTCCGGCACGGCAATCATGAACACCAACTGGGCGTTTTCTCCATCAACGCTGTTCCAGTCTACACCAGTCCGGCTCAGGCCAAACGCAACTCTTGGAGAGATGACAGCTTTTGATTTTCCATGAGGGATCGCCACCTTAAAACCAATGCCTGTGCTTCCTTCCTTCTCCCGCTTTTCAATCGCTTTTTTAAACTTACGCTTGGATTTCAAAGCATCGGACTGTTCCAGCTTCTCAATCATATGGTCGATCACTTCATTTTTTGTTGAACCTTTCAAGTCAACATCAACCAGGTCTTTGCTCATCAACTCTGTCAGTTTCATTGCTTGTCACTCCCTGTTAAGCTACGTTTTTCTTTAATGTATTAACCAAGAACGCTGTTACGGCAACGCCCGCTATAATGCCGATAAAGTACATGATCGGATGGCTGATCGCACCAAGCACCGCAACAATCGGTCCTCCATGAGGTACGTTGTTTCCGACATGTCCGAGCATAGCGATCGTAGAAGCGACCATCGACCCTGCCATAATACTTGGAATAACGCGCAGCGGATCTTTTGCAGCAAACGGGATAGCACCTTCTGTAATTCCGACGAGCCCCATTGCCAATGCTGCTTTCCCGGCTTCCTGTTCCGCTTTTTCGTATTTTTTCTTATTGAGCAATGTAGCAAGACCCATTCCAAGCGGCGGAACACAAATCGCTGCCGCAATTGCACCCATGATATGAACATTTCCCTGTCCGATCATACTCGCTCCGAAAAGGAACGCTACTTTATTCACCGGGCCGCCCATATCAAAGGAAATCATGGCACCCAGAATCAGTGCGAGAATAATGCTTGAAGCGCCCTGCATGCCATTAAGGAAGGCGGTGAGCCAATCCATCAGGCTGGCAATCGGTGCACCTACTACAAAAATAAACAAGCTGGCAACAACAAGTGAAGCAAGTAAAGGAATAACCAGAATTGGCATAATCGGCTGGATGACCCTCGGAACCCTCCAGGACTTGATCCACTTCGCAACATAGCCGGCAACAAAACCGGCCAAGATGCCTCCAAGGAATCCTGCACCTGCTTCACTTCCATAAAAGCTTCCGTTAGCTGCGATATAACCGCCGATCATCCCTGGAGCAAGCCCCGGGCGGTCAGCAATACTCATGGCGATGAAACCTGCGAGAATCGGCACCATAAACGTAAAGCCCGCGGAACCGACATCCATAATCTGCTTCCAGACCGAGTCTTTCGGAATCTGGAGCCCGCTGTCCGTCGGATGTCCTCCGATTGCCAAGGACAAAGCGATCAGCAGCCCGCCGACCGCAACAAACGGAATCATATAGGAAACACCGTTCATCAAGTGGCGGTAAAATGGATTCTGCTTATCTTTGCGTTCCTGTTTCACTTCATTGATGGACTTCATGTCACCCTTATACTCCGGCACATCTCCAGTTTCAAAACGTTTGATGAGTTCCTGTGCTTTATGAATTCCATCCTGTACACCCGTGACGATTAATTTTTTCCCAACAAACCGGTTTTTATCCACCGCTTTATCTGCAGCAATAATAATACCGTCCGCCTCCTGGATCTCTTCTGGCGTGAATTCATTTTCCACCCCGATGGACCCTTGGGTTTCTACCTTTATTTCAACTCCTAACGCCTCGGCTCCCTTACGCAAGCTTTCGGCCGCCATATACGTATGAGCAATCCCATTAGGACACGAAGTAATTCCTAATAACTTCATTTTCCGTACCTCCGCTATTCATTAGTCTGTCATATCTATGAACCAATTGTAGCTCAGTAAATACGGTAAATAGATTTTTTATTTACCGTAAGTTCCGGCAAAAACGAATTATATAAAAGCGTTTTCAATAATAATCGCTGAAGGAATATGAATGATTTAGCCGAATGTAATGAATCGGTAAATACTCAATTTTTTTTAAAGGACTGAAATCATGGGATATATTATGGACTTGCGGAAATTGATCGGAAGCCGGCCGATTATTATGACAGGTGCTTGTGTACTTTTATTGAATGCTGAGGGGCAGCTGCTGCTTCAGCATCGGACAGATAACGGTTCCGGGCGGCTCATTAGAACCTGGAGAGGCCCTTGAGGATGCGGCGAAAAGAGAGCTCTTTGAAGAAACAGGATATTCGGCCTGCAGCCTTGAACTGCTTCACGTGTTCTCCGGTGAAGAGTTTTATTATCAATATCCTCATGGAGACGAGGTATATAACGTTGTCGCTGCTTATATCTGTACAGACTATGAAGGTAGTACCGTAATTGACGGGATAGAAGTACAGGATGTTCGCTTCTTTGATTTGAACCATCTTCCCTAAGCGATGGGCGGCTCCGACCCGCTTGTCATTGATTATTATTTAAAAAAGACTCTTTTATAAAAGATTATTGCTTCTGGGACATTTTTGTAAAAAGCCTTGGAGCAGCGGGACAGGTGAGACCCGCAGACACCATGCGCCGGTAAGGCTTACCGCCCGCCCCGCGAAAAGCGAGCAACGTGAAACGGAAATCAGCCACCCCAATAGCTACAAAAGTTACGAAAACAGCCTAAGAAAGCCTATCTTGTTCATCCCAGGATGGGCTTTTTTCTATTCTCGAAATGAATGGATGTATTCTCGAACCGTTTATATGCGACATCAATCGACACGTTTTGACACATTTATTTCCACATTCATCTCCCTGCCTACCTCATCCACCGGCAAGCCCAATCCCCAAAAATAAAAATCAGGAGAACCATGAATGTTCTCCAGATTTTTATACTTTCTTATCTTATTAGCTAGGAAGCTGCCCCTTTAAAATAATGCATAAATATTTTCAGCAGTTTCTTGTTCTGCCACTTCACGAATAAATGATGGATTCTCCGTCAAATGAGATATCTCCTTGAAAAGGTCTTTCAAGAGGTATCTTTTTTCATTGCTCATGGCCAGCAAAAATACGATTGATACTCTTTCTTTCCCCCACTTAACGGGATTTCTAAAAACCGACATCCCAATGCCTGCTTCTTTTACAAGATTCGGGTTTCCATGAGGGATCGCCACACCGCCTCCCACTGCCGTAGACGATTGTTCTTCTCGTATCAGGACGCTTTCTTTGTAGCTGTCTTTTACGAATCCAAGTTCCTCCAATTGATGAACCATTGATTTTAAAATATCTGCAGGGTCTGCCTCACCGGAATGAACCGATATCAGCTCTGAATGCAGCAGCTTTTTTAAGATCGGATAGCTGCTATGCGTATCGATTTGCGAGCCGTTTTGAATCCAATGTTCAATTTCTTTCTCCTCCTCTTCGGTCATAAGAGGAGACACGACTATCACTGGCACATCCTGATAAGAGAAAGGGACCGTGCTGATCACTAAATCCGGCTTCTTCTCTTTAATTTCAACAGGTGCTTCACTGACCGACGCTGTTCCTGTGATCTCAATGGAATGGAACTTCCGCTCAAGTTTGGTCACGATGAGCTGGGACATGCCGATTCCCATCGTACATATGACGAGCACCTTCAGATGACGGGCGCTTTTTTTCTTGAACCGTTCTACCGAGGCTTGAAAATGAAGCGTCAGATAAGCGATCTCTTCTTCAGGGAGCGATTTTTTCAGCTTTTGTTCAACAACCGGCAACGCATAATAAATCATCTCAAACATCGTCATGTACATTTTCTTGATCTCATCTGCCATAGGATTGGAAAACGGCAGGGCATAATCCAGTCGATGGAACGTGGTCTGCAGATGGCCTGCCAATCCGGCAAGCAAGAGCTCATCATTCGTAAAATCAATATCCGTAATCTCAGAAACAGCCTCGATCAGCTTCTTGGAAAACTCCAGTACAGCAGCATCAAATCCAGCCAGTTCTTTCTCCAGTTTTCCCCTGTCCTTCGCGTGATAATAAACTTTTGTGCCAAGAACCCGGATCGTGATATAGACGGCTTCCTCCTGAGGGAGTTTAACGGCTATTGCCTTTTCAATATCCTTTAAAAAAGCTCCAACAGCCGGGTATTCTTTCGTTTGTTTAATCCGCTCCTCCTCATCCGGAGAAATCGTAATTTTACTGCCCGTCTTCACCCTTTTAATTGAAATCAGAATATGAGTAATCAAGTTTTCAAGCGCACTTTCTGTGAACGAATAGCACAGCTGCTGCTCTAATTTCTTAAGGCTGCTTCTCACGAAATCAATCTCATGAGGAGCAAAGATCTGGTTCACGAAGTTTTTTTCTTCTTCTGCAGCATGAATCAGCATACCGGTCAATCTGGATAAAGCATCACGCCTGTTTTTTTCGTTACCGTCCACCCTCAAACCAACCTTTTGTTTAAGCTGCATCTCCAGATTGAACGACTTAAGCCAATCCCCCATCTGCTTGATATCATGCCTCACAACTGTTTTGCTGACGTAATACTTTTCTGCCAGCTCCTGAAGCGTCGAATCTTTATTTTTTAAGAGGAGCTGGCGCACGATGCTCATTCTTCTAATGCTGTCAGCCATTACGGTGTCTGCTGCCTGCTCCTTTTTAGAGATATCCATTAAATTTGAGATTGCAGAGGCTGTACCCTCGAGATAAACACCTACTCCGCGTCTTCTTATCAAGCGGACGTCTGATGCCTGCTTCAGCCATTGGTCAATAACCTTACAGTCATTTCGGATTGTTTTTTCAGAACAATCCAGTTCAGCGGCAATATCATCTACTGACACGCTTCCCCCGCTTTTTAATAAAAAAGAAAGCAGTCTGTTTTGTCTTTCAATCACTTTATCACCTGCTCCTGCCATCCTCTGTCTTATGTCTTAAGATGGCCTATTCCCTAAGATTCATAAGTTTGCTTCCTTTCTTAGTCTAGGTCTTTAGATGCAGAAGTCAATGTTTTATGTTTGTTTTACATATTCAGGTTAGAGGAATACTATTTTTAACGATATCAACGGAAGGATGTGTTCAGGATGGAAGAGACAAAAATGAAGAGGCACTGCAGCCATTGCAATCAGGAAACGATGCACATTGTTCGTGAAGATGCTCTCGAACTCGAATATACGTGCACCAACTGCAAGCATACAGAAACAGAAGTGAAAACGTTCTTTTGATTTATACGGAAAAAGCCGGCATTCAAGAATGCCGGCTTTCACTTATTTTAATAGCTTCTTAACTAACTTTAACCCGTTCTTTGCAGAAGGATATCGGAAGGAGAAATCAAACCGGTTTGTTTGCTTCAGCACGCTTTTAGAATGTGAGAACGTTTCAAAGCTGTATTTTCCGTGGTAGTTACCCATCCCGCTTTCTCCAACACCGCCGAACGGAAGGTAAGGCGGGGCGATATGCATGAGAGCATCATTTATGCAGCCTCCACCGAAAGAAACACGCCCCGTAATCTGGTCCTCCGTTTCCTTGTTTTGTGTAAACAAATAGAGAGCAAGCGGCTTCGGGCGTGAGTTGATGAACGTAATCGCCTCATTCAATGAAGTATATTCCATAACCGGAAAAATCGGGCCGAAGATTTCCTCTGTCATAACTGGAGAATCAGGGCTTACCTCATCTAGCAAGGTAGGCGCAATTCTGTTTTTGTCATCCGATTTTTCTCCGCCGAAAATTATCGTTCCGTCGTTCAAGTAACCCGTTAGTCTGTTATAGTGATGACCATTTACTATTTTTGAATAAGAGCTGTTTTCAATCGGCTGCTCTCCGTAAAATTCTTTTATCGTCACCTTCATTGCCTCAATAAGGGCAGCCTTTACTTTCGTATGGACAAGCAAATAGTCTGGAGCAATACACGTTTGCCCCGCGTTCATAAATTTACCGAAAACGATTCGTTTCGCCGCAAGCCTGATGTTGGCATCTTCATGTACGATCGTAGGACTTTTCCCGCCAAGTTCAAGCGTGACGGGAGTTAATTTTTTGGAAGCAGCCTCCATGACAACTTTTCCAACCGATACACTGCCCGTGAAAAAAATGTAATCAAATGGCTGATCTAGAAGAGCTTGACTCGTTGATACTCCCCCTTCTGCCACTGCGATATAAGATGATGGATATAGCTCCTGCAAAATATCTGCAATCAGCGCAGAGACGTTCGGTGTCAGCTCTGAAGGCTTGATAACAGCAGTATTTCCTGCAGCAATCGCACCGACAAGCGGAGATAATGCAAGCTGAAACGGATAGTTCCAAGGAGCAATGATCAGCACCGCACCATAAGGCTCCGGCAGGATATAACCTTTTGATCCTGCATGTGTTAAAGCGGTCCGTACTTTTTTCGGCTTCGCCCATTTTCTTAGGCGCTTCATCGAAAAATTAATTTCTTCATATAAAATTCCAATTTCCGTGGAATATGATTCAAGTTCCGATTTATTTAAATCAAGTGCAAGAGCCTTGACGATCTTCTGTTCATGCATCTTTACTCCGGCTTTCAGCTTTTTCAGCTGTTCCAAACGGAAGTCTATGCTTTTTGTTTCCTGGGATGCAAAATAAAATTTTTGATTCTGCAGAATTTGATTAACTTCTGCTGCTGATGCTTCTTTCATGATACATACCCCTTTTCCATTGTCATGATCATATGTTTAAAAACTTAAACATATAAACCTACAAGGTTACTATAGTTTCTTTCCAAATAAAAGTCAACACCAAAAAGGTGCCTGACACCGCCGTGCCTTGCACCTTCTAAAAATTAATATTGAGCAGTTTATACTCCAGAAATTCATCCAGTCCGTACTTCCCGCCCTCACGGCCTATTCCGCTTTCTTTCATACCGCCAAACGGTGCCTGCACATACCCGACTTTTGTTCCGTTAATGCCGACCATCCCAAATTCCAGTCGATCTGAAACCCTGATAGTCCTTCCAAGGTTTTTCGTATATACATAAGCGGCCAAACCGTAGACCGTCTCATTCGCCTGTTCGACTGCTTCGTCTTCTGTCTCAAAGGGGATGAGGGGAATAACAGGCCCGAATGTTTCTTCCTGAAAGATTTTCATCTCTTGTGTGACATCACACAGGATGGTCGGTTCAAAGAAATTCCCTTTTTTGTATACGCCGTTCCTAAGCGGGTTGCCTCCTGCTATAATTTCGGCTCCTTTATGTACGGCATCTTCGACTTGGATCTGTACCTGTGAGAGCGCCGCTTTATGGATGAGCGGACCTACCTCTACACCCTTCTCTATTCCATTTCCGATTTTCAGTTCTTTTATTTTATCAGTTAGCACATCCGTAAATTGTTCAAGCACATTTTTTTGGACAAATACACGATTAGCACACGTGCAGGTCTGACCATTGTTTTGAAACTTATTTTGTATTAAACCATCAACCGCAAGATCAATGTCTGCATCATCAAATACGATAAAAGGAGCATGTCCGCCAAGCTCGAGAGAAACCTTCTTCAGTTTTTTTGCAGCTTGTTCCATGAATTGCTTCCCGATCTGAGCGGATCCGGTAAAACTAATCTTTCTGACCTTATCATGGTTCACAAAGACTCCACTGATTTCCTTTGCATTTCCGATGACCAGATTGGCTGCACCATGCGGCAGACCTGCCTTTTCAAAGATTTCAAAAAGAGCAATGGCCGACAGCGGCGTTTCAGGGGACGGCTTAATCACAACCGTGCACCCTGCTGCCAGGGCAGGAGCCAGTTTCCTTGTAATCATGGAGAAGGGAAAATTCCATGGCGTAATGGCCGCCACAATGCCGACCGGATACCGCTGAACAAGAAGCTGCTGGTTTTGTTCAGAAGAAGGAAGGATCTCACCATAAATTCGCTTTGCTTCCCCAGCATACCAGAGGACATATTCAGCACCCCAGAGGACTTCCCGTTTCGCCTCGGCAAGCGGCTTTCCTTCTTCCATCGTTAGGATTTTTGCCAGCCGGTCCGCATCCTCCATAATTAAGTTATAGATGGTTATCAAGTAGTCAGCACGTATTTCCGCTGTTTCTGCTGCCCAATGAGGAAAAGCTCTTTCAGCGGCATTAACCGCACGCTCTGCGTCTTTTTCACCGCCAAAAGCGACATTTGCGATGAGCTCCCCGGTCGCTGGATTTCTCACAGGATGACGTTCTCCCTTTGCCGCCTCTAACCATTCTCCGTCTATGAACATTTCCGTCTTTACCAAAGCAGCAATATCAGCCTCCATATCGTGTCCTCCTAAATGATTCCATCAGCCTCGGCCGTACTTTATAACAGTACGATTCTATTCCCTGCATCGAACAACTATAAACAGGTGCCTTCCTAGCCGATCTCCCTTTGGAGCTGGCTGTGGTAAAGCTCGGAGTAAAAGCCTTTTTGCTTCAGAAGTTTTTCGTGAGAGCCTCTTTCAAGTATTCCTCCGTCTTTTAATACGAGGATCTGATCGGCTTTTTGAATGGTGTTCAGCCTGTGGGCGATAATAAAGCTCGTCTTGCCTTCCATCAGCCGCTGCAAGGCTTCCTGAATTTTCATCTCTGTGATCGTATCAATGCTGCTCGTTGCTTCATCCAAAACGAGGATGACAGGATTGGCCAGAATCGCTCTTGCGATGCTTAACAGCTGCTTCTGCCCCTGGCTGATGCCGCTGCCATCCTGTTCAACCATGGTCTCGTACCCATTAGCCAGTTTCGCAATAAAGGAGTGGGCATTCGCTTCCTTTGCTGCTTCCCTGACTTCCTCATCTGAAGCATCCAGTCTTCCGTAACGGATGTTTTCCATAATGGTCCCTTCAAAGAGGAACGGATCCTGCAGCACAAATCCCATATGCTCCCTAAGTGCCTTGCGCTTAATCCCCGTGATTTCACGCCCGTCCACGAGAATACTTCCGCTGTTCGCATCATAAAAACGGGACAAAAGATTGATGATCGTCGTTTTCCCGGCTCCCGTCGGACCGACCAAGGCGACCGTTTCACCTGGTGAAGCATGAAATGAGATATCATTGACGGTATTGCCTCCTTCTTCATAGGAGAAGGAGACATCCTTAAATTCAATCTCTCCATGAACATCATCCAAATCTTCGTTTCCTTCTTCATCTTTCGTCTCTTCTTCCTCATCCAGTACTTCAAACACCCGCTCCGCTCCTGCAACTGCTGATAAGAGCGTATTAAACTGGTTGGAAAGATCATTCAGCGGGCGGGTAAACTGCCTCGAGTATTCGCCAAAGATTACGATGGTTCCGATCGTGACCATCCCTTTTAAAGCTAAAACGCCCCCTGCCCCGGCAATTAAAGCAAAGCTGACATTATTCAAAACATTCATCAGTTTGGGAATGAAACCTGAATACGTTTGTGCCCAAAACCCGGATTCCTTTAACTTATCATTTTTCGCCAAAAGCTCAGCAATAACACGTTCTTCCTGAGAGAAAGCTTTTACGATCCGCTGCCCTGAAACGGTTTCCTCGATATAACCGTTCAGTTCTCCAAGGTTTCTCTGCTGTTCCTTAAATAACCGGCCTGTACGGCTTGTGATCCACCGCATACCAAGGAACATAACCGGCACAATCACAAGGGTGACCGCAGTTAGCAGCGGGCTCAGCCAAAGCATGAATCCAATTGTTCCTAACAGAGTCAGTACACTGGAGAAAATCTGGATGACCGAAGAGTTAAGCGTGGAGCTTACATTCTCAATATCATTGATGACCCGGCTCATGATTTCTCCGTACTGGCGCTGATCGAAAAATGGGATCGGCAGTTTGTGAAGATGGCGAAACAGCTGAGTCCTCATCGAGAAGACCGTATTCTGTGCAATTCCGATCATCCAGTAGTTCTGAAGCCATAGCGCTCCGGAGTTCAGGATATAAATAGCCAGCAAACCGGCAAGAAGCCTTAAAAGGCCGCTGTTTTCTTTTGTAATAATATAATGGTCAATGGCCCTTCCGATCAAAAAAGGGCCAAGCAGACCGAGAATTGAACTTAGGACAACCATGAAGAGGACGAGCCATAAGCGACCCTTCTCACGTGCAAGATAGCTCCAGATCTGCTGAAGCGTTCTTCGCCAATCCTTTGCTTTCTCTTTTTTTCTTCCCGGTACGGCTTCCTTCGCCATCACCTCTTGAACGACAGCCCTTTTATGCCAGAACGGTTCACTCAAACCCTTGAGCATGCTTTAACGACTCCTCTCCAAACTGAGATTCGAAGATTTGCTGATACAGGCTGGAGCGCAGCAGCAGGTCCTCATGTTTTCCTTCCATCAGCAGCTTGCCGTTTTCAATCAGCAGAATTTTATCCGCTTCCATTGCTGTAGCAATCTTTTGGGTAATAATCAGGATCGTAGAAGGATAGTTTCTCAGTGCACCGAGGAGTTTTCCTTCTGTTTTCAAATCAAGAGCACTTGTACTGTCATCAAGGAGCAGAATCTTCGGCTTTCTGACTAAAGCCCGTGCAATGGAAAGACGCTGTTTCTGTCCCCCAGATAAATTGACCCCTTTTTGCCCGAGTTTGGTTTCATATTGTTTTGGCAGAGACGCTATGGTTTCAGCAATCTGGGAATTCTCAGCAGCTGCCCTAATCTCTTCCTCGGTGGCGTTTTCTTTTCCCCACGCGATATTCTCCTTCACGGTTCCTGTGAAAAGAAGGGCTTCCTGAGAAACAAGGCCGATCGCACTTCTTAGATGCTCGAGCTTTATGCGTGATATATCCATTCCATCAATCAGAATCTTTCCCTCATCTACATCATAAAGTCGAGGAATCAGCTGAAACAGCGACGACTTTCCGGACCCTGTCGCTCCCATGACTGCTACAGTCTGTCCTGGTTCAGCTTTAAATGAAATGTGCTCCAGGACTTGTTTTTCCGTCCCCGGATAATGAAAGGATACTTTCTGAAACTCAATTTCCCCTTTGAAATCAGGACGGATTATTTCTGAATCTTCATGGTCAACGAGATCCACCTCGGTATTGAGCACATCAGAAATCCTGTTTCCTGATGCCTTTGCTCTTGAAAAAGCCATGATGATCCACGAAAAGATAGAAAAAGTTGACGTGATTCGTGTGCTGTAGTTGATGATGGCTACTAGATCACCGACCTGTGCATCTCCCGTATTGACTTGAACACTGCCAAACCAAAGGATACATAAGATGGCGATATTCATAACGAGAAGCAGGATCGGATTCGTAGACTCCATCAGCCTCAATGCAAATGCTGTATTATTCCTAAGCTTGCTGTTGGCTTCGGTAAACCGTTTGACTTCATGCCTGCTTCTTAAGAAAGCTTTAATGATGCGGATACCTGAAAGGTTTTCCCGCATGACGCCATTCACTTTATCCAGGTTTTCTTGAACAGACTTGAACAATACGCCTCCTTTTTTCAAGACCCACATTAAAAATACAAATAAAATTGGAATAGCCACTGCTATGAAAATGGCCAATCTCGCGTCTACGACAAATGACATGACGAGTCCGCCTATGATCATTAAGGGAGCTCTCAGCATGACCCGCAAACTCATAAACACCGTGTTTTGCATCTGGGTCACATCATTGGTCATTCTTGTGATCAGAGACGTGGTAGGAAACCGGTTGAAATTCGCAAATGAGAACGCCTGAATTTTCGTAAACAAATGCTTCCTGAGATCATATCCGTAGTTTTGACTGACGTGCGAAGCATAGAAGGAATTGGTTACACCGGCTGCAAACGCGCAAAGCGATATGCCGACCATGACTCCTCCCCACACCATGACCACCTCAAGATCTTTTTTTAATATCCCATTATCAATAATTTTGGCGATCAATAAGGGCTGCAAAAGCTCGACAGCCAGCTCAACAAGCATCAAAAACAAAGCAACAGCAATCTGCAAGCGGTAAGGTTTTAAAATCGACAGAACGTTCAAGACTGCATCATCCTCCAGAGCCATCTGTAAAAAAATTATAATAATATGTATTGTTTACTTACTTAATCATACCTTTTCTGGATAATTTATTAAATAATTTGAGCTTTTCAGAGCATCTCGATTTCCTTCACTTATGGAAAGAATGATATAATTCAAAGGAAAATGGACTGCAGGAGGTGTTTACAGTGAATGGACAGAACCGGAAAGACATCTCTCCAGGACTCGAGGTTAATATTGTTTTAAAACAAGATCAAAGAAGCGGCAAACTCACAAATGGTATTGTGAAGGATATCCTGACGAACGCTGCTTTCCATCCGCACGGAATTAAAGTACGGCTTCAAGATGGACAAGTAGGCAGAGTGAAGGAAATACTCAGCAATTAGAGCTATCGCTTCAAAACAAGGAGGAACCAAAATGAGCAATGAAATGAAAAACAGCGAACTACCGCCAAAAACATGTACAATCGAACGTTTAGTCACCCTTCCTGAGGACGTGGAAAAAGTACTTGCAGGAGAAAAAACAGCCACTCGCCGCAACGGCAGATATGCTGACATCGGGGAAATCATGGAGCTTAAAGGCTCAAAGTTTATTGTTGAAAACGTGTATTCCCAGACGCTTGGCGAATTAACAGACGAGCATGCAAAGCAGGAAGGCTTTGAAGATGTGGAAGGCTATAAAAATTCCATTCTCTCGATCCACCCTGGTATGCCTTGGCTGCCTCACATGAAAGTATGGGTGCATGAATTCCGCGCGCTGGAAGATTAATAGCAGCTCTCAATGAACATGGCCTATCGTGTTTTGCTTTATATTCATATTCTTAGCGTCATCTTATCAGTCGGGCCCTTCTTTATTTTGCTTCCTTTATTAAAGAAGCTAAGAACAGCAGGTCCTGGCAATGAAGAGGCTTACCTGGACTCCTTTAAGGCAGCTGTCCGTCTTGCCAAGCATGCGGGCCATGTCCTTGTTGTCAGCGGGGTTTTGCTCGTGCTGATTACGAACCGATCGTGGACAACGCCATGGCTGTTGACCACAATCATCATCTTAATCTGCTCGCTTTATTTTCTCGCAAGAGCCTTTTCGCCAACCATACGAAGGTTTAAAGACCTTGAAGAACAAAGGAATCCTCTTGTAACCAAACTAAAAAAAGCTATTTGGATCTACATGGCCCTCATGATGGCCATGCTATGGTTAATGGTTGCCAAACCTGTAATATGGTAGAGAAAAAGGAGCGACCCCATTTTTGGATCAGCTCCTTTTTTCTTTTATCCATGAAAATAGGACTATACCGCCACCCCGGCGAAAAACTCCTCATACAATGCCTGAACCGCTTTTCTTTCGTCGCTCACTCTTACACCGAACATCATACTTACCTCAGAAGAACCCTGATTGATCATTTCGATATTAACTCCCGCTTTGGCCAAAGCTGTTGATGCACGGGCCGCCGTTCCTACACTTTCTCTCATCCCTTCTCCCACCATCATGATAAGAGCCAAATCACGTTCTACTTTTACATCATCTGCCTGAAGCTCCTCTTTAATCCGTTTAACAATCTGTTCCTCCACAGATTTAGTGAATCGATCCTGCCTGAGAATGATAGAGATGTCATCAATTCCCGATGGCATGTGCTCAAACGATAGGTGAAAGTCCTCCAAAATGCTAAGAAGCCTGCGGCCAAATCCAATCTCGCGGTTCAAAAGATATTTGCTGACATAGATACTGCAAAAGCCCTCATCACTTGCAATACCGATAACAGGGCCATTGACCAGCTCTCTTTTCTTTACAATCATGGTTCCAGGTTTTTTCGGCTGATTCGTGTTCTTCACATTGACTGGTATACCTGCTTTAAAGGCCGGCATGAGCGCTTCATCATGAAATACAGAAAAACCTGCATAGGAGAGTTCACGCATTTCACGGTACGTAATTTCACTTATTTCTTTTGGACGGTTAATAATTTTAGGGTTTACGGAATAGACGGCATCCACATCCGTGAAGTTTTCATAAACATCGGCCTTTATGCCGCTCGCCAGAATAGAACCGGTAATATCTGAGCCGCTCCGGGAAAAGGTCACAATCTCACCATCTCGATTAAAGCCAAAAAAACCCGGAAAAATAAGAATACCTTCCCGGTCTCTAAGCCTATAAAGAAAGTCATAGGTTTCTGGCAGTGGCTGGGCGTTTCCCGGCTCGTCAGTAACAAGAAGACCTGCTTCCTCGGGATTAACATAATGAGCATCTATACCTTTGTGCCGAAAATAAGCCGCAATCAGCCTCGCATGGCTGTCCTCCCCGCTCGCCTTTACTGCATCCATATATTTCTGCGGATTATGGCGGTCTCTGTTCAATAATTCCAAGAGGTTCGCTTTAATTTCCGTGACCGGTTCCCTTGGAAGCTGAAGCCCTTCAGCAATGCTTTCATAACGGCCAATAATGCCTTGAAACGCGTTTTGGTCTTCTCTTCCTTGAAGATACGCTGCAGCACATTCTATTAAAAGATCCGTAACCTTTGTGTCTTCTGCAAACCGTTTTCCCGGGGCTGACACCACGACTACTTTACGTTCCGGATCTGAAACGACAATATGAAACACTTTTTCCACCTGCTCTGAACACGATAAAGATGAACCACCGAATTTCACGACTTTCATTTTTAACATCCCCTACTGTTAGTATTTGTCCGGTAAATTTTAGTTACTATTATTGCGCGTTTCAGTATAAGATGCAAGGATATTTTCCATGCAGAGAAAACAAATGTCTTCTCTAAAAGAACTAACGCTTAAGTATTACTTAACACTCCCGGGCAATATTTGCGGTTTTTCGATTATTTCCGAGGGAATATTCATGAAACAGGGGAAATAATGAAAGGTTCTGTCAGGATTACCCGACAGAACCTTAGAAGTCTATTTTACTTGTACTCTTACTGTGTCAAATGGTTCCTTTGATTCCTTCGTTTATCTACTCAAATGTTCCTTTCACAACTGGTATACCGTCCTGTACCATGACCTGCCCTTTAGCAATAACCGTATCAATAGCCATTGTTTCCTTAGTTAAAAGCACAAGATCGGCATCCTTCTTCTCATGCACAAAGCCTTTGCTCTTCAGCTTCAATACTTGGGCGGGGTTGGAGGTGATCACCTTTAACGCGTCTTCAAGCGAAACCCCTTCCTGCAGGACAGCATCTCTGACTTCTTCAAACAGCGAAGAAACTTTTCCTACCTGCAGCCCTTTAAATTCCCCGTCTTCATTAAAAATAGGAAGGCTTGCCTGGCCGTCGGATGAGAACGTTATGTTCCAGATTGGAATGCCCTGATCGAGCATCATCTTAAGTCCCTTGCTGCATTTCACTTCGCCCTCTTCTAAGAATTTCGGTATGGTGCTAGTCGTCAAATCAACAAAACCGCCCCTCTTGGCAAAGCGGATTCCGTCATGAAAAAGTTCTTCGGTACGGTTAATATGAGTCGGATGAAAATGCATGATCGGTATATTCGTTCGTTCGATCAGTTCCTCAATCGGTTGAAGCCTCGATTCACCGAACCCAATATGGAGTTCTAGAATACCGGCTTTCCCTGTAAGCAGGCCGCCGTTGCGGGCAGCTGCTGCGATCTTCGTTAACTCCTCAAAAGTCGGTTCAGATGAACGATGGTCTGAGATAGCGATCTCCCCTACTCCAATGACCTTTTCGATAAAAATAATATCTTCTTCAACCTTGCCTGTGATGGTGCGTACAGGCAGCTGATATGATCCGGAATGGATATAGGTGGTGATTCCTTCTTCATCAAGGGCATGAGCTTTCGCTAGAAGACTCTCCATTTTTCTCGTCGTCCCATCCGTCCCAAGAAGCCCGACCATCGTTGTAATGCCAGCGGTTGTGGCATCTGTCAGCATCAATTCAGGCGTACGTGTTCTGAAACCTCCCTCTCCTCCTCCGCCGGTGATGTGGACATGGGAGTCGATAAAGCCCGGTACAACAAGCTTATCTGTTGCATCGATAACAGTGATCGGCACAAAGCTGTCCGGAATACCAATCTGTTTTCTGATATAGCCGATCTTTCCGCCTGCAAGCAATATATCTTTCTGCCCCAGATGATTCGGGCTGTATACATCTCCATTTTTTATTAATGTAAGCACTGCTTTGTTCCCTCCAATTTTGTCAATTGCCCCAGCTGTCGATTGTGTAATCGGACAGCTGGAGCATGCGGTGATTTTACACATCGATTACTTCAGAAGGCATAAATATTTGTTGAGATTACAAAAAAGAAGCCGGCTTTTAGGCCGGATTCCTCTTATTTCATTTGGCAAGCTGCCTCTGGATGAAGGTCAGCGTATGTTCAATAATAGCTTCCTGATCATGATCGAGGGTGGCCACATGGTAGCTGTCACTCATGTAATACAGGTCTTTATCCTCTGAAGAGATCTGTTCATAGATGAATTGAGAATTCAGCGGGGTACGACATGGTCTTCCTCCGAAACGAAAATGAACGCAGGGCACGTTACCTGATCAAGATGATTCTTAACATCTTCCATAAGTTTTAAAATTTCCTTCACAGATTGGACCGGTGTTTTTTCATAGGCAAGTTCTAATATACCCTCTTTTTTTATATCCGAACCGATAGCGTCCAGAAAACGGGGCTCTGCAGCATTTTTTAACGGTTCCATCTCCGGGATATCTACAGCCGCATTAATGGGTATGATTCCTTTGATTTCCGGATATTTTTCAGCCAGATAAAGGGTTAACGTCCCCCCCATGGAAAGTCCCGTAACAAAGATCGTATCGCAGAGTTCCTTCAGCCATTGGTATCCTTCCTCCACAGATGCAATCCAATCCTGATGACTGCTTTGTTCCATGTCCTCATAATGGGTACCGTGCCCTTTAAGCCTGGGACCGCAAACAGTATAGCCAGCTTTTGCATAAGCCTTGCCCAAAGGCAGGATGCTTTGTGTTGAACCAGTAAAACCGTGCGAGACCAAAATCCCCACCTGGCTGCCTTCATAATAAAACGCCTCTGCATCTTTTAAAACCGGATACTTTAATGCCCTGTCTTCCATGGATATCACCTTCCATTTAAAGGATTTGTACACCTAACATTTCGTTTAAAGGGATAAGAGTCCTGCTTGCCATTCTCTTCTGTCTGCAAAGATTTCAAGTGCATAACAAAACCCGCTCGAAAAAGCGGGTTCTTTTTTCTCTAGTCATTCAGTGATTGAATAAACTGTTCTACGACCTTATTGAATTTCTCACTTTCTTCAAGAAATGGGCAATGGCAGCTTTGCTCAAAGATTTCAAGCCGGGAATCAGAAATGTTCTCCCGCAGATGTTCACCTGCTGCTACAGGTATGAGCTTTTCTTCTCTTCCGAAACAAAGTAATGTTGGTTTTTTAATTTTACTTAAAAAACCTCGGTAATCCACAATCGATTGGTCGAACAATACCGCACTCGCAATCGACTCCGGCATTTTAGTAACTTCGTCCATCATCCAGGAAAAATCGTCCTCAGACAGCTCCTCTTTAAACATAAGAGGGACAAAGCCTTCGAGTACTGCCCTCCGATTACTTTGAATATCTCTCATAAACTGAGTCAGTGCCGGCAGATCAAAAGCACCGATCGGAAAATCCGGCCATTTAAAGTCGGAAGCAAGTTCATCTACAATCACGGTCCCTTTTACGTGGTCTTCCCCAAATTGCTGCAAATAGTCCCAAATCACAAAAGCTCCCATGGACCAGCCGGCCAAAACGACATTCTTTAAATCCAGCTTCTGAATAAACGCATGGACATCGCGCGCATATTGAGCAATTGTGTGTCCGTGATGAACCATGGAGGATTGTCCGTGTCCTCTCAAGTCCAGTGTGATCGTTCGGTAGCTTTTAGAAGGAGCCGAAAGCTGTTTATGAAAAAATTTACTGCTCATCCAGACTCCATGGATAAATATAACAGGCGTTCCTGTTCCCCGTTCTTCATAAAAAAGCTCTACATGGTCTTCAACCTCTGCAAAAGGCATGTGTTATCGCTCCCTTCCTTTAATGGGCCTTATCGGCTATATATGCAGCTTCGATTCAGACTTGAACCTATTACTTTACTTTTCTCGCATTCGGCCGGTAATTCATGAAGTTATCAAAAGCAAATCCTCTCACCTGTTCTTCAGAATAGTGCTTGAGCAGTTCATTGATTAAATTCTGGCTTTTAGCCGCATTCTCCAAATCCGTTATAAAGTTGGCAATGCCATCGAAATCAGAACCTAAGCCGATTTGTCTCACTCCGCCCAGTCCACAAAAATGATCAATGTGCCTTATTAAGTCAGGAATAGATGCTTTGACCTGATCTTGATTGATAAAGGGGGGATTATATACCACATGAATCGTTCCACCCTTTTCAAACATCGCACTGGCCTGTTCATCGGTTAAATTTCGCGGATGGTCACAAAGTTCTTTGGAATTGGAATGGCTGGCAAACGGATAATCAGCGATCTCGAGTACATCCCAGAAGGCCATCTCACTTAAATGGGAAACATCTGTTAGAATCTGATGCTTATTATGGAAGTCAACAACCTCTTTTCCAAACACGGTCAATCCCCCGCCCCGGGGTTCTCCTGCCCCATCGGCAGCCAGGTTCGCCGTGTTCCACGTTAACCCGACAGAAAGAACGCCTAATTGATGGAGGATGTGCAATTTGGAAAGATCATTTCCAATGGCATCTACCCCTTCCAGTGTCAGCATCGCACCAATCTCGCCATCCTGAATCCTGTCAAAATCATCCCAGCAGCGTATATGCTTCATCTCTGGATTTTTGCCAAGCACCTCTTTATAAAATAGATCCACCTGGGCAAGCGCAGCCTGAAACTTCTGATCTGACGGAATCTCAGGTTCAATGAAAATAGCAAAACACTGCACTTTTACCTGCCCTTTTTTCAGCCGCTCCTTATTTGTCTCGAGCTCATGGGCAGATGCAAAACTCAGCTTCCCTTTTTCTTCATACAGTTTTAATAATGCGTCACAATGAAAATCAATGATGTTCATGTTTTACTCCTTCTTGTTTACTCACGTATGTAGTTACTTCTTGAAAGACCGCACTCCTCCTGCCTTTCCTCTATTTTTTTTGGATGACTTAGGTCAATATCCCCAGCCTTTTCACAAAAATAAAGAATCCTGCTAATTTTTTTCATTGTAAGAGGAGTTTTGGCACAATATGTCGAAATTGTCTAATAACTGACTAGTTCTTTTGGTTCATGGTTTAGATACAGAATATAAAAGAAAGGAAACTGCGTATGAAATCTACTAAGGCGCAGGCGGCCCGCTGGCTGTCCCGCCTCATCCATAAAGAAAAAATCGATATGAAAGATGAAAAAATTCATGACGAAACCTTCTTGTTTACAGTTGAAGGGTTTTGTGAACAAAAACCGGTCTTTTTTATTTGCCGAGATGAAGAGGGCTTACAGTTCGGCTATCACTCTTTTAAGGAGATAGATCCTTCCCGGCCTGCTCCCTCTAAGGTAAAACGGCATCTGATTGAATGGGAGATGCTGGAGTCAGGAAGCAGAGAAGAACGGCAAGAGAAAATATTAAATACATTGGTTTCAACCATCCGTTCACGAAAAAAGCAGTATCGGACGTGCCAATACTGCAGCCTTAAATTCCCCCCGGAACAGCGCTTCAACCAAAAAACCTGCCAAAACTGTGCACCATCCCGTTCTCACGCCGTTCACTAACCTTTGCTTTTCGGTTCAGCACCGAGCTGCCTGGCCAGATAAACAATGGACTCATTGATCCGCCAAATATAATGAACGTTGTGTAACAGGCGGAGATGGTTAAGCATTTCATGTTCGCTTGATTCAGACTCTTCCGGCAGGCGTTCCAATTGTCTACGTTCCTCTTCCAAATTGACAATTTGTGCCTGCCCTTCTCCTCTGATCACCGCACTCAGTGCTTCAATATTATCCGTCAGTGAGAGCTGAACATGGTTTATCAGCTCTTCAAACTTTTCGTCCGTGTTCAGCTGGCTTTTTCGTGTTGAAGAAGCAACCAGATGCTTGGCGTAAAAGTTGATGGCCGTCAGAACGGTGAGCTGCTGCTGAATGCCGGATTGGCCAAACCAGCCTCTGTATAATGGGCTTGCGTCGTCTATCAGTGTCTGCAGCAGCTGATCGAGCTCCAGCGCATGATCCGCCAGGTTGAAAGCAGAGTGTTTCTCTCTGAAACGGTCAATATAATTGTCCACGTACTCCTTAAGTGAATTCAGGTACTCTACAGTAGAGGTTGTGACTTTATCCCGTGTTCTCTGCGGATAGACGAGAGCTGATACCGCAAACCCCAATCCGACCCCTGCAACGGTATCAATGACACGCGCTGCCATTAATTGCTCGTTGATGCCGCCAAGGAGGATATCATACATCAATGCAAGCAGCATCGTGATCCAGAACATCATCAGTGTATAAGAGATCGGCAGTAAGTAAAAAGCCAGGAAAACACAAATGAAGAGCAAGATAATATCCTGAATGCCGGTTAAATACAGGGCGATAATGAAGCCGGCTATTGCTCCTAAAAAGGTCCCTACGCTCCGCTGTACAGCTTTGACGAGCGTACGGCCGACCGTTTCTGTTCCGAGAAGGACAACAAAACAGGACAGTAAAATCCAATATTGATGAGCAGGAGAATATATATGGCCGAGCACAATGGATAAGCCTCCTGCGATCAATGCCTGGATGGCTTTTTTGGTTGTTGGACGCATCCCTTCCTCTTCTTCATTCTTCGCATCTTCTTCAGTGTCTTCTTTTTCAAGTGGATCCGAAGTTGCGCCGTCACTGCTTGTTCTCTGCAGAGACTGTTGAAGCCCGAACGCCCCATCAATTATATGATTGGCAATCGACTCTATCCTCCGGATCAGGTAAAGCCATTCTTCATTTCTTTTATCCAGCTTCAAAGTACGAAGCAGCTGCCGGAGCGATTGTAAACTGGCTGCTGCGTTCTCCAAGTAATGCACCTGTTCCCTGTTGAGCACTTCGGCCTCACGAATGGATTGAATAACAAGCAGCAGCGAGGAACGTATTGAATGGTTTTCGAGGGCCCGGTGCTCTTTTAGACGTCGTATGGAGGGTGACAAGGTTTCCATCAGCATCGCTGTATCAAAAATGTACAGGCGAAGCTGGCTGGTGCTGAGACCGGGCCATATGCCTCCTGGATCTGTAGAACCAAGCTCATTCGAGACTACACGTGCATAATCTCCGAGCTTTTTGACATTCCGGTCGAGATTTGCCAGCCTCTGTTTATCTAATTTAATATCCCTGACGATATCAATGACAATATTCAGCGTAAGATTTGCCTGTATATGAAAAGAACCCATGGAACGTTTTAACACTTCTTCGGGCTTGTCCTTAATGAGGATAAAATTATAAAAGTAAGCAAATAAAATACCTGTTGCTATGGAAGCAAACAGCCAGGGAACCTGAGCGAAAGTAACTTTAAGGAGCGTAGCAAAATAAAAGGACATGAATGCAATCATGCAGATAGAAAAGTAGCGGCTTCCAAAACGTTGAAGATAAAGCGCTAAAAAAACAACAAGAAGTAAAAACAGATCCGCTGCAATCCCCCATTTGGACAGCCATGATCCGGTGGCGAGAGAACATGCACTAGAGGCGGCAAGCAGAACGGTCGTCAGTTTCTGTTCTTTTTCTGTATCATCGTTGACTACAAGAATTCCCATCATTCCTACCACACCAGCAAAAATAGCTGCTGTGATCTGGCCTCCGGCATTCAGAACGATAATCAGCATGACTACTACTGAACTAATGACACTCAGCGTCACTTTACTCGCTGTCCGCAACCGTTTCCTGCCTGGATCTGATGCAAGCAGCCGATACATCCAGTACCTCATTTGATCCCCCCTTCTGCTGAATTAGCTTTTCTGTGCATTATATCGTTTTACGTGAGCTTCACACAATGAATGTAACTTGTAAAATGACTCTTTATTTCTATATCCATAATCTGCTGTCCCATAAACTTGTACCTGCAAAAAAACCAGCTCCATAAGGAACCGGTTTTTATGAATCTTTTATTAATGTCCGCCAAGATAGGCCATTTTCACCTGCTCGCTTGAAGTGAGCTCCGCTGCATTACCTGACAGCACGATTCGCCCTGTCTCTACGACATACGCACGGTTAGCGATGGAAAGCGCCAGATTCGCATTTTGCTCCACGAGTAAAATAGTCGTTCCCGCTTTGTTGATCTCTTCGATTATACGAAAAATCGTCTTAACCAACAGCGGCGCCAGTCCCATGGAAGGCTCATCAAGCAGCAGCAATCTCGGCCTGGCCATCAATGCCCGCCCCATGGCAAGCATCTGCTGCTCCCCTCCGGACAGTGTTCCGGCCTGCTGTTTCAGCCGCTCAAGCAGTCTTGGAAAAAGCTCATACACCTTTTCCAGGTCCTGCTTAATTCCGTCTTTATCTTTCCTTAAGAACGCGCCGAGCTGAAGATTTTCCTCTACGGTCATATTCGCAAACACACGGCGGCCTTCAGGAACATGAGAGATTCCCTGTTTTACAATCATTTGTGCGGCTTTTCCATTGATCGATTTGCCCTCATAAAGGATTTTCCCCTGCTTCGGTTTCAACAGTCCGGAAACGGTTTTAAGCAGAGTACTTTTGCCGGCTCCGTTCGCACCGATCAGCGTAACGATCTCGCCTTGATTGATTTCAAGCGATATGCCCTCAAGCGCCTGAATGTTGCCATAATAAACGTTAATATCCTCTACCTTCAGCATTATGAAACCTCCTCGCCCAGATACGCTTCGATGACTTTTGGGTTGTTCTTAATTTCTGATGGTGTCCCTTCAGCAATGAGCTGGCCATGGTCAAGAACGTAAATCCGTTCACAGACACCCATGACAAGCGGCATATCATGCTCAATGAGAAGAACGGTCAGATTGAATTGCTTCCGGATGAAGGCGATCAGATTCATTAATTCTTTTGTCTCATGAGGATTCATCCCGGCGGCCGGTTCGTCGAGCAGCAAGAGCTTCGGGTTGGCGGCCAGGGCACGCGCGATCTCCAGACGGCGCTGCTGGCCATATGGCAGGTTCTTCGCCTTTTCATCTTTAAATCTGTCCAAATTAAAAATCTTCAAGAACTCTGTCGCTTTCACGTCCATTTCCTTTTCTCCGGAAAAATGTCCCGGAAGCCTGAAAATCGAGGTGAAAAGAGTATGCTTAGCCTGCGAATGGTAAGCCACTTTTACATTATCAATAACGGACAGTTCCCCAAACAGCCGTATATTCTGGAACGTCCGGCTGATTCCATTTCTCGTAATCTTGTAAGGAGGAAGGTTGTTCAGCCTTTTCCCGTTCAGCGAGATTTCCCCTTCCGTTGGAACATAAACCCCGGTCAGCATATTAAAAAAGGTTGTTTTCCCGGCACCGTTAGGTCCGATCAGTCCTGCCATCTCGCCAGGAAACAATTCAATGTTCACATCCGAAACCGCTCTTAACCCCCCAAAGCGAATACCGATGTTGTCAACCTTAAGCAACGGTTTGCTTGTTTCCATCCTTCGCTCCTCCCTTCGTCTTCTTTCCTTTGCTGAAGATTGACGTAATCTCTTTCGTCCCCATCAATCCTTGAGGGCGGTACAGCATGACAACAATGAGGACGATGCTGTAGATGATCATCCTCGTTTCAGGATAGTCCTGCAGGAACGTGGAAACAACAGTTAAAAGGATCGCTGCAATAACAGAACCCGATAAGGAGCCAAGCCCTCCGAGTACAACGAAAATCAAAATATCAAATGATTTCAGGAATCCAAAGTTCGAAGGCTGGATAATGTAGAAGTTATGAGCATACAACCCACCCGCAATTCCGGCAAAGAAGGCGCCGATGACAAAGGCAGTAACCTTATAATAGGTCGTATTGATTCCCATCGCGTCAGCCGCGGTTTCATCTTCCCGAATGGAAATACATGCCCGGCCATGTGTGGAATTTGTAAAGTTTACAATAACAAGGATAGCAATGAGCATACAGCCGAAGACCCACGGCCATGTCGTCAAGTGGTTGACCTGCATGCCGCTCGCTCCGCCTACATAATCCAGGTTCAGAAACACAATACGGACAATCTCACCAAATCCAAGAGTTGCGATGGCAAGATAATCGCCTTTTAGCCGAAGACTTGGAAACCCGATAATAAAGCCCGCCAATGCGGCCACCAATCCTCCAACGAGAAGAGCTGCTGCAAAAGGAAGCTCCAGTTTCATAGTGATGATTCCCGACGCATACGCACCTACGGCAAGGAAGCCTGCATGTCCAATAGAAAACTGCCCTGTAATCCCGATGATCAAGTGAAGCGAGACGGCCAATATGATATTAATAGCGATAAAGATCAGTGTATTTACATAAAAGAGGTTCAGCATTTGACCCGTGATCATGAACTGGATAACGCCAAAGATAACGAGAGACAAAACGATGGATGTCCAAAAGAGCTTAGCTTGTTTAAAAATCGCCATATTCGTTCCCCCTTATACCTTTTCTCTTTTATATTTGCCGAACAATCCTGAAGGAAGAAAGATGAGAATCAAGATAAGGACAACAAACGCTGCCCCATCGCGCCACAAAGAGTAACCAAACGCACTGACGAGCGATTCGATGACACCCAGCAGCAATCCTCCCACCATCGCCCCCGGAAGAATTCCGATTCCCCCAAGAACAGCGGCAACAAAGGCTTTTAGCCCAGGAATGACACCCATTAAAGGTTCAATCTTAATATAGTAAACTCCGAAAATAACACCCGCTGCCCCTGCAAGCGCTGAGCCGATCGCGAAGGTAGCAGAAATTGTACGGTCAACGTTAATCCCCATCAGCTGTGCTGCTTCTGCATCAAAGGATACAGCACGCATTGCTTTACCGATTTTCGTTTTATGTACGATGAACTGTAAAATGATCATGAGCGCTACCGAAACACCGAGGATCAGCAGCGACTGGCTGTTAATTTTCGCGCCAAAAATGTGGATAGCATGTTCCGGCAATACATCGCCAGGGTACGCTTCAGGCTGTGCACCCCTTACATAGATAAAGCCGTACTCAATTAAAAGAGAGACACCGATCGCTGTAATCAATGCCGCGATCCGAGTAGCGTTCCTTAGCGGTTTATACGCGATGCGTTCGATCAGTACCCCGAAAATCGCACAGACCGCCATGGCAAGAATCAATGATAAGACAAATGGGATGTGCAAAACTGTAATGGAATAGAAGCCTACAAAGGCACCTACCATAAAAACATCGCCATGCGCGAAGTTGATCAATTTAACAATTCCATATACCATCGTGTAGCCAAGAGCAATGAGGGCATAGATACTGCCGAGTGATATACCATTGACCAGCTGTTGTATGAGTTCCATCTCCGACACTCCTTAATATGTCCAATTCCTGAAAACACAGAATAGGGGGACGGAGCCCCCTATTCGTTAAACTGCTCTTATGGATTGATTTTTGTATTAAACTCTTGTTTGCCGTCTTTGTACTCAAGAATAGATGCTGATTTGATCGGGTCATGTTTCTTATCCAATGTCAATTTACCGGAAACAAGGGAAAGATCTTTTGTCTTCGCTAATGCTTTTGCAATTTTTTCAGGGCTGGCATCGCCTGAACGCTTGATGGCATCAGCAAGGTAGTACGCTGTATCATATCCAAGTGCACTAAAGGCATCTGGAGATTTCCCTTTATATTTCTTCTTGAATGCATTTACAAAGTCCTGAATCTTCTTATCAGGGTCTCCAGAAGAATAGTGGTTCGTGATGTACGTGTTATTGAGCGCTTCCGGTCCGGCGATCTCTACAAGTTTAGGAGAATCCCAGCCGTCTCCGCCCATGAATGGTGCTGTAATGCCGATCTCACGCGCTTGCTTGATGATCAAGCCGACTTCCTCATAATAGCCAGGAAGGAAAATGAAGTCCGGCTTTGCTGCTTTTAAGCGGGTAAGTGTTGCACGGAAGTCGGTATCTTTAGCGACATAGGCTTCCTCGGCCACGATGCTGCCGCCGTTTTTCTTATAAGCAGATTTAAACGCTGAAGCCAGCCCTTTGGAGTAATCGCTCGCACTGTCGATGAACACAGCCGCTTTACTCGTTTTCAATTTATCTGTCGCAAAGTTCGCAGCCACTGTTCCCTGGAACGGATCGATGAAACATGTACGGAACACATAATCATTCACTTTGCCGTCTTTATTTGTAATATCAGGGTTTGTTCCTGTCGGTGTGACGAGCGGAACTTTGTTGCTTTGAGCGATCTGTACCTGAGCCAGTGTATTCGTACTCGTTGCAGCACCGATTACAGCCGCTACTTTATCCTGGCTGACGAGCTTCACTGCTCCGTTCGTCGCTTCTGCCGCTTCCGATTTATTGTCTACTTTCACAAGCTTGATTTTCTTGCCTTTAATCCCTTTTTTATTGATTTCATCCAATCCAAGCTGAAGTCCCTCTGCGATGGATTGTCCGTAGGAAGCTACGCCTCCTGAGAGCTCAAGGTTGGCCCCGACTTTAATTGTTTCTTTTCCTCCTGAACCGCCTGTCGATGCTGCACCGCAGCCCGCCATGACTCCTGCTGATAATGACAAGGAAAGAAAGATCCCAGCAAGTTTTCTCTTCTTCATTTTCTCATCCCCCTATTTTTTGTGAAAATGAAAACTACCTACAATATTTAAATATTGTAAATAAAATCAATATTCTGAAAATATTTTACACGAGATTTCCAAACTCGTCTACCGTATTTTTTCTAGCGCAAAATTCCTGCTTGTTTTCTAAAATTTTATAAAAAAAGACAAAAAACGAAAAAAGGCCAGAGATTGATGCGCGATTTACAGTTTTTTTTGTTTATAATAGCTAAGGTAGCTAAAGGCAATTTTGTTTCCTTGCTGTGAATGATATAATGGTGAGATAGAATGTTAACAGAAAGGCTGATACGGGATGGAAGAAAATTCGAATTTTATTAGAAGCATCATTAAAGAGGATTTGGAATCCGGAAAAAGGGACACCGTCATCACTCGTTTCCCGCCAGAACCGAACGGTTACCTGCACATCGGGCACGCCAAATCCATTGTTATAAATTTTGGGCTCGCCGACGAGTTTAACGGGCAGACCAACCTTCGCTTCGACGATACCAATCCACTTAAAGAAGACCGTGAGTATGTCGATTCGATCAAAAACGATGTCGCATGGCTGGGCTATGAATGGGAAAACCTTCGCTTCGCCTCCGACTATTTTGAGGAAATGTACAGCCGCGCTGTCCTGCTTATCAAAAAAGGAAAAGCATACGTCGATGATCTGTCACCGGATGAGATCCGCGAATACCGCGGAACGTTAACTGAACCCGGAAAAGACAGCCCGTACCGTGACCGTTCTGTTGAAGAAAACCTTGACCTCTTTGACCGCATGCGCAAAGGCGAATTCCAGAATGGTGAAAAAGTGCTCCGCGCCAAAATCGACATGGCGTCCGGGAACATCAACATGCGTGATCCGGTGATCTACCGTGTATCCCACGCGACCCACCATAATACAGGAGACGCTTGGTGCATCTACCCAATGTACGCGTTCGCTCATCCGCTTGAGGATGCCATTGAGGGTGTAACCCACTCTCTTTGTACGACTGAGTTTGAAGAACAGCGTCCTCTTTATAACTGGGTGGTAGCAGAGTGCGAGATGGAAAGCCAGCCTCAGCAAATCGAGTTCGGCCGTCTGAATATCGAAAATACAGTCATGAGCAAACGTAAATTAAAACAGCTTGTTGACGAAGGCTATGTTGACGGCTGGGATGATCCGCGCATGCCGACCATTTCCGGACTTCGCCGCAAAGGATATACCCCTGAAGCGATCCGTGAATTTGTACAAGCGACCGGTGTTTCCAAAGGATCCGGTGCTGTAGACGAAGCGATGCTTGAGCACTTTGTGCGTGAAGACCTAAAGATGAAGGCTCCTCGTACGATGGGTATCCTGAATCCGTTAAAAGTCGTCATTACGAACTATCCTGAAGGACAAGTTGAAATGCTGGATGCGGAAATCAACCCTGAGAACCCTGAGATGGGCACACGCCAAATTCCTTTTTCACGTGAGATCTATGTGGAACAGGATGACTTCATGGAGAACCCTCCAAAGAAATACTTCCGCCTCTTCCCTGGCAACGAAGTCCGCTTAAAGCATGCGTACTTCATTAAATGTGAGGATGTCATCAAAGACGAGGATGGAAATGTCATCGAGCTTCACTGTACGTATGATGTGGAAACGAAGAGCGGCAGCGGTTTTACAGGCCGTAAAGTAAAAGGGACCCTTCACTGGGTGGATGCTTCACAGGCCATTCCAGCTGAGTTCCGATTATACGAGCCGTTAATCCGCGATGAAGATCTGAAGGCTGCTGATGAGAGTGAAGACAAAACGTTTATCGATTTCGTCAACGAAGACTCATTGACCATCCAAGAAGGGTTCATCGAGCCAAACATGAAGGACGCGAAGCCGCAGGACAAGTTCCAGTTCTTCCGCCACGGCTACTTTAACGTCGATCCAAAGCACACGGCCGAGGACAAGATCGTATTCAACCGCATCGTATCATTGAAAAGTTCATTCAAGCTCTAAGCTTAGAGTAAAAACCGGTTCTTTAGGGGCAACTGCCTCTCGGGCCGGTTTTTTTTGTGATTGAATGAACGCTGATCGGAGCGTCGCTAGTTTCCATAATGCCGTGTTGGCGGATATTTCTGCTGTTTCCGCGGGTATTTTCAAATTTTGGCGGGTAAATTCTCTGTTTCCGCGGGTAAATCTCTCATTTCGGCAGGTAAACCGAATCAACGCCGAGGCAGACCGTCCAAACAATATCGATTTGAAGGAAACAGACGCTTTGGCGTATAGTAGAAACAAAGAAACAAGGAGGAATGCCGCCTGAAAGCCATAAAAGTTTCGCTGCAGATTAAAATACTCGGGCTCGTCCTGCTATTGGGTGCATTGCTGATCTTGTTGCTGACAGGGTATTTCAGTTATAAAGAGAGTAAACAAATTGAAGAAAATAAAGGACGGCTGGCCCTCGAGTTATCAAAATCCATATCCTTCATGCCTACGGTTATTGATGCTTTCCAATCGAGCGATCCATCCAAAACGATACAGCCTCTCGTTGAAAAGATACGTAAACATACTGGTGCTGAATTCATTGTGGTCGGCAACACATCCGGCATCCGCTATTCACATCCCATCCCTTCAGAAATCGGAAGAAAAATGACTGGGGGCGATAATGACAGAGCTCTTAAAGGGGAGTATTACGTTTCACAGGCAAAAGGTTCTCTCGGTCCCTCTCTCAGAGGAAAATCCCCGATCTATAACCAGCAAGGAAAGATCATCGGCCTCGTTTCCGTAGGATTTTTGTTGGAAGACATTCATGAACAGATCATGAACAACTTCTTAAAAGTCCTTTTTGTTTCTCTTATCGCACTGCTGGTATCTGTGATTGGGAGCTATATCCTTTCTAGAGATATCCGGCGAGATACGATGGGGCTTGAACCGTATGAGATCGCCGCACTGTATAAAGAAAAGAACGCTGTGTATCATTCCGTTAAAGAGGGCATATTGGCCATTGATAAAGAAGGACGGATAACGAATATGAACCAATCGGCCAAGAAGCTGCTCGATATTGAAGGATCTGTCCGGCATATGAAAGTGGACGGCCTCTTTCCCTCCGCTTATCTTTATGAGGTGTTAAAGCACGGTAACCCCCAAAGTGATAAAGAGATGTTTTGGAAAGATAAAACAGTGATCGTTAACTGTACCCCTCTCTTTCATCAAAACAAGATCAGCGGTGTGGTTGCTTCCTTCCGGGACAAAACAGAGGTGGAGCAGATGATCAATACCCTTTCTGAAGTCAAACAGTATTCTGAAGACCTTCGTTCGCAAACCCATGAGTTTACCAATAAATTATATGTTCTGTATGGTCTCTTGCAGCTTGGTGAATATGAGCAGGCCATCAGTATGATCAAAAGCGAAACACAGGTCCTGCAATTTCAAAATGCCGTCGTCTTTAACCAAATTAAAGATACAAAAGTACAAGCGATTCTATTAGGCAAGCTGGGAAAAGCTTCTGAGAAAAAAATACAGTTTGAGATCGCTTCTGATAGTTTTCTGGAAGAACTGCCGGCACACTTCAAGCTCTCCAGCTTAATTGTTATTCTTGGAAATTTAATTGATAACGCTTTCGAAGCGGTTTATCATGTGAAGAGTCCGAAAGTCACGCTTTTTGTTACCGATATCGGCAGTGAAATTATTTTTGAAATTGAGGATAATGGCAAAGGAATAAACGATAAAGAAATACCGCTTCTCTTCAATCGGGGCTACACTTCTAAAGACGGAGATGAACCAAGAGGATATGGCTTATCAAATGCGGACGAAGCGGTACGGGATATGAATGGAATAATTGAAGTGCAAAGTAATCCAGGCACTGGTACTGTATTTACGGTGTATCTTCCTAAGAATGATAAGGGAGCTGATTCATATGATCAAAGCAGCGATAGCCGAAGATGATTTTCGAATAGCCGATATACATGAAAAGTTTTTGAAGAAATTCAATGAGATTGAGGTGGTCGGAAAGGCATTGACCGGAGAACAGACGCTGCAATTGCTGAAAACAACGGAACCCGACCTGCTTCTTCTTGATGTGTATCTGCCTGATATGCTGGGCTCTGATCTCCTCCCTCTCATCCGTGAGCACTTTCCTAAACTGAGTATTATCATGATTACAGCCGCGACGGACAAGGAGTTCCTTGAGAAAGCCCTGGGATATGGCGCGGAGAATTATTTAATCAAACCTGTGAGCCGGGAACGATTTGATGAGATCATCCAGTCATTTATTAAAAAGCATAATCTCCTTTCATCCAATGAACAAGTGAATCAAAACCTGATTGATTTGATTTTTGATAAGAGGAAACTTGAGCAATCCAAAAAAGGAACCAGCTTCCCAAAAGGAATCGATGAGATCACACTGGGCAAAGTGAAGGCCGTCCTTCAGGCAAAAAGGGACGGGCTTTCTGCAGAGGAAGTCGGAAACGAGATTGGAGCTTCAAGAATTACTGCGCGCCGGTATCTCGAGTACCTCTCCTCCATAAACGAATCCAAAGCCGAAGTTGTCTACGGCATTGTCGGCCGCCCCGAAAAGAAATATTATCCCCTGTAAGAGGATGGCGAAATCGCCGTCCTCTTTTAGTTTTCTCATGAACTTTATGTACAAAATTAATTTAAAGTACTTTAATAACTTTATTTTGAAAACGTTTTCATTTCAGAATATTTTGTTTACACTCAACTTACTTACAAAAGGGGTGAAGACGATGCTCGCATTATTAGGTTTTTTAATGATACTTACATTCATGGTTTTAATTATGACAAAACGCCTGACCGCCATGATCGCCTTGATGGTTGTCCCTGTAGCTTTCGCCTTGATTGGCGGATTCGGCAAAGATATCGGACCGATGGCGCTTGAGGGCATAAAAAGTGTAGCGCCTACAGGAATCATGATCCTGTTCGCCATTCTCTTCTTCGGCATTATGATTGATGCCGGTGTGTTTGATCCCATTATCTCAAGCATTCTGAAAGTTGTAAAAGGAGATCCTGTAAAGATCGCCATCGGAACAGCAGTACTGGCTTTGTTAATTTCGTTAGATGGTGACGGCACGACGACCTACATGATCACCATCTCAGCAATGCTTCCATTGTACAAAAGAATTGGCATGAGGCCTCTTGTTTTGGCCGGTATTGCCGTATCTGCGTCCGGTGTGATGAACCTCCTTCCATGGGGCGGTCCTACTGCCAGAGCGATGACAGCGCTGCACCTCGAGATGTCTGATATCTTTACGCCTGTTATTCCATCCATGATCGGCGGCGTAGTGTTCGTCCTGTTCATGGCCTTTATTCTCGGAAAAAAAGAACGCAGCCGTGTAGGTGTTCTTGAGATTGATTATAAAACAATGGCGATGCAGGCCGCTGCTGTTGATGCTGATGCTGTCGGTTTAAAGCGTCCAAAGCTCATCGTAGTGAACTATCTGCTAACAATCCTGCTTCTTGTTGCATTGATCAAAGAACTTTTGCCAACAACTGTTTTATTTATGATTGGCTTTGCTATTGCCATTACGATGAATTATCCAAAACTGCGTGACCAGAAAGAAAGAATTGCCAACTATGCTGATAATGCCTTATCTGTCGTCACGATGGTTTTTGCCGCAGGTATTTTCACAGGAATTCTTTCAGGTACAAAAATGGTCGATGCTATGGCCAACACGATGATCACACATGTCCCTGATGCATTGGGTTCACACTTTGCGCTCATTACAGCCATCATCTCTGCACCGTTTACCTTTTTCATGTCCAATGATGCCTTTTATTACGGCGTCCTGCCTTTGCTTGCCAAAGCAGCTGCTGGATACGGCATTGATCCAGCCATGATCGGACGCGCTTCCCTTTTAGGATTGCCGGTCCATCTATTAAGTCCATTGGTCCCTTCTACTTATCTATTAGTCGGCATGGTAGGCGAAGACTTCGGAGACTTGCAGCGAGGCTTCCTGAAATGGGCCTGTGGTGCAACCGCGGTAATGATTCTCGTAGCTCTCGTCTTAACGATCATTCCGTTTTGAGTTTAAAAAGAAAGGAAGGCAGCGTGCCTTTCCTTTCTTTTTTTTGCTTATGATAGTGTGCTAGTTTCCATAATATCGTTTTGGCGGGTATTTCTTTTGTTTCGGAGGGTATTTTTGGATTTTAGCAGGTAAATCGTCTGTTTTGGCGGGTAAATGTTTCATTTCAGCGGGTAAATCTATTTACAGAGCCATACCCATAGAAAAAAACAGCCAAAACGGCTGTTTTTTCCTATACCCGATAGTAATCCCCGCGCCATTCATTGATCGCCTGCTTAATTTCTTTAGAACGCAAACTTTCTTCAGCTGCTCTTTGGCTCAACGCTGGCAGTTCTTGATCACTGGCAAAGCGTAAAGCGACAATCTGTCCGGTTGTCAGCCTGGAATCCATGAGCTTGCCGGTTAGTACAAAGTGCCGCAGATTCTCTTCGGCACGGATGGCCCGGTCTTGCGCCTTCAGCGGATAACTTCTTACGAGTAAAAATAGAATAACCAGTGACCCTGCCGCTAAAAGCACCACACAGGCAAGGAGTACATTCTCTCCATTACTCAGCGAACGGACAAAGTAAACCAGTGCTGTTACGAGTGTTCCCAGCACGAAAAGGGACAGGACATAATGAAACAACGGATGCATCCGTGTATGGTTTTGATAGTTTTGATTTTCCATGTTTTTTCCTCCTAATTTTCGAACTTCTTATTCCCACTTAAACGTGAGGCTCGCTACTATAAAGGCACCAATCAGCCAGCAGCCAAGAATCAGGGCCTCTGTTCCCAGGCTCATAAACGAAGCGCCAACATTCATCGTCTCCCTCATCGCAGTTGTTAAGTGAGCTATGGGAAGGATATGCACGATCGGCTGAAGAAATTCCGGCATATTTTTAATTGGAAAGAACACTCCGCCCAAAAACAGCATCGGAAAAGATAGGAAGCCTGCGATCGGTCCTGCACTTTCCGGTGTTTTGGCAATCCCTGCAATGATAAAGCCAATCGCCATGAACGCGAGTGTACCCAAGATGACAAAGCTGACGAGGGTCAGCCACGATCCCCGGATTTCTACATCAAATACGAGCCGGGCGACGCCAAGAACGATGAGCGCTTGTAACCCATTCAGCATCAGCCGGGCGGTAATCTGTGCCGCGATAAAGGTGTGGGCTTTCAATGTCGTTCCCTGCATCCTTCGCAAGATTCCGCGTTCGCGCCATGATGCGATCTGTCCTGCTACCCCGTTCATGTTGTTGCTCATGATCATCATCGCCACGATCCCCGGGACAAGAAAGTCGATATAGCGGAGATTCAGCGTCTCTACACCTTTTGGGTTGATGACCACCGATGGCTTATAATCCGCCTTCTGTTTACTGATGGCATCGACTGCATTATTCACGAGCTGCTGTCCAACCTGCGAGACAGCCATGTTCGTTTCATTATAAAAAACAGGAAGCCTGAATGGCTTTTCACCCTGAGCCGCACTCTTCATCCTTGTTTCATAGCCTTTCGGGACCTGCAGTACAAGCTGGACGTCTCCTTTTTTCAGCTTGGAGAGCGCCTCTTTTTTACTCGATGATTTTTCGAGTGATATCGCTTCGTTTTTCTTCAAAAGACTTGCAAGCTGTTTAGATTGGACAGATTGATCCTGATCCACATATCCGATCGTGACCGACACGCCGTTTCCATTGCCGAGAAAAGAGCCGAGCATGACCATGAGGAAGATCGGAAACGCAAGCGTCCAGAACAAGACCTGGCGGTTGCGCAGGAAAATGCGTAATTGAGCTAACGTTAATTGCCAGTATGCTTTCATCCTTCTCTCAAGCTCCTTCCTGTCATATGGATGAACACATCCTCCAAAGTGGCGGTGCGTGTCTGCAGATCGGTCAGTTTCAGATCTTTTTCAGATGCGGTCTGAATCAGGCTGGTCAGCGTCTGCTGTAGATTATCGGTATAAAGCACTTGAACATCCTTATGGCTGCCTGTCTGCTTGACCCCTTCAATTTCTTTTAAATCCAGGATGGGTGCATCTTCTGTTAAACGGAACTCAACGGCGCTGTCCGACTGAAGATTTTTCACCAGATTCTCAGGTGTATCCAGTGCGATCAGCTGTCCCTGATCCATAATGGCAATCCGGTCACAGAGCACATGAGCTTCATCCATATAGTGCGTTGTCAGCATGACCGTCTTTCCTCTTTCCTTCAAATTCAGAATAATATCCCACAAGGTACGCCGAGCCTGCGGATCAAGTCCTGTTGTCGGTTCATCCAGGAAAATGATCCAAGGATCGTGCACGAGTGCCAGCGCAATCGCCAGCCTTTGCTTTTGGCCGCCTGATAAGCTTTTGATCCGGCTTTTACGCTTATCGGTTAAAATCATGTCTTCGATCAGATCCGGGATGGATATATGCTTGGGATAGAAGCTGGCATACATTTTCAAAATCTCTTCAACGGTCAGCAGTTCAAACAGCGTCGTAGATTGAAGCTGTACTCCAATCACTTCCTTGACGTGTTCCAGGTGCTTCTTAATATCAAATTCACCGATCCAGGCTGTTCCTTCATCCGGTTTTCTCAGGCCGACAAGCATTTCCAGCGTTGTCGTTTTTCCGGCGCCGTTCGGACCGAGCAGCCCGAATACTTCACCTTTATGTACTTCAAAGTCAACTCCCTTTACGGCGATAAAATCACCATAGCGTTTCACGAGATGCTCTACTTTAATAATGGGCTCCTGTGAACTCATTGCCATCCTCCATCCTATAAAAAACTTTCATTCATAAAAAAAGAGCTAGATCCCTTTAATAAGATTCTAACTCATTTCTTTTGAAATTTATGTTTTTTTATGGAGTATAAAAAAATTCTGCCTCAATACGGGCCGTAATCTCATTCTCTCCAGTCTGGATCGGCACGGAACTTCCCTGTGACAGCATCGCTCCCTGAAACGGAACAGGCCCTGGATGGATGCCCTTTGACAGCTCTGTTACTTTTGCCGGAACCCGATTGAGCGTGACACCAAGATCACGGGATATAGCCATCGCTTTTTGCTGTGCACTGTTTACTGCAAGCGACAGAGCTCGGTTATAAAAAGCATCTGGAGAAGACACAGTGAACTGAATCGATGATACGGAATTTGCTCCCTGGCTGACCGCTGTATCAATCACGACTCCCGTCCTGCCCACATCATCCACCGTCACCTGAAGCTGATGGTTTACCTGATAGCCTTTAAGATTCTGCTGTCCGTTCTCATAAACATATTGCGGTTCAATGCGATAGAGTGAGGTCTGGATGTCTTTGTTCTTGATCCCCATCGTTAACAATCCATGAATGACGTTCGCCATGATCTCATTGTTCTGCTTTTGCGCAGTGTTCACATCTTTATTTTCCGTGATTACGCCTAAGGAAAGCTTGGCTTGATCGGGTACGGCAAATACGGAACCCTCACCGGTTACCTTGATGATGTTCCTCATGTGGTCAGCTGTAAATTCCGGCCGGTTGTAATACATCTAAGCCCCTCCCCATTGTACCGTTACATCATAGTCTATGCGGTACAACGCAGGCTCATAACAAAGCCCCCTAAAGACAGCTCACCTTTAAGAGGCTGAGGATGGCACAGCTTTTAAATGGCATTCCTTTTTATGCAGAGCTGATAAATGGCTCGTCATCAGAAGCAGCTGAACAGACAGCTTCCGGTCAGAGTGAAGGATCGCCCCTTTTGTTGACCAGATGTGTGGGTGTAAAAGGGATTTTTAACGAAAAGGATTACTCGTTAGTTTCATAATATGGTAAAATAAGGATATTGTTTAAGGGGGAACGTATGTGAGAGAAAAGTGGTTTTGGGCAGGCATTATTCTGGCTGTGTTAAGTTGGATCGGCAACTCCCTCTATTATCAGTCAAAGCAGATTGAGCATCCGATCTTTTTAAAGCACTTTTACGAGGCAGCAGATGACGGAGATCAATATTTAAAATTTTATTACTTGGCAAATCGTGAAGACAAGCAAGATATACAAAGTGTCCGTATTAAGGACGCTGTTGTGTTACCCTACTCCCAAGATGATTTTATGGCGGGTGAAAATAATCCTTCCGTTGAACAGGAATACACTCATCAGGATTTAAAAGTGTTTACCGTCTCACTAAAGGATATGCTTTCACAGATGAAGAATAAAGGAGCTTTTTCTTTTAATATAATGAAGGTTGTTATGAGCAATGGCCAGACCTTTACGGCCGATATCGGGCATGTGACGATCCATAAACAATATAAGGATGATAAAATTCTGGAGGAGCAGATTGCAAGCGGAAGCAATTCTGGGGATACAGGACTATTTCAGGTATTGAAACCAATTACGCTGACAAGTGTCAGTCTGCCTTTTGAAAAAGAAACGGAAAGAATGGTTTCAGTGAAAGCAAATACCGATCAGGAAGCTTTGAGTAAGGAAGGCGAAAACGATGACCCTTCCGGCTGGACGGATTATGAGAAAAAGAGTCATAGCAGCTACCAGACTTTAAATCCGCATAAGAACTTTAGCATAAAACTAAAACAGAAGGATTGGATTGAACTAGCCACAAGGTTTAAAGCTAGTACTCTTGCGTACTGCGATTTTTCTGTAAAGCTTCACGGAACAAGTAAAGGAAAGCCCTTTGTTTCCACAGCATTGGTGAACTTTCAGCCGGTCCTCAGCCAGAACGATGTCGATCGCATCATTTCCAAGAACGGGGGCGGGTGAAATGAGAGAAAGTTTTCACAAGCTGTTCTGGGGATTTCTATTGATCTTGATTGAAATTCATATTATAGCGATCGATATCCTTCCAGACCCGATCGGCTACTATATGGTCTTCTCCGGTCTTAGTTTACTGAAACTAAAAAGCCCGGCCATATTAAAAGCAAAGTATTTGGCATTAGGCCTGGTGTTTATATCTATCCCTACCGTCTTTATCCAGCAAAATTCCGTCAACGGCAGTACTTCCGGACACATATTTGATTTGAGCCTTTGGCCGATCTATACACAAGTCATTGGAATTATAAAGCTGATTCTCGTTTTCTATGTGTTTCAGATCCTGCTGGATATCGCGATGAAAAAAGGAGATCAACAGCTCTATGCTACGGCCAGATACCGTTTTATTTCCTATATGGCTGTCATGCTTATTTTTAACATAACTCTACCTTTCACCATGAATATAGTTGGGGATTTGGTGACGGCTTACACTGTTGCGTTCTTGCTGCTTTCCCTTCTAGTGGAGGTTATGTTTTTGCTGCTGTTAAGGAAGTATGGGAAGGTTTTAGCAGTTGAATGATAGATTGCTGGCAGTAAAAAAGAGAGGACATCCTCTCTTTTTTATTTACTATTTTTTCCAACTTGTATAATTCCACCCCGAAAGATTCATTATAATCCTGCAATAATGAGTATCGGCATACTCTCTTGTTGCTCCAGTCCAACGCAACCAAATATCCAGGCCCTATAAATTTGTAATACAATCCATATTTCACCTTATTCATTTCACCATGTGAGCAGGAAATTTGTACGATTAACCGCCGTTTGAAATACTTTGAGGTGAGTTGTCAATCCTATAGAAAAAGGAGAGTGTCGAGATGAAAGTCTTTTTAGTAGGAGCAAATGGACAAATTGGACGTAAACTGGTTGAGCTCTTGGGAAGCAGTTCGGAGCATTCCGTCCGGGCGATGATTCGAAACCCGGAACAAGCGAATGAACTGGAGAAGCTAGGAGCTCAAACCGTAGTGGCGAACCTGGAGGGCAGTGTTTCTGAATTGGCAGAAGCCGTTAAGGAAAGCGATGCGATTATTTTCTCGGCCGGATCCGGAGGCAGCACCGGCTCTGACAAAACCCTGCTCGTTGATTTGGACGGAGCGGCTAAAATGGTAGAAGCTGCTGAACAGGCCGGCGTCGACCGTTTTGTGATAGTCAGTGCTTTACAGGCGCACAACCGGGAAAACTGGAACGAAAAGCTTCGGCCCTATTACGCGGCCAAACACTATGCAGATAAAATTCTTGAAAGCAGCAGCTTGAACTACACGATCGTACGGCCAGGCGGACTATTGAACGAGCCTGGCACAGGAAAGGTCGAAGCAAGCAAAAACCTCGGAAGAGCCTCCATCCCACGTGAAGATGTCGCGCAAACTGTGTTGGCTGCTCTAACCGAAGAACATACATTTAAACGCTCGTTTGATTTGATTTCAGGAGATCACTCGATTCCAGACGCTTTGAAGAACCTATAATAAAAAGGCTGGCCCAAAAGTTGTGATCTTTTGAAGCCAGCCTTCTTTATTTTTAGACGAGTGCCTTAAATGTCGTTAAGATAAGTCCTATTAAAAACCCGCAAATCGCTCCGTTCACCCTGATCCACTGTAATTCTTTGCCTACATTGTTTTCCATCATATCGATCAATGTTTCATTATCCAGCTTATCTAGATTCTCTTTCACAAGATTGCCTATTTTGGAATGGTTGCTTTCAATCAAAGTGGAAATTTGGTTTTGCAGCCATCTTTCAATGCTGTCGATTTTTTCCGGATCATTTTTCGTTCGATCGACGAGGTCTCTAATAAATGAAATCACATACCGATCGATAAACGCTTCATCTTGAGTCAGCAGCAGCAATTTATTTTGAACCTGTCCCAGAATGTTTGTAATTTGATCCGCAGGACTCCATGTATTGACCAGGTTATCTTTCCACTCATTAAGTTCAGCCGCCAAATTTTCTCGGTCTTGTACACTTTCTAACTCTTTGCGGATTCGATTGAGGATTAACTGCCGGTATGGATTATCTCCGTCTTGCAGCAGAATAATTCTTTTAAGAAAAAATGGCTGAAGGATATTCCCCAGCTTTTCTTCATTAATAAAATTGCTAAACGATTGAAGGGCCATTTTAATAAAGCCATCGGCCTCTGTATTGTCCAGCAGTTGTTTCGCCATTTTGCCGATTTTTCTTTTTGTATCTTCCTTTGCCATCCACTTTTGTGTCTCAACCAAAATATAATCGAAGGCTTGATCATGCAGATTTCTGTCTAGAGCCTTATTAATCATGGTCTGAAGAAAGCCTGCAGCATCCAGGGAGCGCAGATAGTTCTTCAGCTCTTTTTCAATATATGGAGCGATATTTTCCGGATTTATATGGCGTATCGCCTGCTGAAGAAATGTTCCGACTCCCTTATGAAAGGTATCTGAATCCAATTCTTTCTCAGCAATTTTTATTAGCTTCTCTGTAATTTTGATTTGCTGAATTTTCCCCTGGATACTTTCTTTTGTCAGCCAATCATTTTCAAGCATGGATACGATGGCTTTCATCATCCTGTCACGGTTTTTTGGAAGTAGAGCCGTGTGAGGAATCGGTATGCCAAGAGGATGGCGAAAGAGCGCGGTGACCGCAAACCAATCGGCCAGCCCCCCTACGAGTCCTGCCTCAAATCCCCCTTGAAGCAATTCTCCAACAAAAGAATCTTGAAATGGAATGGTTCCGAGAAACCCTGCTCCCATTACTCCCAATGAAATTTTCGCAAAGTATTTTGATTTCTTTTCCTTTTTTTCCATGGTAACTTCCCTCTGACATTCATTTGCTTAAAACTATACCATAAAACAGTGGATTGGCTGAAAAGTTTGACGCCAGAATTTACCCATCAGCTGCCAGAAAGCCCGCGCTCAGCGCCCTTTCAGATAGCTTTCGAGCCCGCTGTTGGCTGATTCATAGGCTGGACGCATCGCTTTCATTCTCTTTGTTGACAAAAAAGCGGTAAATAAACCATTAAACCGCTCCCCTTGAACCACTTTGGTCCTGTCTCCGAAATCAGTCAGCTCCCAGTAATGATAGCCGGTCAAGATGCCTGGTACTCCGCCCGTCCATGCCAGCTTTCTGTTCGGTTCAAAATCCAGTACCTTCGCTTGAAAACGAAAAGGGATGCCCTTGCCGATCGGTGATTTTACTCGAACAGATAATCTGTTTCCTTTCCTGCACTCACCTTTGATAGAAACAATCTGCGGATTCCAGAACGAATGTGTTCCTGTGTCAGCTATAACCTTCCATACTGCTTCCATCGGGTAAGGCAGAAGGTATTCAGTCAATAATTCTTTCATTCTGCTTCCCTTTCTCTATCCTTGTTTTGGCGGCCGTTCACCATTTTTCAAATCTCTCATGCTTAGACCGAAATCCATTTGCAGATGGGGATAATCTTTGAACTCCCAGTCACCGCCCCATGTAAAGCCTAACGTTTTGGCAATGGAGACGACCTCCATCCAATCAGGTTTGTTATTACGGTTGCTGTCGCGCTCTGTGTCCCACACGACATCCCCCTCCTTGGTCTGAAGCGCAAAATCAATCGCCAGTCCGTAATTATGGTAGGATTCTCCGCCTTTAACAGTAGTGACGATATCGCCTTCTTTCGTACGGCCTTTTTCGTACAGCTCATCCTGTTTTTTTATGGAACGGAAACCATCCGTGATGACGATGGAAATCCCTTTCTCTTTCGCTCTTTGAATCAGTTTCTCTTTATTTTCTTCCACGGCCGGATGAAGTTTGGCCGGCAGCGGAACCTCTCTCTTGGCTTTCTCACGATCAATGTACAAGTAGAATAAAAGCCCAAGAATAACAACAAAGATCAGCCAGCTTCCCAGTCTGGAAGTTGATTTTGCAGCACTCACCTGTTGAATTTCTCCTCCCTTGTCTGGATACACGTTACTCTTCTTTCATCGTACCACAAGCTTACACTACCACATAAAGATTGACATTTTCTGAATTTTCGTAATAAAATGACTTTACGTACAATTAAATTTTTATGTAAAAAGGAGCGATGAGGATGCGTGTATTGGTGATAGGCGGCACAAGCTTTATGGGTCCAGAGGTCATTAAACGATTGTTTAACCTTGGACACGAGGTCACGGTTTTTCACAGAGGGCAAACTAGAACAGAATTGCCTGCCGGGGTGCATGAAATGCTTGGCGACAGAAATGATCTCTCTTCTTTTCGTTCAAAAATTCAAGAACTGAAACCTGACGCAGTATTGGATATGATTTGTCTCACTGAACGACAGGCGAAAACATTAGTCCAAACTCTTGATAGCATTGTCAATCGGGTGATTGTGGCCAGCTCACAGGATGTGTATCGTGCCTTCGGACTTGTTAACGGGACCGAAAAGGGTGCGATTGAACCGGTACCCATTGATGAAAATGGTGTTTTACGCCACAATCTGTATCCACATAGAGAGTTTGCAAAAACAGAGGAAAGGCGCAACTACGATAAAATTTTGGTGGAGCGTGTGGTGATGAATGCCCCCGGGATTGAGGGTACAATCATTAGGCTCCCTGCGGTATATGGACCGAACGATAAACAGCATCGGTGGTATTCTTTTTTAAAGCCAATGAGTGATCAACGGCCTTACATTCTGCTTTCAGAAAGCCTTGCCGGCTGGCGCTGGACCCGTGGCTATGTAGAAAATATGGCGGAGGGTATTGTGCAGGCTGTATTAAATGATCAGGCAAAAGGCAAGATCTACAATCTCGGTGAGAACGAAGCATTCACCATGAAGGAATGGGTAAAGAAGCTGGCCACCTCTCTCCAATGGAAAGGAAAAATTGTTGTTTTGCCAGACAGCAAACTTACCGAAACCTACTCCTGGGGAATTAATGCTGAACAAGATGTCATCTTCACTTCTGATAAAATACGGAGCGAATTAGGATTTACAGAAACGGTTTCATTGGAAGATGGCTTGAAACGTACGATTGATTGGGAATTAAAAAACCCTCCAGAAACTCACGGATTGGACTACGAAGCTGAAGACGAGATCATGAGGCTTCATCATGCAAAAACTCAGCCGTAACAGGCTGAGTTTTTGCTTCTTCTTATACACATCATTTAAAAATGATCGGCCATATTGTATTCACGCAATAGGGCTTCCACCTTCAATGCCTTGCCGGCATCGCCTTTGACTTTCAATTTCCCCATCATGAAGGCGGCGGTACCGTTCAGTTTGCCTAAAAGCATTTTCTTGAAGTTGGGATAAGAGATGAGGATGACACAATCTGCCCGCTCTTCAAAATTTTCCACTACTTTTGCACTTCCGTCATTCAAGTGAAGCTGAAACGAGTATTCCTCGTCTGTGATGTCATATTGATACGCAGCATGAACTCCTTGAATCGGTCCCGGATTTTTATTCAGTACCTGTTCAATTTTTTTTACCGTTTCCTGTACAGTCAATTCTTCGATCGCTTTTGGCATTTCTCTTCCTCCTTATTTGGATTCTGATTTTGGCAATGAGACAACGTTCCCTGATGACAGATTGCTTTCCCTGTCTTTTTTTCGGATATAAATGGTTTTCTCCACTACGGCATGGACCGTGCCGCTCTCATCAACAAGCTCCACGTCATACACCCGGTCAAGACTCCGTTTTCCCTCAAGCGCTCTCTTAACTTCATCCAGCTCTTCATTCGTTATCTTAAACGTAGCGTACAATGTGCTTTTTCCCGGCTTTTTAAACCGGATGGAGGCGGCTTTATCCCATACGATATAATCATTGCCGAGCATTTTTAAGAACATGTACATATAGATGGGATCCACCGCACCATACATGCTGCCGCCAAAGATCGTGCCGACATAATTTCGGGTACGCCAGTTAAGCGGCAGCTTGATGCGGATCTCCGAATAGTCTCCAGCAATATAGATGACTCTTGCTCCCGTCCCTCTAAAGGCAGGAAACAAGTTAAAGCCGCAGCGGACAATCCTCGTCTTCCAGGATTCTTTCATCTTGAACACCCCTTTCTTCGCTATGAGTGTTTTCGAAATTTTACTGTCCTCCTACTTCACTTGAATTAATTTATCGGGATCTCTTCTGTGCGTTTTATAATATTTCACCATGCTGGACACATAATCTTTAAAATCAGGACATTGAACGCCGCCTTTTGCGAGCACGCCCTTGGCTCCTGAAGCATCATATTGTGAGGTACATCGGAAATACTCAAGCGCTTCCTTTTCTACTTTAAAAAAGCGCCGGAATATGGAAATAGAAAGAGCAAATTCAACAAGCGCTGGTGAAATGGTCCACGAAGGTGTTTTGCCGAGCAGCTCTTTGCAAACCATGCGGTAAAGCTCCCGGCTTTCATAAGGTGAAGGATCTGTGAGGTGGAACGCCCGATTTACGGCGTCTTCTGATTGCGCCAGACACAATGTGGCATCAACGATATAGTCAGCAGGCACAACGTTGAACAGGGCCTCCGACTTGCCCAAATAAGGAATGGGTATATATCGAAGACGGTCTAAAAAGCGCATAATAAAATATGGGCCATCAAACTTAACCGTCTCCCCGGTCACGGAATGTCCCACCACTACCCCAGGCCGAATAATGGTGTAAGGTACATTTTTAAGCTCTGCCACGAGCTTTTCTGCTTCAAACTTTGTAGATTCGTAATGGTTCTTAAAGGCCTGTCCTTGATCAAGCTCATCTTCTTTAATAACGCCAACCCTTTTTCCTGAAACATAGGCTGTGCTGAAGTAGATGTAGCGCTCTAAGAGTGGAAGTGATTGAGCGAAGGTGTTCACATTGCGAGTGCCCGTTATGTTGACGTCTTCTGCAATCTTTTTTGGTACGGCAAGATCATAAACCGCAGCCAGATGAAAGACATGTGTCATTTGTTCCCTCAGCCATTCTGTTTGTTCAGCATCCAAATCAAGTCCTTCCTTCGTAATATCTCCTGCAAAAAGACGCACATTTTGCTTGTTAGCTGCCAGGCGCTCTGCTTTATCCAGCTGGCTGGGGTGGACAATAAGCGCGAATTGCGTATCTTCATTTCGCCGCTGCATTTCTTTCAGTAGCTTTGAGGCAAGAAAACCAGGATAACCTGTCAATAAACATCCTTTCATGAACCATTCGCCTCCTTTAGCAGTAAATACGAATACGTACTGGTACTACTTCCCTATAAAACCAGCAAACAGCTGATTTTATAACGATAGATTGACATAAGCTCCGACAACAATCCGGTTAAGCAAGCGGGCCAGCCGGTCCAAATCCAGCTCAATGTCTGATTCAAACAGGGTTTGGATGACGACCTCATTGACCGCACCGACCATGGCCTGTGAGACGACCAATACTTCCTGATCAGGAACGGATGCTGGCATGGTCCCCTGAACCGTATTATAGAGCAGGCTGGCAAATCGGCGATAAGCTTCCCGGCGAACATTCTCTACCGTAAGGCTTACACCCACTGAATCAATTAATAATAGTTTGGCAGCGCTAGACTTCATTTCGCATATTTCAATATAACGGCGGATGCCTGCGTAGGCTTTTTCGCTTATTTTCTCTTCCCTTTGAACAGCAGCATCCACATCTGCAATGATCTCTTCAGCCAGCTGTGTACAAAGCGCGGCAAGCAGCTCCTCTTTGCTGCCAAACGATTGATAGAATGTTGTTTTTGACACCCTCGCCAGCTCAACGATCTCAAGGACTGACGTTTCCTTATATCCCTTAACCGTATAGAGCTGGAGCGCGGCATACAGCATTTTGTCTCTGGCTTCTGTCGGCATTTCTGTTACAAAAAGCACATTCATCATTCCATTCTTTCATATGTGTACGAGTACGTACTCGTATTGTACGTATAACTTGCAGCCCCTGTCAATCGGCTGCAGCATCATTTACTGCTCTTGAAGGGAGCTGCTTGAAAAAAGGAACCTTCTCTGCGCCTGTCATACGAGCATACACAAACAGCTGTCCTTTATGGTGAATCTCATGATCAATTAAACTTTCAATCCAATACTTCCCTGGCGCCTCATACCCGAAAATATCAATTTCCTTGCTCAAATGAGAACTTTCCAGAACAGAAAAATCCCTTTTTGATTTTTGAGTGAACTCCTGAACGATCTCCCGCACCTCATCCATCGTTTGAAACTCGCGCGGTGTGGCAGGCGATACAAACTGCCCGTTTTTAATCGTTTCCAAAAACATATCTGTGGAACCTGCGATATGAACTGCCAGCTCTCCCATTGAAAAGCCATCTTTCCACGGTTTAAAAAACACATGCTCCGGCCCTATCTGATCCAGCAGATCGTGCAGTACAGTCCGGTGTTTGAGCCAATTTTGATAGTATTCTTCCACCATTTTTATCGCTCCTATCTCTAATTTCCAATATAAACTAATTCGATGTTCCTCGTCTTTACCCTTTATTAAAGAACACAAAAAATCCAGCACTTTACTGCCGGATTATGGCCGGGGTGATCCGTTGATTCCCTGAGGAAAGGTGAAGACATTATAGGGATCATATTTTTTATTTACTTTTTTTAATCGCGGTGCATTCCATCCGAAATACTCTTTTTCATAATGCCTCAAATGGCTGTATGGGAAGTTGACAAAAGACCCTTTTGTCAGGGATTTTACATACGGAAATCTTTTCTTCAGCCACTGTGTGTTCTCTTCGGCAAATCCCGGAACGGTCCAGACCGTTTGAATTCCCATAATATAATCAGCCTGCCGATAAAAGAATGCCGTTTCAAAAGGATTGATCTGGCTGGCCTTTCCTCCTAAAGCATATACCGTAATAGCTGCGTAAATTGACCCCTCAGCCCGCTTGCTGATCAGCCCGACAATATTTCGGATCTCTTTTTCACTGTATTTCCTGTACACAAATCTTCCCGTAGATTTAAAACGCTCATACTCTGGATAGGTCGCTTCTACCGCTCTTACCGCCTCTAAAAATGACAATTGTGTAACGAACAGCTGGATCTCCCCATTGTTCAGCAGCGGTTCCATCACCTCAGCGGCTTCCTCAGGCGAACCATAGAAAAAGCCGCGTCCGTAGATCGCCATCCCTTCCTCCAAAGAGTTAAAAAGGCTTGCATTAACGGTCATTCTCTCGTCCAAATCCTCCAGCCAATATTGCCAGGCGTTCAGAAAGGTTTCCTGCATTTTTGCATCCGCTTTTGGCGCATAGATTTCGACGAAAGAAATTTTATCTACTTTTTCAGGAAGGGCAAATGTCATGGAAACAACGATACCAAAGTTTCCTCCTCCGGCACCCCGGCAAGCCCAGAACAAATCTCCATTGACGAATTGATTTGCCGTCAGTATTCTTCCTGTATAATCCACAATTTCGAGTTCGATCAGGCTGTCACACCCAAGTCCTAAATACCGGCTGGAAAATCCCCATCCGCCGCCAAGCGTATAACCGCTGACCCCAACCGGACACGTTCCTCCCGGAAAAGGATAGCCTAAAGAACCAACGAATGCATATAGCTGTCCGTTCTTCACTCCGCCTTGAACTTTAAGCTGTTCTTTAGCGTTAAGCATAATGCCATCCATCCTGCTTAGATCAACAACAATAACACCATTTCCAATCGAGTAGCCTTCATAATGGTGCCCTCCCGAACGAATCCTGATCTGCACTTCATGTTTTCTTGCCCAGATGATCGCATTGCTGACGTCCCCTGTGTTAGTGCAGTACAAAATGACAAGAGGGAATTTTTGAACAGCCCGGTTCCATTCCTGCCGTGCTTCTTCGTATGAAGGGCTAAATCGGGTAACGACTTCGCCCGTCAGCCCTTTAAGATTGAGTTTTTTCATGTGACTATCCTCTATCTATACATAGTGGAGAAAAAAACTCCCTATCATAACGTATGTTGAGAAAGGACAGACAGTCATTTTTTTTTAATGGGTTCTTATTTTTTTTGTTTGTAATACGTTAAGGCCAGCGCAAATGCAAGGACTGCCCCTTTAACAATGTCCATGGAATAGTAAGGAACAGACATCATGACGAGGCCGTTCTGCAGAATTCCGATCAATACAGCGCCGATCAGGGTTCCAAAAGCATTGGGTTTGCCTGCACCAAATACCGAAAAACCAATAAAAGCCGCAGCCACAGCATCCATTAAATACGGAGTGCCTGCATTAATTTCAGCAGTCATCACTCTTGATGCCAGCACAATACCGCCAATCGAAGCAAAAAGAGCGGACAGCAGATAGGCCGCTACCTTATATTTGTTTACCGGAATGCCTGAAAGTCTTGCCGCTTCTTCATTCCCGCCGATGACATACATGTACCTCCCATGCTTTGTGTAGTTGAGAAGAACATGGACAAGTAGAACAGCCGCTGCCATGATCACGATGATCCAAGGGACTTGGCCTATTTTCTCGAACGCTGCACTGATCTTGCCCGTCGCAAACGTTCCATCAGGCATGACCATGTTTTGCGATATGGTCGCCCCTTTCGTGTACGTGAGTGCAATCCCCTGGATGATAAACATGGTGGCAAGCGTCAGGAGCATATCCGGTATTTTCACTTTAACAATCATCACGGAGTTAATGATGCCGACAATCAGAGCGGCAGCGAGGGCGGAAAGAATCGCTACCACCGTGTTCTGGGAGAACCAGACAAACATTGAGATCGCAATGGCATTCGAAAGAGAGGCCACAGATCCGACAGAAAGGTCAAATCCGTTGACAGACAGCGATATCGTAATGCCGATCGCAATGATAGTAACGATGGAGATCGACCGTAAGATGTTCATCAGATTGTGTCCCTGCACAAAGGATGGATTGGCCGCAGTGAACACACCAATTAAGACCATAATGGTTAAGATCGTTCCATATTTATAAAAAAAGTCGAACAGCTCAAATTTCTTTTTTGGTGAAACTTGGGCCGGTATTGGTTTTGAAAGCTCCATCTACCTTCCTCCTGTTGAATAGAATAATAGCTCTTCTTCCGTCGCGGCTGAGGTTTTGAGCTCTTTCACACTGCGTCCGTCATACAGCACGTAAAGACGGTTCGTGATACCCAGAATCTCTGTAAACTCTGAGGACGCATAAAGGATGGCTTTGCCCCGTTTTGCCAGCGCAGAGATCAATTCAAAAATGTCCTTCTTAGCACCTACATCTACACCCTTCGTCGGCTCATCAAAAATATAAACATCGGCATCTGCGATAAGCCATTTGCCGATCGCGATCTTTTGCTGATTGCCCCCGGACAGATTTTGAACCTTCGTTTTCTCAGATGGCGTCTTAATGCCTAAGGTTTGAATGATTTCAACAGCCTTTTGCTTTTCCGCCCGGCGATCCAGAAAACTTAGTACCTTGGTGAACTGTCCAAGATTGGCCGCTGTTAGATTAGCAGCAACCGATTCCGCGACCAGAATCCCCTCTTTTCTCCGTTCTTCCGGAACGAGAGCCAGGCCCTGCTTTACCGCCTGATGCGGACTTTTCAGCTTCAGTTTCTTCCCCTTGAGAAGAACAGCTCCTGCTGTAATCTTTGTACAGCCGAACAGGGTTTTGCACAGCTCTGTTTTTCCTGCTCCTACAAGTCCCGCGATTCCGATAATTTCACCCGCACGGACCGTTAAGTTCAAACCCTTGATCTTCTCGGCGTCAGAAAGTCCTTTTACCTCAAGAACAGTTTCTCCCACTTTTCCGTTCAAGGCAGGAAACTGCTCATCCAACGCCTTGCCGAGCATCTGCTCGATGACCCGGTTGATTGAAGTTTCCGAAATTGATTCTTTTATGACTAACTCACCGTTCCTCATCACCGTAATATCATCACAGATTTCAAAGATTTCCGGCAGCCGGTGAGAAATGAATATGATGCCTACATTTTTAGACTTCAGGTTTCTGACAATCCGGAACAGTTCGTTAGTTTCTGAGTGGCTTAACGGCGCAGTCGGTTCATCCAATATTAGAAAACGGCACTGTGCTGAAACCGCTCGGGCGATGAGAACCATCTGCTTTTGAGCAAGAGTAAGCTCACTGACCAGCTTTTTGGAAGAAACGTTAATGTTCATCTCTTCTAAAATTTGCGATGCCTTCTTATGCAGCTGTTTCCATCTTACAAGCTGCTTTTTACCCATCTCGTTGATCAGATCATGCAGCAGAATATTTTCACCAACGGTTAAATACGGGATCAGTGCGATGTCAACCTCTTGATGGACGATTTGAATTCCTTCGTCCAGGGCATCTCTCGGCAAAGTGATGGCCGCTTTTTTTCCGTCCAAATGAATCTCGCCCGTGTAATGATTGTAGGCTCCCGACAGAATCTTCATGAGGGTCGACTTCCCAGCCCCGTTCGCTCCGATCAGCGCATGAACCCGGCCGGTTTCACTGGCAAAGCTTACACGATTCAACGCTTTTACACCCGGAAACTCAATACTTATATCCTTCATCTCCAACAGAGCCATCTGCTTCTCCCCTTCCCTCAAAGCAAACACTCTCTTAACTTTAAAAAGAGAGTGTGCGTTTTCATTTTGCATAAATAAAATTTCATTTTGATTAGCTTTCTTACATACATCACATACTGATGTGTGCAAGAGACCCTCAAATCTTTTACTTTACATTTATGAAATGGGACTGCTGGTGTAGTATGAGCCAGCAATTGTAAAATTGAATAGCCGAAAATTGAACTCAAGAAAAAGAGCTCGCTTTTTCTTGTGCGGTTCAATTTATTAGGCTATTCAAGTCCCATTCTTTTCCTGAGAGTTTCAGTTATTTTTGGTAGTGATCCTTAAGTGTCTTCATCCAATCTTCCTCAAATGCATCAGACTGGCCCCAGCCTTTAATTTCCTTGGACAGGTTGACCATGTTCACACCCTCGTTTGATTTTTGCAGATCCTTTTGTGAAACAAGTGAAGCTTTCAAATCATATTTTTGAGGTGTTTTTTCACCCGCAAGCTTTTTAGCAAGAATTCTCATATCCACTGCCCCGATGAGCTTAGGATCCACAGCTGCTGTGTATTTCCAAGAGCTGTTCTTTTTCTGGATTTCTTGAAGGTCTGCATTGGAGACGTCGATACCGTAAATTTTGATTTCATTGCGTCCCGCTTCTTTAATCGCACGTGCAGCCCCGATCGCAAAGGCATCCCATGTGGCAAAAATGGCATCAATCTCGCCTCTTTTATGTTTGTTCAGCATGGCCGTCACCGCATTTTGCGTCTGGACCGACGTATCTGCAGAAGCAACGCCAAAGCGCTCTACTTCCTTGATTCCCGGGTTATTCTTCAATGTTTCTTTAAAGACGGCGTTGCGTCGCACCATCGGCGGGAACCCGTCTACCCAAAGATAAACGATGTTGGCTTTTCCTTTGTTCTCTTTAACGAGCTGATCGAGAGCCAGCTTGGCAAGGGCTTCATCGTCCTGAGACGTAAGTGTGACACCGCCTACTTTCGCGAGGTCCGGATTGGAATCAAACGTCACCACGTTCTTTCCTTTTTCCCGCAGTTTCTTAATATCGTTTATGGTAGCCGCATCATCACCGTGAGAGATGATAAAACCGTCGTAATTCTCATCAGCCGCCTGGGCAATCGCATCATGGAACTTGGCGGTATCACCGTTTGCTGTGTAGGTATCAACGGTAAAACCAAGTGCCTCCCCTTCCGCTTTAGCACCTGCTAAAAATTGAGCTGTATGATCATCACCGCCGATTTTACGGATAACCTTGATTCGGGCTCCCTGCCCTTTGGCAAACCGCTTTGGCACGTTATCGAACGAGACCTTTTCATGTTTGCCAGCTGATGAAGCGGTATTGCTTCCGGATGAACAGCCTGTTAATAAAAGTGATAAAGCGACCGCGGAGATTGCCGCGCAATTGATGAATCGTTTCATTTCCCCAACTCCCTTTTTTGTATATCTCTCTTCTCAAGGGGGCACGGGACCAGCGAAATAAGCCCCACCACGTAAAAAAACCTCTCTGGAAAAAGAGAGGTTTCATCGCATATGTATAACGGATTCGTCCTCTCTTATCTCTCAAAACAGACATGCTGTTTTGCTGGAATTAGCACCAATTCCATTACGGAACGGTTGCTGGGCGTCATAGGGCCAGTCCCTCTGCCACTCTTGATAAGAGAATGAATATTTAATTTTTAGAAAATATAGTTATTACTTTAATCTGCAAAAGGGAGAAAGTCAATGGTTTTTTTATCATATAAAAAACCTCTCCACAACGAGAGGTTAATCCACCAGGCTTATCCTCGGATATCCCCGCCAAAGATCGCAACGTTCTGCATCTCCGCACCAAACTCACTGCCATTCCACTTCAGGGTAGTCTGGACATAGCCAAGGCGGTCAGCGTTATATCGGCCGGCGATGTTTTGGTAAGCCAGCAGTTCATACACGCCATTTCGGTCAAAGTCCACCGGGTAAAGACCGCTTAAAGGTGAGACAAATCCTTGTATGGGAGCCTTTAATTTTCCATTCGGGTAGTAAATCTCAGACAAGTATTCCTTGTCCTTCGTACTCAAATCGATGATAAATTTTTGCTTCAGGCTGTAGCTGTTCACCTGTGCTTTATATTGGTCCAGATAAAAAACCCTGTACTTCAATTGGTCACTGAATACACCAGAGTCAAAAAGCGGCCCGAACTGCCCTCCTCTGTAGGCAAATACATAGGCATTGATCATGCCGCCGCTGCCTCCCGTATCCATAACGACCATGATGTCTTCTACCTTATCTCCTGTAAAATCCCCGAGAAAAAGGGTAGGATTGTACCCTGAGTTTTCTTTAAGAGGGAGTTGCACATACTGGTTGGTCCCTCCGTCCTGAACGACGGCCGCAATGTTCACCCAGTATGGACTATCCGCTGTTTTTTCAGCAGTAAGATACACCGTATCAATGGAACCGTCGCCCGCCACATTTCCCCTTTTCACATCCACAACCTGCCGCTGTCTGTACATCTGCCATCCCAGCCTTCCCACTCTCAATAAAACAGTATATGCATATTCGCCCTATTTTGGTTTTTATTCTGCAATCGTGATAAACTACAGAAAAATAACGCCGTTCATGCGGCAAGCAGGTGCATTCGTGGATATTAAACAATTACAGTATTTTATTGAAGTGGCAAAATATAACAGCTTTACACGGGCGGCTGATGCCCTTTTCATCACCCAGCCAACCATCAGCAAAATGATCAAGAATCTGGAGGATGAGCTTGGGGTTGTCCTTTTTGACCGCTCACGAAAGGGACTGACACTTACGGATGCCGGCCAGACCATATTTGACCAGGCCAAGCTGGTCGATAAAGCATTCAACAATCTGGAGATGGAGCTGGACAACCTGCTCGGATTAAAAAAAGGGCATATTCGGATTGGGCTTCCTCCGATTTTTGATCCCCGCCTTTTTCCAAAATTGATCGGCAGTTTTCATGACAGATATCCCCACATTACCTTCGAGCTTATGGAAGACGGATCAAAAAAAATCGAAGAAGAAGTGGCAAGCCTTCAACTGGATATCGGGGTTGTCGTGCTTCCGACAAACAACGATATGTTTCAGCATTTTGCTTTTATGGAAGAGGACTTGCGGCTCATCATCCATCCTGACCATCCGCTTGCTGTCCGGGACGAAATAAATTTAGCTGAGCTAAGAGAGGAATCATTTATCCTTTTTAACAAAGATTTCGTCCTCCATGACCGCATCATCTCCTCCTGCAATCAGGCTGGATTCAGTCCGCACATTACGTCAGAAAGCTCACAATGGTCCTTTATCGAGGAGATGGTCGTGTGTAAATTAGGGGTCTCCCTGCTGCCCGAGAGCATCTGCCGGCATCTGACGGATGAAGTTCGTGCGATTAAAGTCGTCAATCCTTCCATCAGCTGGCATCTCGCCCTGATTTGGAACAAAGATCAGTATTTATCTTTTGCTGCGAAAGAGTGGCTCAGCTACGCAAAAGAACAATTATCAGAAGAGTAAATAATGGGGCGGTTCTCTAAGGAGAGCCGCCTTTTGCATTTAATCATCTATGCCTTTTCTGTATATCTGAAAGCATTTACATAGATTTCGTCTATGTAAATGATGAAAAATAACAATTTTACTTCCTTTTCTTGGAGGCGTACACTTGGTCCTGTAAGAGGGAAACGCAAAAACGATAAAACGTCCCGATATAAAAAGGGTGTAACAACGAGAAAGGGAGATTCTTTTGGAAGCTAAAAAAACGAGCGAAAGCCGCATTATAAATACAGATCAGGTTTTATCCTGTGATTTGAATAATTACAACACATTGTTTGGCGGAGTTTTGATGAAAAAACTCGACAGTGCCGCCTCATTATCGGCACGACGCCATGCACGTGTAAAAACATGTGTAACAGCATCAACCGATTCGATTGATTTCTTGCATCCGATTCACCAGACCGATTCAGTATGCATTGAGTCTTTCGTATCCTATACAGGAAAAAGCTCCATGGAGATTTTCTGTAAAGTTATCGCTGAAGATATTATCACTGGGGAACGAAGAATCGCAGCTACAGCCTTTTTGACCTTTGTTGCTTTAGGTGAAGACAAACGTCCGGTTGAAGTACCGGCGGTCATCCCTGAAACCGAAGAAGAAAAATTCCTTTTTGATACTGCGAAAGACCGTGCAGAAATGCGCAAGATCCGCAGAGCACGAAGCAAGGAGTTGGCTGAGGTTATTACACTAAGAAAACCTTGGCAGCAGGAAGGAGCATTAGTATGATTACGTTATGCAGCCACAGCGAATTGAAAGAAGCGAAAGAGTCCTTAGAAAACCTTGAACGCAAGTACCCTTCTCTTTATGAAAAATGGGTGCACATCATCAATCTGACTCGTGCACTTCAGTTTAAATATCAATACATGGGCTGTCTTATTATGAATGAAGATTGCAGACGCTATTCCCCTGAGTTTGTTCAAGGGTCCGTCATCCGCCTCTATAAAAGTGAGATTGAAAAACTTTTATCAGATACAGACATCGAGGCACTGCGAAAAACCATCTCCAGCTGCCCCAATGCCGGCTATGCCAAGATCAGCCTTCTGGCACTCGGAAGAACTCCGCAATCATTAGTAGGGACATCCGCGATCATCAGCTAATATAAAAAAAGAAGCAGACTCTCTGCTTCTTTTTTCATTACATAATAAAAGTATGAGTGAGTTCTTCCATTTCTTTTGCAAGTTCATCGAGTGAAGCCGTATAGGCTGACATCTCTTCAATCGAAGCTAACTGTTCTTGTGTAGCAGCCAGCACTTGCTGAGAAGACTTGGCTGTTTCAGCAGCAATGGCTGAAATCGTGTCCATTGACGTAACCGCCTGTTCATTTCCGGCAGAAACTCCGTGTACTGCACCTGATACTTGGCTGATATGTTCAGTTACAGACTGAATGGAGTTCTGAATCTGTTTGAAGGAGGATCCTGCGTCATTCATAACACCGATTCCTTCGCTGACCTCTGCATTGACAAGATCCATCGTCTGTACCACCTGAGCGGTCTCATTTTGAATATAAAAAATGATGTCACTGATCTGCTGAGTTGCTTCTCCGGACTGTTCGGCAAGCTTTCTTACTTCGCTTGCCACGACGGCGAAGCCTTTTCCGTGTTCTCCTGCCCTAGCCGCTTCAATAGCCGCATTTAATGCCAGCAGGTTCGTCTGTTCAGCAATTCCTTTGATCACTTCAACGATATTTCCGATCTCACTGGAGCGGTCTCCGAGCCCTTTTACCGTGTTGGACAAGTCACTTACATTCGTGAAGATTGAGTTCATCTGCTGTTCTGCCGATCCGATGGACTGAGTTCCCATATTCGCTTTATCAAGTGTGTCATGAATGCTGCTGGAAACACGCTGCGCACTTTGGTCAACATGTTGAAGGCTCTCTGTCATCTGCCGGATGAGGCTGGCTGCTTCTGAAACGCTGTACACCTGATGCTCTGCACCCTTGGCCGCCTCTTCCATCGTTCCGGAGATCTGTTCAGCTGCCCCCGTTGTTTGCCTGACACCATGTGATAGATGATTGGAGTACTCATTGATCGATTTAGATGCCTTCTGAATGACTGTTAACACATGTGCCCAGGAATCCACCGTATGATTAATGCTCGCTGCAATGGACTTCAGCTGACCCAGTTCCTCCTCCTTCAATCGGCTTCCCATACTGCCCTTTGCCAAGTCATGAAGGTAGTTGTTGATCGGATTCATTGGTGCAAGAAACCGCTTATGATTCAAACATGCGGATAGAATCCCTACAGCCAGTCCCATTAAGAATGTGAACAGGGTAGTGTAAAAGAAAGCCTGTCCCTGAAGACCGTTTCCGTAGCTGACAGCAGCCCCGGCCAGGCAGGTTGCAGGCAGAACAATAATCAAAGTACGAAAAATATAGTGCATCAAACTCATGATCTTAGTTCCTCTCATTCATATTGAACTGGTTTACATTTATTACTAGTTATATCGGTTTTTTCTAGGAACTTTGCACTATTTTAAAACAAAAAACCTTGAACGCATCCATGGATGCGTTCAAGGTTTTTAATCAGTCTTCGTCTTTCGCATCCCAGTCTTCAGGGATCGGCTCGTTCATATACTCTTCCAACAGCTTCTTGTATTTTTCCATCTGTTCGAGGTGGGAGTTAAACTGCTCTTTATTAATCAGATACTCGCTGCCGTCATAAAAGGCACGAATCTTTTGTTGCTGAATCAAACTTTCAATATAGGATTCCGGCAGATCAAGAAATTCTGCCGTTTCTTTTAGCGAGAGATACATGGGTTCACCTTTTCCGTGCTGCCATTTTCACAAGCCTTACAGCACCATATCTCCCCTATTATCCACCCATTGCGTTTTTTCTTCAAGGGCTGTTATTATGAGAAAACCCTTCCGATCTCTTGAATTTCCTCTTCCGAAAGCTGTACATCGAGCGTTTTTAAGTTGTTGCTTACTTGATCGGCACGTTTGGCTCCCGGAATGATGGTGTCGATTGAAGGCTGCGTTAAATACCATGCCAGGACGACATGAGCAACCTCCGCATTCTTTGCATCCGCTATTTTACGGATTTGGTCGACCTTCTCTAAATTCCGGGCAAAATTTTCACCTTGGAAGTGAGGCATTTTCGCACGAAGATCATCAAACTTTGTATCCTTGTCATACTTGCCAGCCAACAATCCGGAGGCAAGCGGGAAATAAGGAACGAACGAAATACCTTTATCCGCTGTATAAGGAAGCAGTTCATTTTCAGCGTCACGCTGCAACAGGTTATACTCTCCCTGAAAAACATCCACATAGCCGTCAACGTTGGCTTGCTTCAATTGTTCGATGGAAAAGTTAGAAACACCAATCGCCTTGATCTTCCCTTGATCCTTCAGCTCTTTTAAGGCTCCCACCGCTTCGTCCTTCGGAGTGTCTTCATCCGGAAAATGTATATAAAACAAATCGATATAGTCGGTCTGCAGGCGCTTCAAGCTTCCTTCTACCGCTTCTTTTAAGAATGCAGGCGAGTTATCGAAAACGGCTTCCTTTCCGACAAATTTATGAGCTCCTTTTGTGGCCAGTACCGCTTTATCGCGGCTTCCCGTTTCCTTTAACACCTGTCCGATCAGTTCCTCTGAGCGCTCAGGTCCATAAATAAAAGCTGTATCCAAAAAGTTAATGCCGATATCCAACGCCCGTCGCACCAATTCTTTTCCAGCATCCTCATCCAGATTCGGATACAGATTATGTCCCCCTACCGCATTTGTACCAAGTCCAATCGGGTTTACGCATAGATCTGTTTTTCCGAGTCTTGTTTGTTTCGCCATGTGCTGCTCAACTCCTTATTCTTTGTTGGTTCTATCGTAGCAAAACGCTTGTCCAAAAGAAAAAATTTGGATTGGGGGTGCTTTTGAGTGCGTTTCTCGGGTTGAATTCCGTCCCAATTCGACAATTTGAAAATAAATCTGGGGTTTTTGAACATAAAATTGATTTTTTGAACATAAAACGGCCCCATACCCCATGAGGGCAGACTTTGATGTTTACTCTCCCCTTTAGCAAAAAAGCCGATTCTATAAAAGAATCGGCTTCCTGCATTACAAAATAATCCTCTCGGGGTGCGTGTACACGTTCAACCGGCTGCCGCGGATGAATCCAACTGCAGTAATGCCTAGGTCATTCGCGAGTTCAAGCGCCAGCGTGGTTGGAGCTGACTTGGATAAAATGATCCCCGCGCCAATCTTGGACACCTTCAGCAGCACTTCCGATGAAATCCTTCCGCTGAAGGCAATCACTTTATCCCCCAGTGCGATGCTGTTCTTCAAACAATGTCCGTATATTTTATCAAGTGCATTATGGCGCCCGATATCAGAACGCGAAATTAATAACTCATCATTTGTGCAAAGTGCAGCATTGTGCAGGCCGCCAGTAGAGTGAAAGTCATCCGAGCTGTCCTGCATGGCCTTCATGAGCGAGATGCATTGCTCCGCCTGGATGGTTGCTTTGGACATGATCGTTTTGGCGTTTTTTACATCGCTCTGAAAATAGAACTGTCTGCTTTTTCCGCAGCAGGAACCGATAAACCGTTTGGATTGAAGCTGATTCGTGACAGGCTTCTTATCCAGAAGCTGTACATACGCAAAGCCCCGGTCTTCATCAATCGATAGCGATTCGATTTCACGCGGCAGGCGGATCACTCCTTCTGAAGCCAGGAAGCCTGTGACCAAATCCTCCATGTAGGTGGGGGTGCAGACCATGGTGGCGAACTCATCATCGTTGACAATGATAGTTAAGGCATATTCCGTCGCGACATGATCCTGTATTTCCTGAAATGAATCGCCATCATATTTAACAATGCTGATACTTTTCATGACGTTGTCTTTCATAACTGCTCCTTTTTAGCTGATCTCTGTTTCCAGATCAGGAATCTGCTTCTCCAGATACTTTATATCCTTGCGGGCGTTGAACCGATCCGCTTTTTCCACTTTAACCGCTACATTATAGCTCGGGATCTTGGAGTATTCCTCGTAAACGCCTTTGGGCAAAAGGAAGTTTCCTTCTGGGAAATGCACTTCAAGGTTTCCTTTGGCAATGTCGATAAATTTCGCCCGGCCCTGGAAAACACCGTGCTGGTTGTAAACGACGATGGTTTCTCCCTCTTCAATGGATAGTTCCTTCGCATCCTCCCCGTTCATCAGCACATCATAACGCTCTGCGCCGTTAAACGGATCGGACTCGTTATAGACCATCGAGTTGAACTGCTTCCCTCTTCTCGTCGTCACATAATACGTACCTTTACCCTTCTGCAGGTCTGGAATATCAACCGGGATTAAATTCCCTCTGCCATCCGGTGTCGGGCAGATGCCGTCTTCGCAGAGCCATGCCCCTCCCCATTGGAAAACATCGCCGCGTTCTTCTAAATGCTGTATGCCTTCATAATTCGGATTGGCGATGGCAATCTCGCTGCGGATCTCCTGGCCATTCTTAAAATTTACCAAATGGGCATTCTCAGGTTTTACACGCTTGGCGAGATCGATATAGATTTTCCACTCCGTACGGGCTTCCTCCACCTGCTGGCTGTTTCCTTGAATTTCAGGCGAAAAATACACCATGCGTTCTGTTGAGGTCGATGTGCCTCCATCCTCCTGCTCGTAGCGTGTTTTTGCAGGAAGTACGATGACCGCTTCTTCTGCATCCACCATTGTAGACGTGTTAAAGATGATATCCTGATGCACACGAAGTTCAAGCGATGACAGAGCCCGCTCTACAAAATCGGGATCCGGCATCGTTTCAAGGAAATTGCCGCCTGACAGGTAATACATTTTAATTTTCCGGTCATGATCTTCAGGCAGAAGGATATTCTCAAGAGAAACACCTAGAACGTCTCCTTGCCATTTCGGAATGTCAAAGCCCCACAGCTTTTGGATACGCTCGATATTTTTTGGTTCAAAATCACCGCCGGGAAGAACGAATGGATCAGCTCCCATCTCCCCAGAACCTTGAACACTGGAGTGTCCTCGGATCGGCATGAGTCCGCAATGTTTACGCCCCAGAAATCCTCTTAACAGCGCAAGATTAGCAACCTGCGAGATGTTGTCAGAAGCGAATGTATGCATCGTTAAGCCAAGTGACCAGACGAAAACACCGGATTTGCTTTTGGCGAGAAGCTCTGCGAGTTCATAAATACGATCCTTGCTGACGCCTGATGATTCCTCAATGGCTTCCCAGCTTTGCTCCTGAACCTTTGCCTTTAATTCCTCGTAGCCATTCACATGTTCTTTTACAAACCGATGGTCGATGGCAGAACCGTGTTCTTTCTCCTCCATCTCAAACCAATGCTTCATGATACCGTGCATGAAGGCGATATCTCCGCCAATGTTTACCTGATAAAAATCATCAGCAAGCTTTGTGCCGAACAAAGCCGACTCTCCAATCGACGGAATCCAGTATTTCTCCATCGACGGTTCACGGTACGGATTGATGCAGATGATCTTCGTTCCTTTGCGCTTTGCTGCATACATGTATTTTGTAGAGACGGGCTGGTTGTTCGCCGCGACCGAGCCCCAAAAGACGATAACATCCGAGCCGATCCAGTCTTGGTAATTGCAGCTGGAAGCCCCGATTCCGACAGAACGCTTCAGCGCCGTTTTGGAAGGGGAGTGGCAGATGCGGGAAGCGTTATCAATGTTATTCACGCCTAAATAGCGAGCAACCTTTGCCGCTACATAATACGATTCGTTTGTGATTCCCCTTGAGGTGAGGAAGAACGACACCTGCTTCGGATCCAGTTTCTTCATCTTGTCCGCAATTAAATCCATGGCATTATCCCATGTAATACGGGAAAATTTCCGCTCACCTCTTCGGCGGATGAGCGGATAAGGAATTCGGCCGAGCTTTCTCAGTTCGGCGCTTGAGTATTTGCGCAGCTCATCAATGTCAGCATGGACAAGCTCCTCTTTCATAGCTGGCATCGTGTTTAAGCGGAGAACGTTCAGCCTTGTTGTACAAACATGCGGTCCGGCGAGGGTTTGGTCGTACAGCCCTGAAACGCCAAGCGCACAGCCGTCACACACACCCTGCGTCAAAATGCGTCCGGCATAAGAAAGATTATCGCGGTTTTCCCATGCTACCTTCATCGTATCGCGGATATGTCCCGGTTTAATTTTTCCCAGCCCGAAAGGAACCGGGCTGACCCAATGTTTGGGAGCAGGGCTCTTAGGGAGTTTAATCGGTCCTTGATGCTTTGTTTTTCCCATACTGATATACTCCTTTTCCTCTTTATAGGATTTTAAGTTGATTTTTATGGTTTTCCAGCGTTATTTCTTAAAAAAAACCAATTTATTATCGAAATGGCCAATTTTATTGTCGAACAGTTCGTACTCGACACTCATCGACAAGATTAGACGCATTCATTTCCCCTCAATCATCTGCATGATCGAAATACCCTCACAACCCTGAAAAAAACAAAAACCACCGGGGACCCGATTACGCGAAACCGGGAACCGCGGTGGTAGTCTTTAACAGGAACGCTGCCAAGTGCCAACACAGATGGTTCTTATTTTTTAAATTTCTCTTGAATATTTTCATCAAAAACAAAGATGGACATCCCGAAGTCTTTTTCGATATCAATATCTACGAAAAGCTCCAGAAACGTTGCGCCCAGCAATTCTTCCATTTCCACCGGATGGTTCTTTTTGTACATGTCCTTCACCATCTCGGTACGGGCCGAACGAAGCATCTGCTTGCCCTCATTAGAGCCTGAAATAAACTTCTCGACCGGTGATAGATTGCCTTCCATTTCACAAATGGCCCAGTTTTTACAAAAGGTCGTTTTGATCTGCCGGGGACCTTTCCCCATATGGCGCTTACGAAAAGCTCTTACCAGGTTACTGAATTCTGCTTCATAATTATTCATAAACGACAACCTTTATTTTTGCATTTTGCTTATAAAATTATAAATCAGAAATGCTCAACGCGCAACTGTTCGTCCGTTCCCTTCTCCCTTTTAAGCCTGCGAATATCCAGCCTTGCAAGGAAAGAAACGATAAGAGCCACAATAAACAGAGCAGCGAAGAAGGTAAGGCTTTCTGCATAACTGCCTGTCGTATCCTTCACCCAGGCGGCAAACAGCGGGCCTGCCAATCCTGCTGCTGCCCAAGCGGTTAAAATGTAGCCATGGATGGCTCCGAGCTGTTTCGTTCCAAATAAATCACCGATATACGCCGGAATGGAAGCAAAGCCTCCGCCATAGCAGGTATAGACGATGGCGAGCATAATTTCAAAGATGATCGTGGTCGTAACGTTCGGAAGAAAAAAGAACAGGACGATCTGCAGCACGAAGAACGTGGTGTATGTATTGGTCCTGCCGATATAATCAGAAACAGATGCCCAGCCAATTCGGCCGAATCCGTTAAATAAGCCTAAAATTCCAACCAGTGCTGCCGCTTCTGCGGTGGTCATCCCTATACTTTCCTGAGCGAGCGGTTTAGCAGCTGACAGAATGGCGATGCCGCAGGTCACGTTAATGAACAGCATGAGCCAGAGATAGTAGAAGCGTTTTGTTTTAATGGCCTCATTGGCCGTCAGCTGTGACAAGTCCTGTGCGACAGTTGCTTTTCCGCTGTCCACCTTCTCCTGATAGCCTTCTGGCACCCAGCCTTCCTTCGGTTTTTCCAGGTAAAGAGACGAGGCCAGCATCACGATAAAATAAGAGATTCCGAGAATATAAAACGTGTTGGCGATCCCAACCGATTTAATCAGACTGTCCATGATCGGAGAACTGATTGCAGCCGCGAAGCCAAACCCCATGATGGCAAGCCCGGTTGCCAGCCCCCTGCGGTCAGGAAACCATTTTACTAAAGTGGAGACAGGTGCAATGTAACCGACTCCCAGGCCGATTCCGCCAAGTGCTCCATAAAAAACATACAATAGCGGCAATGATCCCAGCTGTACGGCGAGGCCCGAGCCAGCCACACCGACTCCGAAAAAGACAGCAGCCAGTATACCTGCCTTTCTTGGCCCGTGCTTTTCAACAAAATGGCCCAAAAAGGCCGCAGACAGCCCCAAAATCAAGATTGCCAGACTGAACGTCAGCTGCACCTCACTTGCCGTCCACTTAAACTTCTCACTTAATGGAGTCGTAAAATTGCTCCACGCATAAACCGAGCCGATGGAAATATGAATTCCCACTCCCGACAGTGCGATCAACCATCGATTTTTGACCTTGCTCATCATAACCCTCTCCTCTTTTATGTAAATAAAAAACCGCCACAAACTCACCTCACAGTTACATAGTAACTATAAGAAAAAAGATTGCGGCGGCAGCAAATCACAGGTTCGCTGTGGTATAACCTATCCGGTTTTTTGAAGCGCTTACAGAAGAATCCTTTTAACAGGAGACAGGTTCGCTGTTCCTTGCCAAATGATTCCCTAACTTAACGTTAGGGGAATATTCAAATTTTTCAATCTTAATAGTAATGGAATTAAATGGGTCAGTCAAGTGTCCATATAAAAATTATGTCAGTTTATTACCACGCCATGAGGATCAATGACAAACTTTTTTGCTGCCCCTTTGTCAAAGTCCTTATATCCTGACGGTGCTTCAGCTATAGAAATAACAGTTGCATTAAACGTCTTGGCGATTTGCGCTTTTCCGTACAAAATGGATTTTATCAGACCCCGGTGATACTGCATAATCCGAAGTCAATCTCAATTGAAAAAAATTTATCAAATCAATTTTACTTATAATACAGTTTTAATTGCCCATTATAAGAAAGAAAATTATACAAAAGAAAAAGGTGTCCAGGATGAAAAAATTTATGTTTCTAAAAGTTGTTGTAATCTCGATCATATGCATAGCAATATTCGCATGCTCCAGACCATCCACCAATAAGCAGCAAGAGGGGAATAAAGGAAAGAAGAGTACTTCGACCCCTTCTGTTAAACTTATTGGAAAATATCCTTTAGAAAATCCGCCAAAGTTATCTAAAGGTATCCATGCGGCTATGGGATCTTCTCTCCTGCATTTGCCAGGTGATCCTGATAACATTTTTTATTCTTCGTCCGATCGGGGCCCCAATGGAAAATTGACCGTAAATAGTGAAGAACGGAGAACCTTTCCAATACCAATGTATACTCCTGCAGTGTATAAAATTGAAATTTCTAAAGGAAAAATGAAAATATTAGAACAAATTAAATTAAAGTTAGCAAAAGGATCAGATCCAGTTACGGGAAACTCCTTTATTACAGGTTTGCCTAATTTCAAAAAATCTGATGAAGCACCATATGATGCGAAAGGAAAAAGTGTTTTGTCATATGATCCCTATGGTTTAGATACTGAAGGGCTTGCTTACAATCCTACAGATAAAACGTTTTGGTTAAGTGATGAATACCGGCCAAGTCTGGTCCAGATGAAAAAAGATGGTACCCTTGTAAAACGGTTAATACCGTCTGGGATGGAATCTAAATTTAAAAACGCACCTCTGATTCCTGTGAAGGCGAGTTTGCCTGCTGTTCTAACAAAACGCATGGAAAATAAAGGATTCGAAAGCGTGACGATTACTCCAGATGGACGTTATCTTTTCACGATGACACAAAGTGCACTGTCAAACCCTGGTGAAAATTCGAGATTAGTTCGGATTCTAAAAATAAATTTAAAAAATTCAAAGGCAATAGCAGAATATGTATACATTACTGCTAATGGACAAAGGTTGGGATTTGATCAAAAGGATATTGGAGTCTCTGATCTTTATGCTATTAATGAACATAATCTGCTTGTCGACGAAAGAGATTCAGAAATAGGAAAAAAAGCGAAATTGAAGAAAATATATAAAATAAATTTTCAAGGTGCAACAAACATCTTAGGCAAGGACAAACATAAAGGAAAAACGCTCGAACAAATGAACGCAAAAGATTTAAAAGCTGCGGGAATTAAAACGGTTGCTAAGGAGGAAGTATTGAATCTTTTAAATTACGATTATCCTTATGAAAAAGCTGAGGGTATTTCATTAGTTAAGGGCAAAAAAATGGCTGTCATTAATGACAACGACTTTGGAATTGAAGATCCGAATAGTAAAACAGAACTTTGGCTGTTCCGTTTACCCTGAAAAAACACCGTAATCTAAAAAAGGGTTCCGTTTCAGTCCGCTCGCTTTCCGCGGGGCGTGCGGTGAGCCTCTTGGCGCAAGCGCCTGCGGGAGTCTCACCTGTCACGCTAGTCCCGCAGGAGTCTCGCACCTTCCACTATAATCAACTTTTCATTGAAGATTTTTTGCGCGAAAAAGGAGCTGCCTGAAGGTCAATTTTTGACTTTCAGGACAGCCCCTTTTATATTATGCCAGTTTTTTTAGAATAACGACTTTAAGATAATCTCCTTCTTTAAACTCTTTAATCGTCTTAAAGTCTTCAGGCAGACTGTGTTCTTCAAGGATTTTATACTTGCCGCCGGTCTGGCGGAACGCTTTATCAATAAAGCCTTTGAACTTGCTCATTCCAAAGGTGCTGCAATTGGACGAAGCGACGATCACACCATTCCTTTCGGTGATGGCAATGGCCTGTTCCAGCAGAGCCGGATAATCCTTTCCTGCGCTGAACGTATGTTTCTTGGATCGCGCAAAGCTCGGCGGATCAAGGATCACCAGATCAAACAGCAGCTTTTTTCTAACCGCATATTTGAAATAGTTAAATACGTCCTCGACGATGATGTCTTGTGACTCGTAATCGATTCCGTTGATGCTGAACTGTTCCTGCGTCTTGCTTCGGCTTCGGTTGGCCAGATCCACGCTGGTCGTTTTCACGGCTCCGCCTAATGCGGCTGCCACAGAAAAAGCACCGGTATACGAAAAGGTGTTCAATACCCTTTTGCCTTCTGAATACTTGTCCCGGATGGCTTTCCGGACTTCTCGTTGATCCAGGAAAACACCCACCATCGCACTTTCATTTAAGTATGTAGCAAAATGAATGCCGTTTTCCTGAACGATGAGCGGAAACTGAGCCCGTTCTCCTTCGATGAAATCATCGTCCTCAATGTACGTTCCTTTTTCAGCAAACCGCTTCTTCTCATAGATCCCTTTAAAATCAGTCAGATTTCTAAGCGACTGCAGAACAAATTCTTTAAATTGATAAATACCCTCGCTGTACCAGTTGATGACGTAATAGCCGTCAAAATAATCCATCGTGACACCGCCGATGCCGTCGCCTTCACCGTTAAACACCCTGAATGCTGTGGTCAGCGGATTATCAAACAACCTCTGCCGGCTTTCGATGGCCGCCTTTATTTTCTTTTCGAAAAAATCCTGGTCGATGTTTTCCTGCGGCTTGCGGGTTAAAATCCATCCCAGTCCTTTATTCTGCTTGCCATAATAGCCATTGCCGATAAATTTGCCGCTTTCATCAATAATCTCAATGATTGTCCCTTCTGCCAGACCTTTGTCCACGTAAGAGACGGCATCGCTTACGATCAGGGGCGATCCGCCTTTGATGCTCTTATCGGAAGATTTTATTTTTACACGAGCTATACTCATCATTCCACCCAATTCATCTATCAAATTTTATCAAATCATTATAATTCTTCTTCACGTTCTGTCATTATAATACTTATCGTAAAAGAAATCATTAATACCTATAAAGGAGCCAACGATATCATGCAGCATTTAATAGATGAAATCCGAAAATTCCGGGACGAACGAAATTGGGGCCCTCATCATAATCCAAAAGACCTTGCCCTTTCCATAACGCTTGAAGCCGCTGAACTGCTGGAAAACTTCCAGTGGAAAGAAAGCCAGGAAGCGGTCGATGGGAACCTGGAAGACATTAAAGATGAATTGGCTGACGTAATCATCTACTCCCTTCAGCTGGCGGACAGGCTTGATGTGGATGTAAACGAGATTGTACGTAACAAGATGGAGAAGAATGCGGTAAAGTATCCAGTAAAATAAACGCCACATGGGTAATCTCCAAAACAGCCGTAAGAACCAAAAGTGACAGGAAGGGCTGGAGCCAACGGCAGATAATAAGCCCGAGGGATCTCCTCGGGCTTAGGTTTGTTAAATTGTGATTTCTTGGAGCCTGACTCCTTCTAAACAAATGTTTAGGATTCCTATACGCTGACATTAAGAAAGCATGGCATTCATATCTTCCTCGACATCCCCAATGAGCTTTAGATTAAAGGTGTCTTGTAATACTTGCATTACACCCTGTGAGATAAACTCAGGAGGTTTGGGTCCGATACGGATGTCTTGGATGCCAAGACTGAACAATCCGAGTAGAATGGCAACCGCTTTTTGTTCAAACCAAGAAAGAACGATGCTAACAGGGAGTTCGTTTACTTCACAATCGAATGCATCGGCCAGAACTAGTGCAATTTTTACAGTTGAAACGGAGTTATTGCATTGGCCAAGGTCGATATAGCGTGGAATATTCGTTCCGGGTACGTCTCCGTAATCTACATCATTGAAACGGAATTTGCCACATGAAGTGGTTAAAATGACCGTTTCCGGTGGCAGGGATGTGGCTAGTTTTCGATAGTACTCTCCACCCTTTCCAGGTGCGTCACAACCGGCAATGACAAAGAAACGTTTAATCTTTTTATCCTTTACCGCTTGGATGATTTCAGGAGCTATACCAATGACAGTTTGATGGTGGAACCCTGTAAGTAATGTTTCGTCAGATTCAATATTCACCTCAGGAAGCTCCAATGCTCGCTGAATTAATGGAGTAAAATCATCATTTTCAATTTTTTGAACATGTTCTAAGCCGGCCACTTCATAGGAGAACATTCTGTCGGCATACGTTCCTTTAATCGGCATCACACAGTTGGTCGTTGCTAAAATGGCACCCGGAAACTTTTCAAACAAGCGGCGTTGATCATACCAGGCTTTACCGATATTTCCTTTTAAGTGCGGATACTTTTTAAGTTTTGGATAACCGTGTGCCGGCAGCATTTCAGAGTGAGTATAAATATTTATCCCTTTTCCTTCTGTTTGCTTTAAAAGGTGTTCCAATGCAAATAAATTATGACCAGTTACTACAATGGCATTTCCTTCTATCTTATTTTGCGATATTTTAATCGGTTCAGGAATTCCTAAACGATCTGTATGTGCTTTGTCCAACAACTCCATTACACGAACAGCCGCTTTCCCAACTTTCATTGCCATATCAATATGTTCCTGTACATTAAAGTTCGAGTTTGTAAGCGTCATATATAACGCTTCATGAGTGGTCGCATCAACGAAGGGATCCGTGTACCCTAATTGATTTGCGTGCGTCCGGTAAGCAGCAATTCCTTTTAAGCCAAATATGATAGTATCTTGTAAACTGGCAATATTTTCATCTTTCCCACATACACCTATGGTTTTACAGCCGCCAGTTGGAGTTTGCTCACATTGATAACAAAACATTTTTTTCATCCCTTTTTAAAAATCTGTTTTTGTTTTTTATAATTTGGTATTAATCTAAACAGTTTTTATACGTTTTGATTGCTTAGGGGAAACTTCGAGATTACAAATTAATACTATCGCTTAAAAGGGTTGATATCTGTGATTATTATCACAAGGTGAAAGGTGCGAGACTCCTCGAAAATGAATTTCACATTTTCTTCGTGCGATATAACGCTGCCGAAGCCTTCCTTGTCCTGCGGGAGCAGTGGGACAGGTAAGACCCACAGGCGCTGGCGCCGGTAAGGCTTAAGCTTCGCCCCGCGGAAAGCGAGCAACCTGAAACGGAAATCAACCACTCCCAAGAGCAACAAAGGTTACGAGATTGCTAGAGTTGATTGGAATGGACAAGCGTTTGCTAGAATAAAAGATTTTTTACCACCAAAAAAAAGAGGCCCCATTTTCAGGAACCTCTAAACTGCTTTTAAATTTTCAAATCCCTCTTCTGGTACGATACGTAAGTGAGGAAAATCCCCGCCGCAATAATCACAACTGACAACGCGACAAACACACCATCAAATCCGCTATTCTCTATCAGGTTCTTCGCCTCAAAGTATTTAAACGGCGTAATGTACTTGAGAGCATCAAGCCTGTCATTCAGTTCGATGACGATGGACAGAATATACGTGACGAGAAGGATGCCGGTCGCGAGGGACGCTGCCCTCTTCGGACTCTTGGTCACAGCCGCGATGGCCATTCCGATCGCCAGGAATAAGAGCTGCAGCAAAAACAATCCAGCCATCAATTTCCCAATCTCACTTGTATCTGCTGCGGAGTAATAGTGCATCACCATTGCAACCGAAAAAGCATAGGTTACGAGATTGAAGATCACAAGCAGTACAATGGATGCTGCAAGCTTTGATGTAATGATTTTTGTTCGGGATACTGGCTTGACCATCAGAAACTCTGACGTCTTGTCACGCTCTTCTTTTGCGATCATATTGGCGCCGAGCATGACGGAATGGATAGTTGCCATCAAGACAAGATACGAAAACAGCATGCCGTAAAATCCCATGGCGGTTGATAAATCCAGTGAGCTTAACCCAAATATGGCCTGAAGCGATTTAGGCATCGCAGCAAAAATCTCGTTCACAGACTGACCGGAACTTTTCATGGCCCCATACTTGCTCATTCCTGAAACCACCATAAAGAGAATGCCGACGCACCACCAAATCATGGACTTACGGCTGTATTTCAACTCTCTCCAAAAGATGTTCATCGTTTATCACCTCTTCCTTATCCTGCTAGGCCGCATGGATGTCTTTTTTCGTAAACAGCACATAACTGGCCGCGATCGCCACCATGACGACGGCAGCTTCAATACTGATATAAACCGGCTCATAAGAGGAATGCTTCATAATATATGACAGATCAAAATATTTAAACGGTGTAATATAGCGAATCGCTTTATCCCCTATGACAGAGCCGAACATGCTGAGGATAAAAAAAGCAAAGACCGTACCTAACGAGAGCGGCAGTACCGATCTGATCCTTGAAAAAGCTGCTGATACAAGAAAACCAAGCGACGCAAACACGAGCTGTACAAAAAAGTTTGCCGCTGACATGAAGAAGAAAGCTTCTTCGTTAAAATCTGCTGTTGCTACTGCAACCGCCATACCGTATGAAACGGCAATAAAAATGACATTGGTGAAAATTAACGTATAAAGTACAGCCAGCAGCTTAGCGGTGATGATCTGTGCTCTCGTCACTGGCTTCGCGAGAATAAACTCTGCTGTCTTCCCGCTGACTTCCTTGGATAAAATCCCGGTTCCAAGATTCATCGCCTGAATGGCACCGCACAGCATCACATATAAAAAGAAATACGAGTAAAATCCAAGGAGTGACGTGATCGTGTTGATCTGAACGCCTAATGCCTTCAACACACCTTCCGGATAATTTTGAAGGACCTTAATAAACTGATCTCCATCTTTTTCAACCGATGGGTAGATCGAGAAAAACAGTACCGTGACTGCCGCTAGAGCAAATGCCCAGATCAGCATGGACTTACGGGTCACCTTAAGCTCATGCAAGAAGATATTCACTTGGAACCATCCTCCTTCTCATAATAATGAAGAAAGATTTCCTCAAGGTCTGGCTCATCCACCCAAACGTTCGAAAGTTCAATTTCCGCAAGCTTTTTCATGATCAAGTTAATGTTGCCACTGTATAAGAAGCTGATCTTATTGTCCTCACTTTGCATGTTCGTCACACCATCCACTGCAAACCATCCAGCATCCACCGGGTGTTTTGTCTCAATTCTAATCTTCTTATGGTTGTTTTCTTGAAGGGTACTGATCTTCTCAACCGTAATGAGCTTTCCTTCTTTAATGATGGCAACCCGGTCACACATCTTCTGCACTTCGCTCAGGATGTGCGAGGAAAACAGAATGGTCGCTCCCTTTTTGTTCTCCTCTTTCAAGAGATCAAAGAACTTTTGCTGCATTAATGGATCCAGTCCCCCGGTCGGTTCGTCCAGAATGATCAGCTTCGGTTCATGAAGTAAGCCTTGAACAATCCCAACCTTTTTCCGGTTTCCGTAGGACAAGTCATCGATTCGTTTATTAAGATCCAAATCCATGATTTCTGCGAGTTCATGAATCCGTTTCTTGCAGTCTTTTTTATAAAAGCTTGCGGAATAGTTCAGCAGGTCCTTCACTTTCATTTTGTCGTAGTAGAACACCTCTGAAGGCAGATACCCGATCTGCTTTTTGATCTCTGGCCCGTACTTAATGACGTCTTTTCCGAAAATCGCAGCGCTTCCACTCGTTGGATAAATGATGGACAGCAGCGTGCGGAGCGTTGTGGATTTACCGGCACCGTTCGGACCGATGAAGCCAAAGATTTCCCCTTCTTCCACATGAAAGCTGATGTCCTCGATTCCCCTGGCATTGCCATATCTTTTCGTTAAATTTTTGATCTCAATCACATTCATGGCTGCAGCCTCCTGTTCATTTATAAAAAGCTTTCTTAAACATTTCAATGTAAGCAGCTGCTTCAGCAAACACCTCGTCATAATCAACCTCAAGATCTTGGAGTTTCGCTTTGGCCCGTATTTCTTCACTGAGCCCTTCAAATGCCCACAGCATACTTTTTATGACCTTTGAGAGATCCAGGTCATCACGGAACTTCGAGGTGTCAATTCCATCAAAAAGCCAAGTGGAACTGCTGGCCGTAAAGGTTTTAATCCTGCTTTGAAAGTCGCTTCGAATTTGGTCTGACTCTTCAAGCATCGCTTTCTCAAAGAAACGGAAGATGTCAGGATAGGTATGAAGCAGCTCCATCTTAATAAGCGTCATGTCGTGAAGCCTTTTAAAAAAATCCGTTTCCTCCATGACTACCTTTTTATAAAAGTCTTCCATGACCACCTCGATACAGTGATCAAATAAGAAAAGATACAAGGTCTTTTTATTTTGGAAATAGTGAAACAGCAGTCCTTTTGATATGCCGGCCTCCTTCACAATTTCATTGGTCGATGCATGGTCATAGCCCTTTTGCACGTAAACCTTGATGGCAGCATTTAAAATTTTAATTTGTTTCTCATCTTCCAGATTGTAAAATTTCGAAAACACAGGCAGCACTTCTTTCATGTTTTGATTACGTTTAAGCTCTGTTGTTGACCAGTTCGGTCAATCACAGTATATTCTCATTGACCAATGCGGTCAACAACAAGTTTTCGACAAAATTAAGTGTTTTTGACCTCATGGTTTGTCTTCTTTATTCTTGAAATGGACTGATTTATTCTCGAAACAGACCAACTTATTCTCGAACCGTTTATACGCGACGCAAATCGACATGTTTTGACACATTCATTTCGCTACACATTCGATTCCAGCCAACAAAAAACACCCATCCTTCACCATAAAGGATGGGCGCTCTCAACATCATCTCCCCCGCTTCCACCTTGGAAGCTTTGGTTCTTTGACACGGATGAACCGGATGATGATGAACAGGATATAGATGGCCAGTGCAACATAGAAGAACACCGGCACTTTTTCAAACCTTGCTTTTGCTAAGAGGTAGAACATATAGAACAAAAACAGAGTGACGATCACACCGTTTTTAGGCAGTTTGATGTTTTTGAAGCTTGGTATTTTAATCGTGCTGACCATGAGAACGGCCAGCCCGTAAAAGGCGATGATGAAGACCCCCAACGGAATTACTTTTACAAACAGCACGAGAAAGGTAACGATCGCTCCAGCCAGTGTGATTGGGATCCCTGTAAAGTGTTTCATCGACTCTTCCTGAGCGGTCACGTTGAAACGGGCCAAACGGTAGGCACCGAACACAGGGAAAATGCCGGACATCGCCACACCGTATATATAATGAAAGTCTGCAAAGAAAGTGTGAGCGGCCAAAAAGGCAGGTGCGACACCGAAAGAAACGACATCGGCAAGGGAATCCAGTTCCTTCCCCATTTCATTGGTTACGCCAAGAATTCTTGCCACCCTGCCGTCAACCGCATCAAGCATGATTGCAATAAAGATCAGGATCGTGGCGTTCTTGCTGTCGCCATCTATAATATAGCCGATGGAAAAAAAGCCGCAATATAAATTTCCAAGTGTAAGCAGATTGGGTATATGCTTTTTCATTGAGCACGTCCTTTGTATGTAAACTATACACTTTAATACTAATGCATTTTAGGAAATTTACAATTGCTTTTCCTATTTATAGGGGTTTTTTCCCAAGTGTTTCTTCACATTTTTATTTTATTCAATAACTTGATAAACATTTCTATTTCTTCTTCTGAAAGTTCACTGAATGTTTCTTCATAGAAATCCTGCAGCACATCATCCATTTTATCCGCCAGCTGCTCTCCTTTTGGCGTGATCGATAAATAAACGATTCTGCGGTCCTGTTCACTATGCTTACGGGTGACCAGACCGCGATTGATCAACTTATCGCTCGTTACAGAAATATGGCTGTTCGTCACTTGCAGCTGATCAGCGATTTCCGATACCATCTGGTCACCTTGGCAGCGAAGAACCTTTAGTGCCGCATATTCGTTCAGCGGAATAAAATCCTTTAGCAAAGGATGAAAACATGCCCGGATTTTCTTTGTTTGGTTTCTATAGTTTGTCACGAGATCCTTAACGAGGGTTTCTCTATTTTTCATAACGATTCTCCTTGCTTGCAGCGCAGGAAATGATGATGCAATAGATTGGCACACATCAAACTTTGGCTTTAATTCCAGCTTCTATTTTTTTTAACAAACGAATGTATTCATCTTGCTCTTCCTTTGACAGTGTTGCAAGCATCTCTGCCCAGAAGTGATTTCGCTTTTCTACAATAGCAGAAATCAGCGATTCACCCGTTTCCGATAATACGATCCAGACCACTCTCCGATCCTTCTCATCCCGCGTACGAGAGATCAGCTGTTCTTCCTCCAGCTGGTTTAAGAGTGTCGTTGTGGCTCCGGAAGTCATTCCCATCGTGTTCGAAATATCCACAACCATGCATCTGCGTTTCTGAAACAGCATCTTTAGTACCGCATACTTGGTAGCCGTTAAACTATATGGAAATTCCTTGATTTGATTTTCAATAAACGCTCTTCGCAATTGAAAGAACGTATCCTTAATGTGGTCCAGCTGCTCGATCTGAGCTTGTAATTGTCGGTCCATGACTGATCCCCTTTGGGTTATTGCATTGCATCATGATAGTATCATTAACCCAATAAAATTTAAAATTCATTTTTATTGTGCCTTTCAACCTTTTTGTGGTAAAGTGTTTATTTATACAATACCTTTATCATAAAGTATCTTTTCTAAAAAGTAAATCTTTCACAAAGGTATCAATCATTAACAGTTAGCTGTGACCTACAGTTAATAATATTAATAATTAAGGAGGGCAACTAAATGTCTAGAGGTCGTCTACTCATGACCAACATCATCGCATTTCTCGTAGTAATCGTTTTAATTGCAGGAGGAGCGTATTACTATTTCCAAAACAACAACTACGTTTCGACGGACAATGCAAAGGTAACAGGTGAGCTTCACAACATCACTGCTCCAACGGATGGGAAACTTTCAGATTGGAACTTGGAAGAAGGCAAGAAGGTAACAAAGGATGATAAAATCGGAAAAATTTCCGGTGCTGAAAAATCCATGTCCATCACAACTCCTGCCGATGGAACCATCATTAAAAAACAAGCCAACAATGACCAAATGGTGCAAGCTGGCCAAACACTAGCAAGTGAAGTCAACATGGATGAACTATACGTGATCGCCAACATTAAAGAAGATGAATTGAAAGATATCGAAGAGGGTGACCAAGTTGACGTTACTGTAGATGGTGACGATGAAACCACTCTTGATGGAAACGTAGAAAAAATTGGTTTTGCTACTAACTCTTTATTCTCTTTAATGCCTAAATCCAACGATGACGGCAACTACACAAAAGTAACGCAAACTGTACCTGTTAAAATTTCAATCACGAACTCATCTGATAAAGTATTGCCAGGTATGAACGCAGAAGTAAAAATTTCTAAAAACTAATCCATCATTAGAACTGCACTTCCTAAGAAAGGAGGAAGAATAAATGTCAAGCGAATTTCAACAGCCTCAAGGCTCACACGATATCAAAAGATACATTCCTTTATTAGTCATACTCATGATCGGGTTATTCCTTGCCATCCTGAACCAGACACTGCTGAACGTGGCTATTCCCCACTTGATCACAGAATTCGGCGTTTCTGCCAATACAGCTCAGTGGTTATTGACAGGCTACATGCTGGTCAATGGTGCGCTCATTCCGCTATCGCCTTTTCTGATTGAACGGTTCGCGGTCCGCCGCCTCTTTTTGTTTGCCATGTTCTGCTTTACGCTAGGTTCATTGATCTGCGGGCTTTCAACGGGATTTCCTGTCATGCTAGTCGGGCGTTTGATCCAGGCCGTTGGCGGCGGTGTATTAGCACCTCTTGTCATGACCATCATCATCTTTATATTCCCTCCGGAAATCCGGGGTAAGGGGATGGGGATCTTTGGTCTCGCCATGATGTTTGCTCCGGCGGTCGGTCCTACGCTTTCTGGCTTTGTCGTACAAAACTATGACTGGCATCTTCTCTTTACCGGAATGGTACCGCTGGGCGTCATCGTATTAATCTTTGCCTTTTTCAGCCTGAAAGACATTCAGCCGCCGAAAAAGGTTAAGGTTGATGGCCTTTCCGTCTTTACGTCTCTTGCCGGTATGTCGCTGCTTCTATATGGATTCAGTGAAGCAGGAAATGACGGCTGGGATGATACGGTTGTTCTTTCAACCATGATTGCAGGGGCTGTCCTGCTCATGATTTTTACCATCAGACAGCTTCGTATTGAAAAGCCGCTGCTCGACATGCGGATTTTCAACTATGGAATCTTTTCATTAGCAAGCGTTATTAACGTCGTTTTGACGATCAGTCTGTTTTCCGGGATGTTCCTGCTTCCGATCTATCTGCAGACGATCCGGGGATATTCACCGCTTGATTCCGGACTGCTGTTGCTGCCAGGTGCTTTGATCATGCTGGTTATGTCACCTGTTTCAGGTACACTGTTTGATAAATTGGGGCCGCGTCCACTTGCCATTTTCGGTATGGCGCTCACAACGATAACGACGTATTTCTTTACAAGACTGACAATGGATACCCCTTACACATTCATCGTGGTTCTCTATATGTTCCGTATGTTTGGGATGTCCTTCTTGATGATGCCGATCATGACAGCCGGCCTTAACCAGCTGCCGAAGCACTTGAGCAGCCATGGTACGTCCATGTCCAACACGCTTCGCCAAGTATCAGGCTCGATCGGTATCAGCTTGATCACGACCATCTTTACGAACCGAACAACGTTCCATATGAATGAGATGGAAGGAGCCATGAGTACGGCCGATCCATTCTTTATGACTTCATTCCATGACTTTGTTCAAAAGGTAGCGGTCAGTCTTCATCTTCCTGTATCACAGGCCCAGCAGCAAGCCATTCAAATCCTTTTCGGTAAAGCGAGCCAGCAGTCCAGCATCAACGGCATTAACGATGCATTCATCATAGCAACCGTTATTTCCGCCATTGGTCTCGTACTGAGCTTATTTCTCCGTGATGTCCGAAAAGACAAGGTTAGAGAAGCGGCTGCACCAGTACCTCAGAAAGAGGAAGTACTGCTGTTGCCAGCGCCAAAGAATGTATCCTAACACCCTACTCTATTAAAATCTGGAGGAATGTTTCATGAATATATGTATTGTCTACGATAGTGAAGGCGGCCATACAAAGGCACTTGCCGAATCCATCGCAGCTGGAGCACAGCAAGTGAACGGCGCAAATGTCTACCTGCAGCATGTAGATGAAGCAGATGTTTACTCCCTTCCTAAGATGGATGCGATCATCTGGGGATGCCCAGGGCATTTCGGCACCATCAGCTCAGGGCTAAAAAGCTGGATCGACAAGCTTGGCTATCTATGGGCAGAAGGAAAACTAATCAACAAAGTGGGGGCTGTGTTCTGTACAACAGCTACAACTCACGGCGGTTTAGAAGCGACTCTTCTTAACCTTATTACTCCAATGCTTCACCAAGGTATGATCATCGCAGGACTTCCAGGTAATGTCCCGGAAAACGCCCTGTATGGATCTTACTACGGAGTGGGAATAACTTGTCCAATTGAAGGGAATGAACTCATTACCGAGGACGACCAGGCTCTTGGACGCGCATTGGGAGAGCGTGTAGCTCTTGTTGCACAGCAATTTACAGAACGGTAGGTGATGGAAAAATGATCGGCATATTACTTATTGTAGTCGCCGTGATTTTAATTGCAGTCTTAATTGTTATTAATACGAGGGCTTTTGCCGCTAAAGGCAAGGCGAATACAGCGGATGAAAACATGCAGTCTCCGGTTGCGGAAGAACCGATACAGGAGCCTGTACAAGAAGAAACAGCTGCCGCTGCCCAGGAAAATCACGAGAATATGGCTCCACCATCGCCAGCAGAACAAGAAAGAATTCCCGAGAAAGCCCCAAATGCCATGGGTGACATGGAGTATAGAAATGCACTGCACCGGTTAAGTTCAGCAAAGCCTGAAGCACCTGCTGAAAAACCGGAAAAGCATTCGATGAAAGATAACGATTACCGCAACGCTTTAAAATCAATGAACAAAAAACGTGAAAACTAACATGAGTAAAAGCCATAGAATGATGACTTCTATGGCTTTTCTCTACCCCGTTTTTTACTCTATACGATAAGAGGTGCTTTTTATGAAGGTACATGAGTTCATGATCTCAAATGTAATGACAGCCAAACCTGGTGATACCCTTCAAGACGTCATGAGTTTGCTTGTTAAAGAAAGAATTGGCGGAGTGCCAATCGTCGACGAACACGGAAAGCTGCTTGGCATGGTATCGGATGGTGATATTTTACGATCCATCAAACCGCGCGAACGTCAAATCTATGACTTTTTCTCCTTCGTCATTTATGAAGAAAAGCAAGAGCTTGAAAGCTACCTCAAGGAATTGGGAGAAGTATCGGTATTGAAAATCGCCAAACGGACAGGACTCATCACGGTTTCCCCGCAGGATGAAATGGAAAAAGCCCTGCATCTGCTGGCTAAGCATCACTTTAAAAAGCTGCCGGTTGTCGACAAGGAAAACCGTGTAGTCGGTGTCATCAGCCGTGGAGACGTCATCCGAAGAATTCAGCAGGCCCTCCTTCAGCAGCTTTAAGAAAATATCGTGTAAAAAGCGGCCATATCGGCTGCTTTTTTTATTTTATCGGTGTATTTGTATATTTTTCACGCAGCAGGAATTTTTGGATCTTGCCGCTCGCGTTTCTTGGCATTTCATCGACAAAAATGAATTTTCTCGGCCGCTTATAGTCTGCCAGCTTATGGCTGTTTCTGCAGAATTCATCAAGCGCATCTTCGGTCAGCTCTCCTGCTTTTTTCACGATGATGGCCGTCACCCGCTCTCCCCACTTTTCATCCGGCTCTCCCAGCACAGCGACATCAAGAACCCATTCATGCTCGTATAAAAGGTCTTCCACTTCACGCGGGTAGATGTTTTCTCCACCACAGATGATCATATCGTCCATCCGGTCAGAAACGAAAAGGTATCCTTCCTCATCCATATAGCCGATATCCCCGCTATGGTACCAGCCTTTATGTACAGCTTGATCTGTCGCCTCTTCCCGGTTGTAGTACCCTTTCATCATACTCGGCCCCCTGACGATGATCTCTCCAGCCTCTCCCGGCGGAAGAATGTCTTCCGGATCAGACGGCCCTTGAGTTCCCGGACGCACGACACGAATTTCATGGTTAAAGCAGGCTTTACCCGCCGAACCTGCTTTAGCCTCCTGTTCGTCTTCAAACAAAAAGGCAATAGCAGGTCCCATCTCTGTCATGCCATACGCTTGTACAAGCTTAATGCCCAGCTTATCACCAAGTGCCCGCACGAGAACCGGTGCCATCGATGCCCCGCCATAAAGCCCAAATCTCATGGAAGAGGTCTCGTATTGCGACAGATCTTCCTGCAGCATCATGTTCCACATGGTAGGCGCGGCAAACATGACGGAAATTTTCTCGTCCTGAATCGTTTGAAGAACTTTTTTTGCATCAAAATGGTGCATGATTACCGTCGTACATCCATTATGAACACGCGGCAAAAAAGCACAGTGCAGTTCAGCACAGTGGAACATCGGAGCAGCCGTCAGCCCTCTGTCAGATGGCCTCAGCTGCAGCGCCTGCATGCAGGTCAAACTTTGCTCGATCATGTCTCTGTGGCGGTGCATCACGCCCTTCGGCTGTCCGGTCGTTCCGCTCGTATACATGATGGCGTACAAGTCGTTTTCATCCAACTCAACATTCGGCGCCTGGGCTGGAGCTTCTTGAACCCGATCGTGAAAACGGACTGCCTGATCCGGAACCTTCTCGCTGACCGACCAGAAGGAGACGAGCGGAAACTCATCAAACAGAACCTTCACCTGCTGCTCCAGATCTTTTTCATAAATAAAAAGGACAGGCTTGGAATCGTTGAGTATGTACGAGACTTCACCTGACTTTAACCGAAAGTTGATGGGATTGATGACCGCGCCTATTTTTGCACAAGCGAAGTAAACCGTCGCAAGTTCACTCGTGTTGTACATAAAAACAGAAACAACATCCCCCTTCCTTACCCCGGCTGCCAGAAACGCCTGTGCCGTGCGGTTGACATACTGATCCCATTCTCCGTACGTCCATCTTTGGCTCCGGGACAGATCGACCAGCGCCTCTTTACCTGGATACTTTCTTACCGTCTGCTCAAATAACCTTCCAATCGTCGGATACATTCATTCTTCCTCCCATTATTTTTAGAGTAGAATCGAGCAATGCCATCACAAAAGTTGTAAGAGCCCCTATTTCCTGTTAGGTACTATTTCCCCAGAACTATTAGAATCCCTTGTTATTTAACTACTAAAATAGAACTATTTTATCGAATTGTTAACTAAATGTAATAAAACAATTTAGACCATTTGCCGATACACATCTATGAATCAAACAATTGTGAAACGTTTTGATTTTAGAATGATGTGCAGAGGAGATTGAGATGAAAAAGCTAGCAATTCCGGGGTTTTGTTTTGCCGTACTAACCACAGCCGCTTTATACCAGGGTATACATGCCAATCCCGTGTCCGCTCAGGAGTTAAAAACAAAGTATGTGAATGTCAGTGCAAGCTCAAGCCTGAACTTGCGTAAAAGCGCAACGACAAAGTCAGCCGTCATTGGCAAGCTCGTAAAAGGCAACAAAGTAATCGTCTATTCTGAAAGCAAAGGATGGGCTAGGCTCAAATACAACGGGAAGTATGGCTATGTCAGTTCAAAATATCTGGTTTCCAAGCCTTCAACCACCAAAACCACGATAAGTGCCGCTAAACCTACAACTGCCATTAAGTATGTAAAAGTGACCCAGGGCACGTTGAATATGCGCAAAAGCGCTTCATCCAGTGCAACGGTCATCGTCAAATTAGCAAAAGGAACAAAGGTTACATTTTATTCCCAATCAAAAGGCTGGTCTAAAATTGCAGCAAGCGGAAAAATCGGCTACGTCAGCTCGGCTTATTTGTCCACCTCCAAACCAGCAGCCACCACTGCAGCACCTAAACCGAAAACCGTTACGAAATATGTTATGGTGAAATCAGGAGACACTCTCACGCTGAGAAAAAGTGCCTCCGCCAGTTCAACGGCCGTAACGAAACTAAAGAATGGTTTGGCTGTTACGGTATATACCGAGTCGAAAGGGTGGGCCAAAATCAAAGCCAATGGCAAAAACGGGTATGTCAGCTCCGTGTACCTTTCTGCCAAAAAGCCGGTGGTTAGTGCACCCAAGCCTGCTGCCCCTAAGACGACAACCAAATATGTAAAGGTAACATCCGATACACTTAATCTTAGGAAAAGCCCTTCTGCAAATGCAGCCATCATCACCAAACTAGTAAATGGCCTGGAAGTTACCGTCTATTCCGAATCAAAAGGATGGGCCAAGATCAAGGCCAATAACAAAGATGGATATGTCAATACAAGCTACCTTTCTGCTACAAAACCGGTAGTCAGCAAACCGGCTGAGCCAGCAAAGACGATCATTAAGTTTGTGAAGGTCGGCTCCAGCCTTAACATGCGTTCAGGCCCGGCCACTACCTATTCCGTAATGGCCGTTCTTAAACACAACACGCCAGTTACCGTTCATTCAGAGACCAAAGGCTGGGCCAAAGTATCCGCAAGCGGAAAAACCGGCTATGTCAGCTCCTCTTACCTGGTGGATCAGGTAGAAGCAACACCTGGTATCACAAATACTGCCTACGGAAAGACATTGGATGAGATGGTAGCCATTCAGATGAAGGTAAACCCTCTGACCGATAAAAAGTACAATACGTTTATCCGCGAAGATGCACTTGATCTGACAAGCAGTACATCCGGAATTGTTGATGGAACCGGCTGGCGCGTCAGAGGCGGTGCCGGAGACCAGTACTGGGCAGTAGGCAATGTCAGCAACGGGGACATCCTTCAGATCGTTAACACCGTGAAAGGCGCTGACGGCTACAACTGGTATCAAGTGATCTACAATAACAAGTGGGTCAATGCGAGCCCTGATGACGTAAAATATTATTTGGACGTTAACAATTTTAAGGGCGATACGGTAAAGTCCTTACAATTTTTAAAGCTCTCTCAAAGTGCAAGTGTTCTTAACAGTGAAGTCAATGATCGGATCCTTGCAGGCAAAGGTATTCTTGCAGGAAAGGCAGATGCGTTCATTGAGGCAGGTAAAGCATATGGAGTAAATGAAATCTACCTGATCTCCCATGCACTTCTTGAAACTGGCAACGGTACATCCAAGCTGGCAAACGGAATCCTCTATAATGGCCAGATGGTTTACAATATGTATGGAATTGGAGCGGTTGACAGCGATCCTATTAACATGGGGGCAAAATACGCTTATGATAAGGGATGGTTTACCCCCGATGCTGCCATTATTGGCGGAGCACAATTTATATCCAATGGCTATATCCAGGCTGGACAGGATACGCTCTATAAAATGAGATGGAATCCGTTAGCTGCGTCACTAACAGGCAAAGCCACTCATCAATATGCAAGCGATATCGGGTGGGCCTCCAAACAGACGACCCAGATGTACAATCTTTACAAACTGCTTTCATCCTATAAACTTATTTTGGATATTCCTGCTTATAATACCATCAGCAAATAAAAATAAGAAAAAGCAGACTTGTTGTCTGCTTTTTCTTATTTTCTTAATTCCAGTTGATTTTTTTCACCGTAGAAAATCCATTGTGCTTTTGTAATTCTGTGTCCACATAAAAATACGGTTTTACTATGGATGGCCTAACATAAATGTACCTTGAAGTCCCTTGATTCCACATTTTCATTTGGTAATCAACACCTGCTCCATAGTAGTAAGCCTGCCAAACTATTTCAGAACAATAAAGATATTTTCTATTTGTAGGATCAGTAGAAACCTTGTATGTACTGTTTTTATACTTGGCACCTGTTTTCCAGTAATTATCATAAGCGTTCTTCGCTGCTTTTCCTGCTACAGCAGTACTCTTATGCCGGACTACCTTGGTTGTATCATAGTGATCCAGCCATTTGCTGATACTCCAAACGTAAGGCTTTTTGTTGTTGCTGGTACTTGTAAAAAGTACATTCTTTCCGTCAGGCAGCACAATTCCAGCATGGCCTACCAGTTTGTATGAACTATACGATTTGGTGATTAGTACATCGCCAGGCTTGTAATCAAAACCTTTCACTTTTGCAGCTTCTGCCGAACTGGGTCCATAAGCAAGAAACATTGAAAATAATAAAGCTGAAACCAAAATTGACTTAACGAATTTCATGGAATTCTCCTCCTTTGGCAATAAACACAAGTCATATTATTCCATAAATACCTTTTGTTTGAATGGGATATATTAACTCTTTTTATTAATTATACATGGTAAGAATTCCTTAAATCGATTTTCAACCCTATTGGGCATCCCATACTGATGCTTAAAAGAGGCCCTAAAGTCTTTTTCTCCAAAAATAAGGGGTGATAGCTGGCGATGATAAGACGGCAGTTCCATCACACCCTACCAAAACAACAACATGAACCAACAGAAAAAAAGCAAACCTGTTCGGTTTGCTTTCACTGTGATTTCAACTCTCTTACAGATTCTACAATATTCTTTGCCGTCAGGTTGTATACTTCCTTCAAATATTCCGTTTTACCTACCTGGCCAAACTGTTCCTTGACGCCAATCCTTCTCAAAGGCACAGGACAATGCTCGCTTAATACTTCAGCAACGGCACTCCCCAGTCCTCCTATTACATTATGGTTTTCTGCTGTTACGATTGCACCTGTTTTCTTTGCATACTTTATAATTAACTCTTTATCAATCGGCTTAATTGAATACATATCGATAACCGTTGCCTGGACTCCATTATCATGGAGGATATCAGCAGCCTTTAAAGCCTCAGCCACCATAATTCCACTAGCGATGATAGTGGCATCTCCTCCTTCACGAAGAAGCTTCCCTTTTCCCTCTTCAAATGTCTCACCAAAATTGTAAATTCTCACGGCTGCTTTCCGCATTGTCCGTATATAGTGCACACCATATTCACCGGAAACTTTACGGAGTAAATAGGACAGCATGGTGGAGTCACTTGCTTCGTATACAACTGCATTCGGGATGAGACGAAGAAGACCAAGATCTTCGAAAGCCATATGTGTTCCACCATTATGTTCCGCGGTTACTCCTGAATCCGAACCTAAAATTTTTAAATTTAACCTGGCATATCCCCCTGATACAAACAACTGATCAAAAGCACGGCGGGTAGCAAACTGAGCAAATGTATGAAGAAAAGGAATTTTCCCAGTCAACGCCAGCCCGGCAGCTATCCCCATCATATTTGCTTCCATGATGCCACAATTAATAAGCTGATTTGGTATTTGCTCTTGAATTTTATTGGTAGAAATGGAACTCATGAGGTCAGCTTCCAGTGCAATGATGTTTGGATTTTGTTTTGCCAGTTCAAGCAGAGTGCTGGCATATGCCTGCCTCATTTCAACATTTTCCACTTCATAGGATGCAGCTGCTGATTCAATCATCCTGTTACCGTCCTTTCCATCCTTCTCTCAAGTTCTGCTATAGCTTCAAGTATGGCCGCTTCATCCTCAGCATTCGGACGGATGTGGTGATTGGCTGCCTTTGTTTCAAGATATGGGACACCCTGACCTTTTATCGTATCTAATATAATGGCAACCGGTTTTTCATTTTGTGTCTTTCCAAGCTTAATAGCATCATAAATTTCCTGAATGGAGCTTCCGTCTACTTTAAGGGTATAGAATCCAAAGGCCTTGAACTTTTCAGCAAAATCGATTGGATCTATAATATCCTTTGTTAATCCGTCGAGCTGCTTTTTATTATCATCTACAAAAACAGAAAGGTGGTTCAATTTGTGATGCGCAGCAAACTGAAATGCCTCCCAGCACTGCCCCTCATTTAATTCACCGTCACCTACAATGCAATACGTGCGATTAGAATTCCCTGACAGCTTATGAGAAAGCGCCACTCCAACCGCTGCAGAAATCCCCTGGCCAAGAGAACCTGTTGTCATATCCACTCCCGGTGTAAGGTTTCGGTCAGGATGAGAAGGCAATGATGTCCCGTTCTGATTAAGAGTGTATAGCACCTCTTCCGGGAAAAATCCCTTTAATGCTAATGCCGCATAATAAGCTGGACCACCGTGGCCTTTAGATAGGATAAAATAATCCCGGTCCTCCCACCTGGGGTTGGCAGGGTCAATCTTCATGACGCCACCATACAACACAGCCAGAGTTTCAACAATCGACAAACTTCCTCCATAATGGCCAAAGCCCAAATGATAGAGTTCCTTTAACGTTTTTAAACGAATTTCATCCCTAAGCTGTTCAATTTCGGAAATTGCATGACTCATAGAAAACCTCCTATATTGGTACTAGCATCAAGCTGAAATCTCTTCCTTTTCACTTTGTGGTTTTTTTCGTAAACCGAAGAGAACGGCAATAACTAACACAGCTGCCACAAGGATCGTAACACCCGTTGCACCGAATGAATCGGCCACGTTTCCTAGTATGATTCCTGTTCCGCCAAAATCGCTGTCTGAGAAGGTGGTATTGGCAAAACCGAGATCCCCCAGTACTGGAAGCAGAAAAACAGGCAAGAATGTAATGAGCAGGCCGTTAGCAAACGAGCCAATTGTTGCCCCGCGTATACCGCCGGTTGCATTACCGAATACACCTGCTGTAGCTCCTGTGAAGAAATGAGGTACCACTCCTGGCAATATGATTACCGCACCAGCCCAGCCCAATATCGCCATGCCAACAATTCCACCCAAAAAGCTGCAGAAGAAACCAATCAATACCGCATTAGGTGCATAAGGAAATACAATTGGACAATCAAGCGCAGGTTTGGAATTGGGTACCAGTTTAGTAGAAATCCCTTTAAATGCCGGTACAATTTCAGCCAGTACAAGTCGAACACCCGAAAGGATGACGAATACCCCAGCAGCAAAGGTTACCGCCTGGATTACAGCAAAGACAAGGTAATGTGTTCCATTACTTAATTCTTTTTCAACATATGAAGGGCCAGCAAACAGCGCAATCACCAAGTAAAGAATCGTCATCGTTAGGGCAATAGTAACCGAACTGTCACGAAGAAAAGCAAGGCCTTTAGGGAAGTTGATTTTTTCAGTAGAACGAGATCCCTTTCCAACTACTTTCCCTACCAATCCTGAAAGAATATAGCCAAGAGACGAGAAGTGTCCAAAGCCTACATTATCGTTCCCTACTATTTTCCGCATAAATGGCTGGGTCATAGCCGGAAATACTGCCATCGTTAAACCAAGGGCAATGGAACCTACAATAATCAGACCTATTCCTTTTAATCCTGAAACAACTAAGATGATAGCAATCATGCAAGCCATGTATAACGTGTGATGTCCTGTCAGAAAGATATACTTTAATCGAGTAAATCTAGCCACCAGTATGTTGGCAATCATCCCAAAAAACATGATTAAGGCCGTTGCCGATCCGTACTTTGTCAGTGCCATCGCTACAATGGCTTCATTATTGGGAACAACCCCATTTACATGAAAGGCTTCCTGAAACATTTTTCCGAATGGATCCAGTGCCCCAACCAGGATATTGGCCCCTGCAGCAATAACAAGAAAGCCAAGGAAAGACTTTGTTGTTCCTTTTACAACTTCACTCGCTGGTTTTTTCTGAAGAAGCAGACCTATAAAAGAAATTAACGCAACAAGAACAGCAGGCTGACTCAGAATGTCCATCATCAATTTAAGAAATCTTTCACCCATTTCCAGTTCCCCCTTTATGCTCTAGAGCATTCCTTTTTTGGTAAACTCTTCTCTTAATTTCTCCCGGATTCCATCCATATCAATAATGCTGTCAATAACTACAACCTCTCCTAAGTGGGTGGCACTTTCCGCGATATCCCTGGCAGCTATAAATAGATCTGCCATATCAGGGGTGGCCGAACTTAAATCAGAATGGCTTACCTCCACGCCTGTCACACCGAGCTCTTTAATGATTTCCTGAACGTTCATTTCCAGAATAAAGCTGCTTCCTAAACCTGAACCGCAAATGGCTAAAATTCTCATTACATCTGCCTCCCCTTCAACTAAACTGCTTTGGAATACTCTTGTATTAATTCCATGATTTCTTCAACACTCTTCATCGTTTTCAATCGTTTGACATTGTCTTTATTGCTCAAAAGCTTAGTAAGCTGTGATAGAGCCTGCAGATGGGTCGTATTATCGATCGCAGCTATACAAAATAATAAGGACACTGGATGCTTGTCATCGTTTAAAAAGTAAACCGGATGCTCCAGCTTCAAAAAACTCATACCCACCTGATTGACTCCCATTTCCGGACGTGCATGGGGTATTGCAATTTCCTGACCCAAAATGACATATGGCCCCATTGTGTATACATTCTCTATCATGGCATCGATGTATGAAGACTCAATCGCCCCTTTCGAGAGCAGCGGCTGAGCTGCTTCTTTTATCGCTTCCTCCCAGTCTGGAAGCTGTTCAGCAAATTGAATGGTTTCACTTGTAATCAAATCACTTAGCACTGGTCTGTTCCTCCTGTTTACGTTGGTCCTTTTTTGAAACATGAATTGGCTTAAAGCCTGCTTCAACCCGTCCTTATCAATGAAATTAACGTAACCTTCCATGATCTTGAGTATTTCCTTTGTTGTGACAGGTTCGTATTGTGTTCCAAATAAAAACTGATAAACCTCGTTGAGAAGCGTACTTTTTTCAACAGGTGTCATTATCGGTTTCACCAGAAAATAACGTTTCTTTGTGTGAAGCTGTACGGTCGAGAAAATAAGATCAAAATTGGAGAGCTGGCAATGCTTAAACTCTTGCAATGACATAGTACGGTCAATCGTAATCTCTGAAAACAGGGATTCGAGCTGATGCTTTACCATCAGCGAAGAACTGATTCCGCTTGGACAAACCACCAACGCTCTCTTTTTTCTAGCCGCAATTTGCTTTGGTTTTTCAAGCAAAGCTCCAAAATGGATGGTAATAAACCCTACTTCTTCTTCCGGTACTGAAATATTAAGAAGGACTTCCACGGGTTCAAGCAGTTCTTTTACAATGGTGTAAAGCTCCTTATGTTCTTCCCGGATCTGTTCAAGCAAAGGATTATGAATGGGTATTCGGTACTTCATCCGGTAATAAGCTGGTTTAAGGTGCTGATACAGTGTTTCCACGACTGTATTCTTTTCTTCAAATGAAATACAGGCCTTGGATTCAAATTCTGTTACAAGCCTTTCACATATTCGCAGCAGCAGATCGTAATCATCCTGGATAACCGATGCATTCCCCAACGAAAGGCCCAATAGCTGAATGACAAGGTAGGCAATTTCTGATTCAACGGTATCCAGCTCTAAAAGGTGAATCATTTGTTTAGCTGTTTCTATTAAATGGTCTTGTTTCAGAATCTCAATTTCATCAGGATGAAGACGGACAACCTTTTTTTCCAGAAGCCGGATATAATAGAACTGAAGAAAATGAGCAAACTGGTGCAGCCGTTCTTCCACAAATTGGAGATTAGAATCCCTTTCAAGGGACTGAAGAAGAGTGATCATATAATCAGCTCTAAGTTCATAACCTGCTTTTTTCACAAGATAATCAATTATTTTTTTCCCTGACGGCTTCTGAAAAAGTTTTGTTAAATGATTCATTAATAGAACCCTTTTATCAAGCTCGGTTCCTTTTAAGTGGTATCCCCGTTCCCTTGTGTAATGTATTTTAACAAGAAACGGACTAATCATTTCATTGGCCTTTTTCACATCAGCTATCACTGTGTTTTTACTTACCTTTAGGAGAGACATAAGGTGGGCTGACGAGATATACTCTTTTCTGATAAATAAGAATAGGAAAATGGAATAAAGCCTTTCTTCTTCCGTAAATATAAAAGACTCTCCCGTTAACTTTGTGCCCGCATAATCAATTACCCGATCCGGAACCTCAATCCATGTTCTTCGTTTATAAGCAATAGAAGGAAGACTCCGATCCTTCAGCCATTCATTAATTTTTTCAAGATCATACGTTATCTGCCGCTTGGTCAAATTTGTCTGATCCATGAGCTGTGACATTGTTGGTTTATTTAGTGCAGAAAGCTGGTTTAACAATAAGGCCGGCCGTTCTTCCAGTTGCACGTCATCATCCCTCCTGTTTCAATCATATTTTAAAGCGCTTACATATTGGATACTTATTGATTACAAAAAGTGTTATATTCAACTTACAAAATTGTGACGAGATAGGATTATGTCGATTACAAGCATTTTAAAAGGCTGTAAAACTAAAGTAAATAAAATAAACCTGGATCCATTATTAGGATACAGGCTTATTAATTGTCTAGATTACTTCTATAGTTTCTCAAATAGTAAGTTAAGGAAAAGGAGAATCATAATAAAAGCCAGAGCAACAAGCAGTTTTTGAGCGTTCGTCAACTTTTTAAACCAATCGTACCGTTTCGCTTCATCTTTATAGAGCCAATAATCAAGGAATTTCATGACGATCACGCCTAAACTGATTCCGAAAACAGCCACTCGAATTCCCCTCCTTTTTGCTACTCGATCTCTAACACCAGCTCACGTGATTTTGCCCTCGATACACATACTAAGATTGTATCATTCGTACCCTTCTCCTCTTCTGTCAGAAAAGAGTCGCAATGATCAACCTCCCCCTTTTTAACTTTGATCTCACACGTACCACAGCGTCCTGACCGGCAAGAATACGGAGTATCGATTCCATGGTCAAGAAGAGCTTCGAGCAAGGTCTGATCTTCAGCTACCTGCACGGTGGATCCATTTTTCAGTCTTACTTGAAAAGCGTTTCGAACGCTTGGTTTTGGTGGGGTAAACCGTTCCACATGAACACTGGAAGATGGATAGCCTAATTTTGCTGCTGCATCAGTGAATTCAGTAATAAAAGAACCCGGTCCGCAAAAGTACACATGCGTACCGATTGGATGTTGAGCGAGAGTATCTGTAGTCAGCCTTTCTACCAACGGTTCACGGGAAAAATAGAAGCGGCACTGTTCAGGATAAGTTTTTTTCAGGAAAGAATAAAACGGGCAGGTGCCTTTGGTCCTGGCGGTATAGTGCAATATGAAGGGAACATTTTTCCCTCTCAATTCTTCCATCATGCTTAAAAAGGGAGTAATTCCAATCCCTGCAGCATAAAACACATGACGCTTTGCTTTAAAGCTCAAAGGAAAATGATTTTTCGGGTAACTGATGTGCAGACTGTCTCCTTCTATTACTCCATGGTGCATAAAAGTGGAGCCGCCTTTTGAATCCTCGTTAAGCGCCACAGCAATCTCATAATGTCCTTTTTTGCGTGTATGTCCGGTTAAAGAATAGTGGCGATGTATTGCTCCTTTCTCTGTTTCTATAAAAATACCGATATGCGAACCTCCGCTATATGGCGGAAGCGGCCGGCCGTCAAGCGAAGCCAGCTCAAAACGCTTCACTTTGAGAGTTTCTTTATGGATAGCTGTTACCGTAACAGGAAGCATGTTTTCTTGCAGCATCACCGTTCATCTCCAATTAAAGTTTGGCTACATAGCCTAAATACGCATTTCTTAATGATGAATAATGATCACTTACTGAAAGAAGTAAGGCGCATTGGCAGCATGTGATCTCTATCCCATCCTGAAGTGTCTCAGAATGGGTCACCTTCAGCTCAGTCAGTCCGTGGCAGCGGCAGCAGAACACCTGAATGACCCGCTCACCGTGTCCGATGAATTGCACCTCTTCCTCAGAGAGGAAGCCGATTTCTTCGGTGATGTTTTTAAGTCTCTCAATCTCTGGCCATGCTGCCGAAACATAAAGGTAGCATCCCATTTTCTGTTGGCTCAGCCAGCTTCGGACCTTCACCTCATCTGTGAGCTCCATTCGTTCAAAAGGTTTTTTTTGTTCCATGATTTTTTGGGTGATTGGCTGCAGCAATCTGATTCCATATGTATCTCCGGAAACAAGGTATTTTCGCTTACCTGGCACAAATCTCATGAAGGTTTCCTGCTTTTTAGCTTCTCTTCCAGATAGGCCAGAAGCTGCTTTTTATAGAGGGAGATTCCTTTATAATCCGCAATATGTTCCGGGAGTTCTTTTATAATTCGATAAAATTGCCGAAGCCAGACTTTGTTGACAGTAAAGTCTTCCATGGCCAATACATGTGTATGAATCGTGAACAAAATTCCGTTGCTTTGCGGCAATCGAAAAAGCTTCTGGACTTCCACTCGCAAATGAACGAGCTCGCCTGCATTTTCTTCTGTTACATTCTTTCTTTCTTTCCCCCATTCATGAAACGTTTCCAATGACGTATCGAGCTTGTTCCCCGCCATTAAAGACCAATTCAGCCGTTCCCAAGGGGCTCCAGCCTCCAGCCTCTTTAAAAAACGCAAAATGCGGCCGTCCAGCCCTTCCTCTTTAAACCCTGGAATCGGGCGATGGATCTCTTTAAATTCCATTCCAAGGTTAAACGCCAGCGACCAGTTGGCTGGAAAGCAGAGCTGCCCCGCATCCAAATACAGATCCCCATCCCTCTCCTTCATGAAAATGAGATCTTCCTGTACATGCCTGCCGATAAAGTCTAAAGGCTCACACGGCATCGTCGTTTCATCGCCATAGGTAAAACGAGAGGTCTCTCCAAGGATCTTATTTACAAACGTCCAGTGATCCCCGTTTTTTTGAAGCGCAAACTGATCGGGGTAATAGGTTACGAGGTTTTCAGTTACCAGGTCTACGATCTCCCACTGGCTCTTTAACGTGTGAGGAAGGGATTGAAAGCAGCGTTCAGGATGATGGGTTAGCAGGTCCCGCTTTAGTTGGACCTCTTCTGTATACTGTGGAGTAATTTCTATACCGGATGGCCGAGTCATAGAGACCGAGTTGTTGGAATAACGGTATTGATCGCCCTTAAACGGATAAGGAAAAGAATTCAGTTCACGCTTCAGCATATTACCCTCCTCACTTAACAGAATATTCTTTCTTTTTATTTTATAGAAAAGTGTGGAAAAACTGAAGAGTGAATTGCAAAAGACCACACCTTTGTGGGCTTTTGCCTGGCTTGTCGTGATAGTTGTGCTGGAATCCGGATCGACAATGGATACCATGGCTTCTCTTGAAACAACGGCGTCAGTTCCCAGGAAGCAAAGGCTACGAAAACAGCCTTTAAAAAAGACATTGCTTTTGGAATCAAAAAAGAGATTAGGTGTTCCACTCGTTAGTATCTATCCTATACCTGTTATATTCCATGGATAAAAAGGGGATTCCCCAAAGATGAATGAACATTAAAAAAGACCGCACCACCTCGTGTGGTACAGCCTTTTAATCCGTTATTGCCCCTTAATCTCAAGCAGTTTCTGCCTCAACCCTGTTTCCATCTGAGCGAGTTCGTTCTCGGCCAAACGGCGTTTATGGCGGCCTTCCTCCTGGATGCGCAAAGTCTCCTCCAGGGTAGTCAGCAAGTTTTCCTGCGTCTTCTTCAGCGTTTCAATATCAATCAATCCTCGCTCATTTTCCTTCGCCGTTTCAATTGTATTTGCTTTAAGCATCTCGGCGTTTTTCAATAAAAGCTCATTTGTCGTTTTGGAGACCTGCTTCTGTGCCTCTACCGCACTTCGTTGGCGAAGCAAGGTAAGTGCGATCGCCACTTGGTTTTTCCAAAGCGGAATGGCAGTCATGATGGAGGACTGGATCTTTTCTACGAGCGCCTGATTCGTGTTTTGAATCAAACGGATCTGCGGTGCGCTTTGAATGGTGATTTCCCGGCTCAATTTTAAATCGTGAAGGCGCTTGTCCAGCCGGTCGGCAAACTGCACCATATCGTTGACTTCCTGATACTTCATCTGATCGTTCGTTGCTTCGGCCTCTTTACGGAGCGCCGGAATGATTTTTCCGTTTAATTCCTCAAGCTTCAGTTCACCTGCAGCGATATAGACGTTCAACGCCTGAAAATATTCTTTGTTGTGCTCATACAATTTTTCAAGCATGACAATGTCGGCGAGCAGCACATTCTTGCTGCTGTCGAGTTTGACGCTGATCCGGTCAATCTGTGAGCCAGTCTTTTGATACTTGGAAAGCACCTCTTGAACAGAACCGGAAATCTTGCCGAACATGCGGCCAATCAAGGACGGCTTGTTCGACTGCAGCTCATCAGGATTTACATGGCTGAGCTTTTTCATCAAGTCATGTATGATTTCTCCGACCTGTCCGACATCCTGCTTTTTCACCTGATCCAGCATCGTGTTGGAGAAAGACAGTAATTTTGACTGTGCTGGCGTTCCGTATGTAATCATCGCCTGGTGATTCTTCGGATCGATCTGTTCGGCCAGCTGGTAGGCTTTTGCCTTGTTTTCCTCTGGCAGAACATCAATCAGCCTCTTCTGCTTTACTTGTTCTTCTGTCTTCAGCTCCTGAACGTTTTCATCGCCTCCGAACGGATCGGAGAGCAAATCATTCATAATATCCAATTTATCATCATGATTATAGAGAGGGGACGTATTATCGCTCATTATAATCTCCTGCTTTCGTTTCTAATTTTGAATCTTTCAAGGTTTTTATAGAATGCTTGGCCACATCCAGCTCGAATTTCAGCTGATCCACATCATCCGAGATCATATGGTAAAGGTCCTCTTCAATGTATTCGGTAAGTTCCTTCAACGTCCTTCTTGTTTCCGAAAGAGAATCCTGAATCTCCCAGTTTTTCTTGGGCTGTCCTGATAAGAATGCATATTTTTCCGTCAGCTCGACGGCAGAATCCAAATGAGAAAAGTAAAAACGTTCTGCTTGGAAAAAACGCCTTGGCTCCTTTTTCGTCATGCTGTATATTTTTCTTGTGATTTTCGTCAGCTCCATCCTCTGCTTCAAGGTTGGAATGTCGCGAATGGAAAACAACGATTTCTGCAGCCTGTAAATCTTTGGCTTTGCTTCATTTAAATTTTTCTTGATATATTTAAATTCGCTGCGAGTCAGCTTATATTTTCTCAGCATGCGGTAATTCCAGAGCATCGCTGTCATCGTATAGCCGATCACCGCTCCCCCGGCCGCAAAACCGCTCGAGAGCAAGAAAGACTGATCGAAGGCAAAGAAGGACAGCAGCCAGACGATGACCATTGTATTGATCGCACTGAACACCTTGACGAATAAGGCTAAAAACCAGTTCATGTAAATCGACTCCTGACATCATGTCTTTTCTAATACTACGAAGAGAACAAGCTTGAGTTTCACTTTTAGAAAAAATTTACTTTTCTCTATCTCTACCTTACATGATTATGTTGAACATCTCTATAGCCCCGTAAACGTAAACTGACTAAGACTTAAGACGTAGATTGATCCATTCGCGGTGCCAGGCACCGAAATAATAATGGAGGTGTACAATGAAAGATTTTTTAATGAAGGATGGCAATAAAGTGTTGATTCGTGAGGCTGTTCCGGCTGATGCGCAGAACATCATCGATTTTTATAATGTGGTCGGCGGTGAGACTGATTTTCTCTCTTTTGGCGGAAACGAGTTTACCAGAAATGCCGGCGAATATGAGACGTATATAGAAAACGTGGCTGCAGAAGAAAACTCCATCATGCTGCTTGCCACCATAGGAGACGCTATCATAAGCATCGCCACAATTAACTCGTCCCAAAAAGCAAGAACAAAACATGACGGTATGCTGGAAATTGTTATTTCTCAAACCCATACAGGGATGGGTCTTGGAGAAAGAATGATGACTGAACTGATTGAATGGGCTAAGCATAACCGAATCACCAGGAGAATCAGCTTAGTGACCCGAGAAGACAATCACCGGGCTATCGCTCTTTACAAAAAACTCGGTTTTGAAGTGGAAGGTTTGATTCGAAACGACACGTATTTTAACGGAGTCTATTACTCTACTGTGGTCATGGGATTATTGTTTTAAACGTCTGTTTAAGTACTTATCCAAAATCTATCTTATCTGGTAATTCACTGATCCAATTTTGGGTCAGTTTTCTTTATATTCTCTCTTATTCGAGTAATACCCCGCTGGAAAATGCCGCAAACAGCCGATTGGCTTTTCTTGTAAGGTTCATAGGAAAATAGAAGCGTTTATTCAAAATTTCCCCCTATTTTGTCATTTCTTAGCGAAAAAACTAAAGGGTTTACACGAATCAAAAATTTTAAGGGGAATTCATAATGTTGAAAAAACTAATGGGATTGCTGATGATGGCAGTCCTCTGTACTGGCTTGTTTTTTCCTGGACACAGCAGCGCCGCTCTAGGCAGCCAAATGCTTTCTACAGGCTCAAGCAACAGTGACGTGAAACAATTGCAGGAATACTTGATGACAAAGGGTGTTTTTCCATATCATACGGCGACTGGCTACTATGGTCCGATCACGAAAGGCGCAGTTGAACGTTTTCAAGAGCAGTCTCGTTTGAAGGTTGATGGTATCGCAGGATCAGCGACCATCAGTAAAATTAAAGTATTACACAGCGGTGATATGGGAAAACCCGTTATTGAATTACAGCGTTTATTGAAAGCATGGAATACATACGATTCAAAGGTTGATGGCATTTACGGTGACAGCACCGTTTCGGCTGTGGCTTCATTTCAAAAAGACCAGGGCATCACAGCTGACGGCATCGCAGGACCTAAGACATTCTCAAAGCTTCGCCAAAAGAGCCCTTCCTACTCCACACGAAGCTTCACGGTAAACAGCTCTGCCTATACTGCAGATTGTGACGGCTGTTCCGGCAAAACAAGAATGGGCATTGATCTGCAAAAATACAATGACGGCAAAGTAGTTGCAGTGGATCCAGATGTTATTCCGCTTGGTTCAAAAGTAGTGGTTGAAGGCTACGGCACAGCTATCGCTGCAGACACTGGCGGCGGAATCAACGGCAAGATGATCGATGTGTTCATTCCAGACCATGGTGATGCAATCAATTGGGGCCGTAAAGACGTAAAAGTAACAGTTTATGAGAAATAATCGTTTAAATGATAATCCTGGGATATCCGTTTGGATACCCAGGATTATTTTTGTGCCTATTTGGCTGTTATGAGATTGGCGCGTATTTTGTGGAGATTGGCACGTATTTCGCGGAGATCGGATCGTATTTCGCCGAGATTGGCGCGTATTTCTTAAAATTCTCCCTGAACTCTGCCTGTATCACATAAAAAGGAGGCCAAAAGTCTCCTTGGGCCTCCTTTTACATTCTTTTTTAGCTATTTGTTGTAGATATATTTGTCCTTTAACCGGTTAAACTCACCTTGGAGCTCCATTTCATCCATCCAGAGGTTGACCCAGTTTTCAAAGACTGAATCGCCTCTAGGGATCAGGTATCCTTTTTGGCTTTTCGTAAAGGTGTTATCAGTAAGGGCAGCGTAAAGTCTTTGATCCCTGCTCGCATAGTACATCGCCTCGGTACTGTCCGTAATCATGACGTCTACTTTTCCCTCTGCGACCATGTGTGGAATCTCTAAATTATTTTCAACGACTATCACTTTCGCGTGCTTAATATTGGCATCCACAAACTTTTGATTCGTTCCCCCGGGATTTACGCCAATCGTAACATTCGGCTGGTCAATCGCTTGAAGACTCGTGTACTTTTCCTTATCCACTGCACGTATTAAGGGTGCCTTTCCTTCATTCATATAAGGACGGGTTAATTGAGCCGTCTTTTGGCGTTCCGTATTGCGGCTGATTCCGCCTACCGCCATATCAAACTTGTCATCGAGCAAGTCATTCATCAGTGTGGGCCAGGAGGTTTTTACAAATTTGACCTTCACTCCCAGGTCCTTGGCCATTAATTCTGCAGCCTCGATATCGTAGCCTTCAAATTTTTTTGTGTCTGTATTGTAAAAGGTAAACGGCTTATAGTCCCCAGTGGTGCCTACCCGGATTACACCCTTTTTCATAATACGGTCAAGCCTTGAGGATACCGTATAATGATTTCGCTTTTTATGCAGTTCACTTCCTGAAGCCTTGGCCAGTTCGTCCGCCGGCACATAGGGTTTGCCATTGACCTCCAGCGTGCTCAGCTGGCTGCCGTTCCATTCCACATCACCAGAGTCTTTCGTGGCCGATGAAAAATTCATTCCGCCAAAAATGATTCCAGCTAAAAAACTTAAAACAACCATCCACTTAAGTACTGTTGTCTTTCGCATATGCCTTCCTCCATTCTATGAGATACATCCATTATTCATAGAGCAGGATGGTAAGTACATATATTTTCTGAAAATTACATAAAATAGGTTCGTTAGTCTGGATAGGAAAGTCCTAGTGTCACTGAAAGCCCGAAAGCGGCGAACATCCTCATAAAAAAAAGACCGGTCTGTCCGACCAGTCTTTCACAATTAAAAAAATGTCAAGTTCTCTCCGATGCCTGGTTCCCGTTTCGGATCAACCGGTGTAAAGCCGTCTTTTGAAAGCATCACTTCAACCTCATCGCCGATCTGCTCTTTCATCATGTTCAAAACCACTTTATGGGTGTTTGGATTGTACCACTTTTCCATGCCGGTCTTTTTGTAGATTTCATAGATGCCAAGACGTTCGGTGCGCTTTCCGCCGCTGCCGTCACCCATCCAAAAATCATCGATCGTTACCCGGTCAGCAACCGGACGAAGCTTTTGCGGAAATTCCCTCGAACATGGGAGCAGCGGTGAAAGGCTGGCCTGCGTCGTGATGCCGGCATTCTTTATTTCCCTCAACGCTTTCATGCGGGCCGGAATAGGCGGAGCGGTTGGGGCGAAGGCTTTACGGATATCTTCCTTGTCGGTTTCGATTGTCATCGACACCCTGACTTTATCCCCAAACTTTTTTAATAAGTCGATATCGCGTACCACTAAGGGCGAGCGTGTTTGGAGATGGAGAAAATCCGGCGGGGTTTCGAGCATGACCTCCAGCAAGCTGCGTGTCAGCTTTGTCTCGTGCTCCAGCGGCTGATACGGATCGGTGGAAGAAGCCATGAAGATCGTAACCGGACCCTTTTTTCTCGCCTTTAAAAGATCACGCCTGAGCAGTTCTGCAGCATTGCTCTTAATATCGACCCATGTGCCCCATTCTTCGTCACGGTAAAGAGAAATCGGCAGCTGTCTCACGTAACAATAGGAGCAGGCGAAGGTACAGCCAGCATAGGGATTCAGCGAATGAGAAAAATCATCGAGCTGACCTACCCCTGGTGTTAAGATGCTTTTAGATATGATGTCCTTCAGCTGTGCCTTCATCCTGTATTTCTCCTTCCGTTTCAGGTTACATCCCGAGCAAGCCTTTAAGCGTTCCAACTTCTTCAGCCGTTAATTCACGCCATTCGCCTCTGGGAAGTTCACCGAGTTCAATATTCATGATCCGAATCCGTTCGAGCTTCGTGACCGTATAGCCAAACGCCCGGCACATTCTGCGGATTTGGCGGTTCAGTCCCTGCGTAAGAATGATACGGAACTCATCATCGCTTACTGGTTTGACCACACAGGGCTTTGTCATAGCTTCAGGAATCTGAACTCCCTTCCTCATACTTTCGATAAATTCTTTGCTGTAAGTCTTATCAAGTGTTACTAAGTATTCCTTCTCGTGTCCGCGATCAGAATGGGAGATGGCATTTGCCAGTTCCCCGTCATTCGTCATCAAAATTAAACCCTCTGAAGCCTTGTCCAAACGGCCGACCGGGAAAATCCGTTCATGGTAACTTACAAAGTCTATGATATTTCCTTCAATATGCGGAGCGGCCGTGCACGTGATTCCGGCCGGTTTATTCAATGCAATGTATATCGAGTGTACCTTAATTTCAATAGGTTTCCCATCAATCAGCACGATGTCGTCCGGACTCACCAATTGGCCCGCTTCACATACTGCTCCATTGACGGTAATCCTTCCCGCTTTCAGAAGCCTGTCCGTTTCGCGTCTGGATATAGCCCCTGTTTGACTAATGTATTTATTGATTCTCATGGTCTGCTCACTTTCTGTTAATATGCCCGCCATCTCTTATTACAGATAAATCTTCTCCCCATTTTCCAGCATTTCAAGGAACAGATTCATCCGTTTCAGCCGGGTTTCCGGTTTCTTTGCATTCTGGAGCCTGAAAAGAATGGCATATCGGTTCTGGCTGTTCAGGGTTTCGAAAAAGGCTTTCGCGTTTGGCCTTTGCTGAAGCTCTTTTTCAAAATCCTCCGGCAGGGTCTTATCGCCTTGGGGTGCATAAGCTTTTTCCCAGAGGCCGGTTTCCTTCGCCTTTTCAATAGCCCGGAGCCCGGCAGGCTTCATCTTCCCTGCCGCTATGAGATCTTCAGCTTTGTCTTTATTCACTTTCGACCATATGCTTTTTGGCCCTCTCGGCGTAAACCGCTGCAGCCAAGTTTGATCATCATACTTTTCCTTCTGGCTGTCAATCCACCCGTAACACAATCCGCTTTCCACAGCCTCGTCATAACTTGGCGTCACCTTGCCTGAATTCTTTTTCGCAATATGAAGCCGAATGCCTGGAGATGATTCATGATGTTCTTCTAGCCAGTCTTCCAATGCTTGATGATTTTCAAACCATACTGCCGGCAGCTCTTCTTTTGCCATCCTTCCGCCTCCGCTCTCGATTCGTTGATTGATTACTACGCCAACGAAAAAAGAAATCCTCCCGATCCTTCGAGAGAATTTCTTTCTATTTAAGAAGCCGCCTGTACTTCCAACCGTTTTTCTTTTTTCTGAGAAGACAGGATAAGCTGTATAGTACAACCGATAAAGTACACGAACGATGCGATCAGCAAGTACGTCCATGCTTGAGAAACAGCCTGCGTTTTCCATACTCCAGCTAGAGACAGGAGTGCCGGAAACGTAAGCGTCAGCCAAGATTGAACGAATGCGACCTTGCCGATATAGTTATCAATTTTTTTATTCAGTGCTCCTGACAGAAAGAACAGGAACCATAAATACGTCCATTCGACCCAAGTCAGGCTGCTTACAAGATCATGAAACTGCATATAAGACACAACAGCATACATAACGGCAATGATGGAAACCCAAAGCGAGTAATATCCAAGCCCGCTGCCGTGAAGACCTTTTACATTTGTGATTCCTACAAATAAATAGGTCAGCCCGAACAAAAAGATCGAAGCCAGATTAAAAATGGTCCAGTGCTGCTGATCCGAGATCACGATCAAATAAAACGGAATAACGACCTGAAGGACTCCGACAAACAAGTTGAAATATCCCACGCTCTTGCCCTCCGCTTTTCCGAAAAGCATGAAGCTGTTTAAGAACAGGGCTGCTCCTGAAAGAAATAAACCGACGTCACCCATAATGTTTTGCTGTGAGAAAACAACCTCACAGACAAATTCACCTCACTTATATTGTAAAGCGCAAGCGCCCTGTTTAAGTCCACAAAGCGCTGGAACTCTTAACCTGCAACAAGATTTATGTGTTGAGGGGGAAGAGTGAAGCGACCTAGGACGAAAAAAAGCTTTTAATTTTCGTCCTCCGAGGACTAAAGCTGAAAACTGAAATTCGTTTTCAGCCCTGGGCGCTGGAGCTAGACTTTACTTCATTGAAACTAAAAAAGAAAAAGCAGATCCCCTCCGCTAGTGCAGAAAGGGATATGCCCTATGTTTTGTTTTGAATTACAGGATGAAGCTTACGATGATTGCTGAAAGTACGCTGACAAGTGTTGCTCCGTAAAGAAGCTTCAATCCAAAGCGTGCAACCACGTTTCCTTGTTTCTCGCTCAAGCCTTTTACCGCTCCGGCAATGATTCCGATGGATGAGAAGTTTGCGAAGGATACAAGGAATACAGAGATGATACCCAGTGTACGCGGGCTCATTGCGTCCTTCACCTTGCCAAGCTGAATCATGGCTACGAATTCGTTAGTTACTAATTTTGTTGCCATAATTCCACCGGCAGAAACCGCTTCAGCCCAAGGAACACCCATGATGAAGGCAATCGGTGCAAAGATATAGCCAAGCACATGCTGGAAGGTTACGCCGAAGATCAAGTCGAACACGCTGTCAATGGCAGCCATCAAGGCAACAAATCCAATCAGCATCGCACCAACAATAATCGCAACTTTAAACCCGTCCATAATATATTCGCCAAGCATCTCGAAGAATGACTGTTTCTCTTCTTCCACAACTTCAAGAATATCTTCGTTTTCATCAACTTTATAAGGGTTGATGATGGAAGCGATAATGAAACCGCCGAAAAGGTTAAGCACGAGAGCAGTTACTATATATTTCGGTTCGATCATCGTCATGTAAGCACCGACGATGGACATGGAAACCGTAGACATCGCAGAAGCACACAATGTATATAAGCGGTGCTCCGGTATACGGCCCAATTGTTTTTTCACGGTAATAAATACTTCAGATTGTCCTACCATCGCAGAAGCAATCGCATTATAAGATTCCAGCTTGCCCATGCCGTTTACTTTGCTGAGCAAGAATCCAATTCCTCTCATAACGAGCGGAAGAACTTTGATATATTGGAAAATCCCAATCAATACAGAGATAAACACGATAGGAAGCAAAACATTAATGAAGAACGGCATTTGTCCGTCATTGGCAATTCCGCCAAATACGAAGTTAACCCCTGCAGCTGCATATTCAAGCAGCTTTTCGAACACACCCGCAAATCCTTTAATGACTACCAAGCCAAATCTGGTGTTTAAAAGAACATAGGCCAATACAAGCTGCAAGACGATCATAATGGCAATCGGCTTGTAATTTACTTGTTTACGGTTATTGCTTGCTAGAAGTGCTAAACCAAGCACAACAACAAGTCCTAAAATCGCAATGATATATGTCATAATAATTTCCCCTAGTTGTTATTTTCACATCATTGTGTGAGAACTGAAATTAAGTTAAGTCTTTTGAAGAAAAGAATCCAGGCAACAGTTCACTGATCGTTGTTTCCTTGATGTCGCCTTTTAAATTGGCCAGAATAATTCTGGTATCGGTATTACAAAATTCCGCAATCACCTGTCGGCAAGCGCCGCACGGAGAGATCGGCCCTTCTGTTTCGCCAACGACCGCAATCGCTTTAATGGTGTTTTCGCCTTCTGAAACCGCTTTAAATATCGCGGTTCTTTCGGCACAATTTGTCATGCCAAAAGAAGCGTTTTCAATATTGCAGCCGAGAAACAATAAATCGTTCTCGGTCAGCAATGCTGCACCAACTTGGAATTTCGAATATGGAACATATGCTTTTTGACGGGCTTTGATTGCTTGATCAACTAACCATTTTGTTTCCATGTTTCAGATCTCCATTCAAGTGGTTTTTTTGTAAGCTTTGTTGGTCTTACTAGTGGTTCATTTCCGTTACAGGATGCTCGCTTTCCGCGGGGCGGGCGGTGAGCCTTACCGGCGCAGGCGCCTGCGGTTCTCACCTGTCCCGCTTCTCCCGCAGGACAAGGAAGGCTTCGGCAGCGTTATATCGCACGAAGAAAATGTGAAATGCATTTTCGAGGAGTCTCGCACCTTGCACTCCAATCAACAAGAGCCTTTTAAAATTATTAGTAAGAGCTATTAGACGTCTGACCTTTTGCGATAGCAACACCTGAGCTAGCGCCGATACGAGTCGCACCTGCTTTTACTACGTTCTCTGCATCTTCAAGGCTGCGTACGCCGCCGGATGCTTTAACTCCTACATCTGGTCCAACTGTTTTTCTCATAAGTGCCACATCTTCCGGAGTTGCTCCGCCTGTAGAGAATCCTGTGGACGTTTTTACATAATCCGCACCTGCTTTAACGGAAAGCTCACATGCGATTACTTTTTCTTCGTCAGTAAGCAAAGAAGTTTCGATGATTACTTTTGTTAGTGCTTTTCCTTTAGCTGCTTCAACAACTGCTTTGATGTCGTTTTCTACAACGTCAAACTGTTTGCTTTTAAGAGCGCCGATGTTAATTACCATATCTACTTCGTCTGCTCCGTTTTCAATCGCATTTGTTGTTTCAAATGCTTTCACTTCTGGAGTAGATGCTCCAAGCGGGAAACCAATAACCGTACATACCTTTACTTCAGGAGTATCTTTCAGAATTTCTGCAGCTGCTTTAACCCAAGTCGGATTCACACATACCGAAGCAAATTTGTGCTCTTTTGCTTCCTCAGCAAGTACTTGAATTTGTTCTTGCGTTGCATCAGCTTTTAATAATGTATGATCGATCATTTGAACCAATTTTGTGTTTGACATACAGGTCGTTCCTTTCTATTTTGAAAATATAATAAAACGCTTTCAGTCGTACTATTGCATTTTTGCTTGCATGAACACTATACCAAGCAACTGAACAATTGTAAATAATTAAATGAACAAATGTAAAAGTATTTTTTTCCAACAAAAAAAGCCCTTGTTAAAGGGACTTTTATGGACTTTACTCTTCTTTATCCAGCAAAAATCTGGCCGTAAACTGATCGGTCACGAGCACATTCGCGTATCCGCCTTTTAGCGCACCATAAATGCCATCGATTTTTTGCTGTCCGCCGGCCACCAGGATGGAATGTTCCTTCTGCTTCAAATCTTTTAAATCAATCCCAAGCGTCCGTTCATTGAGGCTGGCGTTTAGAATTTCTCCCTCTTCATCAATAAAGCGGGAACAAATGTCACCTACAGCCTTTGAATGGATATGCTTCAGATCTTCTTCAGAAAAATAGCCAAGCTGGAATAACAGGGATTCCGACTTCACAGGTCCTATCGTGAACAGCGCGATATTCGCGTCTTTCCCCATGTCCAAAATTCGTTTAATATGCCGATCGGCTTCCATCGCCTGCTTGACGACAACGTGGTCAACTATCGCTGGAAGCGGCAGATGAGTTGGAACGGTGTTGAACGCTTTGCCGAACAGATCGAGGATTTCCGAGTGGTACGTATTGGTTTCGGAGTGGCTGATGCCGCCTTTTAACTGAACGACTTTAACATCCTTGACGAACTTTTGCTTCAGCTGGCAGGCTACGTTATATAAAGTGGTTCCCCACGTAACCCCAATCCTGTCTCCATCTTTTACGATTTCATAAAGATACTCACCCGCTTTCTCACCGAGACCCTTCTTTATGCTTGTACTCTCATATTGCGGAATGGAAGCGACAATTGCTTTTTTAAGGTTAAATTTTTCTTCAAGCTCACTGGCCAGCTGTTCAATCCCATTTGTGGGATCCATGATTTTGATCTGCACAATCCCTTCGGTCTTAGCCTGCTGAAGCAGTCTTGAAACGGTCGGTCTCGAAATGCCCAATTCTGCCGCTATTTGGTTCTGATTGTAATCCAGCAAATAATAGAGCTTTGCCGCTTCAATGACCTTCTTTAACTTTTCTTGTTCCAAAGGGTCCACCGCCGTTTCTCATAATCCTTCCCTAATATCTTACCAAAATTTCACCGGTCCTGAACATATGTAAAATAAAAAATACTAGTTTTTTCTAAATTTTGGTTGACTTGAGCCGATATACCGCATACCTTAAAAGTGAATGAATCATTCATTCATCAAAACTGAGAGGAGCATTTAAAAATGACTGTTTACCTTTCTTCCCAAACGATCAGTGTTTTTATTAACCGTCCAGCACATGAAGTTTATGAGTATGCTTACAACATGGAGAATTTCCCTCAATGGGTATCCTTTTGCCAATCGATTCAAAAGGCTGATGAAGGAGATGCCTGGATGATGGAAACCCCTTACTGTATTTCTGAAGTTAGGGTTGCCCAAAAGAATTCCTTCGGCGTGCTGGATCATCGTTCCATCCCTGCACCTGGTGTTGAAATTTGTGATGCGATGCGGGTCATCACGAACGGCGATGGCTGTGAAGTATTTTTAACCGGTTTTCAGATGCCCGGGATGTCACACGATAAATTCTCCCAGGTCATCACTACAGGCCAACAGGATCTGAACAATTTAAAAACAGTATTGGAAGGGCGGAACTGAATGATGGCGATGAGATGGGAATCTGCCGTTGTGATTGGCGGAGGCATTGCTGGCTTATTAGCTGCACGTGTACTTTCCGAGTTTTACAGCAAGGTGGTGATTGTTGAAAAAGATGCTTTTTCCGATCAGCCCGAACTTCGCCCAGGCACTCCGCAGGCCTTCCATCCCCACCGGATCACAGGGCGCGGAAAAGCTGTGATCAATCGCTTTTTTCCGGATTATGAAAAGGATTTAGAGGCTCATGGAGCGCCTTCCTCCCTAAACAAAACCGTTCATCAGCATAATCAATACGGCACAATGGTGGCCCAATATCCGCGGAATGACATTAAGTTCAGCAGGCCTGTCCTTGAATTTGTGATCCGTCAGCGGGTGAGGAACATAACTAATGTACAGTTTCTTCAGAAGCATGACGTTGTTCACTTGTTATCCTCGGCAGACCATCAGACCATAACTGGCATTCTTGGAAGAGACCGCGTAACGAATGAAGAAAAGGAAATCCATGCCGATTTTGTGATAGATACGAGCGGGCGTTCCTCCAGGCTTCCCAAATGGCTGGAGGAGCTTGGATACGAGGTACCTGCTCCTGATCGGATGACAGCGGTCATCGGATACAGCACCCGCAGATATAAGCTTCCTTCGCATTTACTTCATCTTACAGAAAAATGGGATGCAATTATCATTGCCGGACATCCATCTACAGGAACATTCCATGGCGTGTTTTCATTTCTTGAAAACAATGTGGCAGAAACATTGCTTTACCGTCCCGACGGAATCTACCCCCCAACTGAGCCTGAAGCATACGCAAAAGAGATCGCAAGGCTGCCAAGTCCCCTCATTACGGAAATCATCAGTAAACTTGAACCGATGACCAACCCAAGGAGCTACCGTGTACCAGGACTATTTCGCCAGCATTTCGAACAGATGGCGCATTGGCCAGAGGGATTGCTCGTTATAGGTGATGCCTTCTGTAACTTTGATCCGATTTTTGGCCAAGGCATGACCGTTTCCGCAATGGAAGCTGAGGTCCTGCATTCGCTGCTCCGAGAACAGCAAACAGATCCGAAACCTCTTTTTGAGCAGAACGTTCTTCAAAAAATCCAGGATGTAATTGCCCCTGCCTGGTGGCTGAATTGCACAGCTGATCTCCAATGGGAGGGTGTTGAGTATGAAGGTTCACAGCCGTTAAAAGGAATAGCGTTCGGACAAAAATTCATGGATTTCTATCTCAAACGTGCTACTGAAGAGCAGGATTGGAAGCTTTATGGGATGTATTGGGCCGTCAACACCTTGTCAGTTCCTCCACAGTCCATCCTAAATCCTCAAACCGTTACTGACGTTTTATCAACGTCCCCAGAAGGCCGCTTATGGCTGGATGAACTTCTCGCAGAACACAAAAAGCCTTTAGAGGAACTCCTGGATGAAATCCTTCCGTCCTTCTCGGGAGAAGTTTTTCAGCCGATCAGCTGAATTCGATAGAGCTTAGAGATTGAAATTGGTATACTTTTGGTAACAAGACAACGTAGGAGTGAATCTATTTTGCCACCATTAAACGAAGAACAGCTCCGTCAAATCCGTGATGAGCGAAGAGAACAGATCATGGCAGCCGCCTTAAAGGTCTTTGCGCGCCGGGGAATCATCGGGACAAAAATGAGCATGATCAGCGCCGAGGCCGGCATCAGCCAAGGGCTTATGTACCGATACTTTAAGTCGAAGGATGAGCTCTTCACCACGCTAGTCGAGCAGGCCATCCAAGGATCGGTGTCAGGCACCGAGCAGGTTCACAATATGCAAGGCTCTCCCCTTGAGAAATTAATGAGGCTGACCGAAAAAATCCTTGATGAAGAAGGCCAGCTTTACTTTATGCTCATGCATCAGGCACGTACCTCTGAAGAAGTGCCCGAGGAGGCTAAGCATCTCCTTAAAGGCGCCTCGATGGAGATGTATATTGAGATGCTCAAGCCACTGTTTGAAGAAGGCCAGAAAATCGGGGAACTGGCAGAAGGCGACATTGGCGAATTAATTTCTTGTTATTTCACTGTTATTTCAGGATTGATGACGTTAAACATCCCTGGATTAGACGGCTATGAAATGCCGAGGGTTGAGATGCTGATGAGGATGTTCACAAAATCATAAGGCCGAGTTGGCTGATGGGGGTTGCGTGTTATTAAAGTCGGGTTGATGCGCCATTTTAAAGTAACAAGAGGGTATCCGAATGGTTTCTTTTCATCAGAGGAATTGATGGAATGGGTTAAAGAGTATGATGCTTCAGAAATTGAGGAGAGCGAGATAGACCTAGGCGGTGTAGATTGGAAAACCTGTTATTCCAGTAATCTTTCAAGGGCAGAAAAGACGGCCCGCCGTGCGTTTGATGGAGAGATTATCCTCATGAAAGAATTGCGCGAGATCCCCCTCTCGCCTTTCTTTCGTTCCAAAGTCAAACTGCCGCTGGCCATTCACCTCCTTTTCATCCGGCTCGCCTGGCTGATGAAGCACCCTTCTCAGTCCCCCGGCAAGGAAGAAATCATCCGGTTGATGAATGAAACGCTGAACCGGATCATTGAAAACGAGGGCGAAGACATTTTGATCGTCTGCCATGGCGGTGTGATGATGTTCATGAGAAAAGAATTGCTTAAGCGCGGCTTTACCGGACCAAAGCTCGGCCGCCGCATTGAACATGGGAAGGTGTATGTTTTTGAGAAATAGGCTTAATGATTACTTCTGAATCTGTGTGGCTCACATACAAAATCCAGGAGTTTTTTTTATACCTTTGATGGATAAAAATTAAATAAATTAAATGTAAGCCCTATCATTTTCTTTTTATACTAAATATTTTAACAATTCTTTTAATTGCTCTTGTTTGCCGGCTGCATTGCTGATATGATAGTCAACATTCCATAAAAAATCTTGTGACTAATCACCTATGAAGGAGTCGGCATCATGAAAAAATTTTTACTGATCTTATTCATTGTTCTTCCTTTCCTCGCACAACTTGCTATTTTGCCATTTGTAAATCGGATCGGCCCCATCATTCTGGGATTGCCGTTTCTCCACTTCTGGCTGTTCCTATGGATCGTCCTAACCCCTTTATGTACATTGGGAATCTATCATCTTCAGAAATCAAAGGGAGGCTTACATTAAAATGCAGGGAAATCTTACAGCACTGTCCATTACCATCTTTGTTATTCTCACTGTCGTTTTAATCGGTTTCCTGGCCGGAAGGGATAAGGCCGTCCGAAGTTCGGTTGAAGAATGGTCTGTCGGTGGAAGGCGTTTTGGAGGCTTGCTCGTCTGGTTCCTTGTAGGGGCTGATCTATACACGGCCTATACATTCCTTGGACTGACAAGTACGGCTTATACCGCTGGAAGCCTTGCCTTCTTTGCTATCCCATATTCCGTACTCGCATTCTTTATCTCTTACTTTTTCCTTCCAAAACTTTGGAAAGTAGCGAATCACCATAAATTAACGACTCTTGCTGATTATGCGAGAGAACGCTTTGACAGCAAGCTTCTTTCCGCACTCATTGCTATTGTCGGGGTGCTGATGCTCATTCCATACATCTGCCTGCAGCTAAGCGGAATTCAGGATACGCTTCAGGTAGCGGGAACTGGTTTTATAAATGTAAAAGTCGTCGTCATCACATCGTTTTTGCTGGTTGCCCTTTATACCTTTTTCAGCGGGATTAAAGGTCCAACCTACACGGCAATTATTAAAGATGTTCTTGTTTGGGCGATCATGCTGTTTATGGTCGTATCCCTGCCGATCATTCACTTTGGGGGCTGGAACCCTATGGTGGATCACATTGTTAAAGAAGCACCGCAGCTCTTAACCATTCCAAACTCAGGGCCGAAAGGAATTCCTTGGTTCATTACCGCTTCCCTGGTTTCATCGCTTGCGCTCTTCATGTGGGCTCATGCGGCCACCGGTGTATTTACGGCTAAAAGCGGTGATGCGCTTCGGAAAAATGCGATGTTTCTGCCTTTATACAATATCGTACTGATTCTCGTTGTTTTCCTTGGATTTATTGCTTTTCTAGTACTGCCAAAAGGGACCGATCCCCGCTTTGCTTTATTAAGCCTGATCCAAACCTCTTATGGCGGTGTTGCTCAAGGACTGGCGTATTCAACGATCGCACTAGCATCACTCATTCCGTGCTCCATCATGGCGATTGGTGCATCCAATTTATTTGCCAATAACATTTACCGTGACTTGATTAATCCTGAGGTGAAAGGGCCCCGGCTAACGATGATCACGCGCGGAATGGTGTTCGTCGTTATTGGACTCGCTCTGTTGTTCGGCCTCGTCTTCCCTACTGCTCTCGTTTCCTTGCAGCTTCTTGGCGTTTCCGGCATGGTGCAGATTTTCCCGGCCATCGTCATCAGTCTGTTCTGGCGGAACCAGACGAGAGAAGCTACTATTATAGGGTTGATCGTTGGATTAGCGGTTACCTTCACTGTCTATTCAACCGGCACCTCGTTTGGTATCTATGAAGGATTCTGGGGACTGTCTGCAAACTTCCTGACCGTTTTCGTTCTGAATCCGCTGTTTGTGAAGAAAACGAAGAGTGCAAGCAACCCAGTCAAAGACTACTTGTTTAACGAGCTGGCTAAAGAAACAGCCTCTGTCCGCAAAGGAGCATAATCTAAGGGTGCCAGGCACCACGATTACACACTTGTGTAATTGCGGTGCCTGGCACCCTTTAGTTATTTAAAGATCCTTCGCGTGAAATGTGTCTCCACCTTCAATTGTTCCGTTCTTGAACCCTTTATTAAACCAGCGCATCCTTTGCTCGGAGCTTCCGTGAGTAAAGCTCTCAGGTACAGCATACCCTTGCGCCTTTTTTTGCAGGGTGTCATCACCCACTGCACTTGCTGCAGTGATGGCCTCCTTCAAATCACCTTTTTCGAGCAGATCCATTCCCTGTGCATGATGCGCCCATACACCCGCCAGATAATCAGCCTGCAGCTCAACCCGAACGGACTGGGCATTCGCTTGTTTCTTGCTCAAGTGTTGGCGTGAGTTCTGATCCATCGTTCCCAACAGATTCTGCACGTGATGCCCTACCTCATGAGCTAAAACATACGCCATCGCAAAATCGCCAGGAGCGTGAAATTCATTTTTCAGGTCCTGATAAAAGCTTAAATCAATGTACAGCTTCTGGTCACCTGGACAATAGAACGGTCCCACTGACGATCCCGCTGTCCCGCACGCAGACTGGACACTGCCGTTATATAGGACAAGCTTTGGCTTTTTGTAAACCTTGCCCTCTTCCTTAAACTCCTTCGTCCAAACATCCTCTGTGTCAGCAAGGACAACAGACACAAACGAAGCAAGCTCCTTTTCCTGATCTGATTCTTTATAAGGAACAGATTGATTTGACCCGTTATCCGTCATACCGTTCAACAGATCACCTGGATTGCCGCCAAGCATCATTACGATCAGAACGATCACAATACCGCCGATACCTCCCCCAACCAGTGTTTTACCTCCCATTCCTCTCCGGTCCTCAACATTCGTACTCTGCCTTCTGCCTTTCCACTTCATAAAATTCCTCCCTAGCAAGATATACATTTACTAGTGATATACCCTACATTCAAAGTTTTATGGCAAAATAAATAGGTGCCAGGCACCACGATTACACACTTGTGTAATTGCGGTGCCTGGCACCTGTTCTTCAAAGGTTCTGCTCTTTCAGCCTCTCTCGTCCTTCGAATTCGTCCGCCTCGTCCCTTAGCCGGCAGGCTTCTCTTTTCAACGCATCCTTCAGCTGTTCTCCCGTACTGGCGGCTGCAAAATGCGTAACGGCAGCTTCGCTCATGATCTGCTGGTAGGTGGCTTTGCTCCTGCTTTCCCAGCTTTGTGCTTTGGTCAGCACACGGTTACGGTCCCATCTCAGCTGGTCAAGCGTTTGCATCAAATGCTCCAACTTGCCATAATACCACTCCAGCATTTCTGCCTGCAGCCTGTTTTTTTGCTTATCAAACAACGCACCTCATCCTTTGCTGTTTATCTTTCCTTATTGTAAGAAACAAATGACGATGAAGGTATTGGACGAAATTACTAAAAATTACTATTTTATAAGAACATTTACCTAAAAGCTTTTAAACTTTTACTGAAAACTTTTAAGAAGACAACGAATGACGTTTGACATGCAACTTATTAGTTGCCTATAATGTTGTATTAAGGGAGGTTGAAACTCATCGATAAGATCTTCAAGGCTCTTGCCGATGCCAGCCGCAGAAAACTTCTTGATGAATTGTATCTGAAAAACGGGCAGACATTGAGCGAATTATGCCAGCATCTTAAAATGTCCCGGCAGGCTGTAACAAAACACCTTTCCAGTTTAGAAGATGCAAATCTTGTAGCAATATCTTGGCAAGGGCGGGAGAAGCTTCATTACCTCAACCCTCTGCCGATCAGCGAGATTTATCACCGCTGGATTCATAAATATGAGAGCCATCATTTAGAAGCATTAAATAATCTAAAAAAAAGATTAGAGGAGGATAAGAGAAATGACTAAGCCTGTATTCGTTTATGTGACCTATATTGCCACCACACCCGAAAAGCTATGGAATGCCTTAACTGATGGTGAATTTACAGAGAAATACTTTTTCGGCAGCCGAGTTGAATCTGAATGGAAAGAAGGATCTGATGTCACCTATTCTCGGAACGGCGAAGTTACCGACTACGGCAAGATTTTAAAATGTGAACCGCACAAATTGCTTTCCTTTACATGGACCTATAAGGGTGACGATACTCCAAGGCAAAGTCCTACAATCGCAACTTTTGAATTACATCCTCTAAACACGACCGTAAAACTGACACTTACGCATGAAAATCTTTTGGAATCTGACATTGTAGAGGATAATCATACATTTGAAGGATTTAACAATGGCTGGCCAGCGGTAATAAGTAATTTAAAAAGCTTCCTTGAAACCGGACAAACCCTGTCAGCTGTTTCAATCTAGACAATTCATGGACTCCTTCTCATCATATGAGAGAAAGATTTCTTTTTTCTGCTCTATGATTACCTCTCCTTAAAGGATAATGATGAACAAAACCAATTTAAGGAGACAGTTATCTTGACTGGAAGTTCTATGCGATATGGAAGAAACGGCCTGCAAAATCTTTGAACACCGGGATTGGATGATGGATACCATATAAAAAAGATGCGCTCGACGTACAGCGCATCTTTTTTGTGTTCATTTTAAAGCCCTCTCATCTTCTCATCCAGTTTCTGAAAAGCACACTTTAGCTTCTCCTCTGGCACCTTACCGTATAAATCACCCGCACTTACTTCAAAATAGCTTGTTTGTTCATTAATCTCTCGGATGTGGCCGCTAAGACCAATTCCTGTTTCTTCATATAAGCCTGCCAACAAAGACTCCATCGTCTCTTTAGGCGCTTCAAAATGGACATGAAACATATTTGAAACAGGCTCGGCAGGTCTTGTAGAAACCCTATGGCATTCATTATAAAATCCTGCAAGCTCCTTCGCTTCTTTATAATATTGAGCCATCTTCTCCTGCCTTTGGCCAAAATAAAAGTCCGCACTCAGGATGTAAGGATAAAGGCTGATTAAATCTCCGCCATGCCGCCTTTTCCACACCTTCGATTTATCAATAAAATCCTTACCACCTGCCAGAACAGCTCCCGCAATCCCGCCAATTCCCTTGTAAACAGATACATAGACACTATCAAAAAGTGAACAAACTTCCGCAGCCGATTTTTGATAAAAAGGAAGGATCTCGAAAAGACGAGCACCGTCCATGTGCAGCTTAATTCCTTTTTCTCGGCAGTAAGCAGAGATTTCCTCAAGCGTTGAATAGTCGGGCAGCTGGCCGCCGATTTCACGCTGCGGGAGCTCCAGCAATAAACAAGCAATCTCTTCTTTCATATTCACGACATCTTCCAGCGCAATTAAACGGCTCTCATCAGCCAGCAAAACAGGCTTGATGTGATGCAGCTCCTTCAGCCCGTCTTCCTCATGTATCTCCAAATGACACAGTGGATGATATGCCACCCTCTTCAGTCCTTTTTCATCACACCAGATCCTAAGGGCAATCTGCTGGGCCATCGTTCCGCTCGGAAAAAACACCGCATCCTCTTTTCCCAGCACCTCTGCCATCTTCTCCTGAAAGTCTTTAATGACCTTCCCGCTTCCGTACATATCACTTTCCATCCCGCCGTCATAGCTTTCCAGGGCATCTTTTAATACTTGAAGATTTCTCGAACCGTGGCCGCTGACGTGATAGTCTGCCTGTTTAAATGCTTTTGTAAATGTACCGCTCAATTTCACTTTCCCTCTCTCTTAAAGAAACTTCCTTGATACTATTCTCTTCTGAGGGTAATACCCCTTTAATTTTTGGGAAGAAGGTTTTTATTGTTCATATGGCGAATTTTTTAAAAGTTTGAGTTTCAAAATAACGAGAGGTGAGGAGGGTCGCTTGAAACGTCACGTCTTTTGAACCGTTAATTTGAGTTGCCAGAAAAGGGAGGTATTCTTTGATGAAAACGCAAATTGAACAAAATGGTATCGTAACCTTGTCCGAAGATGTAACTAGAAGTTTAAGTGACAGTGAACTATGGAACGATGATCTGAGGCCTACGACAGAAAAGGAGCATACCTGGAGCGGCCTGAACTTTGCGACGTTATGGATCGGAATGTGTTTGTGCATTCCAGCCTACACGATGGCGAGCGGGATGATCTCTCTCGGCATGAACTGGTGGCAAGCCATTGGAACGATCTTTCTGGGCAATGTGATTGTCCTCATTCCCATTCTATTAAACTCCCATGCCGGAACAAAATTCGGCATACCTTATCCCGTGTTTGCACGGTTGTGGTTTGGATCCAAGGGAGCCCACATCCCGTCCCTAGCCCGTGCGGTTGTAGCTGCCGGATGGTTCGGAATCAATACATGGATTGGGACAACCGCCATCGATGTCTTATTATCCGCCTCATTCCCGGCCTGGAAAAACCTGACCGGACATACTGCCATCATCTTTGCTTTATTCTGGGCGTTGAACGTCGGAGTGGCTTACAAAGGTCCTGAAGCAATAAAAATTTTAAGCTTGATCGCTGCGCCTGTTGTTGGAGTCTCAGCTATTATTCTTATGATTTGGGCGTTCACTCATGCAGGCGGCTGGGGACCGATTTTATCCACACCATCCAAGTTCACGACGACCGGTGAGTTCTTAAAAGTGTTCTTCCCTACATTGACAGGGGTCATTGCCTTTTGGGCCACCCTTGCCTTGAATATCCCGGACTTTTGCCGCTACGCCAAAAGCCAGAAATCACAAATGATCGCACAAAGCTTCTCTCTTCCTCTCACCATGAGCATTTTCTCATTCATTGGAATCGCCGTTACATCAGCCACGGTTGTTATTTTCGGTTCAGCGATTTGGGATCCTGTTCAGCTGCTTGCGAAATTCCCGCCATTCATTATCTTCTTAGGAACCATTATTATCGCCATGGCATCCCTTACCATCAATGTCGGTGCGAATATCGTTGCTCCCGCCCGTGCAATTGAAAATCTATATCCAAAACGCATCACATTCGGTATCGGCGCACTCATCACTGGAGTATTCGCCATCCTCATGCAGCCTTGGTTCATCATGTCCAACTTCGGCAACTATATCTTCGGCTGGCTCGGAACGTACGGAGCATTGCTTGGCCCGATCGACGGCATCGCAATCGCCGACTATTGGCTCGTCCGCCGCAGACAGATGGCCCTGAAAGAATTGTATGAACTGAACGGCCGGTACAACTACACTTCCGGCTACAATAAGAACGGTGTGTACGCACTGATTATTGGAGTCGCCATACCCGTGCTCGGCTTGATTGTTCCCGGGCTTCGTTTTATATGGGATAACGCCTGGACGTTCGGTTTATTTATCTCCATGTTTGCCTACACCTATTTGATGAAAGGTGACCAAAGCGTCTTGCGGCCGGGTGAATACGAAAACATCACCCAGTTTCCGTCCGACAAACCGATTGAACGTATTGCAGAATAAAAGAAAACAGGACGTGCCCATTGAGGCAGGTCCTGTTTTTATGTGTTCAGCTTATAAATCAAGAACTTCTCATAAGGATTCTTTTCATAAAGATCCTTCAGCCTTATTTCCTCTTTTAATTCAAAAGCCGTCTGATATTCTAAAAAATATGTGTACTCTTCAGAGGCATAATACAGGATCAGCTCCACCTCTCTTGATGAAGCTTCCACTGATAAAACAATATTATGGATGACCTTCATAAAAATCGGCATGGAAAACGGATTAAAGAAATAGAAACGATTGTCTTCTGGATGCACAGGATACTCCTGCGCCAGTCCCAAATGAAAATGGATGTCATCCCTTCCCTTGTGATGCTTTTCCTTGTAACGTTCCTTGTTGTTCAATGCTTCTTGATAAAACTCCTCATTCATCTCGACTCCGGAGACGGTCGCTTGCTGAAAATGGTTCATATAAAAGCTGACCCGGCCTTTCCCGCATCCAAAATCAACGAACCGGTCACTGCTTTTCAGTTCATACTGGCTCGCCAATTCCTCCAATGCCGCATATGGCGTAGGTTCATAACGATGATAGTGGGAAGAAGGATTAAACCATTTTTGATCCCCGACCGTTTCTATGTAAAGCAAGGCGTCATATTCCTGTTCTGTCATTCTAGGTGCTCCTGTCTATGTGTCTTGCTTTCATTCTAATATATAAAATAGACATGGCCAATCAGCCTAGCTGTGAAACAGGCTGTCTATCTGAAAGGGGTTGATTTCTGTTCCAGGCTGCTCGCTTTCCACGGGGCGTGCGCTGAACCCCTCGGCTCATGCGCCTGCGGGTTTCACCTGCCACGCTCGTCCCGTAGGAGTCTCGCACCTTCCACTACAATCAACTTTTCTCTGAAGATGTTTGGCGCAAACAAAAAAAGCTTCCAGAAAGTCAATTTGCTCTGACTTTCCGGACAGCCCCTACTAATATCAATCGCTTATTGCAGCTGCTCCAAAAGATCGTCAAGACGTTCCATTTGGGAGGAGAATCCTTCGACGACACCCATGTCCTTGACTTGCTTAAGCGCTTCTTCTGTCACAAATTCGCTGCGAGTAATTACTTTCGTTGCACCTTCGTACTCCGTAAACTCGAGGGTCACCAGCATCCCTGGCATGCCTTCCATCTCATTTCCTTCTCCATCAGTAAAAAAATCTTTGTAAACAACCTTCTCAGGTGCAACAATCTCTTGATACACCGCTTTGCCGCAAGACTCCTGGCCGTAAAAATCTCCTTGGTTCTTATCCACGCATTTCATGCAATACAGCCATACGCCGCCGGGCTGAAAGTCAAACTGTCGAATATCAGTTTCCCAGCCTTTCGGGCCCCACCATCTTGAAAGGTGTTCAGGCTGAGAGAAAGCCTTGAAGACAATATCTTTCGGAGCATTAAATACTCTCTCAATCATAAGAACCTTACCTTCTACAGCCGTTTTCAAAGATTTTGTTCCATAGTTTACAGACATTTCAATTCCTCCTTAAGTTTCATCCGTTTTTTCTTGCATCTCACGTAAATAGTCATCCAAACGATCAAATCGTTCCTCCCAAACGTTCTTGAAGGATCCTAGCCATTTATTCAAATCCTTGAAAGGCTGCTGAGACAGCTTGTAGATCCGCCTATTAGCAATAGCATGAACCTCGACAAATCCAGCTTGATTTAAAACTCTGAGGTGTTTGGAAGTTTGTGGTTGGAGAAGGCCAAGCCGTTCAGCAATTTCCCCTACAGTGAGAGGACCTTCACGCAATAGCTCAATCATTTGTAAGCGCTTAGGCTCGGCAAGTGCAGATAATGTGGCATTGATGTTCGCGCTCATCGATCGTTTCTCCTTTCACATCTAATATAACCCCAATTGAATATTCTTGTAAAGGAATATTCAATAAAATAAAGGCTGTTTTTGTAACCTTTGTTGCTCTTAGGAGTGGTTGATTTCCGTTTCAGGATGCTCGCTTTCCGCGGGGCGGGCGGTGAGCCTTACCGGCGCAGGCGCCTGCGGTTCTCACCTGTCCCGCTTCTCCCGCAGGACAAGGAAGGCTTCGGCAGCGTTATATCGCACGAAGAAAATGTGAAATGCATTTTCGAGGAGTCTCGCACCTTGCACTCCAATCAACTTGTCAATGAAGGTTCTATACAGAAATGTCCCCAAAGCAACAAGCTTTTAGAAAAGAGCCAAAATAAAAAGGCTGCCGAAGCAACCTTAGTATTATTAATCTTTAAAAGTCCGATAATGCAGCTGTACCAGTCCTGTATCGAACGTCTTGCTCTCTACAAACTGAAGTCTGCTTTCATTCTCCGTTTCTGCAAACAACCGAATTCCGTTCCCTAACAAAACAGGAATGATCGAAATCACGTACTCATCAATAAGATTTTGTTCTTTTAACTCTTTAATCGCCCCTGCCCCGCCATCAATAAAAATGTTCTTTCCTTCTTCATTTTTCAGGGTATGAATCAGTTCATTAAGGTTTCCGTTGTAAAACTCCACATTTTCGTCCGTATCCTTCTTGGTCTTTGAGAGCACATAGCACTTTCTCTCCTTATGAGGAAAATCAATCCCAAAGGATAGCACTTTATCATACGTTTTTCTCCCCATGATCACTGTATCGACCGTCCTCACAAATTCCCCATACCCGTAGTCCTCATCAGGCTGTTCCACCATCGACAGGAAGCTGATATCGTCATCCTTCTTAGCGATAAATCCATCAAGACTGGCTGCAATATATACGATTACTTTTCTTTCCTTCACCATCTCTTCACCTCACTGTTTATACTTAACTAAAGTATACTAACGATTTGTCTACCATCCAAAAGGTACTTTCAAATAAACTATGTCTTTTTAAAAGGTAAACAAGGAATATCAGCTAAACCTGTGGAAAGAAACATATGAGCCGCAAAGAAACGGAGTGAGTGTATTGGCAGAACAAAAAGCCGTTCAGGAAGTGTATCCTGACGATTATTCATGGTGTTATGGATGTGGAAAGCTGAATGAAGATGGCCACCATTTCAAGACAAGATGGAATGGAGAAAAGACCGAAACGATCTACACACCTCAGCCCGAGCATACGGCTGTACCGGGGTTTGTATACGGCGGAGTAATTGCCTCCCTGATTGATTGCCATGGAACCGGTTCAGCTGCTCTCGCCCTTCACCGGAAAAATGGCCATGAACCTGGTGACGGCGCAGAACCACCTCGATTTGTAACAGCCTCGCTGAAGGTTGATTTTATGAAACCTACCCCGCATGGCATAGCATTGAAAGCTATCGGAACGCCGGAAGAAGTTCATCTGAAGAAATGGAAGGTACCTACTGAAGTGTTTGCCGGTGAAACTCTCTGTGTAAAAGGAGAAGTCACCGCAGTTGTCATGCCTGATTCCTTCCTGCAAAACGCAAAAAACACCAATCCCTAAAAGATTGGTGTTTTCTTTTATCTGGTTCTAACGTAAGCCACAATGCCTTCTTCGTCATCCAGGACCAATTCCAGGCCAGCTGAAATGGAATTAATATTCATATGGTTATCCAAATAGAAGCGGATGGCTTCAATCAGATTAGCTTCAATTAACACTTGTTTCCTGCCAGCCACATGCACTTCTGCAGAAAAACCGTAATCGTCATCATATAGAAGTTCGACTTGAACATCTTCCGCCTCCACTTCCTTTTTATGAGCGTGGAACAGGCAGAGAGCATTAATAATGTCCTGCTCGTATAGCATTATCTGTTCCATCGGTCATCCTTTGGTTTACGGCTGTTTCTTAAGTTCGCAAAGATTCTCGATATGAGGGAAATGATGATAAGAACAGCGATAATGTTAATCATTAACCCAAGGAATGAACCAAAAGCGCCAAGGTTCCCTAACAGTCCACCGAAAAGCATACCAGCGATTCCGCCATAGATCAGGCCTTTCATGAATCCGCCCTTTTTAGCTTTCGCAGAATAGCTATTATTTTTGTTGAAAAAGCTTTTTTGCTTGTTTTGGCTCTTATTTTGAAAAAATGAGTTGTTGCTGCTTTTACCACCAGAGTTAAAGGATTTTACCCCCGAACGATAGCCTTTCGCACTTACCGTTTGTGACTGATCATGGAAAACAATATCTTTCACAGGCATCAATACAAACGTCATAACCAAGGTAGCCGCAATAATCTTCTTTAACATTCTCTATTCCTTCTTCCATTTAGTAATCTTAAATCTCAACTCTTACATATACGAAAAGGATAACAAAAAGTTTCATATAAAACCAAAATTTTAAAGAAGTATTTCAAATACAAACTCCTAAATGTTAAAATAAGGGAAAAAATACATCAGGGGGATGTAAGATGTTCGACGATCCAGCAGGGGATTTTATGTTTCAGTTCGGTCCCATTTTTATTGGAATTATTTTTGTTATTATTATTTCTGTTATTATAATAGGCATAGTCAGCAGCCTTTCACAATGGAATAAAAACAACAATTCACCCAAATTATCGGTAAAGGCTAAAGTCGTTACTAAACGAACCTCTATACGCGGCGGTGGGGAAACCTCTGCTCATAACGATTACTATGTAACGTTCCAGGTTGAAAGCGGAGACCGGATGGAACTTGAGGTTAAAGGTAACGAATTTGGTATGCTGGTTGAAGGCGATACAGGCGAACTGAGCTTTCAGGGTACGAGATATCTAGGTTTCAGCCGGGATGTTCAAGCCGAAATTCATTAACATTTATTCGTATTGGGAGGATTTACGGTGCAAACCTACGCACTTATAGGATTTGTCTTCGGACTAATGGGATTTGTGACGGCAATGAATGCAACTAAAAAAATAAAGCAGCTGGAACAAAAAGTCGCTGAATTAGAAAAACTAATCAAAAAGCAATAAAGAGCTTGGATTCCTCCAGGCTTTTTTCTCTTGTATTAAAGCGACTTTCGATAGTGCGATACAGAACAGCCATATCCCTTTTTAAACGATCGTTCAAATGTCGTTAAGCTGCCGAACCCCACGGCAAATCCAATCGTTGTAATATCCAGCCCAGTTGTACGCAAAAGATCTATAGCCCTTTCCAGCCTGACTTTTGTAACATACTGGCCGGGGGTGCAGCCTGCAGCCTCTTTAAACGTTCGTATAAAATGATACTTGCTCAGCCTGGATGCTTTGGCCAATTCCTCCAATGACAGTTCACTGGCATAGTGCTCATGGATAAAGGAGAGGACGTTTTTTATCAACGGATGATCATTCAGCGTAATTTCTTTTCGCCACTTTTCGCTATGCGAACCTTCCTGGATGGCAAGCAAGGTATCTGCCAGCGCCCACTCCAATTCTTCCAACTTGCCAGAAGCGACTTCATTTAACAGATTGGTCTGGATGATGTCGTTCGCGATCTTCACAAGCTTTTCAGATGAGTTTTCCCCATATGTTCGAAATGCCGTATCGATATGGCATACTTGAAGACGGGCCGATGCCACGTGATCGACGAATTCTTTTTGCAGATTAATCAGCAACAGTCTGCTTTCGCTTTCACCTGTATAATGAAAATGAGCTTCTCCTGGTGAAGTAATCACTCTCAACGCTTTATTCATTGAACGTGTTTGCTTTTCAATTTCAATAAAAGGGCTTCCCGAAATCGGAATCGTAATCTGATAATCTCCGCCATGATCGTGCTTTACAGGGTCTGAAGAAAAAGGGGGCAAATGAGTCATCATTAATTTGCTGTTGGCCAGCTTTAAGTTCAGGACTCTCATGTTCCGTCTCCTTATCCCAATTGCCTTTTTCTTCTAGTATACACCTTCCTACCTTCCTCGGTCTTCAGCTTTTCATTGTCTCCAAACTCCACGTGTTGCTGTTTAATTTCTTATTGCGTCGGGACAGCTTCTCTCCATATTCAAAAAACGGAAAGGCAGCCACCGTTAATCCAGCCAGTATTCCAAAGATCATGATGCCATGGCTCGACCCCAATACATTGAGCAGCACCCCTCCTGCCCATGCGCTTGCACCCTGTCCGAGAAACTGCAGACCCGATGCTCCAAAATACGCTCCGCGCAAATGATCCGGTGCGATATCACTGATTAACACATCACCGATAATAAAACATAGAATTTCTCCTGCCGTAAACAAGAACATTGACAGCATCAATAAAGGCAAAGTATGAGACACCCCAAACCCGAACAGGCCCAACCCGAAGAGAAGACATCCCGCTTTTAAGGAAGTGAGCGCCGCAAACCGCTTCATCATCCGTACGATCGGATATTGAAAAAGCAAAATATACACCGTATTCGCTACAAATAAAAGCGAATAAACCTTGAGATGTTGATGACCGAAATATTGAGCAAGCGTCGTATCGAGGTGCGAATAGCCTCCCGTCACAAAAATATTACCAAGCAAAAAACAGGTAAATACTTTGTCTTTAGCGACAGCTTTTAAGCTGTGTCTAAACGAAACATCCGGCAAGGACGTTCTATCTTTGGATATCTTTTTATAATGGAACGTCCACTTTAAAATGATCAGGCCGTATACAAAATAAATGAGTGCACTTATGAAAAATGGCAAAGAGCTTTTTGAAGCACCCAGCCCCAGGCCGATGAGCGGACCTATCGCGCCTCCGGCATTGATGGCAAAATAACGGGCATTAAAAACGGCCACTCTCTCCTCCTTTGATGTCACATCGGTTAAAAAAGCACGGGCAATCGGCTCAAACACCGCCCTGCACAAACCGTTTAGCGCATTCAATACGAAAAAGAACCACACACTTTCAGCCAATGCAAACCCAATAAAAACCGTTCCCCAGAGGACCATAGAGAAAAACAACAACGGAAATCTCCCTACCCTGTCCGACAGGGTTCCACCTATAAATCCCGCAAAGGTGCTGACAAAGAAACTTACTCCCAGAATCGCTCCTGTAGTTGCCGGGTCAATGCCTTTAGCTTCGTGTAAATAGATGCCCAAAAATGGAAGACTCATAAAAAAGCCAGCACGTGCCAAAAATGTTCCAAAAATGATCCCTCGTGCGAGCGGATGGAATTTCCACATGAATAACGCCTCTTTTCAAAGAAATCAATCTCCTTCTATCCTTATTCATAGCTGCAGAAATCTCACATCAAAAATTGCGATCGTTTTCTTCGCAATAATTGCAGTGCCGGATCGTTCAAACAGCGATAAAATAAAAATATGATGATTAGGCTGTTTTCGTAACCTTTGCTGCTCTTGGGAGTGATTGATATCCGTTTCAGGCTGCTCGCTTTCCGCGGGGCGTTATACATAAATGTCCCCAAAGCAACAATCTTTTAGAAAAAAGCCGATGATTAAAAAGGAGATAACTCATGAAAAAACTAAAGGTTGGTGTCATTGGTATTGGAGTGATGGGAAGAAGACTTCTGCAGCAGTTCGACCTTCATCCTCAAACCGAAATAGTCGGCATTTGCGATATTAATCCCGAGGCGGCTCAGAAAGTTTCAAACGAATTCCACCAGGTTCCTTGGACAACAGATCATCAAGAAATCATCAATCATGATTTCATCGATCTCGTTTACATAGCCGTTCCTCCCAAGTTTCATCATCCTATCGTGATGGATGCTGTAAAAAAGGGAAAACACATCCTGTGTGAGAAACCGCTGGCAAACTCCCTGCAGGAAGCTGAGGAAATGGCAGGAAAGGCTGATCAGAGCGGCATCATTCATGCGATCAACTTCCCTACTCCTTACCGGCATGTTTTTCAAGTCATGAAAGAAAAAGTGGTAAACGGCTCCCTGGGAGAAATCAAAAGAATTAAAATATCTGCCTACTTTCATCAGTGGCCCCGTGCATGGCAAAACGTAGAATGGATTGCCTTACGGGAACAGGGCGGCTTCACAAAAGAAGTCCTTCCGCATTTCCTGCAATTGACCCAGCACCTGTTCGGCGAGCTGGAAGTAAAATTTTCAACGATTGACTATCCCTCCGATGGCGTTTCTTCTGAACAAAGTTTAGCAGCGGTATTGACCCTAAAGGATGGAACCGTTGTATCCATTGATGCTGTCAGTGACATTGCCATGGAAGAGCACATTGAATTTACTCTTTATGGCTCAAGAGGCACTCTTTCTCTTGTGAATTGGAGTGAACTCTACTATGGGGCTGACAATGAAGACTTGAAGAAAATTGACTTGGAAGACAATAACCGTGGAGCAGGCTTGATTGACCAGTTCGTGAAAAAGTTCCAAGGAGAAGAAGCTGACTTGATTACCTTCTCTGAAGGATTGGAAGTACAAAAAGTTCTTGAACAGCTTCTTTCTTCTCAATTACAAACAAAATAAAGCAAACCGATAGTAAGCAGGAGTCAGTAAAAAAGACTTCTGCTTTTTTGTTCATTTAAGTGGTTGCTGTATAATGGAAGATGTAACATTTTCAATGCGAAAGGAAATTTTAAGAATGAAAGTGAACCCAAAGCAACAATCTTTCAGAAAAGAGCCAAATAAAAAGACGGCTTTCATCTGAAGCTGAGAGTTAATGTTCTATTAGAATATACACAGGAGAGTCTTTTAAATGATTGAAGTAGATGATGCAGGAAATGGATGCCCCATATTAGGAGAAGTGTTCGCAGCCAGAAGAGTAGAAACGGGAGAACAAGCGGCTGTCTATGTCCCGCTCCCCTCTGAAACATCATTAAAAACCTCTAAAGAAGAGTACATTATGTCTCTTCTCACCCAGTTAAATGTTCCAAAAGATGAAGCCGTGCTGCTCTGCAGAGGAAATACACTGAATGGATTCGAGCGTCAGTTGCAGCATAAAGGTTTTGATGTGAAGCGCGGGAAGATCTCCGAGGAAACCGATAAGATTGCCGAAACCTTCTTTATGGAGCGACTCTATGATATCGGATTTCCGCCAGATCTCTCATTGGCTAACCGTGAGTATCGCGAGTTCTACAAGATGGTGAAGATCTGGTATATCTCTCTTTACCACGGGAACAAAAATCTTTTCAAATCAGAGCGCAAAAGAAATGTAAAAACACGAGGGTACATGCATAACCCTGTTTACCATTTTCCGAATGTGCTTAGAAAGTTGTTTTACTAACTAGTAAAACAACTCCCAATTGGTAAATACTTCTAACACAAAAGAGACCCTGCTCAATTTTGAGCTTGGCCTCTTTGATTCGCTACATATTACACTCGGAACCCCTGTATGCTCCTGCGTTCTCTATTTCTCATTCACCTTCAGTTGTGATTTCACTTAGATAAATGAACCGTGAACGGAGCCAACTCCCTAGTTTCAATAAAACTTGAGAAATCAAACTGCAGGACAGTATCTTGTAATGAGAAGTTTTCGATCTGATCTTCTCCATCCAATTGAAAAACAGATTGAAATTGATACGCTTTTTTATCAAGAACTTTTACATGGTTTCTTGAGATACTGTGGTTTTTAGGCGGCACCGGGTTTTCCGGATTAATCTTTCCTGCATATTGTTTATCCACCAATAAAAATTCATAGGATAAATTGTGAGTCAAGATATCAAAGCGGTTTTTGCTCATGTGGTCTGGCAACCCCAGGAATTGATAATCAAGAATTAATTTGTTGTTCTTGCAGCTAACATTATTTACTTTAATCGCCATTTTCGTGCGCTTACTTTGTAAAACAAATGTTGAAGAAGTAAGTACTTTTTGAACTGGCGGATCAGAGATTGACACAAATGGATAGAAGGCAATAGATTTTACATTCTTATCTATTTTATTCAGAGATTTTCTTAAAGCGGTATGATAGCCATCCTCTTCCTTGGATTGAGAAAGCCTCGTGTTATTTGCGTAATGAAATAATACATTCCCTTTTTCGTCTTTCGCTTTATTAATGTCAATATGGTCGTCTTTATAATTAGAAACGGTTTCAAATAACATTGTTGAAGATGCTTTGGCCCAATTGATCTTATCAATCTTTATTTGGATATCTTCATTTTGATAGGATTTTAAATGATTAATGGTTAACGTTTTATTTTTCTTCTGCGTAATTGGGATATTAAAATTCCAGTCTCCCTTAATTCCATTAATATAATGGATCGATATTGGCAAGTTTAAATCTTTTTTCATCGTTTGATAAGGATATGCCAGCTTCCATTGAAAATCATATCCATTACCTGTGTTGTTAATATCCGTTGATTTACCATTTAACCAAGGATCAGAATCCCCTTTATTGTCCTCAAAATTCACATTGAAACTGACTTCGCCCTTTTCGTTTGTCCCCTTATCCAAGTCACCACTTACATGCCCTGTAACAGAAACGACCTCACCGTCAAAGTAGGCATTATTCAGATTAACGGAAACACCATTCTTGGTTATTGTTTGGTCCAATTCAGTCACCAAATGCTGTTTTTCCAAATTCAATCCCATCTTATCTCCAAACCTCTCGTATATCCCGCCAATCACAGGAGCATCAGCAAGGACTTTATTCATGTTTGAATTGATAAATCCAGAGGATAAGGTTAATCCGAAGACAGAGGCTGCCATTATACAGCTAATCATTATTTTCTTTTTTTGAGAAGAACGGCCCCATTCTGATTGCTTGCTTTGTTTGATGCCTCTGTCGATTGCATGAAGAACTTCAGCCTCAGGGACTTCTATTTGGTCAATAACATATTTTATTTTCTTATGATCCACTGCTCTTCCTCTTTTCCGAAGTTTTTTTTCAATGTTTCTTTCCCACGGTTTAGGTATGTCTTCACTGTCCCTTCTGGTATCTCCATCATTTCACTAATGGTTTTAATGGAGTAATCATAGTAATAAAAAAGGATGATAGTTGTCCGGTAGTTCTCTTTCAATTGTCCAATGGCATCCAATAACTCCCATGCATCTTCACTTTTAGGCTCTTTGCTGGATTGAATACTAGATAAAACCTCTTCTGTTAACGGGATGATATTTTTCCTTTTTGTGAGCAATTGTGCTGAGCAGCGGATCACAATCCTTGTAAACCATGTCATGAAATACTCTGCGTTCTTTAATGTGTGAATCGAAATTAAAGCTTGATATGTGGCTTCTTGAACAACGTCTAATGCATCTTCTTGATTGTGAACATAAAGGAAAGCCGTCCGGTAGATTTGTTTATAGTGCTGTGTTACTAATTGTTCAAAAGCATTTTTGTTGCCTTTTATGGCTTTTTTAATTAATTTGTATTGTTGCTCTTCCATTTCACAACTCCTTTCAATAGATTAGTGGAGGAAAGGTGGAAAAAAGTTTCAATGGATCAAATTATTTATTGGCTTATAAGACAAAACAAAAAGCACCTCATTCAGGTGCCTTTTCTGGATAGGAACGAATCCTCAGGTAAATCGCTATTTCAAGATCTGTTTATTGGAAGGACTTCATTATCGGTCATTATAAAATCATGATGCTCCATTAATTTCACTTTGAGGTCATCAGACACACGGCCGGCATCATAGGCACATACCGTGATGACTTTTACGTTCTTTATCATTTGATCGACTTCCACTTCGAACTCCTCAAGTGTTTTTTCAAAGTCTTTCCTGTCTCCCCATTCCACATGGCCCCATGTTCTAATGGACCTATTTTCCTCGATCCAGGGAGTTACGATATCGGAGAAGTTAGACAAAATCGTTTGCGGGTAAAAATTGTTATTCCAAAAATAAAAATCAAAGTTATTCATAAAACGAACTTTTTTGAGTTGATCTGTTGTTAATTTCTCTTCCAACTCTTTAATAATCAAAGGATAGATTCGTTCATTCTCCAAGAACAGTATGTAATCGCCTTGCTCAACACCATTAACAATGTAGGATACGGCATTCTCAATATAGCTCTCTAGTTCAAATGAATAGTAAAACACATGGATTCCTTGTAACCTTTCGGAGTTATTGAATAACTGCATTACACTTTTGTTCATTTCCTATTTCCTTTCACTTGACGTAAGTGTTAGTTTATATGTTCTACATTCAGAAGTCGATACCTTTTTCCCTAAACTTTTCACTTCTAATCCATTATGAAAAAACAGGAACCCCGAAAGGCTCCTGCTTCTCTTATTTCTTATTCAAAATCACACTCTTTAAGCGGTACGACTTTTGTTTTGTGTTTGAATTTATAGCCTAACCAAACGGCCAGGAAGATTGGAATCCCAATGTAAGAAACAAGGGCTCCTTTCCAATCGATGTTTCCGCCTGTAAAGGCAGAATAGTTTTGGCCGAGGATAACGACAAAACAGAGAGCGAAAGCAAAGATCGGACCGATTGGGAACCATTTTGCCAAGTAAGGCAGTTCTTTTAAATTCCGCCCCTGTGCCACATACGCTCTTCTGAATCGGTAATGGCTGATCGCAATTCCGAGCCAGGCGATAAAGCCGGACATCCCGGAGGCATTCAGCAGCCATGTGTAGATGACGCCGTCACCGAACAGTGAAGCAAAGAAAGCTACAGCTCCAACAGCGGCTGTTACAATTAGGGCTGGAACCGGTACACCGCGGGAATCCAGCTTCGCCAGAAACTTAGGTGCCTTTCCGTCTCGTGCCATATCCCAAAGCATACGGGTCGATGCATACATACCGGAGTTACCGGCAGACAATACTGCTGTTAAGATGATCGCGTTCATAACGGAAGCCGCAAACGCAATTCCTGCTTTATCAAAGACAAGTGTGAATGGACTTACAGTAATATCGCTGCTTGCCAATCGGCTGTCTGTGTAGGGAATAATTAAAGAAATGACCAAGATTGCCAGAACATAGAACAAAAGGATACGCCAGAACACGCTTTTGATTGCTTTCGGGATGTTCTTTTTCGGATCCTCCGTTTCTCCTGCCGCAACCCCTAACAGTTCTGTTCCCTGGAATGAGAAACCTGCAGCCATGAATACGCCAAGCGTCGTAAAGAATCCGCCGTGGAACGGTGCGTCAGCGATCGTAAAGTTCTTAAATCCGATCGGATCTCCGCCTAAAATGCCGAAGATCATAAGTGTTCCTAAGATCAAGAAGATAATGACGGTAATGACTTTGATCAGCGAGAACCAATATTCTGCTTCACCAAACCCTTTTACCGATAAATAATTTAATAAGAACATAATGCCTAGAAACAGTGCACTCCAGATAAATGAAGGGGTATCCGGAAACCAAAATTTCATGATTAATGTTACGGCTGCAAGTTCAGCTGCAATGGTGATTGCCCAGTTGTACCAATAGTTCCAGCCGAGCGCGAATCCTAGTGATGGATCCACAAATTTTGAAGCATACGTGCTGAATGAACCGGCAACCGGCATGTAAGACGCCATTTCTGCGAGGCTTGTCATTAAGAAGAACACCATGATTCCAATCGCTGCATATGAAAACAGAACGCCGCCTGGCCCTGCAGTATGAATGGATCCTCCGCTTGCTAAAAATAATCCTGTTCCGATTGTTCCCCCAAGGGAGATCATCGTTAAATGGCGGGATTTCAGTCCCCGCTTTAATTCATTGTCCGCGTTTGGCGACGGCGGCTGTGATGGATTCTGTGATGTGTTTCGCATAAAAAAAAACTCCTTTTCGTTTTAGGAAGGAGTGGGAAATAAAAAAAGCCGCCAAGCATTGGGCGACGATTAGTATTAATCCGCATCATGCCTTCCGTAAGATAGCGCATCCCACCCACCGGTTATTCGTGGGTGTGACAGTGCTGTTCCTGTTCGAATACAGCCCCAATTCATACTTCCAGAGTTAAGCACAAATTTCGGCAGCTTTTCCTTTCACACGGAGTCTATGATGTCCTCTTCATCTCGTACGTCCTACTAATAAAAGCCGCGACCTCTACCTCATCGGATTGATGAGGATTTTAATATCAAGTTAGTTAACGCTAAGAGTTATTATAAAACAGCGCTATCGTTCCTTCAACTGTTTTTTGTTGCCAGTTTTTTACTTTTGAATTAATTCCCTCATTATATCATTGTTTACCTATCACCTGCGATCGTACGGAAGGGTTCATTTAAACAATCGTTTAAAATTAAACCCGATTGTCCATCATTTCAAGTATAATGAACACTATTCAGGTTATGCTGATTCTGGATAATATAAAAAATCGAGGTTCCTACATGAATAATAGAAGTTTTAACGATTATCGTATAAGCGATGAAATAAAACGAGCACTTACAGTGTTGAAATATGAAACTCCGACTGAGGTTCAGACTGAAGTCATACCATTAGCTCTGGAAAAACAAGATCTCGTCGTAAAATCCCAAACAGGCAGCGGAAAAACAGCAGCCTTTGGTATTCCGGTATGCGAAATGCTGGAATGGGAAGAAAAACGGCCACAAGCAATGATCCTTACTCCCACGCGTGAGCTCGCTGTTCAAGTTCGTGAAGACCTGACCAACATTGGAAGGTTCAAGCGGATTAAAGCTGTTGCTGTATATGGTAAAGAGCCTTTTGCGAAACAAAAAGAAGAATTGAAACAAAAAACGCATGTCGTCGTCGGTACACCGGGACGCGTCATGGACCATATCGAGCGTGAAACCCTGGTCTTGGACCAAATCAAGTACCTGATCATTGATGAAGCAGATGAAATGCTGAACATGGGCTTTATTGATGAAGTCAAAAAGATTATTAAACAACTTCCTTCAAACAGAGTGACCATGGTCTTTTCTGCAACATTGCCAAAAGATATCGAAAATCTCTGCCATCAATATATGAAGGATCCAGCAAAAATCGAAATAGCTTCTGCCGGGATGACGACAGATACGATCGAGCATTCTTTAATCAACGTTCAGGAAGAGGCAAAGCTTGCTCTTCTGAAAGACGTGACGGTCGTTGAAAACCCGGACAGCTGCATCATTTTCTGCAATACGAAAGAGCACGTCGATTCCGTGTTTGCAGAGCTCGAAGCCTCTCAGTATTCTGTTGAAAAGCTTCATGGAGGATTGGAACAAGAAGATCGATTTGCGGTGATGGACGGGTTCAAGATCGGGAATTTCCGTTACCTTGTCGCCACGGATGTAGCTGCGAGAGGAATTGATATTGATAATGTAACCCTTGTTATCAACTATGACGTTCCCATGGAAAAAGAGAGCTATGTCCACCGTACAGGAAGAACTGGCCGGGCCGGCAAAAAAGGAAGAGCCATTACGTTTGCATTGCCTTATGAAGGAAAATATCTTAGAGCCATCGAAAGATACATCGGCTTTGAGATCGATGAAGAAGAAGCACCGACAAAACAAGAAGTGGCTAAAATGCAACGAGCTTTTGAAGAAAAGCTCAGCGGGCGCCGAGTCATGAGAAATAATAAAACGGCCCGAATCAACCAGGATATTACGAAACTCCACTTCAGCGGCGGAAAAAACAAGAAGATCCGAGTGGTCGATTTCGTTGGAACCATCGCAAAAATCCCTGGAGTCTCAGCAGATGATATCGGCATTATCACCATCCAGGAGAATTGGTCCTATGTTGATATTCTTAACGGAAAAGGCTCACTTGTCCTGCAGGCCATGGAAAATACCACAGTTAAAGGCAAGAAACTGAAAGTCAGCAAGGCGAAAAAGTAAATAATCCTTCTGGTAAGCAAAAGAGCACGGCTGCATTTTTCTCAGCCAGTGCTCTTTTTTTCTATCGATCCAGATTATATGAAGACAGAGACCTGACCTAATGACCAGCCTCTTTAAACGATCGTTTTAATCATTGATATCTTATTCCACAACCACCGAAACCGCACTATACACTAACAAAAGGGCCATCACCACATTGAATGCTCTTCTGTATTTTGATAAAAAGACTTGAAACATGGAACCGAACAGACTCCAGCTAAACGTAGCCAGGAAGCCGATAAACGCTAGAAATAATGAAATCAGCAGCAGGCTGGCATTGGAATGGTAAAAGGGAATCACAAACGTGGAAATGACAGTCAAGCCGTATAAGAGGCCTTTTGGATTAACGAACTGAAGCAGCATGCCTGCTTTAAAACTGTTATTCTTGTCTTCTCGTTCGCTGTTTTTAGTCTTGCTTTTGCTGGTTAACACCTTATAAGCCAGATACAGCATATATACCGCACCGAGGATCGTCATCGCAAACTCGATCTTTGGTATGAAGTTCTTCAGCCAAAGATTAAAGTAGCTGCTCAGCATGATGATGATAAAGAATCCAGCTCCAACTCCAACACAGAATCTGAGGGTTCGCTTCAAACCGTATTGATTGGCAAACAGCATCGCCATAATGTTATTCGGTCCTGGAGTGAAGCTTGTAACAAACACGTACAACAAAAAAGACAAAATGGACATTGTGATCCCCCTCCGTTGTGTATGTTATAATGTCTATATTGAACACTATAACGATTTTCAATATATTGTACAGAATGGTCGCTATATTGTAAATAGGTCTGGAGGTTATTTATGGAGGAAATCCATCTTATCATTGCGAAAAATTTAAAAGCCTTTCGGGAATACAAAAAATTAAGCCTTGAAAAAGTGGCTGAACTGACCGGTGTAAGCAAAACAATGATTGGACAAATTGAGAGAGGCGAATCCAGCCCTACCATTACGACGATCTGGAAAATCGCCAATGGACTAAAGATCTCGTTTACTTCCCTGATCAATGATCCGCAGCCCGATACGAAAGTAGTCTTGCGAAGCGAAGTACAAGCCTTAACAGAGGACAACGGAAAATACAGAGTATATCCCTACTTTCCATTTCAGGATGACCGCCGATTTGAAATGTATTCCGTCGAGATCGACAAAGGCGGCTTTCTAAGCTCTGACGCTCATGGAGAAGGCACCGAAGAATTTGTAACCGTTTTTGACGGGGAATTAACCGTACGTGTGAACAATATAGAATACACCGTGAAAAATGGGGACTCTATCCGGTTCAGAGCCGACAGGCCTCACGTCTACCATAACTCCGGTGACACTTTGACCCGCTTGAGCATGACCATCTATTATCCGAACTAAAAAGCACCCGCCGAAAAAAAACGTTGGGTGCTCCTTTGCCCATATGATAATCATTTCCCCCTTTTCTCCGCCACCGCTTCACACATGACAGCATACATCTCCTCTACCCCATGTGATGAAGCCTCAAAGTTATAGGCGTTGTCGACTGAAATCCCAAGGCTGTCCGCTTCCTCCACGGCATCGATGTTCGCTCCCATAAATATAAACTCCCAGCTGTATTTCTCCTGCTGGTGCTTGATCAGCCCCTTTATTTTGGGATAGGTAAATTCCGTGCTCGCGTTTTCCATCCCATCAGTTGTAACAATGAAGATGACCTTGCCTGGCCTTTCATTCTCGTCTGTCATTGCTAGCCTGTGCCCGGTATCCACGATCGCTTTACCTATGGCATCCAGCAGTGCGGTACAGCCTCTTACAAAATACTCTTTGTCTGACAGCCTTACCTCTCTGGCGTTTTTGCCAGTCCATACGACCTCATACTGATCATCAAAGAGAATCGCCGTAATTTCCGTCTCTCCTTCCGGCCGGTATTGTTTTTCAATCAGCCTGTTAAACCCGCCGATCGTTTCCTCTTCAAGCCCTGCCATTGATCCGCTCCGGTCCAGCAGAAAGATAATCTCCGTTTTATTGTGATTCATGCGACCCATCCCCTTCTATTCATCATGCTATAATAATAGCTGGATTCTGCCATCATTTGGTCGCCTGGCAAGCGACATTTTGGGGAGGTCATCACAATGCTCGCAGAAAAAACTCTGATTGAACTAAAAGAATATGTAGACTACTGCCTGAACCATTCTCCGGCAGAGATTTTACATGCCTGTGCACCTCTAGAGAGCGAAATCCTTGAAGAAGATCGACAGCCAGCGGACCTTGACGAGTTTATCCAGTCCAGACGCAAACCTTCCCTCCGTCATCTCTTGTTCAGCTATATCGATCAAAGAGGCGCCAGTGATTCCGAAATCTACAAAAAAGCAGGAATTGACCGCCGCCATTTTTCAAAAATCCGTTCCAATCCTGATTACCGCCCCCGAAAAAATACGGTCATTTTACTCGCCCTGGCTCTTCAATTAAACATAGAAGAAGCCGGTGAGCTTCTAAGCTCTGCCGGCTTCTCTTTGTCTGACAGTGATACATCAGACCTGGTCATTCAATTTTGTTTGGAGAAGGAAATCTATAATCTTCAGGATGTGAATGAGGCGTTGGACAATTTAGGGGTAAAGCCTTTATAATTTAAGTTTCTTTCCTGTTCCGTACGCCATCCATCACAAATCTGATCATATTTCCAATTTCTTCGTCCTCATCCCCAAATGAGTTTTCTGGCAGCAAGACGAAGTGAGAAACAAAATATCCGCCAACGAAAGTAAACACCATTTTTTGAATCAACCCTGTTGGAATATCTGCTAAATCTCCTCGTTCTTTAAAGATGTTGATGACTTTAATGAGACGCGGAGTGACATTTTCCTTAAAAAAAGGCAGTAATTCCTTTCGTAATTCCACGTTATAGAGCATCTCTTTCACAACAATCTGAAAGATTTCCATATTCTCTTTAAAGAAGACAATTCTGTTTTTCAAGAAAGCCCGCAAGAAATCTTCAAAACTAAGAATGTCTTTTGACATCACTTCATTAAAAACACCCTCAGCCATAGCAGGAAATAAGTCTTTTATAAAGGGAACGATCACCGAGAGCAATAAATTATCCTTTGTTCCATACTTACGGAAAATGGTCCCCTCAGCTACACCCGCTGCTTTGGCAATCTCACTTGTCGAGGTGTTTGTATATCCTTTTTCTGCAAAGATTCTAATGGCCGACTCCAAAATCTTCTGCTGTTTATCCGTTTGTTTTTTGTTATCAGATGCATGGGCAACCATCGCCTCCAAGAGACTGCCTTTAAACACTCTCATCCCTACTTTCGAGCTTTTAACCTTTATAATTTACGATACTTTTTTAATGCAAATACATTCAGTACAGTAAAGAACGAAGCAAATAGCACGAGTGCAATAAGATCTCCACTAATATCGCTTAATTCCATTCCTTTATACATTATACCTTTTAGTGCATCTGCCGCATAATAAAGCGGCATCACTTTAGCAACGGCTTGCAGCCAGTCTGCCAAGCCATTAAGGGGAATGATTCCTGAAAAAAAGATTTGTGGAACGACTGCTATTGGGATAAATTGCACCATTTGAAATTCGGATGCAGCAAAAGAGGATAAAAGGATTCCCAATGACAAAGCTACCAATGCCAATAATAAGTTAATCAAAATAACACTCCAAATGGATCCTTCCAGAACCATATCTAAAATATTGATGGCATACAGGACGACAATTACGGTTTGTATGACGGCAAACGTTCCAAATCCAACCAGATAGGCCATTACAATTTCCCATCTGCGAATGGGTGTAGACATTAATCGTTCCAAAGTACCTGATGTCCGTTCCTTTAATAAACCAATACCCGAAATGAGGAAAACGAAAAAGAAAACAAAAAAACCAACCAGCGTAGGACTCAGGACATCAAAAAAATCGGTATCGCTATTTCCATAGATGTATGCTGTCTTAATATTTTCTTTTGGAAGGCCTGCGTTCCCTTTATTCATAAGTGCTGTTTGAAATTGGGATACGGTTTGTTGAACCTTCATCTGCAAGGCTTTGGCGGCTGTCGGGTCGTTATTTTGCAGGGTTAATTTCCAGTGAGAATCTTTATACTGTAAAATAGCATCAAGATTTTCACTTTTTATCGTATTCTTCGTATTGGTGATTCTCTTATAGTGAACCGTATGAATGTCGGCTTTTTCCAGTGCCTCAACAAGCTGATGATCCGCACCAGTCACTCCCAGCTTCGGATTGATAGTGTCGGAGTTAAATAATAAATACATCAGGGATAAAATCAGCAAAGGAGCAACAAACAACAGCGCTAACGTTCGTTTATCTCGGAACATCTCTTGAAAGATCCGTTTAATTAGAGCGGCTGTTCTCATGACTTTTCCTCCCCGCATTTAAAAAGACTTCATCAAAATTCTTTGCTTGATACAACTCTTTTAATTCATCTGGTGTGCCGTTAGCCAATATGCGGCCTTCTCTGATCATTGCAATCAAATCACACCGTTCCGCTTCGTCCATGACATGCGTCGTTACGATGATCGTCTTTCCTTCTTCGTTTTTCAGCCGCAATAATTCATTCCAAATAGTTAAACGCAATTCCGGATCAATGCCCACGGTCGGCTCATCCAAAATAAGAAGTTTAGGGTTTTGGATTAAAGCAATAGCCAGAGATAATCTGCGTTTCATACCACCCGAATAGGCCGAAACTCTTTTATTTAAATCAGGTGTAAGCTTTACGAGATCAGCGGCATAAGATATCCGCTCAGCCACCTCTAACTTCGGCATCTTGTAAAGTGAAGCAAAAAATTTCAAGTTCTCTTTGCCCGTTAAATTCAGGTACAAAGCATCAGACTGCGCCATATAGCCAATGTTCTGCAGCAGTCCGAGGTTTGGAACCTTTTCCTTTAACACATGTACCATCCCATTGTCAGGATCATCCATTCCAACCAGCAATTTTACCAGAGTGGTCTTTCCAGAACCTGATGGGCCAATAAATCCATAAATTTTTCCTTCTTCAATATTTAAGCTGATTTCTTTTAAAACCGCTTTTTTACCGAAGCTTTTGCTAACGTTCTCAATTTCAACACTATAGTTCATAACCAGCCCCCTAATAAAGTGAGTACTCACTCATTTTTATAATATCATATTTATGCCTCTCGTCAATAAAAGGTGAGTGCTTACTCATTTAGGTTTTCCTGGAAATCAGTCTGCTGGAGGCTTGATGGCATCTACTATTAATGAAGCAAACACTATTTTATCTCCTTGATTCCTTGGGTCGTACTTTTTTGATCGGAAAATAATGCCTTCATCCCCGTTCCAATCTTCCAAATGAAAGCTCCCAGTCTCATCAAAATATTCAAGCAGCCTTACCGTATAGCCCGCTGCTTCAAACATAGCCGATAACGTTTTATAGTTATGTACAATCTTATGGCTTGCGCAGATATGGTCTTTAGGTCCAGGCCCGCCAACTTGTACGTTATGCTGATACTCCTCATCGGGAAAGTATCCGTCTGGAACAGCACAGCGGATGTAACCAGACGGCTTTAAAAATTCATAACAGTTTTCAGCAGCTTTTACTCCCTCTTCATACGTAAGGTGTTCCCACACATGTTCAGCTAGAATGGCGGCCACTGAATTTTTTTCAAATGCATTTTCCCACTGCCTCTTGTCCAATAAACTCAATTCTTCTTCCTGTGTATGAATCCACCCAGGATTATTATTATAGGGTCCTGCCCCAATAACTATCTTCTTTTCTGCGTGCTGCAGCATTTCAATCACCTCAATCCTTTTTGTTTATGGCTGTTTTCGTAACCTTTGCTGCTCTTGGGAGTGGTTGATCTCCGTTTCAGGCTGCTCGCTTTTACCGGCGTAAACGCCTACTTTCGCGTGGCGTGCGGTGAGCCTTACCGGCGCCAGCGCCTACTTTCTCGGCGCAGGCACCTGCGGGTCTCACCTGTCCCGCTGCTCCCGCCGGACAAGGAAGGCTTCGGCAGCGTTATATCGCACGAAGAAAATGTGAAATTCATTTTCGAGGAATCTCGCACCTTGCACTCCAATCAACTGATCAATGAAGTTGCTATACATAAATGTCCCCAAAGCCACAATCTTTTAGAAAAGAGCCTTGTTTATTTTCCATCGGTTTATAAAAGGATTTCCCTTACTATTGTTGAATGACTAATTGTAAAATATGACCAAAAGGTGGTAAGATCATGAACTCAACCGTGTCGCCCATCGCTTGCAAGGTGAATAATGTGTTTATCCATGTTAAGGACTTAAAGAAATCTGCAGAATGGTACAGTCATTTGCTTGGCGTACCTTTCAATCCTGAAAACGTAGACTCTCCTGTTTACAACCTGCCTGTAACCAATGAAACAGGACTAACATTGGACGACCACACGTTTGATCCCGACTTTGTATTCAAACCTTCTTCGCATGTGCTGTTTAATTTTTATGTACCGGATATTGATAAAGCCTATGAATTCATAAAAGAAAATAGCATCACCATCGTGAAGAACGTAGAACGCATTGGAGAATTTGCCTATTTTAATTTTCAGGATTTAGACGGCAACGTTTTAATGATCTGTAACTGCTAGCAAGGAAAAGCAGGGACCCAAACAGTTCCTGCTTCATCTATTTTTACGAAAGTATCTCCCATTCACTTAAGTACATAACATCCTTCTCCTAACCTCGTATAAAACTCCATAGCCTCTTCTAAATTTTTGGTTTTGACATGGTTTTCGTACAGCGTTCCTGGACCTCCTGCTTATCATTCTTCAGTCTCTATCAATAATGCTCGGACAAACTCGCCAAGCTTCTATGACACTAAACTTTTCATCTGCCCATTCTAGCGCACCACCTTGTGGCAGAGTCCTTCTTTGCTGCTTCTCAGACTGCCAGGCCGACCATACAAGGAAAGTGTCCCTATCTTTTTGGGACGATGCAAATGTGCCTCCCAGCATTCCCTTGGCTTTTTGCAAGCCTGCATTCCAGCTATGTTTTTCAGCTTGCTGTATAACTGAATAAATATATTGGGCATTTCTTATAACATCTGCAAATTGATTTTCCAAACCGGTGATTCTCAGCTCTTCTTGGAAAAAATCTATCTCTATCGAAGTATAGGTGTTTCCTTGCCCTGAGGCTGCAAAAATCTGATTATGGATCTCATCCATAAAATACTGATAATCCTGTTGACTTTCCCAGAAAGCATAGATACAAGCAGTCGATTGCTTATGGTCGCTCCACCCTCCCACTTGCCCCATAAACCCCTTCACCTGACTAAGCGGTCCCCATTGTTTTTGACAGTCATAAAATAAATCTTGATGTCCTTCTTTTACTTTGCAGGATATTCGTTTAATAAGCATCAGTTCATACCTGATTAACCGAGAAGGAATGAGCTGTATACCATTTCGGCTCCAGCACTTTAAAATCTTGATGATCCTCCAGCACCTGGTGTAATCGGTCTGCCATTTCATCGATTTGATCTGGTGTGACCCTGATCGTCCATACGATGGCAGACATAACATTCATAGCCATATAAAGAGAGTAAATTATCCAAAAATCCTCAGGGATCTTATTCTCAAAATATCCATTGATTTGTCCAATGGAAAACGGAACACTCACCTCTTTACTGAATAAACCGACCTTACAGAAGTCATGATAAGGGTCGCCCCAATCAAAGCGGTTAAAATCAATGGCTCCAGCGTATTGTTTGTTCTTCACAATAAGGTTGCTTGGATGGAAATCGTCATGCTGAAAACGGTTGGGGCGACTTTTTAAGTAATGTTTATTCTTGTTGATAAACGCGAAGATTTTCTCCTCATTTTTTACTTTGACACCGCATGTCTTATAGGCGTCCACATATCGATAGTACTTGCTCATCACTCTTTCATACCAAGTCTCAATCTCCTCGGACGCAGGATACTGGTGCATGATTCTCAGCTCTTTCCCCGCTCTTGCACCAATCTCATATTGCTCCTTTTCAGTTAAATGAGGTAAGACCTCATTCGCCTCCTCTCCCTCGATGAAGGAGAGGACATAAAAGCAGAGGTTCATCTCCTCCAGCTTTCCTATTTCAATAGGCTCCGGTGTCTGAACGGGATACCTCATGATTTTGCTTAACAGCTGGAACTCGGATTTTTTCCTTTCATAATCCCCTATAGCGGCAATCCTCAATAAAACCTTATTGCCGTCCTTTAATGTTACAGCGTATTTCTGATCTCCAGAATAGCCTTTAGGAATATGCTTCATTTTTTCAGCAGTCGAAAGCGATCTTATCCTTGATCTCACCCAATCTAACTTCATTCTTAAAAAACCTCCACCTTTATTTTCCACTTACGTGTATTCGTCAAGAGGGGTGAAAATCTCCTTCCTGTTAGCAGCCCAAGGAACTGATATAATTTTAACTGCAGATAAAAGGAGGAGATTCATTTGAAAAATCTAGCTGTATTCTGTGGCTCAAGCAATGGTGTATCGGAAATCTATGTTAAAGAAGCTGCGAAACTGGGGAAAGAACTGGCCGGACGCAACATCGGACTCGTGTATGGCGGGGCAAGTGTAGGCGTGATGGGAGCCGTTGCTGATTCCGTACTGCAGCATGGTGGACAAGTAACCGGAATCATGCCAGACTTTCTGAAAAAAAGAGAAATCTCCCATAAGAACTTAACCAATCTTATCGTGGTAGATTCCATGCATGAAAGAAAAGCAAGAATGGCTGAATTGGCGGACGGGTTCATCGTTTTACCCGGCGGACCAGGAACCATGGAAGAATTCTTTGAGATTTTCACGTGGGCACAATTAGGCTTACATCAAAAGCCTTGCGGTCTGTTGAATATCAATCACTATTTCGATCCTCTGATCTCCTTGTTTAACCACATGACGGCCGAAGGATTTATGCAAGAAAAGTACCGTGAGATGGCACTAACAGCTCCCAATCCACAAGACCTCCTGAATCAATTCAGCAACTATGAACCGCCAGCCGTAAAAACATACCTTACCGAAGATCAAACGTAAATGTCGGGATCAGGACACAGCAAAAGAGATATGAAAGATAAAAAAACAGTGCATCATCCGAAAAATACGGATATGATGCACTGTTTTTAAATGTACTTCCAGGAACATGCTTCACTTTCTGTTTAGATACCGGTAGAATGTAGCCCTGCTTACCCCAGTTTTCTGTACTATTTCATGAATTGAACAGGGGTTGTCTTCATCGAAATACATATTCAATGCCAGTTCCAGCATGACGGGATCCACTTTAGGTCTGCCACCCGTTCTTACTTTTGCCAGGCTGACACTTGACTTTATTTTTTCCGTAACTCCGTCCTGAGTTAATTGTGCCAGTCCCTGAAACAGCCTGAATATCACCTGGCCTTCAGAGGCAGCAGTATCAACGGATTCACTTAAAGAGGTAAAATGAATGCCCTTCGATTGAAAACTGCTGATGAGGTTGATGAAGAAAGTGGTGTCTTGGCTGATACTGCTAAATCTATGAACCACCACCGTATCCCCTTTTTTCACCTGAGGAAAAAGTTTGTAAAACACACGAGGAGTCGTAACTTCTGTTTCACTCTGCTGCAGGTAGAGATTACCCTTCTGTACACCATATTCTATTAATGACTTTACTTGCTGCTCACCGTTCGGGTCATCTACACTGCATTTTGCAAAACCGTACAACACTTGGGTTACCTGCCTTCAATTTTGGTATTCATCGGGTTCTTTCTTTTCTTAAAAGCTGCTAAAAAGAGGTTGTCCAATATATTCACCCTTTTTAATCCCTCTGGGAACGGCAAACAACGCACTTCCGATATGCTGGGTATACTCGTTGAGCTTGTCTGCCTTTGACATCATTTTAAGCATTGGTACAAATTGTTCGTCCGGATTTTTTTGATAGCTGATAAACATTAGGCCCGCATCAACGTAACCCGTTTTGGAATCCACTCCATCCGTGTAGGAATAAGCCCGGCGGTACATTTGCTGGCCTGATCGTTTGGCGATCGCTGTATGAGCGTCAGGAGGCATTTGCATCGGATTCACTTTATCATGCTCGTTTATCTTACCATATGGAGCACCGCTCTCCTTCTTTCGTCCGAACGTGTCCTCCTGGTCTTTAAGAGAAGAACGGTCCCAGACTTCAAGAAACATCTTAATCTTACGGAAGGCCATATATGAACCGCCGTGCATCCACACTGGCTCGCCTTGTCCTGCCCAGACAGTCTGATTATGGGCTTTTGTATCCTTCGGCCCTGCATTCGCGGTTCCATCCTTGAATCCGAAAAGATTGCGCGGGGTTTTTCCATGCTTGGCACTGATGAATCCTGACTGCATCCACCTGACCTCGGCTTTACCCACTGCTGTTTTAATAAAATTCCGGATGGCATGGAAAGCTACCTGCTGATCTTCGGCACAAACCTGCAAACACAAATCCCCGCCAATAAATGGTTCTTGGAGATTATCCCTCGGCATGGCCGGAATGTCCCTGAGATGCTTAGGCGCTTTACTCTTTACTCCAAACCGGTCGATTCCCTTTTTACTGAAAAAAGAAGGTCCAAAACCAAAGGTCATCGTTAAACGGGAAGGAGGAAGGTCCAGAGCCTCGCCGGTGTCTTTTGGAGGAAGCCAGTCATTGTTAAAATTCTGTTCTGCCTTGCCCTGGCTCATGTACTCGCTAAGAACCGTCCACTCCTTCAACAGCCGGATAACATCACTTTTAGAATTCGTTGTAAAATCAAAGGCAGCCAAATAAGCATAGGTTTGCTGCGGTGTCACAATACCAGCCTGATGCTTACCGTAAAACGGAACGCTTTCCTTTTCGGCAGAAGACCCTGATTTTTTCGTGGTTTCCCCAAATACATTTGTCATGGTGGTGACGGCACCGATGCCACTCGCACTGATGGCAACTCCAGCCCCGGCCAGAAGAGACATTTTCAGCATGTCCCTTCTTGAATAATGTTTAGGTTCTTCTTGTTCCTCTACCGTTTGGTCTTCTTGTTTTTTCACTTTGATTCTCCTAATCTATTGAAAAATTTCAGCCGTTTGTGCCATGGATTCAGATAACGTGTTTAATTGCTGGCTCAGTTCACGAACCTGCGGCTTGGTGAGCTTCATATAATTCAAGTAAGCTCCACTTTTCTTATGCTCTTCCAGCAAGGCTGTAATCTTATTAAATTCAGTATCCAAGTCTTGTGCCAAGTCCTTGTTTTTTTCATTAAGAACTGGGAGAACCGCATGATATACCGCCTGAGAACCTTCCACGTTGGAAGCAAGGTCGACCAGGTCAATATGCGAATAACGCTCTTCTTCTCCCGTTACCTTGGAAATCGCGGCTTCATTCAGAAGCTCCATGGATCCTGCAACAATCTGAGTCGGATTCAATTTGACATCCTGAATCTTTTTCTGCAGCTCTGCAACATCTTGATCAAGCTGGTCTGCATATTTCTTCATATTTTTTATGCTGCCGTCTTTCCATAAGGCTTTTTCAATTCTATGGAAACCTGTCCACTCACCTTCAACATCGTTCTCACGAGCGTCAATTTTTGGATCAAGATCACCGAAACTCTCAGCAATCGGTTCGATTCTCTCATAGTAAACACGAGCTTCGGCATAAGCCTCTTTCGCTTTTTGTGTGTCGTTCGCTTTTACTGCATCTGTAAAGACGGCAGTTGATTTAACGAGTTCCTCTGTCTGTTCATCCACATAAGCTTTATATTTCTTTACTGCTGTATCCAATACTTCTGTCGTTTTCTGTGTTGTTTCTTTTGCTTTTTCAAGGTTTGTCAGAGAACGATCCAAGTCCACGCTTAGCTGCTGAACCTTGCCGCTGCTATAGTTATCTTTTGTTACTTCAGCATACAAAGGGAGCAAGTATTTTTCAGTATCCGTATACAGCAGCGGGTACTTTTCCCGGATGCTGTTCTCATAGGATAACCATTGCTTATTAAGGCGTTTGCCGTATTCTTTTACTTGATTTTCATTCTTATCTTTTAGGGAATCCTGTAGATTATGGAGTGACGTCTGCATTTCCTTCACCTGGGATTTCAGTTCGTTTTTCTTGGATGATGATGCTTTTTTATGTTCACCGGATGATGCCGCGTCATTGCTGCAGCCCGAAATAACAGGTACTGTGATTAAAGAAAGGGTCAGTGCGGTATGGATAATGGATTTGGATAATTTCATGATTAGCTGGCCTCCTGCTGCCGTTTATGGTTGTATTTTTTCTTTTTAAACTGCTGTGTAAAAATGACAATGATAGCAATGCTGAGTATGATAATCTGCGGCATCGTACTGTACAAGGACGGATACACACCAATTGACTGGATGGTAGGAATGAATTCAGCGGTCGTTGATGGCATGAACCCTGAGAGCTGCAAGCTGTGTATGCCAGATCCCATAAATTTTAAGCATAAATAAAAAACGATCATACTGGATACCATGAAGAAAGGCTTTAGCGGCAATCGAACGCTTAGCTTCAGCATGCATACTCCAATGACTGCCAGAATTCCAAATCCGACTGTGATTCCTGTGATTAATGAGGTCAAGGACATTTGGTTCGCCATGCCGATTAAGAAAATAACGGTTTCAATCCCTTCACGGAGAACTGCCAGGAATGCCAATATACCGAGAGAGATAAGTCTGCCTCCGCTTACGGCTTTTTCTGTTTCTGCCTTCATTAAGGAGTTCCAGCGGTTCACATTTGTATTTCTGTGCAGCCAGTAACTGACGTAAAGCAGCATGAGACTGGCGATGACCCCAGACCAGCCATTAATGAGAAAATTATTCTGGCCGAAAGCAGCTGAACTCAGCACATAGCTTACGAGGAAGCCCACCCCCAAGCTGGCAGCGATTCCTGTTATCGTACCGCTCCAGACATAAAGAGCCCCTTTATTTTCTTCTCTTCGTTTTGTAAAAGTTAACAGTGCACCGATCACAAGTAAGGCTTCAAGGCCTTCCCGAAGCGGAATCATTGCTGCATCCCACATGCCATATGAAGAATTCGCAAGTGGCCCCAGGTCCTTCTGCATGTCATCCAGCATTTGAATGGATTTCTTGTTTTCACTCGGGTCATCGACAGAAGAGGCAAGCAGAACCAGCCTCCGCTCGGAGTTGTTATATACTTTTTGGGATTGCCCTACTACGTTTCCTTCTACGCTGAGCCAAAGAGATTTCAACTCCTCAACCTGAGCTTTTGATTGGGCCTGATCTCCTTCATCAAGAGATTGTTTCGCTTCTTTAATTTTTAGTAAATACGCAGAGATACTTACGTTTTTGGATGATGTTTTGGCTGATGAATTGGTTAGCTGTCCTTCTTTATATTGCTTAAGCAGCACCTTTAGCATTTGAAGAGATTCTTCTGATTTCTTTTGATCTTCATTCAACAACGCTACGGAAACAGCTGCCATTTTCGTTTTAATTTTTCCATATCCGCTCAAATTTTCACTGCGGATCTCTCCTTCTGCCCGGGCCCATTTTTCTTTAAACATATTAAAAGACTTTTCAGCCTGATTGAAGTCCTTTTGTTTTACCGCATCAATAGAAGCATCTATGTAAGGAATGGTATGAGACACTTTGACTTGAGAGCTGCTTTCCTTAGCCACAACATGAAAGGGTGCTCCCACCAGTAAAAAAAAGGCGAAAATAAAGATAGAGAGACTTCTTCTAATCATCAATAATTCCCCTAACCTAATTGATAATAATTATCATTATTAATTATCTTTTCAAAAGCCCGCTTTGTCAATAACCTTTGGCATAAAAAAAGACGCGAATTTTCGCGTCTTTTCAAACCAATATCGAATATTAAAAATCAAAATTATCAGGATTCGGACCTACCCGCAAGTTTTCATTCAAATCATTGATCCGGTTCATTTCGTGATCTGTTAACCGGAAATCAAAGACCTTTGAGTTTTCTGCGAGACGATTTTCCTTGGTTGACTTAGGAATTGTAACCACCCCGTTTTGCAGATCCCAGCGTAAAATAACTTGGGCAACAGACTTGTTATGATGATCTGCAATCTCCTTTAGAACAGGATGATCCAGAAGCTGCCCCTGCATGAGCGGAGACCAGGCCTCCATTTGAATACCCTGTGCTTTACAAAACTCCTGAAGCTCCTTTTGGCTCAATTTCGGATGATATTCAACTTGATTGATCATCGGTTTTATTTCAGCATCTTTCATCACATCTTTAAGATGATGGATTTGAAAATTACTTACCCCTATCGCCTTGACTCTGCCCTCTTTATATAATGTTTCAAGAGCTCTCCAAGCATCTTTATACTTGCCTTCAACAGGCCAGTGGATGAGGTAAAGATCGAGATATTCCAGACCAAGCTTCCGTAAGCTCTCTTCATAAGCCGCTATTGTTGATTCATAGCCTAAATCAGCATTCCAGACTTTTGATGTTACAAATAGGTCTCGCCTTTCAACGCCGCTTTCAGCTAAACCCTCTTGAATCCCTTTTCCGACTCCTTCTTCATTCTCATATATGGCTGCTGTGTCAATGCTGCGATAGCCATGCCGAATGGCTGCTTTTACTGCATTAACAAGCTCCGGCCCCTCTTCAACTTTAAATACCCCTAATCCAAACCATGGCATTTTTACTCCATTATGCAAAGTGGTTGTATCCTGTAAATGATTTGCCACTGTTTTTCCTCCCCTTGTTTAAGAGCCAATCAAACAAGTTAATTATTGAATATTTACAGGAGAAAGAGAAGTACGCACTTTAAAGTGACGTAGGAACTATTAAGTTCTTTGATTACTTTTTGGTACCTGTCAAAAAAAGCATTATCCCCTTTTATGATAATGAAACCATGTAAGCAGCTGGTTAATATGCGCTTGATGATATCTGTTATGATCCGCTATATGCCACAAGCTCCATTGTATGGTTGCTTGGTTGCCTTCATATTCAACCGTATCGTTTAACGTTTAATCCTTTAGCTCACAGCATTCATTTCTTCCTTCTTCAGCAATATCCTGTACCTGCTCAACTCGTTTTCGCATAAACACAAGTATCAGTCAGTCTGGTTCCATCTGCAGATAAATCATCGTTTTTGAGAATGCCCTCTAATGGAAAGCCTAATTTTTCAGGTATAGAACGGCTTCTCGTATTTGTAGACTCACATCTGATTTCAATTCTTTTAAATTGCAGCTGTTCCATACCAAGTCCGTCAATTTCTTTACAGCTTCTGTCATATAGCCATGGCACTGAATTTGGTATTGATCCAGTATCCTATTTCGCATTTTGGAATAGTCCAATCGATGCTTTGAAGACTGGTGGTTCCTATAAAATCATTGGATACCATGTGGAAAATCAGGAAACGAAAGTTCTCTCTTTTTAGGAAGTTGATATGGGCCTCCCTCAAGTTAATTTCTGTTTCTTCTACAGCAGGAAGGGTCTGAGCAAATGGCAGCCACGCTTTTAATTCTTGATAAGATGCTTTTATGGCTTGATTGACGATCTTTCCATCTCCAGAACGTAAAGGAGCTCTAAGGATCAGTCTTTCAGTTTCCAATTGAGTTGGAACTCCATTAATATCGGATTCATGGCAATACCCCTCGTTTCATTATTTTTCATCTTTCTTCTAGAACTAAAAAAACTCCCTCCCCCAAGATCAAAAAGACCTTGAGGACGAGAGTTGCAGCATCGTGGTACCACCTCAGTTTGTTCATATGTCACCATATCAACCTCTTCAGGTACTTCCATACCCTATCTCAACTCCGAGGCTTTTTCCGTTAAGACGAATATTGCTCCTTCTCAGCAAATAGGAGCTCTCTGAAAATACTCATTTCCTAACTACTTTTCTCTCCAACGCTTATATCAACATTTGATTTTTTAGATTATATCCTTTATTTACCATGTTGTAAATAAACACGTTGAATCCTGTCGTATGGTGTCGAGTATAAACCGTTTGAAAATAAATGAGTTGATTTTGAACATAAATCAGATTTTTTGAACATAAATCGGCGTTTTTGAACATAAAAACTGTAATTTGAAAATAAAAAATATGGCGTGTCGACTTTGCTGGTAAAAACGGGCGGATTCAGCACTCCCTACACAAAAGATTGCTCTACTTTCATTTACGAATGAACCTTTATAGTACAATGAATATCAATATCATGGTAAAGAGGGATTCGATTGACTACTAAAAAGGAAACGATAAAACCGCATTACCGTAAAATGAGGATAGCTTATAGTATAGCTGTTGGTATCACCATTTTTTTAGGGCTCGCCTCCAGGAAGTGGAGCCATCTTTTTCCGTTAGTTGCAGCGCAGAACGCCGGAGATATGCTATGGGCCATGATGGTCTATTTCGGATTCCGTTTATTACTGGTGCGTAAAAGCCTGCACACATCTTTATGGCTCAGTTTTTTATTCAGCTTCGGCATTGAATTCAGTCAGCTGTATCAGGAAAACTGGATCAAGCCTATTCGTGATACATTGCTCGGAGCATTGATCCTGGGCAAAGGTTTTCTTATTGTAGATCTGATTCGGTACACAGCAGGAATCCTGATTGCCACTATCTTGGATAAAATGACACTTATGTTCACTCTCCGCAAATAAATCGCCAATTTCAGGGCAGGGCTCATTCAATCCGCCAAAATTTGTCCAAGATGATGGTTCATATGATCAATATAATCCCTTACCAGCCACTCTAACGTTTGAATGTTTTGTGCATCTACTTTACATTCAAGCTTCCATTGTTCCTCCGAAACATTCACAAGAAGTGCTGCGATCTGTTTATTGATTGAAATCCATAGCTGAAGAATGTCTTCAACAGTAAATGAATGCTGATAGTCATGAATCTCCACAAAAAAGTCCTGATTATAACTCTTCAGGGTAACCACTTGAGTTGAGGCGATGATATCAACAAAGCGCTGGTGGTTCACATTACCCGAATCACAAAGGTGTCCAAGAATTTCTTTTTTAGACCATTTGGACGGCAGAGGTTTGGCCTCGAGATCCGAAATTGTTTTAATTCTTTTCGGCATTGAAGATAGATTACTTTCTAGCTCAGACACTAACTTATTCATTTAACATCCTCCATCATTTCTCTAAACAAAGGGTCAGAAATTTTTCCTACTCTTTTCTGCATGAAGAGGCTATAGTCCTTCTTGATGATAAATAAACAGGCCTGTTTAATAAACTCGCTTTCATGATCGGGGATAACATAGGTTTGCGGCTTCTTATCCTCAGGCAATGCATTAAACTTTTCCTAGGATTATTATGTAAAATGTCCAAATAACAGACAGGATAGTTATATTAAAAAGTGAATGTAATAGATAAGGGTACCAGAAAATAATTAGGAGGAATTTTTTTGAATAGTCCTGTTTTAACTCAAATAGGAACGGTCTTTATTCCAGTAAGCAACATCGAACAAGCTCGAGATTGGTATTGTGACATTTTAGGGTTACAAGCAGATGGAGAAATACAGTTCGGTCATATTTATGTCATACCTATGAATGGTACAGGGATTGTATTAGACAGCAAGATTTTTTCAGAAGAAAATATCGTAAAAACCCCCTTATTTCATTTCAATACAGAAAATATTGAAGAAGCCTATCAGTTTATGAAAAAAAAGAAGGTTGATTTAATCACTGGAATTGAACATCATCACTATTTTAATTTTAGAGACCCTGATGGAAATCATCTCATGATTTGTAAGTGTTGATAACAATAACGATGGAAGGTGATCTTTTCAATGCGTCACCAAAAAAGAATACGCGATTATGGTATTAAAATAGGATGCTTAGAAACCGGACGCTACAACGCAATTACCGATGTCGAAGGCGTTACAGTCGGCCACGTAACACTTAGTGATCAGAGCATGCAAACGGGAGTAACAGCCATCCTCCCTCACACTGGCAACACGTTTAAGGAAAAACTGATAGCATCAAGCCATATTATCAATGGCTTTGGAAAAACGATGGGTACCATTCAAATGCAAGAGTTGGGTGTGTTAGAAACGCCTATCATTTTAACAAACACCTTAAGTATCGGTACAGCTGCAGATGCCTTGATTCAATACATGCTGGAGCAGAACCCGGAAATCGGCCGATCGACTGGGACGGTCAATCCCGTCATCGGGGAATGCAATGATATGTTCCTCAATGATGTAAGAGCTCAATTTATTGAGAAGGAACATGTTTTTCAAGCCATACATAACGCTTCAACTGAATTTGAGGAAGGAAGTGTCGGAGCGGGAACGGGCATGCTTTGTTATTCCTTAAAAGGAGGAATCGGCACTGCCTCAAGACAGTTTCAATTGGCTCATGGAGAGTACACCATTGGGGTGCTCGTCCTATCGAACTTTGGTATTTTAAGTGATCTCATGATGAATGGCAGGGCGATTGGGCAAGAGCTGAAAGAAGAGCTGCTCCGATCTTGGGAGGAAAAGGATAAAGGATCGATTATGATCATTGTTGCCACGGATCTGCCGGTTTCAGAACGTCAGCTCAATCGCATCATCAAGCGGTCGGTTGCCGGCCTATCACGGACAGGGTCCATCATTACGCATGGCAGCGGAGAAGTTATTATTGGTTTTTCAACCGCCACTAAAATCCCTCATGACAACCCAAACCACTGTTTAAGCATTCCTGCGATTCATGAGGAAGAGATGGATACGGCTTTTCGGGCCGTTGGGGAGGCTGTTGAAGAGTCCGTATTAAATTCTTTAGTGACAGCCACGCATGTCGTCGGAAGAGATGGAAATGAAAGGCCTGCTTTTAAAGATTTAATTCAGGAATTTAATATTAGATTGGCGTAACGTGAAGCCAAAGGGCTCAATAAAAAGGAGCTAACAATAAATTGTTAGCTCCTCAGCTTATGGACAATTATTTTGATTATGGGGTGCCGCTTGTAAGATGAGCATCGAACATGTCTATTATTTCAAGGAATCGATCAGCTTCACGGAAAACATGGTCTGCTAATAGCGGATGAATGATACTCTTTATTTTACATTGCTCAATTAAATCACGTGCCGTTTTCTTGAAGTCCCGAAGAGATGAGACCGACACACGATTCTGATCCAGGAATTGATCCAGAAGAGGAACCGTTTGAGATTGTGGCTTCATCGATTCTAGGTCCCTGGCTTGATACATCAATTGATCAAAATCATTGCTGAAATTTCGGGCGATATCAATTAGCTTCCTTTCGGACGGATCCAGCAGATGACCAATAAATTTAGCATGGTCTGCCATAATCCTTAAGAAGAAGACATTTTCTTTTATAATGGCATCAGGAAGAGGTTTCAATTTCCCTTCATTTAATTCACCTAATCGTTTTCTAAAATAATTCGCTTCCCTGCTTGTATGATCCACTAACAGGGGGAAATTATTTGCCCCTGGCAATTTACATGTAAGAATCAATCCCAGTATTTTTCGTTTAAATCCGAAAATATTGGTTGCAGCCTGTTGTACTTCTGTATTAAATCTTTTAATTTGCTCAGGATCTGTTTGATTTGTAAAGGAATGTGAGGTTTGTTCGATGCGTTCGAACAATCGGTAAAATTGATTAGCCTCATTGATTAATTGAGTATCCTCCGCTCTAAAACCCAATCGGAGAAATAAAGAATGTTCTTTCATGATTCTAGACCAAAAACGAATTTCATTTAATGATCGCTCAACAAAAATCACAGAAGTTACACCCGTATCAGGATGTAATATAGCTTCATCTCCATTCATTCCTAACCCTCCCAGTAAATACAACGTCTATTCTATCTTTATTAATAAATTCAAATAAAAATACCTTCAATGAAAATAAGCTGCCTGATTCGGCAGCCTATTTTCATTTTATTTGTTTAAGTGAGTCTCTTCATTAAATAATACTGCTGATGTTCCTTAGTAGGATTTTCTTGAACTACACCTACAATTTCATATCCATTCTTTTGATAAAAATCCGGAGCTTGAAAGCTGAATGTAAACAGCTGTACCAGTCTGCAATGATTCTCTCTCGCCATTTCCTCTAAACGCTTTAATAGCTCTTTCCCATATCCTTTACCCCTTAGTGATTCATCCACCCATAAGTAATCTACTATAAGTGACGAAGATATTTTTCCTGTTATACCCCCTAAAATGCTTCCATCTTCACCTCTAAGGATAAAGCTAATGTTTTTGACGGGAGGTATGGTCTCATCAGGCATTTTTGACAAATTATATTCAATAACCTTTTTACGAATATAATCACTATCTTCTTGATTCCATTGCTGCGTTATTTTCATTTCCACTTCCTCCGTGATCGTTGAAAACTCTATTTATTAATTAAGTCAGTACCATATGAGTTATCAATTGCACAAAGCCATTCGCCGTTTGAATTTTTCTTAAACACGTATGTTGCTCTTCTATCCATGGAATATTCGGAATCATTTTTATCGGCAGCAAGCAACGTTTGGGAAATAACTAACGCAGTATCCCCAGCCTCTAAAATAGTCATCTCCCCCTGCGTTGGTACAATACTGTTATTAAAATACTCTGCAATGGCAATAAATGCTTTTTTGATTTCTACTTTACCTCGTGCAATCATTCCTGGCTTTACAACCAGAACTGCATCATCAGTATAGTAGTTCATCAGCGTATCAAGATCTTCCTTCTTTATTGCCAAGTCACACTTATTAATTAACTCTTTTAAATCATGTTCCATACTATATTCCTCCCAGCTTTGCTGCACATCATATTACTATCTGTATTACACATGTTTATTTAACTTTCCTTTTAGTTCATATAAAAAGAGGCTGTCCAGAAAGTCGAAAATTGACCTTCAGGCAGCCCCTTTTTGGCTTGAAAAATCTTCAATGAAAAGTTAATTGAAGTGGAAGATGCGAGACTCCTGCGGGACTAGCGTGACAGGTGAGACTCCCGCCGGTGCTTGCACCAAGAGGCTCACCGCACGCCCCGCGGAAAGCGAGCAGCCTGGAACGGAAATCAACAGCTTACAGACTTCTTGGACAGCCCCTTTGGAACCTATTATTTGTTAGGTATCTCAGAAATATATTTTTCAACTACTTGATAAACATAGTTTTGACATGCTTCTGCTGTATTGGGGTTGTATTTACCGCCATTTGTTTTATTATTGGACAATACTCGGATTCCCAAGAATGGTACATTATAGGCCTGGGCCATTTGTGCCGCTGAAGCACCTTCCATTTCTTCCACCGATGTACCGTACTTTGAATGGAACCATTTAATTCGATCCACTTCATTATTCCAAACGTCTGCCGAACCTATCGTACCTTCTACAACCTTACCCTTGGTGTATTTATCTTTAACTTCATTAGCTGCTTCGAGCAAATCCTTATTCCCTGCGTAGAAACGAGGTTTTTCAGCATTCGGATCTTCTCCTGCACTTCCTTCAGAAGCCATAAGATCCATCGGCTTCCATGCTGCAGGATCCATTCCCTCGCCTTCACCCTTCTCCCCTGTTCTTAAAGAGCCGAGATTTACTGTTTGTTTTCCTAACACAATATCAAAAACATTCAGTTCTGGATCATGACCGCCTGATGTTCCTTGATTGATGATGGCAATTGGATGATATTTTTCGATAGCGATCGATGTAGCGGCTGCTGTATTTTCCATTCCCTTGCCTGTTTTTGCCACGATTACGGGATAATGGTTAAGCGTACCTTTATAAAAAACAAAAGTGCCTGATTTTTCCACTTTCACATTCTTTAGCTTTTGCGCAAATTTTTCAGCTTCAATCGGCATCGGTCCTTGAATAACAATCGGCTTATGATGAGACTTGGCTTGTACTGTTTCATTCGGTGAATCAGATCTCCATCCTGCAGCTGCCCCAAGTAACAGTGCTGTAACCACCGCTAATAGAGCGTATTTTGTTTTCATCTTTTTCATATCCATGATCCTCCTAGTGGTTTGATATACTCGAAGATCTGGCCCAAAGAAAAAAGTCCAGACAGGTAGAATACGTTCTACCCACTGGACCGGCGAAAGTCAAAGTATACAAAATGAAATCAGCTGAAAAAAGCTAAAAAATCGAATACTTTAACCCGTAGTCCAGTTCTTGCAATGGGAACCAGGTAGAGACACTCAGACCATATTTCCGAGCATATACGAGTAATGATATATAGAAGATTACTTTGATAATATAGCAAACAACTAAACAATCTACAATAAAAATACGAATTTTATTTACATTAATAAATTTATTGTTCGGTTTTTACCGGCTATTTAAGTTCCTTGATTCAATTGCGGACTATTTTAATATTTACCGCCTCACTGCTAAACTACTGCTGAAATGGCCAGATAAATGCCTATAGCTGCTGCAACAAATAAAATGATAGAAGTTACAGGACTTCTCCTAAATTTAATTCCATAAGCACCTAAAAAGATAGCCGCAGCTAATTTGGAGATGCTTTCATTATAAGCATGGTGTGAAAAATATGAACTGCTAAAAATAATAGAAATAAGTAACGCTGCAATGATTAGCAGTTTAAACCACAGAGGCTCCTTTAGAAATTGTTTCAGCATGAATTTTATCTGCCGCATGATAAAAACCCCTTCTGTATTTTTCATTCTAAGGAAGCTTATGGTGTAGTTTTCATATATAGTACTTTCCTCATCAAGATCCGATGTTTTCAGCTATATTACCCGATGATACAAAAAGACTAGCTTCATCACTATTCTTCCCCTCTATTGTTATTAAACAGATACACTTACTTTCCATATCATATGGTCAAAGCCTTCTTCCCAATAATCCTTAAGCCGGTAATCCGGTTCGCCAAACTTCTTTGTCCAAATTTTTTGTGCGCTGCGGTATCCGCTGTCTAAACAAAATTCGTTAATGCCTCTATTCCGCAGCGTGGCATACATGGTGTTCAATAAGAGATTCCCTATCCCTTTTCTTTGATAGTCAGGATGAACAAATACAGTACCGATCTCAATCAGCTCTTTTAGAGCACCGTTTGTACAAGTACAGATCAGTTCACTTGCGGGACCGTATTCGATGGAACCAACCATTTGATTCCTTTCTATCGCAATTAGGAAATGGCGATCCCTTCCTTCGCTTTTTAAATCACTTTCTAAATAACGCTTCTTACTCTCAATTTCATCCTTTAGATCATCCAGCTTCTCTTCGATTCCCTCTTTAGCAAAGGTATCTGTAATGACGATCCGGAAAAATTCATGTAACGGTGAAAGGTCTTCAATCGCCGGCCTTCTAATCTCAACATTTAACACGAAACTCTCCCTTTCTGCTTCATAAAGCTACAGTAATTATTCTATAGCTTCGGCTAAAAAGCCTTTGTTCAGGTAAGCTGGTTAGACTGTAAAAAATAATAGGGGAAAACCAATGCCCTAATAGTTAAATCACTATTTTAGTAGCAATTGTGCTTGTGCAGAATATACTAAAGTGAATGATGCAAGGAAGATTATCTTTTTGCCATGAAGAGCAAGTGGCTATACCAGCATCCATTCAACGGATTTAACTACGAGGGGGATAAAAGTTTATGAGTTTATTCAATAGGGATATGAATATGAACAACGAAGAAATTTTTGAAATAGGTGCTAATTGCCTTTTGGTACTTGGAAACCGTTTTTTTGCGGTGGTGGAAATTGAGTCAGAGGTTCCTGGAGTGGATCTAGAGGAATTTGTGATTATTCGCATAAATGAAGCGACTGCAAGACGATTAAACAATGCTGGTTTGGAATTGTGTGAAGTTCGAAATTCTGCACCTAGATCAAGAAACGGTGTTGAAGTTGAGTTTAAGTGTATATTTATTAACCGTAATCAGGCCTTTGCATTGTTTGATGTGGAGAACGATTTTGATGAGGCAGTATTTGTAAAGATTTCCATGGAAGAAGCGAGACGATTAATTCGCCAAGGTGCCAGACAGTGTACTGTTATTGATGCGCGCACCAATTCCAATTGTTAAAGAGATGTTATTCCACACATAACACATGCGTGTATTAGCGATGCTGTCAACTTTTCCATCAAGCTGAGAAAATTTCACCCCTTAGATTATAATCTAAGGGGTATTCCTTATGAATCATCAGACTAGTAAACATCATCCTCCCAACACAAGAACTACATATTCAAAAAAAGCCTACGCTTTAAAGGTTTCCCGCAAGTTCTCATGATGGATTGTCGTTGTTTCAAAAGAGAAAAGACGGAAGATCAGCTGAACAAATACTCCAAGTCCAAATGCAGTAACCACTGTTCCCATCCCTAGTGGCCCTCCCAGCAGCCAACCGACCAGTGCAACTGAACATTCCAATGAAGAACGACAGACCCCAATTGGAAGACCCGTGCGCCTACGGATCGACACCATGAGTGAATCACGCGGCCCCGCCCCAAAGCCAGAACTTATGTAAAAATAACTGCCCAACGCTGTGGTAAACAGCCCCAGCATCAGCATACCCAAGCCACTGGGCCAACCGGACGCCTTCGGCAGTACATCGGTCCATAAAATGAAGTCCATGAAAAATCCAATCAGAATCATATTGGCCAAGGTGCCGATTCCAATTTTCTCTTTCAGCAGGATAATCAAACCAACAATAATCACGCTTACTAGAACGGTGGCTTGCCCGATGGTCAATGGAAGATAGTTGGTGAGCCCTGCCTGAAACACTTCCCAAGGACCAAAGCCTAAATTTCCTTTCATAACGATCACAGAGCCCAACGCAAATAAAAAAAGCCCAAACAAAAGCCGTAAGATTCGCAATGATTTATTCATCTCTATACCTCAATTCCCCTGCTTATTGTCCGATTATTTAATGATATGTATAGGTTTCTTTCAAAAACCTTACAGATTGATTGATTAATGATTTTAAGACATCAACGTCAATATCTGCTACCTTATTTATGTACACACACGCTTTTCCAGTGGTATGTTTGCCAAAGTCCTTTAATAATTCCTCTCGTTTCGTGTCACCCGTTGCAAAATACAAACTGATTTTAGCTTTTCGAGGTGAAAAGCCAACGAGTGGCGCATCGCCTTCATGACCGGATTCATATTTATAATGATATGCACCAAATCCAATAATACTCGGTCCCCACATCTTCGGTTCATAACCTGTCGCTTCTGTAAAAATATCTAATAATTTATATGCGTCTTCACGTTTTTTAGGGCTTTCAACATTTTCAATAAACTCAATGACACTACTGTCGGTTTCTTTGGTTTTTAGTTCGTACATGAATAGATTCTCTCCTCTTCTTTAGCCTTAGTTTTACTGCCGATATTCCTGCCTTACCGGTTCAATCTGTGATAGATGTCTATATTCTGCGTTTCTTGGTACAAATCCTTTTATTCCGTGTTTAACTAACCTGAACGTTTCGTCAATAGAAAAGAAAAGGATTTATCATTTAAAAAGACCAGCTTCCATTAGAGCAGCTGGTCTTTACATTCTCTATTACACCAATTGAGTTAAATGTTTCTTTGCTTCATACTCGACAAGTTGTTGACCCTGCTTAATTCGTGCCAGATAATCTGGATTGGCAATAAGCGGCCGGCCAATCGCAGCAACATCAATCGTGCCCTTTTCAAGTGCGGCTTCTGCTGTTTCCGCATCAAGCCCACCTACGCCGACGATAACTCCATCCCAGTGGCTGCGTGTCAATTCATGCATCGTTAACCCTCTGGCAATCGGTTTGGTAAATTCCATGGTCGAAGGGTGAATCATTTCAGCACCCGTTTCTTTAAACGCTTCAATAAATGTTTGAATGGCTGATTCAGGATCTTCCCACATGTAAGTGGGCTGATCAATTTTGAAAGCCGAGAAACGAATAAGGGTACGGTTTGCTCCGACGGCATCAATGACTGCTTTTAGAACTTCCTTCATAAAGGTCAGGCGCTGTTTTAAATCACCGCCGTACCGATCCGTCCTTTTATTCGAAACGTCCGAGTTAAACTGATCGATTAAGTAACCGTGTGCACCATGGATTTCCACACCGTCAAAGCCAGCTTCCATCGCATTTTTTGCAGCTTGTGCGTATTGATTTACGACTTCTTTAATATCATTTTCAGTCATTTCTTCAGGAACATCGAAAGATTTACCGAATCGTGACACTTTTCCTTCAGCCGCAATAGGCGATGGAGCCTGTGGAGGTAGTCCTCCTGCAATTTCGTGATGGCTTGCCCGGCCGACATGCCATATTTGCGCAATAATCGTTCCGCCTTCAGCGTGTACAGCTTCGGTTACTTTTTTCCAGCCATGGATTTGCTCTTGAGTATATAGCCCAGGTACACCAGGATTTCCCTTTGCTCTTGGAGAAATCACAACACCCTCTGTAATGATGAGCCCTACTCCATCTTGAGCTCGTTTTCGGTAATACTCTACGATTTGGTCATTCACCACACCGGTTTTATCATCCGCAAACGACCGGGTCATCGGAGCCATTGCTGTTCTTGTTTTTAAGTTCCATGCACCTATGGTTACGGGTTCAAACAGCTTAGAAATTGTACTCAAATAAATTCCTCCTATTAACCTCTTGTTTATTGAAAAAACTTACTTTAAGTAATCATTATGTGTAAGATTATCTTAGAAAAGGCTAATTTTCAAATGATTGACTCAGGGACTAAATAAAATAAAAAGACCAGCTGCCATCTTAGAGCAGTTGATCTTTCATTGGATTCTAACCCTTGAGTTGATATAAACATTCATGCTGACTTCTTTTCCGCCGTAACACGCTTCTTATCCAAGCCATTAACCACAAGAACACCCGATATGGCAACCAATCCTCCGATCAGCGAAAGGGTACTCGGCCACTCGTTCAGCCAAACCCATGCGGTAAGTATGGCGATTGCCGGCTCCAGGTACATCATGCTCGCCACAGAACTGGCATTGCCTGTCGAGAGGGCAATCGCCCATGTGACATAAGCGATCGCCGCCGGGAAAATCCCTACATAAAGCGCCGATATATGGGCTTCCATGGTAGCGTGCTGAATGGAGTCAAAGAGTCCAGGAGAGAACCAGAAAAAAGGCAGTGTACCCGCCCAGGTCACATAAGCCGTCAGTTCAATCGGCGTATATCGATGTAAGAACGGTTTTTGGAAAACAAAAAAGACAGACGTAGCGACAGCAGCCATCAATACTAAAAAAGCTCCTTTAGAAATCGTCAGGGACGGGCCAGAACTACCCAACGTAATCAATATAACGCCAGCTAAACCGATGCCAAGACCCAGCCATCCAAATCTCCCTAAACGCTCGTTTAATACGAAAACAGCAATGAGCGCCGTAAAGACAGGCGCTGCTCCAATCAGCATGCCGGCAGTTCCTGCCGATACAGTCTGCTCACCGAACGTTACCCCTATGTGATAGATGCTGATTCCAATCCATCCAAGCAGCAAAAGCCTAAAAAGATCTTCTTTTTTCGGCAGCCGAAATTTCACACCCGGCCACAGAGCGTAAAGGATAAAAGCACCGGATGCTATTAAGTAACGAATGAGAACTAAGTGTCCCGCCGAATAACCGCCATGCAGCCCCGCCCGGATGGCCGCAAATGTTGATCCCCAAATGATAATCGTAATAAGTGCCATAAAGAAAGTCTTTGCGTTCAACTCATTCACCTTCAGTTCATTCTTATTTAAACGGACAGAAATAAAGAGCTGCAGCAGCAACTCCATTCTTAAACCGATATAGCGAAAAGGACCTTGTTTTATTTAACATGAAAGTCAGGCGCTTTATCCGGCACAAGATTTAAGATGATGTTATGTTCCAGGAGCGCCTTTAATCCACAGAGGACCATCGTGTACCCTCCCATGGAATCAATGGCGGTATTTACGATCTCATCTCCACTTCCTTTAAATCCCGAGTTAAGTATCGTGACCATCGTCTCGTTATCTTTTCTGGAAACAAAGGTCCACTCCACCTCTGTTCCGTCCGACGATTGAATATGAATGCGTTCGTTTTCCTCTAGTCTTTTTACAAAAACGCGATCCGATACACCGTACATCTCCCATTCCCATTGGATTTTTTTCCCCTCTTCTACTCTGCCGCTGCTTTTAGTGAACCAAAATTTGGTCGTAATCGCCGGTTCGATAAAAGCCTCAAATACGACTTCCACCGGTCTTCTAATAAGCATTTCTGCTCTTACAACCGGTGTGTGGTATAGCTCAGGCATCATGAGATCTCCTTTCATTATGGATGAAGCACTACACGATATACAAATACAGATTTTGCTTCCGAATAAGCTTTGATCACTCTGTACACTTCTCTTTGTTATGGGAGAATCCTGCTTAGGAGTTTATTATAGAAAGCGGAAACTGCACTTTAGTTGTTCAAAAATTGAATACTGTGATCAAACAGTTCATCGATCCAGCTCAGTCTTCCGAAAACATGGTCAACACCCTCCATTAAATGAATGCCGCGATCGTTGTTCACATACGTATCGTAATACCTTTGTCCATATTCATGAGGAACCGCTTCATCCTCTGTCCCGTGAATAATCATGACCGGATTAGTGTATGATGTGATTTCATGATAGAGATTACGATTTTTTAAATCTTCATAAAATCCACGGCCCAGCTCAAGTCCATTTAAATCCACATTTCCGTTCGGAAGCTTGGGGTATTTTTCAAAATAAGAAGCAGCCAGCTTATTCATGTTGCCAGCTGGTGCCCATAAGCAAACTTTATGTATGTCATTAGGAATTTCCTTGGCCACTTGGGCAGCAACCGCACCACCCATACTGTGCCCCACTAACATAACTTTCGTTGAATCCACCCAGTCCAACTTTTTAACGAAATTCACGATTTCTATTCCCTCATGCACTTCCCCGCTGAAGGTCATCTCTGAAAAAGAACCATCACTTTCACCCGAACCCGAAAAGTCAAACCGCACACAGCCGATCCCCTGTTTTGCCAGTTCACGGGCATATCGCACCAACAAGAAATGATCATCAATTTTAGAACCCGTTATCCCATGAAAAAGAATAGCCACAGGACTTTTTGATGAGCCGTCTGATTCCGGTTTATGAGCCATCCCGCGCAGGGTTAACCCGTTGATTTCAAGTGTTATGGAATATTCGATAGTAATCAAACCTCCCTCTTAATCTTCTATAGAAACACGTTCAAAATGCTCAACCGTTGGAAAGGGATCATAGAAATGATGCAGTTGCTGCTTCCATTCTTGATACTCACTGGATTTCCTAAAGCCTACCGTATGATCCTCTAAGCTCTCCCACTTCACCAGTAACAAATATTTCCCCTTCACCTCCATACATCGCTGCAACTCATGAGATCGGTATCCCTTCATGGAGGAAATGATGTTTGACGCCTTACGAAACGCTTCCTCATATTCCTCTTCCATGCCTCTCTTTACCTGAAGCATAACAGCTTCCAAGATCATGTCATCACCCCTTTTTATAAAAGTATATCATTACGAAAAAAAGAGCTGACAAAGCAACTCGTATCATGGCACTAAACGGGTCTGACCATCGTAATAAAATCAGTTCTTCCATTATTGAACTGTATTTGCTTAACAAAACCAAGTTTCTCATAAAGATGAATGGCTCGATGGTTAAATGCTGCAACCGTTAAACGAATGGAAACACCGCTAAAGGCAGCTTGAATATGGCGAAGAATGAACGAAAAGAACTCAGAACCGTAACCCTGGCCTGTTAGCTCAGGGGTCATCCCAATCCCAAGATCAATCAAATCATCAGAATAAGCACCATATTGGTGACCGGCAGGTACTTGAGCCGAACTTCCGGTACAAAAAAATCCTGCGATACCTTGATATCGATCCAAGATTACTCGATACGAGTTGTCCAGCATTTCCTTCATAGAATCAGGGCTTACTTCATTGTTATAAAAATCGTAAGGAGCATCATATCTCCAATTCAGAATATTTACTGCAAAATCCTCATTGATGTCTACAATCGATAACTGCATGTTAATCCCCTTCAGTTTCAGTCAGTTGATTTATAATTTTTAATTCGCCACGGCCTAGATTTTCACCTTCTACTGTTTCCTCTTGTGGTTTCAGATTATTATAAACAATAGCCTTAAACGAACATAGGATGAATCAACATGGATTTTGGAAATGAAACGAGGTTACGTGATGGCAAGATTGAATACCGAATCTATTCAGCTTTTGAATCATAAAGATATCCCTTCAGATCGGCTGACCTTTCTTGTGCTGGGAGACAGTCATGTACGGACAACGGGTTATGACCGTATACGAAATCGTTATATACTCGATACAGCAGGAGAGAGATATCGCAGGATTTTACAGCACATGGCGAGGAATTACAGCAGCACCGCCTCTTTTGTTGTGCATGGCGGCGATACGATCGGTGAGGGAAATAAAGACGAAAATATGAAAGCTTTTGCCGCCGTGTCAAAGGAAGTCCTTTTCGCTGCGAGTCTCCCCATCTTTGTTAGTATCGGCAACCACGATATGATCTGGGAAAATGGCGACCTCCCCACCCGAATCTTTGAAAAATATATAGGAAGTGTCCGCCAGGATATTCATATACACGGGGCAAACGTTCATCTTATTCGGATTCCGACGTATTTCCCTGGATTAGCCGGAGCTCCCTACTTTCGTCCGGCCGATTTGGCCTGGCTCAAACAAAGAACAGCGGCATCCCGCCATGTTCTCATCGATTTCCATGCCGTTTTAAGAGTGGGCAAAAATAGAAGCTTTCCAGAAGGTCATTATGCAGTTCTTTCAACTCCCGAAACCGATGCCTTCTTTCAAAACATCAACACCAGCGTAAAAGCGATCTTCAACCATCATCGTCATACGAGCTACGAATATACGATCGAGACGACACTCGGAGGCACCTCCGTCCAGATTCCATACCTCATTACAGGATGCGGTGGAAACGTAACAAGCCGGCCAGACTGCCCCAATTACTATGCAGTAACATGGAATAACTTCAATACTTCCAATCCAACCATGTCTTATACACCTGTCCGTGTGCCGGGGCTATAAGAAAAAAGAAGGCTGACCCAGGTACTCACCGATCATCGTGAGTAGTTGTGGTCAGCCTTTCTTGCAGATCATTTTTCAAGCATGTCTTTTATTTTCTTTAAATCTTTCATGTTTGCTCTCTTCATTATGGAAGACATAAAAGGAGAAAACATCCTGGAAAAGCCGCTTGGATTTCCTTTGTTTCTTAATGTCATGCGTGTATGATTCTGATCAATCGCATGCCATGTATAGATGGTCTCCATCGGAAAAGGTCCGTTAGCTGTCTTCATCACCAGTTTGCTTCCCGGAATAAATTCAATGATTTCATAAACATAAGCAAGTTCCCGGCCAAGAAATTTCGCTTTAAAAGCGATTTGAGAACCGACCTTGAGCGGTTTTGGCGTGATCCACTCAGCGGAATGGATATTCACATACCACTCAGGCGCATGATCAGGATCTGCTGCATACTCTGATACTTGTGATACAGGGCGGTTAATGTTGATTTCGGTAAAAACGTCTACCATCTTGGCTTCCTCCGATTATCACAGCTATCATTTATTTTCCACGTAATTTTTAAGAAGGGTTCCAAGAAGATACTCCCATCCTTTAGCGTGTTCTTGTTCCCATTGCTCTTGCAGGATACCAGATGCTGAATGAGAAAGTTGAAGCAATGTTCCTCCTTCTTTCTCGAGAAGACGATACGTATAGGCGCTGTTTACAGCTCCCCGCATGCCAAGGTGTCCGTGCAGACGAATTTCTTCAGGAGCATTTACATAATACACATTGCCCCAGACTGCTCCCTCATTCTCTCCCCATTTTTCCATGAAGAGCCCCCCTGGTACCGGATCGAATGTAAAATGAGAAGACACTCCTTTTGGTGCGATACGAAACTCCCACCAATCTCCAGCCTTTTCTGTTAACGCTTCGAAAACATCTTCCCTTGATGCACTGATAAATACCTCTTGTTCAATATGAAAATCCTTAGTGTTTGCCATTGTTTCTTTTCCTCCCTTTTTTTCTGCAGCCGACTGCAGATTTAACAACGAGCTGGCCGTTGTCTCCATATATTTTCCTACCCAGCGGTTATGCACTTCTTGAAGAGGCACCGCATTCAGAAAGTTCCTTTTATATTTACCTTCACGCCGAACGAGCACCAAGTTCCCTTCCTCCAGAATCTTCAAGTGCTTCATGATAGCGTACCTGGTGACTTCCGGAAAGAATTCGTTTAGTTCACCTGTTGTTTTTGGCGATTGCTTGAGAATATCGAGAATTCGCCTTCGGATCGGGTGTCCTAATGCTTTAAATACAATAGAAAGGTTTTCATCCATTTCAACGATCCTTTCAGTAAAATAGATAGGCTGGTTAACATGTGAATGAAAGGTCACATGTAATAAGTGACCTTATGGTAACACGTTCTAAAATCTTCGTCAATAACCTTTCCATAAAAAAAGGAGGACAGCTAAATTTAGTCTGTCCTCCTCCTTGCTATCGGACTAATTTAAAAACCCATGAATCGCACCAAGCACCGTGAAAATGACAAGGTGGTCTCCAATCGCAATGAAAAATGATTTCCTGGACATCAGTCCGAACAATGAATTCTTTAAATAAACGAGCGTAATAAGCAAGCCGATGATGAAACCCATCCCGAGCCCGGTCCCTAGAGTGTCTGCCCCAATGGACTGGACAAGGACGGCCATGAAAAATGAAATGATAAATGCGGTAATCACGGAATAGATGTAGTTTCCCGGCCCTTTGCTTTCATTGGCTGCAAATTCCTTATGAGTGCTTTTCTTTTTTTCTGATAAAACAATGGAATAATAAATGCCGCCATACAGCATATAAACAATACCGCCAACGATGATCGGCAAGTAATTGAGACTGCTTAAATCCAAATTTTTGTTCTCCTTTATACTTTGTGATAATGACCGACATTTATTTTATCGGCATCTTTTTCAAAATTAAAACAGGTGCCTGGCACCAAGACCAAGACACCTGCATTTTATTTGAATCTCCATATCCCACCGACGTGTTGGCAGAATCGTTAAAATTATCCATTTTCCCCGTAAAAATTTTCAAAAGAACTGATTATTGTTGAAATCCCTATGAAAAGAAACCCTGTTCCTCTCATTGCGGGTCCATCAAAATCATTACGAAATAATCCAGCAACAAAAATGATTAGTGCCGTAGCTGCTAAAACAATATTGATTGCCGAAAGAATTTTAGAGCGAAACTTGCCTTCTTACTGTTTTTTACCAAAAAGAAAACGTGATAAGAGAAACCTCTATGCTAATAATAAATTTGTTCATCTTGAACGAATGTCAGGAGGTAATTTTGATGCAAAACCAGTACAGCCAACAAACGAATCCGCCCAATTTCAATACACAGCAAGTACCGAACCAAATGAATCATGGAGGTCATGAAGTATTTGACCTTCACGAGATCCTTTCGGGGTTAATCAACGTTCTTGATCAATACATGATGTTTCGATCCTTTGCGAAAGATCCAGAGTTGATCGACATCCTGGACAGGCAATATAGGTTTATTCTTGATCATTACAACATACTTTGTGAATGCTTTACGTCGGGTGCAAATCCCTCTCACCCGACATCAGAATACAGGATGAAGCAGAACAACACAGTTACCTATGGGCTAAAGCCTTCACAGCCTAAAAAGCCGAATCAATCCATTTCAGAAATTAAGGATCAAGGCCTTTCAGGTCATATGCTTGGCCTCATAAAATCCACAGCCTCCCTGCTCACGATGACTTCAGTGGAAGTAACGAACCCCGTTGTCAGAAGGGTCATGGCTGACAATGCAGCCAACTATGTCGAGATGGCTTATGAAATTTTTCTTTACCAAAATAAACACCAGTATTACCAGGTACCACAATTATCACCTCAAGATATGCAGCAGATGACCCAAAGCTTTATTCCGGCAACCAGCCAGCCCCAAATGCCGTCACAAGGGCAGCAGCCTTTTCAACAATAATCAAAGAAACTAAGAAAACTCGCCAAATCGGCGAGTTTTTCATTCGCTTAAAATCCTGCGATCGCAAACCATACAATCGGGAGAAAATAAAAAAAATTAATCCCTAATCCAATTAGGCTGCAAATTTTCCCTGAAGAAGCTAACCGCTGATCCTTTTGATTAATACTGACTATCTCTTTGATGATCGACAAAATCCCGAATAGAAGTGAAAGCGTTGGCTTGAAATGAAATTCCCTCATCCTAAGCCTTCTTGAAATCAAACATCATATAAAGATATTTACTCCCGTTTGAAAAATTTTAATCCAAAGGCCAATTGGTACACTTAAAAATACGATTATGTTACAAAATAGATAGGAGAGGAGGTAGATCATGGAGTTTTTTCTCGTTATTTTATTACTGCTGTCCCTTATCGGCCTATCCAGCCTGATTAATCATTTTATCCCTTACATACCCGTACCCATTATTCAGATTGCTTTAGGGGTAACGCTTGCTTCCCTTCCGCCGGGAATACAGATCCCCATGGAGCCGGAATTATTTTTCATTCTCTTTATCGCCCCTTTACTTTTTCACGATGGCAGACATGTTTCGAGGCACGCTTTATGGAAACTCCGTAAACCGATTCTTTTGCTGGCCCTCGGTCTGGTTTTCGTCACCGTATTTGCCATTGGCAACTTAATTCATTGGCTCATTCCAACGATCCCATTGGCTGCTTCCTTTGCCCTTGCAGCGATTCTCTCTCCTACCGATGTTGTTGCTGTAGGTTCCATTTCAAGCCGTGTGAAGATACCGAAACGGATTATGCATGTTCTCGAAGGTGAAGGATTAATGAACGATGCTTCAGGATTGGTTGCCTTTAAATTTGCCCTTGCCGCATCCGTGACCGGCGCTTTTTCATTGGCACAAGCCAGTTGGAGTTTTTTAGTCATATCGATTGGAGGGTTCCTTGGCGGTGTCATTTTAGCCATCCTGATTATTCAGTTGAAGACATCTATTCGAAGGCTTGGTATGGAGGATGTTACGATTCATATGCTCATCCAGCTCCTTACCCCCTTTGTCATTTTTTACATTGTTGAGCATTTACATCTCTCCGGTATCTTGTCGGTTGTAGCAGCCGGGATTGTCTACACCATCCATCAGGATCGAAGCCGGGTTCCAGTTGGACAGCTGCAATTGGTTTCCCAAAGTACATGGACGGTTCTCATCTATATTTTAAATGGGCTGGTGTTTGTGCTGTTAGGCTTGCAGATCCCAAGGGTGGCAAGTGAAATATTTAAGGATCCCTCCTTTAATAATTGGCAGGCAACAAGCTACATCCTCATCCTATGGGCAGCCCTTATTCTTCTTCGTTTCCTTTGGATTTCGGCAACCTGGCGCTGGGGATGGCTGGACAGGAAACAGCCTCAAACTCATTCTGTGAGAGCCATATCCATCCTTACCCTTTCAGGAGTACGAGGGGCGGTAACCCTCGCTGGTGCGTTTACGATTCCCTATGTGATAGCCGGAGGAAGTCCCTTTCCGGAGCGTTCATTAATCATCTTTATCGCAGCCGGAGTGATCTTGGTTACCTTAATCGCTGCAAGTGTATTCCTTCCGCTTCTATCACGTACGGAAAAAGGAAACAGTGAAAAGCTGAAAGAGGAAATGGAACGGACGGCAAGGCTGCGAACCCTTGAAGCTGCCATCCATTCTGTTGAGGAATCCTTAACGGATGAGAATCGGGGTGCAGCAGTATCCGTCATCACCGCTTACAATACGATTCGTAATGAGGTAAGCGAAAAGAGTTCGGAGCAAGTGAAATTGGAAGAATCCGAGGTTCGGCTGAAGGCACTTGAGGCGGAAGTCTGCTACTATGAGAATTTAAAAAGAACAGGAAAGATTGACAGGGATACGGTGAATCTCATTGAGGAACATATCCAGCGAAGGCGGCTCGCTCAAACAAACCGGTTGCAGTATAGAAGATCGTTCTTTTGGACGCTTTTTAAAAGAAGTTTACTTTCTTTCGTAAAGCTTTTCACACCAAAACACAAGGAACGTCGTAAAAATCGCCGCTTGCGAACAAAAAAGCTGATTAAGCTAAAAGTCAACATGGCGAAGGCTGCCATTCACTATTTAAAGAACCATATCACGCCAGAAAATAAACACATTTATCTAGGGGTTATAGGGGAATACAATCGATTAATTATGACGTTCAGGCTTGCGAAAAAAAGCGAGGAATCCATCCATCACACCCAGATGAAAAGAGAGCTCCAGATCAAAGCGTTCCAGGCAGAGAGGGACGAAATCCAGCATCTTTACGAAGAAGGGGACGTCACCAATGACATCCTCAGAGATATTCGTAAGCAGATCAATATTCGGGAGGCGTATTGGATGGAGGAAACGAGCGTTCAATCTCATTAAACAAGCAGCATCGGCCTACTCAAACCGATGCTGCTCTTGTTATTTCTTCTTCACTGGAATCCAAATTTCACTTCTAAAGGCTTTGGATGCGGTGTCTTTATCTGCATTCCAGAGAATTTCCGGTCCCTCCACTTGCTCATAAGACGACGACGGGAACCACTCTGAATAAATCCGGCTCCAAATGTTCTGCAAGGTGTCAGGAAACGGTCCCACTGATTCAAAAACGGCCCATGTAGACGGTCTTACATCCAGCTTCTCCAAGTGCTCTGGACACCCGCCTGTCGTGGCAACCCCAATATAATGATCAAGCTCACTGTTCTCGGCGAGCCGCTCCGAAAAATGAGTGGACGCACTGATCAGCCCTTTTGGCTCAACATCAGATAAACTTTTTAACTCATTGATGAGAACGGGGGTTACACTCTGCCACATCACATCGATCGCAGGGTTAGCCCCACTAAAGATCAATGGTACTCTTTTTTTGATCCCGACGATATGAAACGCATCCTTCTCGACGATCCGAAAATTCATCTCATTTCCTCCCTTAATGGATAACTGAAAGGACATACGCGGAAATGCTTTTAGAGAATGGCCATTCTTCCTTGCCTCAGTTGGGGTAACGCCGTGTAATTGCTGGAAGGCCTTTGTAAAACCATCGGCTGAATGGTACCCGTACTTAACCGCTGCATCAATGACCTTTAAGTTACCATCCATTAGTTCAAAAGCAGCCAGTGTTAATCTGCGGCGGCGAACATATTCCGATAACGGGATCCCTGCCAGAAACGAGAACATCCGTTTAAAATGATACTCCGAGCAACACGCCCTTCTTGCAGCCTCCCGATAATCGAGCTCATCATCCAGTTTTTCCTCTATATACATTAATGCGTCATTCATGCTTTTAAGCGAATCCAATATCATTTCCCTCCTTTCATCCTTATCATATCAAGAGAAAACCAACCGATCCGACAATTCGTGCACCGGTTTAATCGAAAAACGGCCATCTCCATATGAGAAGGCCGTATTTTGGACAAACGGCTGCTTTCCTTACATTTGAAATGGTGCATGTTAACTGGGCATATGGACAGTAACTTGGGACAAGTACATCCCATATTTTATTTTGAGGGTACTTTTCCAGAAAAAACGTTTGTGTTCTGGCGATTTCTCAGCTCGTTAAACCCGTAAAATAAAGTAGGAGGTTTTTTTATTGAATGAAGAATTCAAGTGGGATCTTCAGGGGCTGCACACTGATGGTGTAAATGTCAGCAATGTTACCCCGAATTATCCTCAGGATCAAGATACGAGTGATTCCGCTCGTCTCTGTGTTGGCTTTGGCATTGGTTTCTGTGTTGGTGTCTGCGGTGGCTTTGGTGTATGCGGTGGCTGTGGCGGTTGTGGCGGCTGCTTTGGCCGCTGCTTTGGCTGTGGCGGCTGTGGCGGCTGCTTTGGCCGTTGCGGCGGCTGTGGCGGCTGTGCGCGTTGTGGCGGCTGCGGCCGCTGCGGTCGTGGCGGAAGCAGTTAAGCTTCCGATCGGTAGTAATAGGTATTTTAACAAAAGACCGGCCCTGCATATCCCTCGGCAGGGCTTTTATCGTTTGGATAGGCATAATGGACATCAGGCATCCATAGAGTTAAATGATGTAAAAGATGTAGAGCATTCTAAAGAGGAGGTCGATCATGCAAAAATTAAATCCTTCTATGTGTTTAAAAGTGAACAGAGACACGTTTGTTTTTCCGGATTCAGCTAAAGGTGTATATCTCCGGAACAACGTAAAATCTTTAAGAATGGAAGGCAGCACCATTGACCGATGGCTGGAAAAATTAATTCCTATTTTCGACGGAACCCATACTCTTGATTCTGTCACAAACGGTTTACCAGATGCTTATAAAGAACAAGTGTATAAGATCGCACATGTTCTGTACGAGAACGGTTTTGTCCGTGATGTAAGCCAGGATCTCCCACATCAGCTTCCTGATCGCATCCTTGCTAAGTATGCCTCCCAAATCGAATATTTAGATCATATTCGTGATTCGGGCGGTTATCGATTCCAAGTTTACCGCCATGCAAAAGTAGCGGTGATCGGTTCGGATTCGCTTCTCCTCTCTCTCGTTCGATCATTGATTGAATCAGGGCTTCCTTCTTTCAGCGTCATACTCACTGAATCACACCCAACGATTCAGCAGCGGTTAAATGAGATGATAGCTGAAGCACGCAAGTCAGAGCCCGAAACCAAAATCACCATCTTAAGTTCCGGGAAAAATTCATGGAGAGAAAATGCAGAACCGTTTGATTGCATCCTATATGGATGCAAGGACAGTGATTTATCTCAACTTCGTACCCTTCTGGCCATCTGCAAGGAACAAAAGAAGACTGTTCTTCCCGTTACTATTTTAAAAGACTTAGCCTTTGCTGGCCCGCTCGTTTCTGCTGAATCCGATTCGTGCTGGGAGTCTGCCTTCCGCAGACTGCACCAGACGCTGAATGAAGAAGGCAATGGTTCTCACTCCTTATCACTAACAGCAGGTGCTCTATTAGCCAATGTGGCGGTTTTTGAGCTTTTTAAAGAAATCACGGGCGTACATGAGGAAAAAAAAGAAAGACCATTTTACTTGCTTAACTTGGAAACGCTCGAAGGAAGCTGGCACACCTTTCTCCCTCACCCGCTGGTTACCGGGCGTGTTTATGCCGAACCGATTAAGGACCCGGCTACATTCCTTGAAACAGGCAATCATCAACAAATGGACCTGCATTCCCTGTTTTACCGGATTACTTCAAAAGAATGTGGTGTTTTTCATCTTTGGGAGGAAGCAGATCTACTCCAGCTTCCGTTATCCCAATGCAAAGTCCAGGTTGCTGATCCGCGTTCAGAAGGCCCTGCCAAGCTCTATCCTGAGACTGTCTGTTCAGGACTCACGCATGAAGAAGCTCGCCTGGAGGCAGGTCTGCTTGGAATTGAAACGTATGCCAGGAGTTTTGGGAATGACTTTTTCAGTGAGCATCCTTTATCATGGGGAATCGGGATGGGCAAGACCCCTGCAGAAGGGTTATGCAGGGCACTGCAAAACGCACTTCATGAAGAATTTGTGAAGCAAGCAGATCACGGTGTCACTAAAGCCACATTGGATGTAAGCCTTGTCAATGATCATCGCTGCCAATTTTTTCTGCAGGCTCTGAGAACCAAGAAGTCTGAACCAGAATTTTTTTGGGGCCGTGAAGTACTGGATTTTCCTGTCGTTTGGGTTGAATCAAACGGCAAGTGGTATGGAAGCGTTGGATTGAATATGCAGATGGCTTTAAGCAGAGCATTACAAACGGCTGTGATGGATTCTCAAAATCGAGAAACCTCACATTATCCCTACGGGGTTGTGGTTTCCTCCATTACATCGCAAAAGGATGCTCAACAGAAGGTTCCGGTTCCTTCTTTTGAAGAAAAGCCGTTAGACGAAACCTTCCATTCTGCAATACATCGATTAAGGCAGAATAAAAAACAAGCAAACATCTTTGAACTTCATCTGGAAGCGATTTTTAAAGAGAATACGGCTGGCATTTATGGGATTGCGTTAAGCGGGGAGGAACTTCCATGAGCCACTCCATCATCATCATCGGAAACGGAATGTTAGCTGACACCGTTAGCGAACAATTGAGCGGGCTCTATTCCATTACACGCTGGGCCACTGTAAAAGAAGCCGTTCCGAATCAAGGAAATCTGGCATTAGTGCTCCACGATTCCTGGGTTCCGGCTGAACACCTAGAAGCCGATGAGGCCTTTTCGTTCTTTGGCATCCCTTGGCTTCGGGGATTCGTATCATTTGGTGAAGCCAACATTGGACCGCTTGTTCTTCCAGACAAACAGGGGTGTTCTCAGTGCGCGGATAGGCGACGTTTTATGGCGGGTTCTGACCGGAGAGAACAATTCCAAATGAAAGAATACAAGATGGATCAACCTGGTATCGAGAAAGATCCTTGGGCTTCCGCTTCAGGATTATTGCAAACTTCCTATCTCATTCAAGAAGAGGTCCATAGATTGTTAAAAGGAGAAAAAGCCCGCACGTATGAACATGTATTTCTTCTGCAGTTAAATACGCTCCGGCTATCCTATCATTTCTTTTTGCCTGACCCATACTGCCCTGTGTGCGGCGATCTTCCAGAGGATACAGCGGATACCGCAGAGATCATACTGAAACAAAGCCCGAAGACATCAATCGATAGCTATCGCTGCCGCTCGCTGGAAGATATGGAGAAGGTTCTGGGCAAGGATTACTTGGATAGCAGAACGGGCCTTCTTAATCATAAACGATATGACTTCATTTCCCCTTTTGCCGATACGATTGTCAATCTTCCTCTACTATCAGGCGACGAGTTAACGGGTGGGCGAACCCATTCGTATGCTCAAAGTGAACAATCCGCCATCTTAGAAGGACTGGAGAGATACTGCGGCTATTCCCCAATGGGTAAACGGACCATGGTTTATGAACCGTATTCCAAGGTGGAAAAGCATGCCCTTAACCCTGGATCAATAGGACTTCATACAAAGGAACAATATGACATGCCAGGATTTCCTTTCAGGCCATTGGACCCCGACCGGCCCATTCATTGGGTTTGGGGCTATTCTTTATCACAGAACCGGCCCATCCTGGTACCAGAGACGTTCGCTTATTACAGCTTGGGTGGCGGGGAAGGCTTTGTTTATGAAACCTCTAACGGCTGTGCACTCGGCGGAAGCATGGAGGAAGCGATTCTTTACGGTATTTTCGAAATTGTTGAGCGGGATTCATTTTTAATGACATGGTACGGCCAACTCCCTATTCCTCGTCTGGATCTGTCTACCATAGACGACCTGGAGCTTCAGCTCATGATCCAGCGCATACACGCAGTGACCGGATATGAGGTGCATTTGTTTAATTCGACGACCGAGAACGGCATTCCCAGCATTTGGGCGCTTGCCAAAAACACGAAGCAAACGGGCATGAATCTTTTATGTGCCGCTGGAGCCCACATTGATCCTTTAAGAGCGGTAAAAGGAGCCGTTCAAGAACTCTCAGGCATGCTTCTCAACATGGACGATAAGCTGGAAAAAGATCGGGAGAAATATAGGCAGATGTATGATGATTCGTTACTCGTTCATCATATGGAAGACCATTCGATGCTATACGGGTTAAAGGAAGCGGAGGAACGCTTATTCTTCCTTCTCGATCAGCGCCCGAAAAGGAGCTTTCAACAGGAATTTCACACCGTTCGTAAATCCGCTGATTTATTGGATGATGTTGTGGAGATCCTGGAAGTTTTTCGCCAGCTTCAGCTGGAGGTCATTGTTGTGGACCAAACAAGCCCTGAACTGAAACGAAACGGGCTACATTGTGTAAAAGTAGTGATACCCGGGATGCTGCCTATGACATTTGGACATCACCTTACCCGGCTAAAGGGATTGGATCGGGTGTTGAACATACCAGCGAAACTCGGATATGCGAGAAAGCCGCTGACTTATAGCAGCCTTAACCCGTATCCTCATCCATTTCCATAGCAGTCCCAAAGGGGGAAAAGGAATGAACCTCGATGAATTTTTGCATAACCTGCATTATGAATCTGACAAAATAAAACCCCGGGAATGGGAGGCGAATTGGGACGACGCCCCCCTTCCCTATAAGCTTTACCGGGGGTTGCCTGTAGTGGAATTACCCGCAGATATTCCGCTCCATCTCGAACAAAAGAAAAGAAACGCCAAACCGAATCTCCAAGAAATGAGTCACTTTCTTAAATATACCTACGGGCTTACACAGGTTAGCCAAACGCTTCCTTTTGGTGAACAAACCGAAGAATGGACAGCATACCGGCGCTTTGCTCCATCCGGCGGTGCACTGTATCCAAGCGAACTTTACATCTATTTGAAAATCAAGGATCTCCCTGAAGGCATTTATCACTATGATGCTGCACACCATCGTTTAGTTTGTTTAAGGGAAGGGAATTTTGACAGCTACTTGAACAGAGCTCTGGGCAATCGCTGTGACGTGTCCTCCACTTTTGGCACCGTATTTAGCTCCACGTTTTTTTGGAAGAATTTTTTCAAATACCATAACTTTTCTTACCGTCTGCAAGGGCTGGATACCGGCTTTATGATCGGTCAGCTGCTGGAAACAGGAAGACGCATGGGCTTTGAGACGGGGGTGTATTACCATTTTCTTGACCGTGCCATTCATCATCTTTTAGGACTATCCGAGCAAGAAGAAAGTGTGTATGCGGTGATTCCTCTTTCCGTTGATCCAGCCATGAACTGGTTTACGAGTGATGAAACAGAGGAACCCTCCACTGCTGCTTCGTTATGCGGTGAACTGAAACCACTTGACCATCAGCATTACGTCCGTTCCAAGAAAATCAGCGACTATCCCATGCTGATTAAGATGAATGAAGCGTGCATGCTGGACTCGTTCCCCACTCATGAGCAAATGGAAAAAGAAAAGAAAGAAGAGCCAGCACATCCGTTTCACCTGCTGCCTCGTGTAGACCGGTTATCGTATGATTTCTCTTCCGCCTGCCGAAATCGATATTCGCCTGGAATGGACTTTGTTCAAAAACCCGTAAACCAACAAACCTTATCAGCCCTTCTATTCGAAGCCTTCTCCACTTTTTCTTACCGAAATGATCTAGACAATTCTTTTCAGAAACCTCCTTACCGTGTTTCACTCTATTGTTGTATGTATAACATAAAAGGTGTACCCAATGGCTCCTATTCTTATGATGGATCCAACCATGCATTACAGCCTATTCAGGAGGGTGATTTCCGATGCCGGCTGCAAGACGGACTGCTTGCTGATACTGTAAACATGACTCAAGTTCCACTTTCCTTCACGATCTCCGGCCCTAAGGATCATTACAAGAACGCTTATGGATACAGGGGACATCGCATTCAGCACATGGAAGCTGGAATTCTGTCTCAGCACCTGCTTCTGGCAGCTTCGGCATTAAATATGGGCGGGCATCCCCTTCTCGGATTTGATGTCCAATCCTATGATGACCTCTATAAACTGAGTGGAAAAGGAAAAACCAGCCTGCTCCAAATCCCTTTGGGCCATTTCAGCCCACATCCCAGATTACAGGGAAGCCTGCATGGCTGATGCGGTTACCTATACTAGATGAAATTCTTCAAGCCCTGTAAAGCAGAGATTGGTTATGTTCGCTTTACAGGGTTTACTATTTATTAAACAATCGTTTGATTAAACTCTTCCACTTCCTCCACGCTCGGAGAAAAAGCCGGGAAAAAACGAGCCTTCAATCTCACCAAATCCCCCAAAAAGTGATGGGCCTTACAGCCCTTCACTCTTTTTTTGCATGTTTTCTATTTGCCATTTTCAATTTGTCATGGGCATTTTTTACAATTTTTCTTTAGAATCTATTAAATGATTTTGGTTTTAATAGACAAGCATACAAACAAAAACTATGAATCTTGAATATCTTAAATAGAAATTTCTTTTAAACTATAAAACATAGAAACAAAAAGCAAGAATCCTGAATATAGAAATTTCATTTACATTACTCTTGAAGGGAGAGTTGGGTACTTTGTCAAGCAGCCATAAAAAATCAAATTGTCAATGTGACTGTGTGGAAGAACTGGCAGAACAACTAGAAAAAAGAAGAGGAGACTTCGTTGTTGTTTATGAAAGAAATGGCGATATAGCTCGCGGCACTATAAAAGATGTAAAGTGCGATTCGGTTCTTATCCTTAAGAATGCAGATAAGATGAGTTGTTGTTTTCAGGCAGGTTATATATCATTTACAGAATTAGTAATAAGTATTTGTGAAATAACAGAGTTTGGTGTTATGCAGGGTGATGCTCCTTGTTCTTCCCCTGTTGCTCCAGGTGATGATATATTTAAATCGTTAAGCGGAAACAAATAAGAAAACATATTTTCTTTTTATTTCCTGCTAAGTCCACCTATCACCAGCTTTATTTGCTGATAGTTAAACTTATCCAAAGACCCGTGCTTTTTGTCAGCATGGGTTTACTGCATAATATGTCATATTCAAGTAACAGGTGCTAGTCGTTCCTATTAAATAATTTGAATTGTTAAAACCTGGGGTTAAACCCAATCCTTAAAGTTTCAGTGCCGGTCCTTGTCACAGCTTATCCGTTAACGACGTGTTGATCGCGGAAGTGCCCTCTTATTTACAGATGTATTTGCCGTCATCGGCGGGTTACAGGCGTTTGGACTGAAGCTGGAACCTGTTCAAACGATGACTGACTTCCTGCCGTTGTCTTCTGTAGGATTAGGATGGGTCGTACCCGCACTTGTTGGTACAGCTGCAGGGCTGGATTAGTCGATTCAGCAGGAAACCTTCAGATGTAGGAGAGGAACTGAAAGCTTCATAAGCCGTGTAAGAGGATAATAGAACAAAGAAGCAGGATCCAAAATGGACCTGCTTCTTTGTTTACGTATTTAATTTAAGAAACCCGATATAGTGCTTGCTTCAATTTCATAGATTCTATTTTGCATTCTCATCGGGTTGATGAATTCCGAATATATTTCCTTCTGTATCAATATAGTATCCTTGCCACGCCATTCCTGGCAGGGCATATTTGGGCATTGCCACCTTGCCGCCATTCTCCATAATTTTAGCTTCCGTGGAATCGTAATCTTCCACTCCCATTGTACAAGCAAATCCATTTAACGCCTGGTTGATTTCCGGGGAAGCACTTTGCCTTTGCATCAAAGCACCATTGATTCCAGGTTCTCTCTCATCGCCAGTTACTGCTCCAAAGTAAGGCATTCCTGCATACTCACTCCAATCCTGAAATGACCATCCGAATACCTCTCCATAAAACTTCTTTGCACGGTCCATGTCACTTACATGAATTTCAAAATGAACTAATCTTCCCATGATTCCCTCCTATTTTTCACCTTACTTATTCAATAGTATAAGAACATGGAATAATTCGATTTACGATAAGTTCTTCCCTTCTTTTTCTTGCTTTTTTCTTAATTTAAACTCTCTCTTTTAAAAACTCTTCAACTTCTTCCAAACCTGGATATGAAGTCTGTGTCCCGCGCTTCATCACACTTAATGCCGCAAACGCCGTCGCTTTTTTCATCGCCTCCAGCACATCACCGCTCTGTACAAAATAATGAGAGAAGCAGCCGATGAACGCATCGCCGGCACCCGTTGTGTCTATTGCATCAACCTTATGTGAAGCTACCGTTTGAACATCATCCTTTGTCACCCACATCACTCCCCGGCTTCCCATCGTTACGATCACGTTTTTCACGCCCCGTTCGATCAAGGTCATGGCAGCCACTCGAATCTGGTCGTCGGTGTCCACCGGCATATCTGTTAAGATTTCCAGTTCGCTTTCGTTCGGAATGAAAAAGTCGCTTTTGCAAACATACTCAAAATCCAGTTCCTTGGAAGCTGGTGCCGGGTTCAAGATCACCGGAATCCCATGCTCGTTTCCGAACTCAATCGCACGGTAAACCGTTGGTAGCGGAACCTCCAGCTGCAGGACGATAAGCGAGCACTGTTTCAGCTTTTCTGCCGCCCCATCCACATCCTCTGGTGAAAGATGCTGGTTCGCTCCCTTAATGATCAGGATGCGGTTCTTGGACTCAGGGTCCACAAAGATCGGCGCAACCCCGCTTGAGGTACCAGGCACCTTGACGGTAAATTCCGTATCAATGCCGTACTTCTCCAGGTTGTTGATCGTGTTGTCGGCAAACAAATCATCTCCGACTTTCGTAACCATCATGACGTTGGAGCCAAGTTTCGCTGCCGCTACTGCCTGGTTCGCTCCTTTTCCGCCGCATCCGATTTCAAAATCCGGCGCTTCAAGTGTTTCTCCTTCTTTCGGCATCTTATCAATGTATGAAATGAGATCCACCATGTTGGATCCGATGACTGCAATATCCATGTTTCTTCCTCCTTATTTCTTCCCGGTCACGACCGTAAAGGAACGCTCTTCCCCGGCACCTAACGTGATCAATGTTCCTGCTTTTTCTGCGGCCAAAAATCCTTCCGGCCGGCATGTCGCAGGCAGGACGAACGCTCCTACCTGCTGGTCGCTGTTATGCAAAAGCCAGCGCGTCGCATGGTTCAATTCCGCAGTTGAGAACTTCGTGAAAAATGACGTGCCATCCGGTGACGTCATCTCAAATTCTGCTTCCTCACCGTAGGCATCCAGCTTATCGGCAAAAAAGACAATCTCCGGGTCATACATCTCCGGCTTGTTCAGCACGTTCAGCGTTTCTTCCCCGCTCAACAGCTTTTTATTGTACGCCAGCCATTGTTCGGTCGGCTTCACGTGGGCTGGAATCGATTCCCGAAGCACTAAGCAATCGTCCGGAATGCTCTGCTTCATCTCTGCACCATCCACATACGCATAATTCGTGTGGCACATGTATTGAAGCGGCATGCCGGACCCTGACAGGTTCTTCACCTTCATATTCATCTCAATGAATGAGTTTTCCTTCATCATTTTAACACTCGGAGACGCTAAATAGTGATGTCCGAAACCTTTCACATACTCCGTTTCCCCACAAACACTGATTCCTTCTTCACTGATTTCCAGCCATGCCCGGTCCATCTCGGCACACGCCATTTCACCGTGCAGTTCATGGTCATCGTCAGGTCCAGGACAGCCGTTGGCGATCAAGCCGGAGTGGAACGCAAAGCAACCGTATGTATCAACGATCGCATTAACCTTTTTCGGCTGTGAGAACATGTTCTTCATCTTCAGATCTGTACCGTCAAACTCAAGATCCCAGATGATCTGTCCCATATACGGCAGCACAACCATTCGCCCCCGTGAGTTGGTCAGCTCAATCGCCTCCACCCCTGACGGATAGCGGAACAGGCTTGCTGTAAATTCATGATCTCGATAGATTACTTTTTTGCTTTCTTTAAAAAATTCGCGCTGAAGTTCAATGGTTCCTCTCATTTCTAGCATCCCTTTCCTGCTAAATTAACCCGTCCAGGCAGCCAGCAACGGCTGCCACGCAGGTTTGCTATTTTTACTGAGCCACTTCGATCGTTTCGTCAGTCTTCTTCACTCCAGATTTTTGCTTCTTCATTTCACCAAAGAAGTAAATGCCGACATATACGAAGCACGCCATCGATACGAGGAACGCCGTCTGCATGGAGCCGAATGCGTCAGACGCGTACCCTTGAAGAGCTGGGATGACCGCGCCACCGACGATCGACATTACCAGGATCGCCCCTGCTGTTTCCGTGTACTTCTTATCTACCACTTCAAGCGTCTCAGCATAAATCGTTGCCCAGCAAGGTCCAAACAGCATGCTTACTACGATGGCCGCGTAAACTGCCGTCATGTTCGGCACGAGAATGACATATGCCAGCATCGCCGATCCGAGAATGGAATAACCGAACAAGACCTTTGAAGATGAGAAGCGTGCCATCAGGAAGTTCGCGATGAACTTGCCGACAAAGAAGCCCGCAAAACTATAGACCATGAAGTTGGAAGCCGTTCTCTCATTGAAATCCGGGTTCAGATCAAGTGCCAGACGGATCGTGAACGACCAAACGGCTACCTGCATTCCTACATATAAAAACTGTGCTGCAATCCCTTTTTTGAAGCGTTTGTTGCCTGCCAAATATTTGAGCGTCTGACCGATTCCTGGTGCCTTTTCTGCGCTCTTTGCACGATTCGCAACCGGCTTACAGATCGGGAACTTCGTCAAGGCAAACAAGACAAACATGGCAATCAGTACGAAAATAATATATTTATATGGTTCAAGCGTATGCTGCAGCATCTTCAAGCCAAATGCCTGTGCTTCAGCCGGAGACATCTTCGCCATCTGTGATTCAAGGCTTGCCCCCTCCTGGAACACCAGGTACTTTCCGAGTAAAATCCCTGCGATAGAACCAAGCGGATAAAACGTTTGAGAAATGTTCAAGCGTAGAATGCTGTATTGACGCGGCCCGATCATCGAGCTGTACGTATTGGCCGCTGTTTCCAAAAAGCTTAGCCCGATCGCAATCGCGAAGATCGCAAACAGGAACATCGTGTACGTCCCCATGTGTGACGCCGGATAAAACAACGAGCAGCCAACGATATAAAACAGAAGCCCTGTCATGATCGCAAACTTATAACTCATTTTCTTAATAACCATCGACGCCGGAATCGCTACGAGGAAGTAGCCTCCGTAAAACGCACTCTGTACGAAAGCGCTTGCGAAATCACTCAATTCAAACACATGTTTAAATTGCGCGATGAGAATATCGTTCAAGCTCGCCGCAACCGCCCATAACGGAAACAGCATGGAAACAAGGATAAACTGGAAAATCGGTGTGCGGTTCAAGTAACCGTCCGGCAGTTGAATCAATTGGTTGTTCTTCATGTGTAACATCCCCTTTTCTAACTTTTAGTTTATTAAGGCTGTTTTCTTAATCTTTGTTGCACTTGTGGGCCGTTGATTTCCGTTCCAGGCCGCTCGCTTTCCGCGGAGCGTGCGGTGAGCCTGTGACCGGCGTAAACGCCTACCTAGTCTCACCTGTCACGCTACTCCCGCAGGAGTCTCGCACCTTGCACTCCAATCAACTCTTAGCAATGAAGTATATAATAAACTCCAAAAGCAACAATCTTTGAGAAAAGAGCCTTTATTAAAGCGCTTACAGATAACCGGTAACAAGAAGGCACAGAGTGACCTGCTCCAGTGCCTCATTTACTTTTTAAGAGATTGTCCAGTGTGTGCACCTTTCGGAAAACGCAGCCGGGAGGAATCACGAATAATGAGTTCCGGTGACAGATTGTACTCCCGCTTCGGCATCTCACCCTTAAAATGGATTCGTTCATGCAGGAGCTGAAACGCAATCTCCCCTACCGCATTCATCGGACGTGAAACAACACTGAGCTTCGGGTTCAGGAACGTGGCAATATCCACATCGTCAAAGCCGAAAAACGAGATTTCCTCGCCAAGCTTCCAGTCCAGATCACCGATGGCTTTCACACACCCGGTCGTCATCAAGTTGTTGGACGAGAAGATGGCGGTCGGCCGGTCGTTCTGGGAGTAAAACTCGTGAGCCGCCTGATAGCCGCTTCGCTCTCCGAAGTCCCCTTGAAAGATGTAACGCTCGTCCAGCTTCAAGTTGTAATCTTCGAGTGCCTTTTTGTAGCCGATGAACCGTTCACGCCCCGGCGTCGTGTTCTGCGGACCGCATATGATTGCGATCTTCTCATGCCCCTGAAGGATCATGTGCTGAACCGCCTGGTACGAGCCCTTCACGTTATCCACCAGCACCGTATCGACATCATAGCTTTGAATACTGCGGTCGACCGCCACCATCGGAATGCCCTGCTCGTGAAGCTGCTTTAGATGGTCGCCGTTCTCGTTGGCCGTCGTAATGATGACACCATCCACGCCGCGCTCGATGAAGTTCTTCAGAATCTCTTCCTCCACGACCGGCGACTCATTCGTACTGCTCAAAATGGCAAAGTACCCTTTCTCCCGGGCCTTCTGTTCAATCCCAGCCATGACGAGCGGAAAGAACGGGTTGCTGATGTCAGGGACAATGACACCAATCGTCTTCGTATCCTTGCTCTTCATCGTGCGGGCCGCCGCATTGCGGATATACCCGAGCTCCTGAATGGCCTTAAGGATCTTCTCCTCCGTCACCTTGCGCACGCCGCCCTGGTTATTGATTACCCGAGAAACCGTCGCAATCGACACATTCGCCCGCCTGGCCACATCCTGAATATTCGCTTTACCTTCCATTGGACAAAACTCCTAAAATGTAAACGTTTAGATTTATACAGAAAAAAATAGAATTTATATGCAATATTCTTAGTTGACCGGTTGAACCATAATGTAAACGTTTAGATTTTTGTTCTTGGGTATAATTTAGCATGACTAAAGATAGAAAGCAAGAAGTTTTTGTATGCGTTTACATGTTAAATCATACTAAATGAAATAGCTCCCTTGGGTGGGAGCTATTTCAAAGTGAATCATCTAAATCTCTATTTATTTCTTCTGCTTATTAATTTTGTTATTACTTCTTGAAAAGCTGTCTTCAAATAGTCTTTATTGTGTATTGGACTAAGCTTTATCAAACGCAAATGATGATCCTCATAATCTTCTATAGGATGGTTGGAATTGTATTGTGATGGATATATAGCCCATACCTCTTGAATTGGGTTATTGTGGGTTATACCATTATTTGCACCATATAAATGAATAGATTTACATGAACTCCCATAGCTTAACAATTGAGACATTGTTTTGCTTTTATGACTGGTATTTACGATCCCTAAATCCCATACACTTCTTTTTGACCTATATTTAAAATCAATAATAAGGCTGCCAATATATATATCTTCCTCATATACATCTAATCTGGAGTCAGGACGGTTATTATTACTACTTATATATAAAGGTTCACTCAAAGGATCTGTATCCTGCCGCTGATAAGGAATTTTTCCATCATATGTTAACTTGAGAATTAATTTTTCATTTCTAAAAGTTATGGTAGTTCCACCATTTAAATTCGGTATTAAGTTTTTTTGTTGGTTAAACGCTCCACTATATATCCAGCCGTTTATCGGATTAAACTCCAGCTCTTTAATTGCATTTACGAGTTGGACAAATCCCCAGATTTCATATAATTTGTCTGTTCGTTTCCATTGCAAAGCATAAATAGGATCAATGCCTAGTTCAGGCTTTTCCTGCTTCATTTCTCTATACATTTGGTAAAGCACTCTATAACGTGCATCTAGCTGCATAACATGAGGTAAAGGACATGGCTTGTGTTCATTTACTTCATGATACCATTTAGCAGACTGAAGCATTTGAAAAGCATTTTGTATTTTTTTTGTAACAATTAAATACTCTTCAAGTTTTGATAGTACTTTTTCTTTTTCGATTAATACGTTCCTAGTGTTTTCTTGAAATTCAGCATACGGCCTTAATTCATAGTCAATTTCGAACTTTATATTTTCTGCATAACTTGTAACTAAATTATTAAATTCTTTCAAATTAATAATTACAAACTGAGCAATTTTTTTGGCCCAACGATTTTCCGGTAGATCATATTCAAATGTGTTAATTGGAGATTTAAGCTCGGTCTGTTTTTCAGGATATTTTAATCGATGAATTACTGACTTTTCATCAGTTGTTTTAACCCTCTCAATAGGAACCATTTGATAATTCTTCTTGATCCTATAGTTTGCTTTCGTATATAAATCAGTAATAGCGGCAAGTGCTTTTGCATAATGTTTTTGAAGGATGAGAAACTGACTGATTTGCCTTGGAGCAAGCATTTTCAACTCTTTATATACTAACCCCATTCTGCTTTTTATAAGATCTTGTGCTAATCCCGAAAGTTGCTCCTCAACCTCTTCCTTCATTATCTCCCACTGTTCTTCCGTAACACGATTAGGCTTTACTGCTACAAGAGTGTAATAACTAATACTCAGACAGTCCACACGCAATAGGTACTTTCCTGGTATTAATGGGTAAGATTCTTGTTTAAAAATTTTAATAGGATACTCAGCAGGCGCAAGATAAGGTATTCCATCCTCCTCCTCGACAAACCTTTCTGGAATAGACTCCAGACCCTCAAAAAATAATTTTGAATCTTCATGTTCACTTTTAAAAAGAACTTCTACTGGTACATTTTCAGTAATTTCTAACAAAGTATCTTCAGAGACAGAGTTTTCATCACTATAAAAGTCTACAATTCGATTAGGAAGTTTATTTCCAATATTAAATTCCAGTATAAATGGGAGATTAGAAAGTGTATCCATTAACTTTCAACTCTTTCGCTTTATGCTTTAAAATTTTAAATGTTTTTTCAAAATCAGATACATTATTATTTTTCAATAAAATATCACTTAATAAACTTTCAGAGAGTTCATCTGTTTCTATATTGTAAGTCCCAATTAAATTTTTTAAGAATTCTTCCGGCCCTCTTACTTTTGTTAAAATACGCTGTACCAGCTGTAGATCAAAGGCTTGTCTTCTATTTAAATAAAGACTATGTGGTAAATTTTTTAGATACATATCAATTTGTCTCACAACACGTGGGCCGATCCCCATATTAACAGTAATTTTTTGAAATTCCGTGTGTAGTTCCCAAAGTAAATCAGTTTCTTCACTTGTAAGTTGCAAAACCTGGCTGTTGTTTTTAAACCCACTAAATGCCTGAATGGAGATTTTATCATAACTGTCATTTCTTTTCCGTTCCTCTTTTATTTCTCTCAATTGATCATAAGGAAGCACGTTTAATGAAATAACATTTGAGCGGTCAAGCACCTTATCAGAAAAGTGATAAGTTGATTCATCAATATTAACAGTCCCAACAAACATAATATTCTCTCCTATTGGAATAGAAGAAGGATACTGGGCTGAATTGTAAAGACGGTTTTCAAGGCTCTCATTATAAAGCTTTAATACGCGTCGACCTTGTTCCATTTCAAGTACAGATAGAAATTGAGAAAAATAATGTTCTACCCTGGCAAGATTCATTTCATCAAATCCTATAATAAACAACTTATTTCTTTCTTTGGATGCATTAATTAATGTATCAACCAAACCGGAATCACCTGGTCGATAGACCATGTGCATGGAGTCTACATAACCAATTAAGTCTGCATCATCACTCCAGGCAGGACGTACAGGTATAATGGTTAGCTGCTCATCATTATGAATCTGGAGTGCCTTTGCGTAGGAGGAAACCAATCTTGATTTCCCGGTCCCACTCATTCCCTGAAGAATAACAAGATTAGAAGTTTTCATTGCGGTATGAAAATTAATTAAATCTTTTTCTTCATACTGCAACCCATTATCGCGTGTAACAAGAATAAACTGTTCAATGAATTTATGCTCTTCGTCCTCAGTTTCATCAGTTATTACTATCGGTTGATGATCAACAGGCAATATAGAAGTATTTAAGGTGTTCATCGTTAAGTCGCTTACTTTTTGTACCGGAGGATCAGCAACTGCAGCTGCAACTTCTTCAGATGCAATAGTTATTGGTTCCAAAATTTCTGCATTATCCAGATTTAACAGATCTTCCAATGAATCAAACATATTAATATTTATAAAAATAATAGAATCATTTACTTCATAAGATTCATCGATCCAGTCATCCGTTAAGCTTGTTAATCTTAATTGATCTGCATATGTAAAACAAAAACCCCCATGTGCATATGAGTGATTATCAAAATCTCCAACTACCTTGTATGAACCATTATCGTCTTTCCATAAAATATATTGTGGTGTATCATTCTGCTCGATAGAGAGCTTATCTACTTTTCCCACATACCTTTTGGACAACAAACGCTGAATAAATTCCTCATAGTCATATCCATGCTTTTGTTGGCTAAAAACTGGTAAGGGAACCAAAGTGTCGTTGTCGAGATGGCTATCAACTTTTCTTTTTAATTGTAGATCTTTAGCATGATATACCTCATTTTGTGATGTAGTCATTTTCTTGGCAGGACTAAAAACAAGGACAAAGTCGCTAATAAAATTCACAAAATTTTCTTCTCTTTGGTAATCCATTTTTGTTAAATCATCAACAAATCCATAAGGCTCCAAATCTGTAGCATAGCCCGTAAATAACCGTTCATTTGGAAAATTATCCGGTTCTTGTGAAATAACTTTTATTAAGAATTGTATGACATTCTGGCTGTTAATAAATATACCTTTTCTACGGCCTGTTTCCTGTTCAACATATTCATCTTCAGCTAAAGTTCCTAATAAAAATACATCCCATGTTTTGTGATTAATCATTCTTATACCCCCTGTGCATCTACATAGCTAATTAAGTTATGTATTGTATTAAATTCTTTTAATACTTCATTAGATGCCATATTTCTAAGTTTTCTAAGTCTACCTGATGTTAATTCGAATGATATAACATGAATTTCATCAAATTTACTCCAAATTTCATTGTTATCAATTTCATCAATAGTTGCGGGTTCAATAATTTCAGGATTGTGGCTGTAACAGTTAACATTTTTAAGACTTCTCTCATTCCCAATTAGAGCTATTTTCTTTTTGGGTTTTTCTACAGTAACAGCCACTTGCTCGTTCGATTTTAATGTTAAGCATATAGCATGAAGGCGATTTATTTCATCCTGCTTTTCCACGAGAATTTGATTAAGCTTAGATATTTCCTTACTTGACGAATTTACTTTGGATAAATCTTCATTTATTTGATTTTCTTGATTTGTAGTTTTTTCTCTAAGATTCTGGATCTGTTCAAGATATTGTTTTTTTTCCTTCTCCCACTTATCTCGTTCTTTTTTTAAATTGTTTTCTGCCTTTGAAGCTATCTTTTGCAATTCTTGTATTTGTATCTCTTTTTTCTTTACTTGAGTTTCAAGTGATTTGATATCTTTACTTACAATTCTTTCTTTTTTTTCATCTGTTTTTACTTCACTTTTTTCATTTTTCCCCTCTATCTCTTCATTTGGGAGTCCTTGTACTTTATTTTCAAACAAAGTGTAAGCCAGTTTGTGTTTATCTTCTTCTATTGAAGATAATAAAATTCTCAATATTTTTCTTCCATCTTGTTGATTGGATATATTATTAATTAAATTTGTTTCTGTACTGGTCAATATTTCGTAATATTCATCATTTTCTTCAACTTCCATTCTGGTAATTTCTTTTATTGCTTTAATCTTAAGTGGTTCTAATAGACTATTAATTAATTTTGGTTTAAGGATTTTGAATTGTGATTTCCAATTGATTTGCCTGAACCCTGCTATTTTAACTTTACATGTTTTTCCTAGTGTTAATAACTCTCCCTGAGGCATTGTTTCGAATATCCATTTCCATATTTCCTTTTCATTCATGATGATCCCCCTTGTTTCGTGGTAATTTTTACCTAGATAAATTATACCAACAAAACATTACAATTTCTAACATATTTTGATAATTTCTAATAATAAATGATAAATTCCCCTCCTCAAAACTATGTTATTATATACAAAATAAACTTTTAATCTCTGTGGAGGAACGTTTTGAAAAAAATCATTAAAGTTGTTGCTGCAATTATTGAAAATGAAAAAGATGAAATTTTATGTGCCTTAAGGTCACCGGAAATGTCTATACCCAACATGTGGGAGTTTCCTGGAGGAAAGGTTGAGTCAGGTGAAGATATGTTTTCTGCACTTCAGCGGGAAATTAAAGAGGAGTTAGGGTGCACCATTGAGACTATTGATTACTTTAATGATCACACTCACGAATATGACTCCTTCACCATCAACTTAATTGCGATTAAAAGTAAAATTGTCGAGGGGACTCCTATACCTAGTGAGCATTCCACTCTTATTTGGTTAAAAAGAGATAACTTATCGTCATTAAAGTGGGCACCTGCTGACATACCAGCTGTTGAAGGATTAATTGAAGAACTAAAAAAATAGACTTCTCAACTGAGAAGTCTATACTTGTATAGTGAATTCATTATAAAGGCTAGCGGGCACTTCATTCTCTAATTTAATTTTTACAGTTATAGGCCGTTCGCTTTCATAGGCAATAGAATCACCTTTCCCTATATAAATGTAGGGCTCCACTTTATTATCTAGTTGCTTAAATTTGCGAACAAATAAATGGAGATTTACGCCTCTCTCTTTATTCTTAATGATATTTTGTCCTCTTTCTGACGCCTGTGTTGTATTATTTACAGATTGCCATTGGAAATGTTGCTCATCAAGAAACTTGTCTTTATAGTTTAAGCTCTCCTTAATACTCTCTTCTTTATGTAAATCGATAAATAAAAAGTATTCTTTACCATTGGCTAGTAAACCAGATCCCCGAAAAGAGCTATGAGTCTTTCTAAAGTTTGAAAGAAATGCGGTATCCATCATTTGATACTGTTCATATAGCTTGAAGTGAGGAACACCGTAATACTCTTCTTTATATTCTTTTTCATATCTGAAGATACCGTATAATATAGCATCTTCAATATACCTTTTATACTCCTCATTCAGTAAGAGATTTGCAAAAGGCTCCGTTTTCCTGAGCACCATATCTTGTAACTGAAATAGCTTTGGCTTACTTTTCTTTTGACCACTATCATAATAGTTTTGATTAAGACACTCAAAGGCATGCAGAATGCTATCATCATCCACATGCTTAATCATTTTTAAGATTTCCATTTTTGCTGTATGGATATCCATTTCGTCGTAATCTAATAGATACTTAATAACAACGAACTCATAGATTCTCTTGAGAGGGAGCATGCTAGATAATTCTTTAATCGCGCTTTCAAACAAATCATCTAGTAATAGAGTTTTTAACTTATCATGCTTTTCTACCTTGGCTACAAATTGTAAGTACGACTTCTCTTTATCAATGAATTTAATCGGATCTGGAGCACCGTCATATTTTAAGTAATCAACTAGATAATAAGGAATATGACCTTGATTTAGTTTCTTAAATTCAAAGTACTCTTCCTTTAAATACTTCATTGAATTGAAGTTTTCGTTATCGATTTGTTGTAAAATGCGTTCTTGAGAGATTTTGTCCATCTGAATATGAGTACATCCGGGCACATTGGCAAAGCCTGTCACAATAGCAACCTTTAAGCTTTCTTTGTCATAATAACGACTTCCGTTTAAGGCCATAGCAATTAAAAACGTTTTGTTATGATTGCCTATAAAATCAAGAACTGTTAGGAATGATTTATTCGCATGCTTTCGTAGCCCTCGTCCTAGCTGCTGAATAAATACGATTGGAGAGTTTGTTGGCCTCAACATTAATACTAAATTAATGGAAGGAATATCTACCCCCTCATTAAAAATATCAACTGTAAATATAAATTCAAACTCATCTTGATCATCTTCTAACCTCCGAACATACCGTTCCCTTTGTTCTGGAGAATGACTACCAAATAAGCAGACACTTTTATAGCCTCTAGCATTAAATTCAGCAGCCATATACTGAGCATGTTCAATGCTTGCACAAAATCCTAGACACTTCCTTTTCTCTCCATCTTGGCCATAAAAGTTCATTTTCTCAATAATAAAATCTACTCGTTCATTTACTTTAAGTCGTTTCGTAAGCTCAGCAATATCATCAATATTTACATCGCTTAAATCTACAGACTCTATGTCTGTAATCCCAAAGTAATGAAAAGGAATAATTAATACATCCTCTAATGCCTCATGTAACCGAACTTCTAACGCTACATTATTATCAAACAAATCAAATACATTACCGCTGTCACTACGCTCTGGCGTTGCTGTCATACCGAGAGTGAAGTCTGGAGTAAAGTAATCAATCACACCTTGATAAGAAGGGCTAGTTGCATGATGCGCTTCATCGATAATGACATAATCAAAGTGACTTCTAGAGAATTCGTGATAACATTTTGATAGCGTCTGAATAGTAGCAAACACAAAATCGGCATGTTTTTCTTTGTAATTCCCTGTTAATAAGCCAAATGTCTTTTTACTATTAGGTAGGAGGGTTTCAAAGGTTTCTTTTGCTTTTCGTAAGATCTCTTCTCTATGTACAATAAATAATAGCTTTTTAGGCTGATACGCTTTCACATCAAAAGCTGACATATATGTCTTTCCTGTTCCAGTTGCTGCAATGACCAATGCCTTACTTTCTCCAAAATGTCTTAGACGATCTAAGTTCTCAATCGCTCGTTTCTGCATTCGATTAGGAATAATATAATCTTTATTTTCATAAATCATCTGCTGAGTCAGCTGACTTCTCTTTAAGCTCTTCAAAAACTCTTCATAATGAGCAATAAACTCAGCGTTAGCCAACGTACTATAATCCCAAAGATTATTATATTCATTTAGCACCTTTTTGATAAAATGAGCATCTTCTTTAGCAATGATCTCAACATTCCACTCTATATTACTTTTTAGTGCACTCTGCGTAATATTTGAAGAACCAATGATTACCTTATAACAATCACTGTATTCAAAAATATAGGCCTTAGTATGAAACCCTAGTTCCTTATCTGTGACAAAAACTTTAAGTTCGACGTTATTGAATTCACTTAACCTTTCGAGAGCTTTGGCATCAGTAAAATTCAGGTATGTAGAGGTAATTATCTTCCCTTTAATCCCTCTCTCCTGCACTTCTTTTAAAGGATCTAATAAAAGTTGAAGTCCACTAAAATTCACGAAGGCTACGCTAAAATAAAAGGAAACACATTCATTCATAGATGTTATTAATTCTGTAAGTAAATTCTCTTTGTCTGAGTTGACAATTAATTTCTTTTCAAAGTTCATACTAACTCCAGCCTTTTTAAGGTTTTAAACAAATGTTTACAATTTACAAACATCATTTGTTCGGTTTTTAAAAATCACTTATTCAAAAGTATTACATATAATCAATTTAAAATAAAATGGAATCAATATACATATAGAATAAAAATTCAAAAAACAAAAATTCTATGTATTTGCTTAAATCAATGCTTACCAAAGGTTTCAATACTATACCGGTCAATTTTTACCTTTTGCATACTGGAGAGTACATTTATAAATCTAAGGTGAAAATTATTTAACTTTAATAATTCATCGTCATTTAAATATTTACAATGTGCAATTTTATTTCGAATAGGATAGATTGATGGAAATGATTTAATTATATTTATTGGAAAAATTTTAATTAATTCAGGAGAGATTCTAAATAGAGTAATTAATTCATGGAAATTAAGATTTATAAACTCTTTATGAGGTCTCCTTTTTAAAAGCTTAATTGAAATGATGTTATACCAATTAGCCCCGTATTTTGTTTCCATTGTTGAAGTAATGATTAAACGTAGAGTATTTTCTATTTCATAAAGTTGAGCGTAGGCGTTTTTCATATGTCTTATCTGTTCCTGCAATATTGGATCCTCCAATTTTTTAGACGTAAAAGAATTTATTGTTAAATTCCGGTAATCTAGATCTTAGATCATTTATTTATTAACTTCCTAATCCAAGAGAATAAAACCAAAGTTCAGATATGAACAAAAGTATTAACACCAACCTATATTATGATTTTACTAATCAGTGTAACCTGTCTCAATACTTTTAGATTACTATCCATTTAACCCCACCTGATAAATATATCGGTACTTACTAAGATAAATAAATAAAAAGGGAACTTACATTCCTATTTTGCGGTGTATACTAAAGTAAGGAGTTGATGTAAGATGCCCCTTCATGACAGAAATGGATTTCATTAATGTTACCTGAACATGTAAAACAGTTACGTGAACTTTATTGGGATCAAAAGAAAAAAGTTAAACCTGGAACTTGATGAGCAACAATTAGAAATGATTAAAGAAACCATTTGTATACTTTACATACTTTCAAAGAGATAGTTTTCATTTACTTATTGGGAAATTTCACTATGTGGATGCATACAGAAGAGAAATACGAATCGTGGACTATCATATTTGAATTACATAAAATTGAATGGATGATTTAATCGATGTAAAAATAGACTTAGAAACCGTTCCACGAAAAAAATTTAGTGAGTCTAAGAAAAATCAAGTTTACAAATCCATGTCAAAAATCAATAAAGTATTAGGTGATTAATAAAAAACAGATGCAGCGAATTAGATGCTGCATCTGTTTTTTTTAACTGAGTCTTAAATGCCTATGAGAAACTACCTGAACAGTTAACTGAGGAATATTAAAATGCTTTCCATTCTACAATACTTTTCAATATCCGATTTTATCCTCTTAATGGACTTGTTTTAGAAATCCGGTTTCTAAATATGCATGTTGATTAGTTGTTCCAACATTCTTATTTATACCGGCTATACGGTCCCACTAATAAAATTCCTTGTGGATTAAATAATTTATTTACTCTAATTGAATTTCGTGAACGACCATGTTCAAATAATGGAGCACTTGATTGATAAGAGGTTTTGCTAAAATTCCACCTATTGGTTGAATGTATTTTTTTCGATTTAGGTTTAATTACAGCAACAAGGCTTAACTTCTTCTTAAAGTAATTTTTGTATTGTGGATCACCACTTTCAATCATTGTTTTATAAAAGACTATTGGGTTAAAAATTTTTTCAAACCAAGGAACATCTTTGAAAAACATCTCTGCTTTTCTGCATTTTTCCCCAAATTCTAAAAGTATTTGTTCGAATTCTAATATTTCTTTTAATAACCAGTCTGTATTAATAATATCTAAAATATGATATAACTCTTCAAGGCAACCATCAATTTGACACGCTACATTTGAAAAGTCTGGTATTTCAGTATTATTAAACCTGTCTCTTTGTATAGTGATCCCTTTAAAAAAACATCTCTCAATTTTTACTCCATCATTAACAGCTTCAATTTCATTATAAATTTGCCCATATTTATTAAAAACCTCTTTTAACTCTTGAATAAATATAGATTCTTCTGCAATTAATATTGTCTCTGCTGCATTTTCAAGACAATAGAATATCGCAGCTCCAGGATCAAAACAATCGAGTTCTATTTCTGTAAGAGTTCTATTCATTTTAGATACCTCATCTATTATTAAGTAGTTAATAATAGTATCGGTATTTAAATAAATTGGTTAACTTTTTAATAAGCTATTAACAGAGCTTTGTTAGAATTTAATTTAAATTTTTAAACAAAAGTCTTAAAATCCAAAATTAAAGATACAATGTATTTTCTATTTCCTCCAAACGCTCTTTTAATCCTTTAACTATATTGAATTTATATTTTTTTATGCGAGCTGTCACGCTTGGTTTTTTCCTTTATTTCAGTCCATATATATTCATCTGCTTTCTCTTCAACCACTACCCCGTGGAGCAACGTAGAAACAAAATTTTTTATTATGAAGTAGTTTAAAGAATGTGTGATAGATATTCGCTTAGCTATACGATTTATTCTATAAAAAAGGATATAATGAAACTAGTCTATTCTTTGTGATGTTCGGAAGAAAACTTTAAAAAAGGATGTAAATGTTATGCACATACATGAAATAATAGCTTGTCTAGAAGCAATATATCTTGATTATTATGATGGGCTATACAATGAACATCAGATGAAGTTCATGCTTAAAAAGTTGTATTTAGATTCTAATATACCAATAAATGAATGGTCTGAAATACTATTGGATGCTCAATGGAAATATGGAACAGAAGAAGATTATGAATTAAAACGGCAACAATTAATGGAAGAAGAAACATAATGAGATTATTAAGGATGCTTCTATTGTCAAATTGTCGTGTTTTTAAATTTTCATTTCTATAAAGGTTAAATATCAGCATAAGCAATTACTCTTCGTCTTTGTTTCAAGAATAAATTTTTTCTAATATTTCTGCAAACCCTAACGGGCTTGTCCATTTATGTTTTTTCCAGACAACACTATATCATGATATTCACCTCTATACATTTGTAAGATCAACCCCATAAAATGGGAAATAAATCACCAATATGAAAAGCCCTCGAATTAAATCAATCAAGCCTTCCTCTTATACCTTATAACTCATTGTAAAATATAAAGAATATATCCTTAAAATAAGCCTCTCATTAGAGTATTATTTAGGTTAAAATTGAAGTGAATTGTTTTATTATGAAAAATAAAAGCTTTTAAGGTGGCGTTTAAAAATGGGTTTTGGTCAACACCAAACATTCTATTTAAGGCAGCAATGGATTACCAAAGGTTTAACAGAAATAAAAAAGAACCCCCGTTTTTTTTATGAACCTGAACATTTTGAAATTTTAGGTGTAGGAAAAAACATGGCCAAATCAATTAGGCATTGGCTAAACGTAACACAATTAATCGAGGAAAAACGTTCTATTAAAACTGAATTTGTCATGACTGATTTAGCAAAAGTCATTTTTCAATATGATCCTTATATAAAAACAAGGTATACATTATATATATTGCACTATTTACTAGTAACCGAAAAAAACGAAGCATCCACTTGGTATTGGTTTTTTAATGTATTCAATGAGCGTGTTTTTTCCAAACAAATGCTTGTAGAAAAATTGAAAAACTGGGTGGAGGAGAACTTTGAAAAAGAAGTATCGCTAAACTCATTAAAACGAGATGTAGATTGTCTTATTCAACTTTATACAGCGAAAGAATATATTAACCAAACGCCTGAAGATGTAATTAAAAGCCCATTTGAATCATTAGGATTAATACATCAAACGATAGGTACAAATTTCGTTAAATCAGAAACGCATTATAGTTTAATATCAAACGTTCTGTATATTACCCTCTTAAGGTATTCAGAAAAACATAACATAAAAGAAGTGAGTCTGAACGATCTAATAAATGGGGAAGAGTTATGGGGAAAAGTATTTAATTTGAATCGTGATGCAATTATTGAGCAATTAGAAGAAGTACAAAAACACTACCCAGTTATTTTTACGAGAACAAATCGTTTAGATGTTATTCGTTTAAATACAGATTCATCATGGTTAAATGAAATTAAAGTAGCTTACAAAAACGAGGTATTTAAATAATGTCCTTTCAACCAAGTATAAATATTATGTATGATATCGGGAAAGTCCAATTATTTGAGAATTATGTTCCTAATATAAAACAATTAGATATAATGGATCAAATGATTAAAGATTTAGTTGAAACAGAGCAACATGCACATTTGCTAGTGGGACCATACGGGGCTGGAAAATCCTTAGTTGGTGCGATGATTACATCTTTACTCACACAAAATAAAATTAATAAAGCGATAAAGCAATTTTTTCAAGATGTAAATACTGTAAGTCCAGAATTAGAAATGGATTTACGCGAAACATTAATAAAAAACAAAATAAAATGGTTGCCTATATTGATTACAGGCAAAACGGGCGATTTTGAATCAATTCTTTTAGAAAGCATTCAAAGGAAATGCGAAGAAAATGGCATAGGATTAACGCTCAAGAATGACATAGTATATATATTAGAATTAATAGATATTTGGGAACAGGATTTCAATGATATTTATGTAAGTTTGGAAAATCATCTTCAGAAATCACAGTACACGATTGAACAATTTAAAGAGGAATTAAACAATAATTCTGAGTCAGCAGTTCATTTATTTAAAGAAATCTATCCTACTATTGCTTTTGGAACCGTGTATTATAATCCTCATAAAATTGCGTTTACAGAACAATTACAGTACATATTTGAACAGCTGGCTAAGAAGAAGGCCGGTTTATTAATTGTATTCGATGAGTTTGGAAGGTTCTTACAAACAGTTTCTAATGCGCAAATTCATTTAACTATGCAGCATATTCAGGACTTAGCAGAGCTAGTTAATCGACAACAAAATGCATTTTTGTTAATGATAACACACACGGGTTTACAGCAATATGTAAATGCTAATACGAACTTAACGCAAGATGAATTAGAACGGGTAGAGAAGCGTTTTTTAGAGCATCGTTTAGAAAGCGATTCATCTATCTTTTATCGTTCTGCTCATAAATTACTCAACAAACCTAAAGATTATAAGCCAGATATGTTTTTAGCAAGCGACTATGAACAGTTTCAATATTTAATTATGAAATACAACCTTTTTCCAAATATGACAACCGAAGAAATAGGTGGCACAATCATTGAAGGATGTCAGCCAATTCATCCTGTAACAATACAACTATTACCGGGTATTTCAAACTTACTTGGACAAAATGATAGAACTTTGTATATGTTTCTAAATGAATTTAAAATAGAAAATATGCAGGGAAATTGGTATTATGCAGATCAATTATTTGAATATTTTTATCCGGACGAATCGATGATTTTAACACTCGATACAATGAAATTTTATCGATTAGCGATTAGCTATAAAGTGTCGAAACCATCTTTGCGTGTTGTTAAATTAGCGACGTTATTGAAGATATTAAATAATCGTTTTACAATTACAACGGATTTTTTACAATTTGCATTAGGCATCGATCAAGCGACTGCACAAAAATCAATTGAAGAGTTAGTCCAAGTAAGGTTATTGCGCTTAAATCCCTTTACTAAAGCATATGAGTTATTTGAAGGCTCTTTAATAGCATTGGAAGATATATATAAAGAGGTTGAAAAATCATCGGTTTTAGACGATGAGTTACGAATTAAAGCGATTGAAAATCTTTTTGGACAGAAATATTACATTCCGTTAGGTTATAACAATGCAAAAGCTATTACTCGTTACTTTGAAATACGATTTATCTTTGGAGAGCAGCCATTCGAAATAGATCCGTATGAAGACGGGATGCTCCTGTACGTGATAACTCGAAGTCAAAATGAACGAGAGCAAGTAGAAGAAAGAATTAAGAATTACATTAACAAAGATATCCTGTTCGGTGTAACTAACATTGATTTCGTAAAATTAAGCGAGCATATCAATCAATATTTAGTTTTAAATAACATGCTACAAAAGCCTGATATTTTACAAAGAGATGCAAATTTAGAAAAAGAAATTACGCTTCAAATTGAATCAATCACATTTGTTATCCAACAAATGTTTAAGCCATTAAAGAAATTTAACAAAGACGACGTTTGTTATTATTTAGGAAGACAAGAAGTCTCGTTTAACAACATGCATCAATTTGAATCATTCCTAGATAAATGGATGTTTGATCGTTTCCCTTATACACCAGAAATCCGAAACGAAAGCTTTAATAAACGAACTATTATGGCGATTCAACGCAAATCAGCAATAAGTATTTTAGAACAAATTCTCCAACAAACATTTGATGGTACATTTGAGTTATCCGGGAATGGACCGGATTATTTAATTTATGCAACCACTTTTAAAAATTTAAACTTTAACTTTGTTGATTTAGACAAACAACCCGTCCGTGAACTTGCAGAATTGCGTAAAAGACTTCTAGGCCATTTAGAAAGTTCGAAGCGAAATTCTATTTATAGTTTATTTTCAATTGCTTTATTAGAACCATTCGGAATTCGTGCACCACTAGTGCCTTTATTGATCGTTGCATTACTTAAAGATAAGTGGCATCAGATGGCATTTTATTCTAATGATTTTAGTCTTTCCGAAATGAATGCACAGATACTTTACGAAATTCTTGAACAGTCAGCTGAATTTTATGAGTATGAAATTTACTCATTAAATGAAGAAATTATAGAGACACTTCAAAATTTGAGCAAAATTTATTTAGATTATGAGAATACGCTACCTCCGAATACTTTATTTAAAGAATTAAATCAATGGTTATTAAAATTACCTCGATTCACACAAATTACAAATAAACAATCAGCTGAAGTTTTAAAGTTTAAACAAATTATTCGCTCAAGCGAAATGGATCCGTTACTGGCGAGTAAAGAATTCACGAATTTAGCATTATCGAAAGAACAATATTATGGAATTAAAGAGTATTTAGAAGGTTTCGTGGAAGAGTTCAAAAAGAAATTATTTAAAAAAACATTTGCTGTGTTTAATGTTAAAAAAGTCGAACAAATCCGAGTGAAGCATGTAGACACTATTAAAAGATCACCACAATTATTAGATCTAGTTCAAATTTTAGAGCAGGAACAAAATTTTGATTCATTTATTGTAAATGTGGTAGGTGTTCGATTGGAAGATTGGTCCGATGTCACATATGATTCATATTTTGCGACATTAATGCAACTATTAACAACAGCCGATTCAGAAACGATAAAGATAATTGAAGGAGATCAGGTTATTTCGACTGTTAAGGAAATTGATTTATCGGTCAAAGGTAATACGATATACAACCAATTACTGCGAATAGTAACAGCTGGTGGTCGAACGATGAATCTAGAAGAAGTAAAATACATTTTATACCGTATTTTAAAAGAAATGAAATAAATAAATGCAGCCACTCGAAAATCGAATGGCTGCATTTGTATTTTTAAGAATATGAACAAACACAAGGAATTGTATCATCTTTTTCGCTTAAATATATCTCTATGCCATCCTGGTCCATAAGATTCCGATATTCACGTAAAGTGAATGGTTTACTATTACGTTTTAAAATTGAAACGTCTTTATTAAACTTTTCACGGAAACGTTCTTCCATCGCTTCTTGTTCTAAATATTGTTCTGGCCAAACTCTATAAAGTAAGGCGTAGTGCCCTAAGCCTCCACGTACACAACGTCCAGCACAGTTTGCATGAGAAAATCCTAGTCCATACATTCGAGGAAGTGCAATCTTCCATTCATCACGAATGATTATTTTTGCATCTAAATCTTCCTTGAACGTTTCAATCATAGGAAAACGTGTAGCAATAGGCTCAATTGGATTATGTTCATAGAAATTTTGAAGATTAACCGCACGATGTTGTTCATGCGGACCAATTCCAAAGTAAAGAATAGGTTCTAAGTTATGTTCATCGCGAAGTTCTTCTAAGTAAATTAACGTTTGACGAACTTTTAATTCTTCAGAACATTTAGCCATACGTGAATTTCCTAAAAAGCGCACATCAAAAAATACTTCTTCTGGTGTTCGTCCATCTGTGCGATACGTAATATCTAAACCGATATATTCGGCTACTTCTTCCATAAATCTATAATTATCTATATCTTCCCATAATGTGTCGGTAAAGAATAGGACACAGTTTTCTTTCCCGTATTTTTGGACAATATAGTAAGCTACATAAGCAGATGCAGCACCACCACTGAACATTGCTACATGTACAGGCTTACGATTGCTAATGGAATTAAGTTGACCAGCATTTAAAGTACCTCGTACATTTGACTTATCATTACTTTTTTTAGTTTTTGCTTTATTAACAGACAATTTAAAGCCCTCCTAGTTCAAGTATAGCATTAACAAGTTGATTTTTGATGAAGAGCGGCTTTTATCTTATGTGAAGCGATTATAGTTCGTTTAAAATATCATCGGCACTTCTATTTATAAAAGATAAATTTTGTTCTTTCATAAATTCATAAGCGTTCTTCATTAGATCTTGCTCAGTTGCTCCTTTTTCAATAATTTTCTCATAAAGGACTTCAACGCCACCTAGTACATAGGAAATGAATACTTTCGTATTTTCACTATGTTTCTCACTCACGTCATTTAGTGAATCATCTCGAAAAGCTCGATTAATTCGGTCTTCTAAAGTTGAATCTTTTTGATTATCTAAGAGCATAATTAATCGATAAATAAATTCTAAAATTGAACTCTCTTTAACTAGCTGTTCTGTATGAATTTGTGTTCTCTTATCTTTGTACGTCTCTGATTTATCAGATAAACTTTTACGATTGTACTGAAACCCTACAATTGCAGAATTAATATAGATGTCTAAGTGTCTAGAAAAAAAACCTTTATCTCTTAGTAAATCCATATAGGCTGAATGTTTTCCGGTGATTATAATATTTTTATCGAATAACATTTATTTCACCTCAAGTTATCTTAGTGTAAATTTCAGACTTTTTATTTAAGTAATATTCTTTACCAACTTTACTACTTAAGGCATTTTTTGCGTAATTCCAGTCCTTTGCCATAACAATTAAAATTAGTTGTTTTGCTACGTTAGGGAGTACTTCAGAAATATTTTTTACGTGCTTTTCATCGGCATTTGAGAACGGGGCATCTAGAATTAAAGGGTACGCTTCCGCCTCTTTTTCATAAGCATCCTGTAATTTTTGCTTTGCTAAGTCTACTAATCCTGAAATGAAAGCAAAATTTTTCACTGTCTCTAGACCTTGAGATTCATCAGTATGGATTTCCTCTAATAAATCTGTCGTAACTAAATTCACGCGGAATTTATCATCGATTGTTACTTTACGTTTCCCATGATACATCTTAGAAAAGTAGTTATTAACTTTTTCCTCTAATTGTTCTTTAATATCATGTTCGCGTGTATCACGATGATTAGTAACCCATTCTAGTACTTGGTTTGCATATTCTATATACTTTAAGAGCTCATTATTTCTATCAGATAATTTAATATTTTGTTCATATGTAGCTTTGTCGTCTTTGATTGATTTTTTAAGTTCACCTAATTCCTGATTTAAAAGATCAATGTCATCAGAAAGTTTTTCGACTTTAGCTTCTAATTCTATTAAGATTTCTTGATGTTTTTCAACGCTATCTTCTTTCTTTAATTCATCATTTAAAAATTGAATTTCATCCTCTAACTCACTCATTTTTTGAAGATTGTTAAATATGTTTTTATAACTATTGTCTAATTGAGTAAAGTAGCCTTCACCTGTTTTTGAAAAAAGATCTGCTTTCTCTTTAAAAAACTTAAGTAATGTACCAATTGATTCAGGTGGTAAATAGCGAATTTCTTCTAGAAGATGTTTATGGGCTTCATTACCTTCACAAACTTCAGTGCCGCAGACGCATATACCGCGCTCAATAATGTCTTTAATAGCGTTTGCATTCATATCACGAATTGATTTTTTATCAAGGTTTGCATTGGCAAGTTCGGCCATTGCTTTTTGAAATAGTGAATGACCTAAAAACATAGGTGTGTTATTTTTGAAAGAACTATAAAAATGTTCTTGTGCCGTTTTTAAAGCAGATTTCTCGAAATTCATCATCTTTACTTTCTTATCTTTTTCTGCTTGTAATTGCGCAGTTTTTTCTAAGCTTCTTAAAATAGCTTGTCTTTCATCAACAGATTTAGAATAGGCTTCACGTTCTTTTTTCTTTTGTTCTAGTCTTGTTTCAACTTCTTCTTTTCGTTCTTCAGCTTTTTTAAAGCGTTCATAGGCTTCAGTTGCGTTTTTATTTCCTTCTAAATTTAAACTAGAATTAAATTGACCTAAGACACTCTTGGATTTTGTGGGTGTACCAATATGTTTAATCATATTGTCTAAAACAGTTAGACCTAATATTCCTTTAACAGAGCTAGTCACGTCCGCTTTTGAAGTGATATTTCCAAATCGTTCTGTGTCATATAAGAAATAAATGGCTAGATCTTCTGGCAGGATTTCCCCAATCTTATTTTGAATTTGATGAGTGGGAATATTTTCTATTTGACCATCGCTTTGTTTATATTTCATATCTACTTTTGAAATGGCACTTGCTTTTATTTCACCGCTTTTTACATAGTGTGTAAGAGAGCGTGTAAGAAAATAATTAACATCTTGATGTTCTAATTCAATTGAAATACGCACATCTTTTTCTTGTTTCGTTGTTAACATTTCTTGTGCTACTTTAGCATTTAATAGTGAATCTTTACTTTTGAAGTTTGCTTTCCCGTAAAAACCCCATAAAAATGCCTGTAATATTGTAGTTTTACCGCTTGTATTATCCCCTAAAATTAATGTTATATTTTTATCTTCATCATTTGAAAATTCAATAATTTGTTCATCTTGAAATTGTCTAAAGTTATAAAGTGATATTTTTTTTATAATCATTTTAGCACCTCTAGTAATTCTTATTGGCTTCCTCGATGATAATTGTTCGAATTACCTCTAGTATTTGATTCTCAGTAAGTTCTTTTGTTTTGATATTTTGTCGTTCTATATCAATAATACGCATTTTCATCATTTCTAAATTTTTTTCATGAAACTTAATATTTTTAGAAAGTGTCAAATTCATTTGAATACCCCCCCTCTCTATTTAGCAAATAGTAGTCTTGGATCGTACTAATTAGATCGTCTGCTACAGACGAGTTTTCGGCAACACTTGAGAAGTCCTTCATTCTTTCTATTTCCCTCAGAGGTAAAGATTTTAAAGATAAAATTTCATCTTCCGTTAAATTATTTAATTGAGTAAACGGAACAGGTAGTGTAATAAAATCATAGATTTCAGCGTATTGTTTGCCTTTAAACTTACGAAGTACACGTCCTCTTCTTTGAATATATTCTTTAGGGTTAGTGCTACTTGCTAAAATAAAAGCCGTTTTGATACTAGGGATGTTTACACCTTCATCTAAACAACGAATTGCAACTAAAGCTTGAAGTTGATCTCCTTTGTCAAAAGATTGTTTTAAAACTTCCCTTTCACTAGCCGGTTCTTCGGATGTGAACTTTGATATTTTCATATCTAATTTATTTCCCATTAAATTAACAACTACATCTATTTGTCTTTTTTCCTCTACATCTGTCTTACCTTCTTCATAAGTAGGATCTGAAATTGTAGTTGCCCCACAGTAAACGAGAAGATGTGACTTATCTTTGTAATCCATAATAGCTTTTTCGAGTGCTTCAATTTTTTCTGAAGAACCTGCAATAATTTTGGCACGTTTTAGTAAAAGCATTTTTGCTGAATCTGAAAAAGAGACTTTACCAAAACGATCTTTCCTAACCATTGAACCAATTCTAGCAGTTAATTCTCTATATTCCTGTAATTCTTCTTCATTTAGAAATACAGGAATTGGATAATAGTAATATGGCGTTAACATATCGTTACGAATCGCCATTTCAAGTGTATATTCAATACAGACGCTGCCAAAGTAATTGAAAAGCGCATCCGTACCTTCTTCATCGTTGTGTCTATGAATGGTGGCAGATAACGCCAGTCGATAGTTGGGATTTTCGGGAAGTTTTGAATTCAAATGTCCAGCTCCAAAGTTGTGCGCTTCATCTACGATTAACAGTAAATCACGCTGAATCGTTCTTAGATGTTGTTGGACGTAGTCACTACTAAATGTTGCATTTGTAGTAACAAAGCAAAAATGATCAGAAACTTCTAAGTTATAAGATTCAATTGCCGTTTTAAATCGTTCTTTCCATTTTCTTTGTCTAGAGGCTGAGTGTCCGATGATTGGTTTCATATTGAATAACTCAATGTCTTCAACCCATTGATTGACTAAATGTTGATAAGGACAAACGATTACCAAAGCCAATTTGTGGTTTAGTGTTTTAGCCAGATGAGCCGCAGCTGCCAAACCTGTTATCGTTTTCCCTGTTCCTGTGGCCATATTAAAAATTCCTCGAAATTCGTTTATTTCCCAACTTTCTATGGCTTTAATTTGATAATCACGAATTTTGATGCTCTCAGGTAAAATAGGTCCTTCTAATTTTGTTAGTTTTTCAATTTCTCGATTAAGGAAATAGGCTTCAGCTTCATCTAAATCAAGCTCTACCTCTTCCATTTTATATAATTGTAGCTTTTCATAACCAACTTCAGGAAAATCGACTGTGACAATATTTTTCGCTGTATTGCTCCAAATATTTTCAAATGTACTAACCTTGGAATCTACTCGTTCTTTATCGTATGTCCATGACCTAAAAATATCAATTGCCTCATAGTTATGTGAAAAAGCATTTGCTGTCTCGTTTAACGAACCGGAGAAAGCGATGAAATTACTTTCTTTGTCTTCAACTATACCAAGTTTGTCGTGGAAAATACCAATTCCCTTATTGTTTTCTATGAGCGCGATTTTAATATCCAAAAGTCCTTTGCTAATTAAATGCGCTAGTAAGTTGAGTCGCTTTTTTTCAAAAACATTAAAATCTTTTTCAAATGAATTTAAAATGTTTGTAGAAATTATTTCTTTTTTAGTTTTATAACCATATGCGATAGCTTCAATATCTTCATTAGATAATTTAGGGGATGCAATAAGACGTATTTTCCCGTTATTTTTTATAAGTCCACTTAAACCTCTAGTTATTTCAATCAAGGCAGTAGAGGAAAAAAATCCAACAGCACGGTCATAACGAATTGATTGATTAAGGAGAGGAATATAAAAGTCTCCTATCATATTATCTTCAAATGATCTGTATTCATTTTTTAAATTCAATTCCTTAAAAGACATAAATCTAACAACCCCTAAAAAATTAAAAAATATTTAGACATATTATCTCATATTAATATTTATATTTGTAACATTTATTGTAATTCCAATAACAATAAATGTTATTTTTCCAAGATTTCATATTAGGTAACTTGAGGATTTATTACCATATGCCACATTTACTGAATTAACGCCCGGAATATTACATCGATTCATCAATCGGATCAATGTAAAACAAGGCGGCACACCGCTTATTCACTACCGTTTTGCCACCCCAACATTTGAAAAGATGCAGTTCTTTCCCTTAACGGGAAACTGTACACTTCACATGGTGCTGAGATTATTTTGAACCATGCCTTAAGCGAAGTGAATGATCATGGTAAAATACTTGATAAAAACGGAGTAATTCCTTGGTAGGTGAAAGACGATGAATTATACGATTGGACAGGTTGCAGCCATGAACGAGCTGTCCATCTCCCAGCTTCGGTACTATGACAAGCAGGGGCTGCTTCCCTTTCTGAAACGGACGGAAAAAGGAGATCGTGTCTTTGAAGAGGATTCCCTAAAATTCCTAGAGCTGATTCTGTGCTTGAAAGAGACCGGAATGCCCATCAAAGAGATCAAACAGTTCGTGGACTGGTGCATGGATGGGAACGATACAATCCCTCAACGGCTGGAAATGATGAAGCAGCAAGAGATCCATGTGCTGCAGCAAATCCAGCGTACGAAAGAGAATCTAACGAAAATCCAGCAGAAGATCGCAAGGCTTGAACGTGAGCAGAAGGAAAATCAATAGAGAAACATAAAAGGGACAAACTCCATTTTTTTGTAGTTTGTCCTTCAATGAAAAAGCAGTGAGATCTCACGTGAGAATCCCACTGCTTTTCTAAAAACTTTTAAATTCAAGCTGCTTCAGTAACTCCCTTTCCATTCTGTACAATTTTTGAAACAAGAGCCCAAAGTACAACACCCATTACGAGGAAGCCCACCGTCATGCTGATAACGCCTCCCCATCCGAAATCACTCCAGAAGAACCCTGCAAGTGTTCCCCCTACACTTGAGCCGGTATAGTAAAGAAATAAGTAGAGTGACGAAGCTTGTGCTTTGTCATGGGTCGCGCGTTGTCCGACCCAGCTGCTGGCGATGGAATGGCTGCCAAAGAATCCATAGGTGAACAAGCCAAGCCCGAGGATCTTGCCTGAAAGATGGGGATCCAGGGTCAAGACAGCACCTATAAGGGCAAGCAACAAGTTGATGAACAACACTCTTTTCTTCCCGTGGCGGTCTACCCATTTTCCGGTCTGGACCGAGCTGAACATTCCGATAATCATGATCAAAAAGATCCAGCCGACTATCGTTTGGCTGAGGGAATACGGTTGATCGAGCAATACGTAGGCAATGTAGTTAAATAACGCGACGTTGCTTCCCAACAATAAAAATCCCAAGAAAAACAGGTAGACGAGACCGGGATCCTTTAGATGGTCAACCAGTGATTTTCCGAGCTTTCCAACCTGCAAGGGACGGGCATTGAAATGCTGTGAAGACGGAAGACTCTTCCAGAAAATGAGGGTAGCTGCCAAGCTGATGATTCCGATTCCTCCTATCGCTGCATGCCAGCTCACGAGATCACTCAACAGCCCTGAGAATACTCTTCCAAACACCGCTCCGATTGAATTTCCGCATATATAGAGCCCCATCGCTGTTCCGAGACTTTTGGGTTCGATTTCCTCCCCAAGAAACGCCATGGCAATGGAAGGCAGCCCGGCAAGTGATATTCCTTCCAGGGTTCGTAAAATCAGCAGAACGTGAAAATTAGGACTGAATGCCGTGAGAATACAAAACACGGAAGCCGCAAGCATCGAAATGACCATGATCGGTTTTCGCCCCCAAACTTCGGACAACGAGCCAAAAATCAGCATGCTGACAGCAAGTACGATCGTGGTTACAGAAAGAGACATGCTTGCGGTTGTGGGTGTAATGCTGAACTCCTTTGTGAACTCGGGCATTAACGGCTGCACGCAGTAAAGAATCGCAAATGTATTAAAACCAGCGGCAAAAAACGCCATGCTGGTTTTTCGAAAAAGCGGTGTTCCCTGTTGAATGTAGCTCATACGGCTATCATCTCATTGGTGTGGCATCCATTTTGTTGCATCCTGCATCATCCTTTATTTGTTTTACTCCTTTATATCGTAACACCCTCTAATTATGATGTACAATTCATTATATTCATGTTTTTGATACATCTATGTAATACATAAAATTGAAGAAATATGGGGTGTTAATTTGGAATGGCAGTAGTTTGAATACTTTAGGACACTGGCACGCATGCAGCATGTCACACGTGCGGCAGAGGCTCTGTCCATTACCCAGCCCGCCCTCAGCCGTTCGATTACCCGGTTTGAGGAGGAAATTGGGGTACCGTTGTTTGAACGTCAGGGGCGATCCATTCGACTGAATAAATATGGACAGCTCTTTTTACAGCGCGTGGACAACATCATGAAAAAATTTGAAGAAGGAAAACAGGAAATTCAGGACCTCCTTGATCCCGAGCAGGGGGAAGTGTCGATCGGATTTTTACACACTCTGAGTACAGGCCGTATTCCCGATCTGCTCTCTTCTTTTCGCCAGTCCTATCCCAAGGTTAATTTCCGGCTTGGGCAAGGGCCTTCCCATCAGCTGATTTGCCAGCTGATGGCGGGGGAATTTGACCTCTGCCTCATAGCGCCGATGGAGAGCAAATCCCCCATTGTCTGGACACCGTTATGGAACGAGGAGCTTTATGTCATTGTCCCGAAAGACCATAAATACGCAGATAAGGTGAGCATTACCCTGGAAGAAATCGCGGACGAATCTTTTATCCATTTAAAAGAAGGGTTTTCTCTTCGCATCACCGTCGAGCAATTATTTCAGGAGGCGGGGCTTACCCCTAAGATTACGTTTGAAGGAGAAGAAGCCGATACGGTGGCAGCACTCGTTGCAGCTGGCCTCGGCATTTCCATTCTCCCAAACTTAAAAGGAACAGATCAAAGCAAAATCACCCAAATCCCTATACAAAATCCTCGATGCCAGCGGACGATCGGAATCGCCTGGGTGGAAGGAAGATATGTACCGCCTTCTGTGCAGAAGTTTAAGCAGTTTGTGCTGGAGCACTCATAAGCATAAAAAAAAGCAACAGATCATAAAGTGTCTGTTGCTTTCATTACTTCTTATAGGGATTAATCGTACCACTGCACACCACTTACATTAATACCCCTTCGATAACAAAAAACGAGCCAATCCACCGCCTCCTTAAAGCATTCTGCTTTTCGGACGCATCGCCCACGAGGCAATATTTAGTGCAGCATATGAAAGCGGAAGGATAATATTAAAGCCGTAATCACCATAATCGTTAGCAAACGCATGAGATAAAGCTGCACCAGTCATTAAAAAGAAGATACCCGCGTGAACCCATTCTTTAAGCCGTGGAAAACCTGGTATGATGAGAGCGATGGATCCAAGTACTTTCCATATCCCGAGAATGGTCAAAATGTATAATGGGTAACCAATTTTCGTCACGAGCTCGACGTTGCCCCCAAATTGCATCAGTTGACCGATACCACTTAACATAACAGCTGCTGCGAGTAGTAATGTGACTGACCAGTAGGAAATCATTTTTCCTTGAGGCCGTGATCCTACTTTCGCGGTTGTTTCCGTACCGATACTCTTACTCATTTGTTTCACTCCTCATAATGGCATTTGATTACCAAAACGGAAATATTGGGCCCACATCCCCCGATCAATGATCATCCATCTACTATACGGTTTTATTTCCTTTAATATTCTCCTTTAATGACAAAGAACGAGCCCCGAATGGTTCCAGCGAGTTTGGATTTCTGCCTGGCAAACTTAAACTTTCCTTCCAGCTCCTTTGGGATCTCCATCCCATCGGAAAGCTTAAAACCCACTGCCCGCTTTTTGGGGTTATCCACTGTATACATGACGTTGACCGCAAGACCGTCCTCATAGAAGACGTAGGCAAATTGGATATTTTCCACTTGGAACCTCGACGTTTCCAGCGGTTTGGCCGCAAACTCAATATCACGTTCTTTTAATATCTCGTTCACATAATCAAGTGTCTCCTGGCTTTCGCTCGCTGGTACAACCGTAAATTCATGCTTGTATTTGTTCATAAAGTAACGGGCTTCATTCGCACGTAAACCAGCAAGCGCTTCTGCTGCAGGTGAAGACTCCAATCCAGCTGCAGACACATTTTTAAAATCAACGATACAGGACATTTCCTTTCCTCCCTTTTATTATTTCCTGACAACCGGAATCCACATTTCACCAAAAATTAAGCCGTTTCGCTGCCCCATCTCAACACTTGCATTGGGTCCACCAACATAGGCCACATTCTTTGCTTCTGGCAAGACCTGGCCAAAGGCAATCCCAGCAAGCTTATTATTCAATTCATCAGCCGTCTTCCCTTCTCCTTTAACTACTACGTATTCTCCTTTAGGAAATTGAATGACTCTGGCTTCTTCTGGTGCCGATTCCTCTGTCATGACGCCAGCATAATGCATCATCTTGTTGTTCACCGCTTCGTTCACAGCAAATACGTAGTCGTTGGACGCCATTCCTTTTAACGTATCGAGCCTTCCATCCTGGCTGACCGCCTCCCAAAAGTCTGCCTTTTCCTTGTGAATACCAGCATAGTCTGTGTAATCGCTCTTCAGCTCTGTTCCAAGACCGATCACGGTAAAGCCTTCTTTTTCTTCCAGCGTATAATTCGCCATTTTCGTAACCTCTTTTCTCCATTTTTTGAAGTGTTTGTATTCTTGACTTGATAGGTATATCATATCCTTAAATCATGTCAAAAAATGATACTGTTTAGGAGCCTCCATGAAAAAAGTTGAACGGATCAATATCATCATGCGGTATATCAACAACCGCGCCCGCTTTACCATTTCTGAAATCATGCAGGAATTTAACATCTCCCGTTCGACTGCCATTCGGGATATCAGGGAGATCGAAGCTATGGGGATGCCGCTTGTCGCTGAGGTTGGAAGGGATGGCGGTTATTTTGTCATGCACAACTCCGTCCTGCCAGAAGTCCGCTTTACCAATCATGAGGTGAAGGCTCTGTTTATTGCCTTCATGGCCACCCGAAACCAGCAGCTTCCGTATCTGAAGAGCCGTCAGTCACTGGCCGAAAAATTACTTGGCCTCATCTCCGAGAACCAGCAGGATGAGCTTGTTCTTTTAAATCAGATCCTGCTTTTTGAAGGGACCAATCCCCACAATCCCGACCTGCTTGATCTGTCAGACCTTCCCCATCCCATGTTGGAAACACTCATCCAAACCCTTCTTGTAGATAGCTATTTGTTGATCACAATCAAAGAAGAGTCTTATCCGATCTATCTCCTGCACTTGTATCGCGAGAAAAGCGCCTGGCTGATCGAAGGCTTTGACTTACAGGAAGAAAAAAAGAAAATCATCCCTGTCGATCACCTCACCGCTGTGAAACCTTATCCGCCTAAAAAAAGAATCAGCAAGAAAAAGATCCTGGAAAAACTGAGCAAGCAGGAAGAAGCCATCAACCTTGTCCTGGAGCTTGGCCCAAAAGCCATCGCACAGTTCAAAAAATACCACCCTTTAAAAGTTTCGATTTCGTATACAAATCCTTACCAAACCACCGCTCTGCTTAAGACGTTTATCGATGTGAATAAGCCGGAAGAACTTACGGAAATCACCAACTGGCTGCTGTTTCTGGGTGAAGATATCAAAGTGAGGGAAAGGCCGGAAGAAGTTTTGAAAGGTATTGAAGAGAGGTTAGGTATATACGGGCCCTAAGCAGTACTTTGTTTATGAGTCCATGTCTGTTTGGTTAATAAAGAGGAAAACGATGAAGCCATCGAGAAGTTCCTTTAGAAGCATACTGGATTAAACTTCGGAACATGGGAGGTAGACATGAAGATCCATAGAATTGATCATGTGGGTATCATTGTAGAGGACCTTGCTGCTGCGAAAGCGTTTTTTGTTGAACTTGGATTAAAGGTGCTGGGTGAAGCAGAAGTGGAAGGCAAATGGGTGGAACAGATCATCGGGCTTACTGATGTTAGAGAGACGGTTTCCATGCTGGGAACATCGGATGGCGAGACCACGCTGGAGCTGGTCAAATTCCATACTCCCATAGATGAAAAAGGCATTCAGCCCACCTTTGCAAACACCTTGGGGATCCAGCATATTGCATTTGCGGTTGAAGATATTGAAGCCATTGTCGCCAAATTGAAAAAGAAAGGCGCAGAACTCTTTGGCGAGATACAAAACTATGAGAACATTTATAAATTATGCTACATCCGCGGACCAGAAGGAATTATCATAGAGCTGGCGGAGAAAATCAATTAATATAAAAAAGCACTGCGGTTTGCAGTGCTTTTTCATGTTTATGGAAACTCAACCGTAATGGATTTGAGATCCTTCGCCGGAACGAAATGAGAGAGATTAAACTGAAGAACGGGGTTTTTTCAGCTTAAAACTGTACCTCTGCACGGTCTCGTAGATAAGTGAAGACGATGCCTTTGCAGTTAGAACCTCATCATTTACAAATCCCGTAACGGACACCACATTTCCGTCAAAGTAGGCGCTCGTCAGTTTGACCCTCAAACTGTTTTTCGTCATCGCCTGGTTCAGCTCAGTAACCGCATTCTGTCTCGCCAACTCCAAACCCGCTGAATCATTGAATTCCTCAAAAATTCCGCCTATCAAAGGAGTTCCCTTTCCATTTACATCTGTTTTTGCCCCCCTTTACTCATTAGTGGAATGGTTAAAATAAATATAATGTAATTTATATAAGTTGCTTGTACAGTGTTTTGTTTATTTGAATAAAATCGCCCTTATCCAAATGAGCACGTTCAAATACTTCCAATGGTGCCTCTTCTAACATTCTTCTCATCTCATTAACTACACTTGGTCTTGTAGGAAATTTCACTACATCTGGAACTAAGTGAATTACAACAGGGAGAGCCGATGGGCTAATTTCATATTTCATCAGCCTGCCGAGCACCGTATTCTTTGAACTTCTTACAGTTATATCCTCCGTTGGATGGAAACCATTAGATTTTAATATTTTTATCCATGCTCCACCTAAGCTGACAATATGTTTGACTAGATGATTCTTGGCAATTTCACAGACAGCTTCGAAGGCCATTTTAGTTGTTTTTGCATAAACCCCAATGATCATCACCTGTCTATCGCAAATAAGCCTCCATAAACAAATGGAGGCTTAGCTTACACTCAAAACTATAGAGTAGAATTGAATAATAATTCTTCTTTCTTTCTATCAAATTCTTCCTGGGTTATAACTCCCATATCTAACAATTGCTTATACTTTAATATCTCATCAGCAGCACTAAAAACCACCTTTTGTTCCTTAAACATCACATTATCATTTGAGAGGTCTTCTTCTACATCCGTAAACTCTGCATCAATAAAATCTGGCATTTCTCTTTTCATATTTTGTAAGTCTCTGTCCAAATCATCCTTGGAGTAATTATTTACCGACTCATATAATGTAGTTCTTAATCGGGTGCCCATTGGTTTCATAGAAGCATAGGTTAATCCACCTGAAATAACACCACCCAATAATGGGATGGCTTTTGATACTCCCTGGGCGAAGGTTTTTTTTGTCACCTTTACTCCTATGGTGGCCGCTACTTTTTTAAAAATCGGGTAATAGATTGTCTTCATTAATGCCTTTTGAGGGAGCTTTTTTAACACCTGTTGTGCTACTTTTGAAGATAATACCTTTAATGCTGAAGCAGTACCGCCCACACCAAACATAACTCCTAAAAATAAAGTAAGCTCTCCTCTTACTCTTTCTGCATCTACTTGGTCATCTTCCCACAAATCTTTGTACCCATATATATAGGCTAATTCTTGAGCTAATCTCAAGGAAACCCCATAAAATTGAAGAGTATCTGCTGGAATGGTAGCTGCCATTGCCAAACCTCCAGGTAATCCAGCTGCAAATGATGCCCCCGTACTTTGAAGAGTTCTTTTCTCTATTAAGGATTTAGCCAATTTATCTAACGTATTAATATTTACTCCTGCTTCAATAGGACCTTTTTCCAATACTATTACAAGATCATTGTATTCTATTTGGTCTGCCAAGATTTTGGATAAAAACTCCGTCCGATTTACCTTAACTCCTGGTACTTTTAATGCGTTTGTTATAATTAACTCTAATGAATTACTTTTCTCTGTGTTGCTCAAAACTTTGACTTCCTTTCGCAAAGATTTCATCCTTAGATTCAGGATAATCTTTTTTGTAAATTTTACTAATTACATATTTCGATAAATTTCTCACGTTTTCCTTCTAACAATCGAATCTGTTCAAAAGATCTATCCTCGATTCTCTTCTGTTAAGTTCGACTTACATTTTTCTTTTTTGATTTGTTCTTTCTCATCATAACTATAACTACTACGTTAAAAATCAAAGCGATGATAGCAATGTAAGGGTAACCTGAAGTTTGTGCAGAATATAAGATTTTATCGATTTCACTGATATTACGTGCAGTATATGGAGGATTCGAGAATACTAAGTAGTCTTTGTATTTATCATCTAATACCATCTTCCCTCCTACTATTCCTGCAGCAATGGCATTATATATAAATATGACTGTCCCAATGATAAGCAAAATATAATACTTTAGGTAGTTCATGTCTTCTCCTCCTCTTCTCTAAGGAACATATTTAAACTTTATTTTCTTTCTTGGGAAACGATATCAGGAACACTTTAAAGCCCAAAATAATTAATGATTTCCCGTTTGTAATTAAGTCTGTCATTGATTTTTTGTAATAGGTCAATGTCATGTGTATACGTTTTTCCTGTCTCACGCATTTCCTGATATAAATCTAAATAGGGAAGGTTATTGTCAATTGCGTTCTTTATTTCATTTTCAACATCATAGGCAACTTTTTTAAATTTGACTTCCGCAACTCCCGTTTTATCAATTTCAAGAACCGCATACTGAGCACGTAGGTCAGAATGTAGCTTGTTCCATTTAGAATGAGGCTGTCCGACAGATCCTGGATTAATAATTAATTGGCCATTGCTGCTATAGCGTAAAATTTGCTGATGGGTATGCGCATAAATCGCAATATCATCATCTTCATTTACAAATAACTGATCAAAGTTTTCCTGACTATTCGTGGGCCATAAATCCCCGCCGTAATTTTTACTATGTAAATTATGGCTAATGCTGATGGAAAGGCCATTGATTTGTTTTGTAAGGTGTAAAGGCAGCTTCTTAATCAATTTTATATGATGATCATCCAAATTTTCACACAGGTATTGAACCAGCCTGGAAACATAAATATCCGTTGCGTTTTCTAAATCAATGTCCTTATCCAATACGTCAAGGAAGCAGTCTTCCCAGTTTCCTTTTACGAATGTAGTAATATTCACACTGTCTAATAGTTCAAATAAGTTATTTCCTCCAGGGCCGGGCATGATTAAATCACCTAAAAACCAGTAGTCCGTGACACCATCTTTTATGCAGGCTTCGATAACTGCTTTTAAAGCACTGGCGTTCCCGTGGACATCTGCCAGCAATGCAATCTTATGTTTCATGATTTGTCCTCCTGCAAGCTTATCTAAAAAAACAAACATTCCCATTCTACCATTAGTTGGTAATTCGTGTGAGTTTTAATTTGTTATCAATCAATTCTTCCATCTGGCGGGATTTTTAGCAACATATAAAAAAGGGGCTGTCCAAGAAGTCTGTAAGCTGTTGATTTCCGTTCCAGGCTGCTCGCTTTCCGCGGGGCGTGCGGTGAACCTTACCGGCGTGAAGGCCTACTTTTTGGTGCTAGCACCGGCGGGCGTCTCACCTGTCACGCTAGTCCCGCAGGACAAGGAAGGCTCCGGCAGCTTTTTATCGCACGAAGAAAATGTGAAGTTCATTTTCGAGGAGTCTCGCATCTTCCACTTCAATTAACTTTTCATTGAAGATTTTTCAAGCCAAAAAGGGACTGCCTGAAGGTCAATTTTCGACTTTCTGGACAGCCCCTTGGTTCAAAGTCATCTGCGACACATGAGATGTTGGTGATTTCACAAAAAAACTAACGGAACCAGTATCACCTGATTCCGTTAGCAATTATATTGAATAGGACTACTTCTACAGTTCCCCCATACCCTCAAGATTTTCTGACTCAAAGGTATCGAGCAGCGCACGCACTTGATCTGTTGACTTCGTGCTCATCAATTGATTTCTTAATTCACCTGCGCCTCGAAATCCTTTGACGTAGATCTTGAAAAAGCGGTGGAGAGCCGTAAACGGGCGCAGCTCCAAGTGTGAGTATTTATCATAGAGGTCCAGATGCAGTCGTAAGAGACCAAGCAATTCTTTACTGCTGTGATCTTTCGGCTCCTTTTCAAAGGCAAATGGATTATGGAAGATGCCGCGTCCGATCATCACCCCATCGACACCATATTGTTCTGCGAGCTTCAAGCCCGTTTGACGGTCAGGAATATCCCCATTAATCGTTAGAAGGGTATCGGGTGCCACTTCGTCACGAAGCTTCTTAATCTCCGGTATCAGCTCCCAATGAGCATCTACTTTGCTCATTTCTTTTCTTGTTCGCAAATGAATGGATAGATTGACAATATCTTGTTTCAAGATGTGTTTCAGCCACTCTTTCCATTCGTCTACTTCCGTGAAACCAAGCCTAGTCTTTACACTGACAGGTAATCCCCCTGCTTTGGCTGCTTGTATTAACGCTGCCGCGACTTCCGGACGAAGGATAAGACCGCTTCCCTTCCCATTCTGTGTCACATTCGGTACAGGACAGCCCATATTTATATCGATTCCCTGAAAGCCCATTTCCGCCATACCGATACTCATTTTACGGAAGTTTTCAGGATTATCTCCCCATATATGAGCTACTATTGGCTGTTCGTCCTCAGTAAACGTCAACCGTCCTTTTACACTTCGAATTCCTTCAGGGTGGCAATAACTATCGCTGTTTGTGAACTCTGTAAAAAACACATCTGGCCTAGCTGCTTCACTTACGACATGACGGAAAACAACATCCGTCACTTCTTCCATTGGTGCTAGTATAAAAAATGGCCGTGGTAACTCACGCCAAAAATTGTCTTTCATGTTGTAATCCAAATCCTCTCATGAGGGACCCTTAACAAACCATTAATCCCAAAATTAAAAAGCAAGATGTCCTGCTTCCTTTACACTTATACCATGTGTTACTACTTTTTTTCAATCTGATTGAAAATATTTACTCTCTGCACACCATCTATATTATTCTCTCCAATAAATCCCCCACTTTTTCCGCCATTTCCTCCGAAGAATAAGGCATTCCGTTCTTTATCCACCATTCCACTACGCCCACATAGGCATTTGCCACAAATTCGGCAACGATCTCTTCGTTTTGGCCGAGATTTTTGCCTGTGGTGATATCCACCTCTTTTTTGAATTCTTCCATATTGTACTGAACGAACCGGCTGCGGAAATATTGGGCTCCTTCCGTTGTCAGCATCGTTGAAAAAACAAATAATTGCTTTTTAGATAATCCATGCAGTGGACTGTCGCTTCAATCCACTCCATATCCGCATCTTCCTCACAAAGGCTGGCCATGTTCTGGATATGCTCCTCTATGATCTTATCCAGCAAATCGTATTTATCAAGGTAATGAAGATACACTGTTGCTCGGTTGACGTTTGCCCTGTCCGAAATATCCTGGATCGTGATGCTGTCGAAATTTTTCTCGGACATCAATTCAAGGAATGCTGTTTTTATTGCGTCTTGGGTTCTGGCAACCCTTCTATCCACTTTTGCCATTGTTTATTAACCATACCTTTCTTGAGAGATAGTCGACAATCTATATGAATTTGTTGTGTAAACAACGAATCGGATTAAATTAACGATTGTTTGGCTTGTATTTCTATTTTAAATTATAGACAGATGTCGAGAAAACATCAATCGTAGTTTATTTTACTTGAAAGGATGGTAATTGGAATGTCCATTAAAAATAAAGTGGTTATCATTACAGGCGCAAGTTCAGGCATTGGGGAGGCTGCGGCAAAGCTCTTGGCTGAGAAAGGCGCAAAGATGGTACTTGGCGCAAGACGTGAGGACCGTTTGGCACGATTGGCTGAAGAAATTAAATCGAATGGCGGACAAGCCGTTTATCGCGTCACAGATGTGGTTAATCCAGAAGATAGCCAGCAGCTGGTTCAACTGGCGAAAGACACTTTTGGCGGTGTGGATGTGATCTTCCTGAACGCTGGAATCATGCCCAATTCACCGCTTTCTCAATTAAAAATGGACGAGTGGAACCTGATGGTGGACGTTAATATCAAAGGTGTATTGAATGGAATTGCCGCCGTATTGCCGACATTTACATCTCAAAAGTCTGGACACATCATCACTACTTCATCCGTAGCCGGGCTTAAAGCTTATCCGGGCGGTGCAGTTTATGGTGCAACCAAATGGGCGGTTCGTGATCTGATGGAAGTCTTGCGTATGGAATCTGCCCAGGAAGGCACCAACATTCGTACAGCAACGATTTATCCGGCAGCGATCCATACGGAATTGCTGGATACCATTTCAGATAAGAATACTTCAGAAGGAATGACTGCGCTGTACGAACAATATGGAATTACACCTGACCGGGTGGCCCATGTTGTGGCATTCGCGATTGATCAGCCGGAAGATACGAACATCAATGAGTTTACGATTGGACCGACAAGCCAGCCGTGGTAATCATTGCACTATAAATAAAACGAAGAGCCATTTTGATGTAGGCTTAGCTGCCGGGAAAACCTCGGCAGCCTTTTATTTTCTTTCTCAAATCCATTTAACGAAATCAGGAGGAATTGAAAATGGCAAAACATGAAGAAGTAAAAAATGGTGTGATTTTTCCATCAGGCGAAAAAAATGAAGCCTTTGCCCACTATTTTACGGGACAAAGTTATCTTAAAACATTGATTGCGGATCCTGAAGTAAGTGTTGGCGTTGGGAATGTAACTTTTGAACCAGGATGCAGAAATAACTGGCACATTCACCGGGATGGATTTCAGCTTTTATTAGTAACTGGCGTTGAAGGGTGGTACCAAGAACAAGGTAAACCCGCTCAATTCTTAAAAGCAGGAGACGTCATCGTCACCCATGAGGGTGTAAAACACTGGCACGGCGCGGCAAAAGACAGCTGGTTTGAACACATTGCCATCACTGCAGGTACACCGGAATGGCTGGAACCCGTCACAGATGAGGAATACAGCAAATTAAAATAAAGATATCTAGAAAGTTGCCCCCTTGTTTCTCTTTGGGGGCAACTTATGAAATTGGAGAGGAGTTGTTTCTTTGGCTAAACGAAATCATTTGTTTATTTTCATATTGACCATCGGAGTTTTCGGCATCTTGAATACCGAAATGGGAGTTATCGGATTGCTGCCTTCCATTGCCGATCACTTTCATGTCAGCATATCAAAAGCAGGAATGACGGTAAGTTTTTTTGCTATTGCCATTGCAGTATCCGGGCCAACGATGCCGTTATTGTTTTCCGGGATCAACCGTAAGAAGGTCATGCTGCTCGTATTGGGAGTTTTCGTTCTGGGAAACATCGTATCCGTATTTATCACTAACTTTTCCATTCTATTAATTGTTCGCATTATACTTGGCCTTTTTCATCCTATTTATTGTTCGATGGCATTTACAGCAGCGGCTTCCTCAGTCAGTAAAGAAGAAGCTCCAAAAGCTGTTTCTAAAGTATTTATAGGCGTATCTGCCGGAATGGTAGCAGGGGTGCCCATCGCAAGTTTTATTGACAGTGCCGTTTCATATGAAATGGCGATGGCCTTCTTTGCCATTGTCAATGTGCTGATGTTCATCGCTACATTACTGTTTATTCCGTCTATGCCTGTTGAAGAAAGACTTTCTTATGGCACACAATTTTCTGTATTAAAGAAACCTGTCCTATGGCTTTCCATCGCAGCTTGCATTTTATTAAACTCAGCTGTATTCGGTGTTTATAGTTATCTTGCTGAATATCTTAAAAACATAACGAATGTGTCTCCGAATACCATCAGTTTAATGTTATTCATCTTCGGCGGAGCCAATATCATTGGAAACATTGCCGCAGGAAGGCTGCTTACTCACAGTCCCTCCAAATCAATCTTCGTTTTTCCTATGCTGCTGATTGCGGTATATATCCTATTATTCTTCGCTGGGCCCTACGCCATACCTCTGGCCATCGTCACTTTCATCTGGGGCATACTGGCTGGTGGAATCATGGCCAATATTAATCAATACTTGATTATGTCTTCAGCTCCCGAAGCACCTGATTTTGCTAACGGGTTATTTATATCCTCCTGCAACGTTGGAACAACCTTGGGTTCAGCTGCAGGCGGGTTACTCATAACAGAAATGGGTATCCAATACATCGGCCTGGCCGGAATCCTGTCATTGCTCTTCGGCCTGGCCGCTATCTCAATTAGAAACCATGTGATGCTGCCGAGGCAGCAGTTTTCCAGATCATGATTTTAACGGACTTTGCTTAAACGGCTTTATCCTATTGGCTAAAATCATACAAAATGAATAACACAAAAAAGCGGACAGCCACAAAGGGCTCCCGCTTTTAAATTTGCTTTTCACTTAGGCTTTGAAGTACGTTGCATTCGAGATTGCACCTCCAAGAAACTAGCAGCAGAGTAAGGTCATGGAGCAAACAGTTTCCACTGGCCTTCGGATACAACTTCGACCTCCCCATCGATCACTTTGATGGCCGTTTGATCATCCATTGCATACGCCGGCCCTTGCATCCCGGCTGCCCATTTCTCTGCGTTAGCCATCGTGTTATATGGCAGCATCTCGTGTTCCAGATGCGGAAACATGGCAAAATCGACCAGATTCAGCGTTTCATCACCGCCGCTGGGTGGAGTCCAGTTAACGAAGAATTCCCCGATGTTAGGTGCCATCACCATGCTCCCGGCGCTCAATCCTACATAGACTGAATCCAGCGACGGCAAGAGTTCTGCCAGTCCGGACTGCCGCATCCAGTAACTAAGATACAATGGGTCACCGCCATCCACTAACAGAACGTCAGTCTCCTTGACCATAGGAACCCAAAGCTCTTTATCGAGGCTCGGCAGCGCAGTGAGTTCCAGCACCCCCATAGACTTCCAGCCCAGCTCACACATCGGTGCGCCGGATTGTCCATTCAAGAACTTCCATGCGTTCCTTGCACCACCGGGTATAGCGTAAATCGCAGTGGGTATACAGAGAGCACTGGACTCGGCAATCGGCTTGTCCAGCATGTCAACCAGCGCGTCATGTATGCTTTTGTTTTTGATGCCTCCAGATGTAAGCAAAAGTTTCATAAACCTCAACTCCTCATCTTTGTGTGTCTGACGTTTACTTCTTCTGACTTTTAAATTGCGGCTGCGGACTCTATTGGGACAGCTTGGCCTGGTACAAGAGCCAAACTGTCCCGATATTGCTGCCGGTCTTAATAATACCCTTTATTGCTATGATATGCAGCTGCATGCTGTATCTTAATGTTTATATAAGGGTGCAGCAAGAGTCAAGAGAAAAATAAGAAGGTAATGAGATGGTTCATCTGGAAATGTAAGTTATGCCAAAATACATGCCGCAAATGTATTTTGACCGATGGATGATCTTATTAAAGGAATTAAATTGGAGGGAATAGCAAATGGAAGCAAAGACGCTTTTGTTAGAGCAATGGGCAAGCTGCTTAGATAAAGAAGAATGGTTTCCACCGCTTGAAAAAGTGCTGGAGGATATCACTTTTGAACAAGCCATGTGGAAACCAGCGGATGGAGAAATGAATTCCATTTGGGAATTGGTTTGTCATTTACTTTTCTATGAAAAGAGATATCTGATGCGATTTCTTGGTGAAACAGAGAATGAACCGCAGGCAGAAAATAATAAATCTACATTCCGATTACCGACTGAGACATTAGAAAATTGGGAGGAAACCAAGCAAGAATACTTTTATGTTCATCGTGAACTTGAAAAAACACTGGCAAGATCAGAACATGAAGATATGTACAGACAGGTCCCGGGAGAAGATTATCCATTAGTGATTGAAATGAAGAGTTTAGCCATGCACGGCGCATATCATATTGGTCAAATTGTGCTCCTCAGTAAATTGCAAGGCGCTTGGGCACGGAAACACAGCTCTTAAATAAGGTTCATCAGCTTTACAGTATTAGCCTGTTCAATCGGATTGATGTAAAAAAAAGCAACATACCGATGACCCATTACCCGATTTGCCGCCCCAATATTTGAATAGAAGCAGGTTTTCCCTTTAACGGGAGCCTGCTTCTTCTTTTAAAATCATCTGTGATACTACCTCAACGTGGCTTGGATGGTGATGGCAGATAGCAATGGTGTAGTAGTATTCACCTTATGCTTACTCAAACTTTTCCTTCAACCCCTTCGGCTGAACCGTTTGATAGCCTCCTCGGTCACCGGCTCGAAGAGGTTAACTAGGTTTCCGTCGGGATCACGGAACAACATAGCACGGTTTCCCCATGGCATCGTGGTCGGTTCCTTTACCCACTCGTCTACAAACGGTTTCAAGCGCTCGTATTCGGCATCAATATTATGGACGCGAAACTCAATAATGACAGAGTGATTATCGGCCGCCACTGCGGAACCAGTTCCAAACAGTGGTACCGTCTGCGAATGGCCGATCGCAAGGGTACACGATGGCACAACAAGTTCGGCAAATACAGGCGCAGGGCGTTCCGCCGAAACACCCATGACTTTTTCATAGAAATAGACAAGACGATCCACGTCGTCGGTAATGATACGTACAGAAGCAAAATTCACAGTTACCATCCTTCCTATCTCTCACCTCTTTATGTTTACTTACTCCGATTATAAAATGACGCTACTGACACCAGTATGTCAGTAGCGCTTTAAGATTTTTTGGGCTTCCTCACGAATCACATTTCGGAGTGATTTAGGTTCCAAAACAAATGCATCACTCCCCCAACCAAGGACCCATTGCAACACTTCGTCCAAGTGACGAACACGTAAGACCACATGAAATCCATCTTGATGCTCTTCCATATCCTCTATGTAATAAAAGTTTGATTCCTTCACCTTATCAGCGATTTCATTGTTAAATCGAAGGCGGACGAGTAAGTGTCGATTATCCAGAGGGGTGTACTCCCTTAAGTTAAAATGTATTGGTAATTCGAATCGTTCTCCCAAGTCTATCAATTCTGTCATCCGGGACAAGCGAAAATGACGAATTTCTTGGCGCAGATCACACCGGGCTACGAGCATCCAGGATCCTTCAACTAGCACCAATCCATAGGGAGCAGCGACACGAACACTATGTCGTTTCCCCTCCGAATCTGCATGTCTTTTTGAATAATGAAATCCAATCTTTCTCTCATCTAATATCGCTCGACGGATCTTTTCTAGATATTCTTTTTCTTTTGACTGATTAAGATGCTTATCAGAAATGAGCAAACGGATAGCCTTGCGTACACGAAATGTTTCATCGAGTACGCTCTCAGGAAGAATGGCCTCAATTTTGCCGCGGGCATCTTGAGCCTTGACACGATAATCATCATCAAATTGTTGTTCGATAAAGTCCGTTCCAATCAGCAAACTCACGGCTTCTGGAACCGTAAAACTAATTGGGGGCAGGAAATAGCCTTTCATAAGGGAATATCCTGTCCCAGGGGCTCCTATTATCGGTACGCCGGCTTCACACAGTGCTTGGATGTCGCGGTAGATGGTTCGCACGCTAGTTTCAAATTGGGTTGCTAAATCTCCGGCCCGTACAACGTCTTTACGTTGTAAATTCAGTACGATGGCTAACAAACGGTCTGTTTTGTTCATCGGTTCTCCCTTACATGTTCATTGTAAAATAAACATACCATATCTTAATGGAGAAGATGATTTAGTGAATCTGGAGTTTTTTTACATTGAATTGTATTGACATCTAAGTGAGAATCTCTAAAAATAATTAAAGGCTTCTGTTGGCGTTATTCGATTGAACCGGCTAAGAAAGAAGGAAATTTTAAAGGTCTGTTAAAGATGTACCATAAAAATCATGCAAGATTGAATTATGCGGTAAAGCTTTATAAAGAGGGAGATATGACTGTAAATCAAATTTGTGAAATTACGAATGTGTCTAGGGCCTCATTATATAGAAAGCCATCGGAAAGGAAAAGTTGATGGTTCATACCAAAAATAGGAAATATATAATAGAAAATAAGTTTCATATAGAGGTGGAATTATATGCCTAAAATTGACAATATGTTAGCCATTCTATGGATGCTTCGTTCAGGTGAAAAAATTACTGCAAAACAAATTTCAGAAAAGTTAGAGATGAATATAAGGACTGTGTATCGTTATATTGATACAATTTCAACAAGTGGCGTACCTATTATTTCAGAACCAGGACATAACGGTGGATACACTTTAATGAACCATTTTATTGAGGCTCCTCTTTTTTTTGATATTGAGGAGCAAACTTCTCTATTTCACGCTGCTGTTTTTGCAGAAGAAGCCGGGTATTATGGAGGTGAAGCACTAAATAGGGCCATTTCAAAACTAAGTAAATACTCAAATCAAGAGCAGGAAACAAAGTTAAACCAACATTTAACTAGTCTTGAAGTAATAAGTCGATTAAGTTCACTCTCTACGGAACCTTTTTTGAAGGAGTTGGAGCAGGCCGTAGCTGACGGGTACTCAGTAAAAATTCTTTACCATAAAAGCAGCGAAAAGCAATTAAATGATAGATTGGTCGATCCGTACAGAATTATCTATTGGAATAATAAGTGGTATGTGATTGGATTTTGTCATCTTAGGAATGATATCCGTAGTTTTAGAGTAGATCGAATTGAAAGTCTCATGCTAACCGAAAATAAGTTTAACCGGCCAGAAAATTTTTCAGCACGTGACTTTTTTATAAAAAATCTTCTTCCAACTATAGAAGATAAGGAAGGGATTACTTCTTTAGTTATTAATGGAAATGAAAGTACGCTGAATGATATTTGCCAACATTGGTTTTTAGGACATTATTTACAAGAACGGACTTCAAATCAAGCCGTTTTTCTTCTTGAAAAAGATATAATACATACATATGTACCTTATCTACTTTTACCGTACAATAAATCGATTAAAGTTATTGAGCCAATAAGTCTTAAGAAAAGACTTGTTGAAGTTCTGTCGGAATTAATAAAATTTCATCAAGTATGATAACTTCCCTGACGTTAGCTGTCAGGGAAGTTTTATTATAATTGCTGTATCAATTGTGATTGGGAGTGTTATTGGATGCAAACAAAAAAAGTTTTTCTATATGTATTTAATACAATGTCGGACTGGGAATATGGATATTTAATTGCTGAACTAAACTCAGGAAGATATTTCAAAAAAGATTTATCACCTTTAACAGTAATTACAGTAGGAGCTAATAAAGAAATGATTACTACGATGGGAGGACTGAGCATAAAACCAGATATTTCCCTTGATGAATGTACTCTTGAGAGTAAAGATCTTTTAATTTTACCAGGAGGGACTACTTGGAGTGAAGAAATTCATCAGCCTATCTTGGAAAGAATTGGCCAAGCTTTAAAGCTTGGCACTATTGTTGCTGCAATTTGTGGTGCAACTGAGGCCCTTGCGAATATGGGATACTTAGATACTAGAAAGCATACAAGTAATAATTTAGAATACACTAAAATGGTTTGTCCTAACTATAAAGGAGAAAAGTTCTATGAGATGGGATCTGCGGTATCTGATGCGAATTTAGTTACTGCATCAGGAATAGCTCCTCTTGAATTTGCGATGGAAGTACTGAAAAAATTAGATGTATTTGCATCAGATACATTACATTCATGGTATAACCTGAATAAGACTCATAAACCTGAATACTTCTTCCAGTTAATGAATTCCATAAATAAATGAAGTAACTAAAAAAGCTCAATTTCTCTATTTTGATTTGCAGAGAAGTTGGGCTTTTTAATTTGGAATTTCCTTATCGTTGTAAATCCGCATTTTCCTGACGCTACCCCTACACGACGAATATACAAGGAGTACCTTGAAGGAAGCGGTCGCGAGAGTATCGCACGACGGCTCTATAATGAAGGATTTAAAACACCAGCGGATATTGCAGGAAAGAAATAAGCAAAGAAATTTTCATTGCCTGATTAATCGGATTGATGTAAAAGAGCCGCCCCAACATTTGAATAGAAGCAGGTTTTACCATTAACGGGAACCTGCTTCTTCTTTTAAAATTATTTGCGCTACACACTCCACATGCGTCGTCTGCGGAAACATGTCCACCGGCTGCACTTCAACTGTCTTAAATCCACCATCTTCTAAAATTCTAAGATCCCTCGCCAGCGTGGATGGATTACAGCTTACATACACGACGCGCTTTGGCTTCATTTCGATGATGGTTTGAAGCAAGGCCTCGTCGCAGCCTTTGCGCGGTGGATCGACGACGATGACGTCCGGGGTGATGCCTTGTTCCTTTAAGCCTGGGATGACGACTTCGGACTCCCCAACGGCAAACTCGGCGTTATCCAGTCCGTTCAGTTCGGCGTTTCGGCGTGCGTCTTCTATGGCTTCCGGTACGATTTCTACGCCGTATACCTTCTTCGCTTTTTGCGCCAGGAATAAAGAGATCGTTCCGATGCCGCAATAGGCATCGATGACGGTTTCGTCTCCAGTCAGATCCGCGTATTTCAGGGCCTGATCGTACAGAACCTTCGTTTGCTCCGGGTTGATCTGGTAGAACGAGCGGGCAGAAATAGCGAACTTGATATCGCCGATGTAATCATAAATGTATTCTGAGCCCCAAAGGACTTTCGTTTCGTCACCGAAAATCACGTTTGTACGTCGTGTGTTTATGTTTTGCACGACCGACTTAATCTGTGGAATCGTCGATACGATATCATCCACGATCTTTTTGCGGTTCAGCAGGTCTTTTCCGTTTGTTACGAGAACAATCATCAGCTCATTCGTCGTTTTGCCGTAACGGGCGATAATGTGGCGGATGATTCCTTTATGGCGCTTTTCTTCATACGGTGAAATGCCATACTTGTTCAGGATGTCCTTGACCGCCTGAATCGCTTCGTCAGCCGTATCTCCCGTGATGATGCAGCTGTCCATCTCTACGATCTCATGGCTTCGCTTTTGATAAAAACCGGTAATGAGTTGGCCCTCACGTTCACCGACCGGCACCTGGGCTTTGTTGCGGTAGCGCCAAGGCTCGTCTCCCATGCCAAGCGTTGGAAGCACCGGAACGTTTTCCAGTTTTCCAATCCGCTGCAGCACGTCCTCGACCTGCTTGCGTTTGAATTCCAACTGTCCTTCATAGGAGAGATGCTGAAGCTGGCAGCCTCCGCACCATTTATAGATCGGGCATGGCGGATCGACACGCTGCCCGCTTTCTTCCGTTAGTTCCATCAAACGGCCAAAACCGTACCCCTTTTTTACGTTCACGACCTTTATCTTGGCTTTCTCGCCTGGCAGGCCGTTCGGTACAAACAGCGGAAATCCATCGACCTTCGCCACTCCAGCTCCATCATGGGTCAGATCCACGAATTCCACATCTATGATTTCATTTTTTGAAACCGGCACATTTGCCTTCGTCATTAGACATCGTTCCTTTATGTTCAGTTCTTTCCTGATTGTAGCATAACTCTTCATTTGTTAAACGATCGTTTCATTAAACAGTCGTTTAATTTAAACATTAGTTTGATTCCTCTTCAATCACACATCGCAAACTGATGCTTAAAAGAGACGTCAAATCTTTTACTTCTAAATAGTTTGGAATGGGACCCTGGCGAAGAATGAGCCCAGAGGTTTGTGAAGCAAATGACCAGCCGAGGTGTGAACCGTACCTAAGCTCGCTTAGTTAAAGGATCACAACTCCAAGCTGATCACCCATTACATACCTTCACATCTTTTACCCTAGCAAGAGTATACCCACATCACTCTCCCGCTAACGACAAAAAGAAAAGATGGGGCTCTAATTATAGAGCCTCATCCTCTGTTAGTTTCACGCGCTCTTTTGGCACGAGCATCTGGAAGTGGTGGCGAAGGTTCACAAATTCGCCCGGCAGGAGTCCGCCGAATTCACCGTCCAGGTTGAGCTGCATTTTATCGGTTGGCCGTACTTTGATCCGGTTCGCTTTCGTGTAGATGATATGATCATCATTGATATGGTCGCCTTTTAGCGCCATGGAAGCGATGCGGACAAATTCAGCCAGATTCGTTTTCTTTAATATAATAAGGTCAAACATGCCGTCGTTGAACTCGGACGTTGGAGCGAGTTTTTCAAAACCGCCGATGGAGTTCGTGTTGGCCACGAGGAACAGCATGATCTCCCCTTGAAACAGCTTGCCGTCATATTCGATTTCTACGTACGTCGGACGGATGGACGGAAGCATCTCGATGCCTTTGAGGAAATAGGCAAGCTGCCCGATCATCGTCTTCAGCTTGCTCGGCACTTCATAAGTCAGCTCCGTAATACGGCCGCCGCCTGCAATGTTAATGAAGAACTTATCATTCACTTTTCCGATATCGACCGGCATTTCAGCACCCTGACAGAGGACATCACACGCGCCTTCAATCGTTCGCGGCACGCCAAGGGCACGAGCAAAGTCGTTTGTCGTTCCCGCTGGAATAAGGCCGAGCTTCGGACGGTCTTCAAGATCGGCAAGACCGTTGACCACCTCATAGATCGTCCCGTCACCACCGGCTGCGATGACAAGGTCAAAGCCACGTTCACCTGCGAGCCTGGCTGCACGGGTCGCACTGCCTTCCTCCGGTGTCGTCGCGTGGGTGGACGTTTCGTAGCCTGCAATTTCTAAACGCTCTAAGATATAAGGAAGCTGCTTCTTGATCGCTTCTCTTCCTGATGTTGGATTGTATATTAATCGTGCTCGTTTCATACTTTTCACCTGATTTATTTTCTATTGGTTTCTTATAAACATGATACGCTCTAACCAGAAAAAACAGCCCGAATTTGGACTGTTTATTACCAACTCTTATTATAGTGATTCCCCATAAAAAAAGCAAAACTCAAAAAAGGAAATTTTTATGAAATAAGCTTCAGACCAATGGCCGCGCTCAGCACCATCGCCATAAATAAAATCCGTTTCCAGTCCCGCGATTCCCCGTACACGAGCATGCCGACAAGCACACCACCGACCGTACCGATTCCCGTCCATACCGCATAGGCGGTTCCCATGGACAGGGTTTCCATGGCGAGGGACAGAAGCGAGAAGCTGCAGGCAAATCCGAGTATGAGAAAAAGGAACGTCATAAAGCTTTTCTTCTGGCTCACCTTGTTCAGTCCAATGACCCCCAACACTTCAAAGCCTCCGGCAAGCACCACATACAGCCAGCCCATTACGCTTCACTCCCTTTCTCTTTCGGTTCTCCCGTTACGGCTTTTAGCCCCATAACTCCGGCGAGCAAGAGCGCGATCAGTGAAATTTTCGCCCAGCTGACCGGTTCCCCGTAGAACAGCATCTCCGCCAGCACGGTTCCTGCGGTTCCGATTCCGGTAAAGACGGCATACACCGTCCCGACCGGCAGTTTACCCAAACATGGGACCATCAGGAAAAAGCTGACGACGATTACAAGTCCGGTTCCGATCCATCCGAGGACAGAATCCGCGTGCTTCAGTCCGCTGACCCACAGCACTTCCAGAATTCCTCCCATGATGACCAATGTCCAATATCGATTCATTTCTGTTCACCTCTTAGTTGAATAACGCGCGTTCGTACATATACCATGATGCTTCAAGGCGTTCTTCGGCGCTTCCCTCTCCGCCATAGAGCATCTCCACAAACACGCCGTCCAGAAGCGCGATGTACGCTTTGGCTGCGTACTTGATGTTTAAGTCCTGAAGCCCCGGTTCTTTCGCTTCTTTAAATTCCTGAAGCAGCAGACTCTCCATTTTATCCAGATAGCTGTACACATGATCCATCAGCTGTTCCTCCAAATGTTCTGGGGGAAAAAACGATGTGCGCAGCCAAAACTTTGCCCGTTCATCCTGCTCGTAGTTTTCCATTTGCAGCTGTAAAAATCCGTACAGCTTCTCTTTAAACGAAAGGCTGCTGTCGTTAAAATAGGCGGTTGCCTTTTCCCATTCGTGGGCGATCGCCTCTTCTGTCACCGCTAAAAACAATTCATCCTTGTTTTTAAAATGGGCGTAGATCGACGGTGTTTTAATTCCAACGTCGGATGCAATTCCCGATAGAGATGCCCCGCTGTAGCCGTGGTTCGCAAAATGGGCAAGTGCTGCTGCTTTAATTTTATCTGCTGTCATATCTCATCACCTAACTAATATTCGTTAGGTAAATCATCTCACACTCTTCTTCTCTTGTCAAAAGAAGAAGGGTTTTATGATGAAAAGCACGAAGTAGAAGGGTGGAAATCTTTGAAGGAGAGAATATGATGACTATCACCAACCTTACCTTTCGTCTGTCCAGCCGCTTTGACTTTCCGCAGCTGGTCGAACTGGAGAACCTTGTATGGAATACCAATACCGCTCCGGCGGAGATCTACTGGCATTCGACTGAAGAATATGCCCAGCACTGTCCGGAAGGCAGCCAGCTCCTGGCTCTTTCCGGTGACCGGATCTGCGGCTATTTTTCCTACCGTATCCCTACCCCGCTCGACAGCAACAAGCATGTCGCTGAGCTGGCATTGGCCATCCATCCTGATTTTCAGGGTCAAGGTGTCGCTCAGGAATTAATGAAGTCCGGCGAAGACTGGATGAAGCGCCTCGGCAAAAAGAAGCTGTCCCTCCGGGTGATGGCCACAAATCCGAAGGCTGTCCGTTTTTATGAAAAGTACGGCTTTATTAAACAAGGACTGCTGGTGAATGAATTTTATATCGATGGCAAGTATGTGGACGACATCATGATGTATAAAATGCTGGATGACTAGGGCAGAACTGAATCTACAGAAACAGGCGGGTACCAGATCCACGATTTCAATGAAGCTGGTCTGGTTCTTTCCTGCCGCTTTTATCGTTCATGATGCCGAGGAGACGTTAACCGTCAAATCCTTCCTAAACGCCCATCGGCATGAGCCACCCTTTAGCAGACTGCCGATCAGCCAGATGACCACGGGTACGTTTGGGTTGAGCGTCCTGCTCATCCTGCTTGTTATTGTGGGGTTGTGCTCGTATATTACGAAAAACCGCACCTCGGGTCAGCCGCTTTTTCTGCTGCTGGCTTCGACGCTTTTTATGAACGGTGTGACGCATGTGCTACAAGCGCTGTACTTTAGAGGCTATACACCCGGGGTGGCCACGGCTGTTCTCGTCATTTTTCCTTATTCGATTTGGGTTTGGAGATCGATGAATCGGATTCATGGCGTGAAGTTAGCCAAATATTTAGCGGCCGGAATGATGCTGCAGATTCCGCTTGCAGTTGGAGCGCTTACCGTGGGGAGTTTACTGCTATTGTAAAGGTGCCTGGCACCACATTTGAACATTTTTGGGACGTTGATGGCTTTCCCTTGTTTTAACAGATGGGAACCGATACTATGAATATGTGAATTGTTTCATATGCACTTATACGTTGATTACGTTTAAAAGGAGGAAAACCAATGTTTAATGCGCTATTACATACTCACTCGGGTTCATGGGCGATTATGGTCATCTTGTTCCTGATCACCTACTTTACGAAGAGCCAAAAGATCACGCCCATGCTGCAGCGTCTGTTCTACCTTATCATGATCGTTACCGGGGTATGGATGCTCTCCATCCTTCACTTCCCGCTAACTTACGTCCTAAAAGGCGTACTCGCGATTGTCTTGATCGGTGTTATGGAAATGCTTGTTGCCCGCAAACGCAAAGGCAGCCCGATGCCGGCGATGTGGATCGTATTGATCATCCTGCTCGCGGTTATTGTAATGATGGGATATGGCGTTATTTCGTTTTAATTGAAAAAGCCTGGCTCCCTCAGTAGGTATTGTATAAAAACAGCTAAAAGCAGTGGATTTCGCAGGTGAAATCACACTGCTTTTAGCTGTTTTTTGTGGGGGGAAGTTGAAAGTTAAGGAGATGTAAGGACTATTAGTTCCAGTTTTTCTCTATAAATTGAACGGCAGGCTGTAAATTGGTTTTGTTCGCAATTTCAATGACAGCCGGAACCACGGTAGGGTCCGTTTTGGAGAAGTTAGGGATCCGTGGATCTAACCGAAAAAAACGTTTTCCCAGAAGATTAGAACTGACCATGGATTCATAGTACCCATTTCCGCCAGCGACAATTTGAAGAAATGGCAGTAAGGGTTCATTGGGCGATCGGTCCATAAGGACTCCCCAATTTGGAGGAAGGTTCTTCAGATTCTCCGGGCGTATGTTATCTGCACTCACCATCCCCCACCCCCTCGTATCTCTTCTTAACTGAGTCGGGGCTTCACCTGTTCCAATGGATAATACCGCAATTTGATCTAACGGCACTTTGGCTTTACCCACTGCAAACGCGATACTGGCTGTACTTGGGTTAGTTGCTACTGTATACCCATCCACGTAGTTTTGATAGGCTCGTTGCGTCGCGGGAGCACCGCTGCTCCTCAGTATTACATCACTCGCTTTTTCATTTAAATAGGGAGAGCCAGGAAAGTTGTGGAATAGCACAGGAGTCCAACGATTCAGCTCCGGTGAAAATAATTGAAATGAAGGGACAACCATTCGTCTTTTTAAGTCTTTGAGACGAAGATCTGATGGAAAAAATGTTCGTACCGCTTCAATAAAACCAGAATAGGGCAATTGTTGATTAAACACAGGTCCACCTGGTCGGGAAATGCTGAATGCCGGCAAGATTTTTTCCTTAAAGAACTGGAAAGTCTCCTTCGGTGATCTTCCACTTGCCAACGCAAGGGCAGTAAATGAACCGATTGAATTTCCCGCGAAAACATGGGTCCGACTAATTAATTTTGGATTTTGCTGAGCCAGTCTATTCAAAAGCTGTAAACTTAAAGCACCTAGGGTACCGCCTCCATCAAAGGTCATGATCCGATATTTTGTCAAAGGTGATAGCTCCTTTCTCATCCGATCACAAGTATCCATTCAGTATATGTCTATCTTGTATGGGCAATGAATACCTTTGAATTTTGAGTTCTCTTTGAAGACAATACATACTTTCTAAACAAGCATGCAGCTGATCCTTATCGTCAATATTAATAAAACAATCCTCCGCACCCAGGTCCTTCGAATTAGTTTTCGTAATCTAAGTCCTATACTGTTTAGCCTCGCTCTCGCAATGGGTCCACGCGTATGGCAGATCGATTTTTTATGAAAATGATGCGTTCTGCAAGTAAAAGCTGGGTTTTCGCAAGTAAATGGAGGATTTCTGCAAGTAAAGTCCCAAATCTCGCAAGTAAACTCATCATTTTCGCAAGTAACATGTGTCGAACCGCAAGTAACGGTTCTGCACAAGCCATTTGAGGGTCGCCAAAAAGGCCACTTGATCATTAAATCACTAGGTGCTCCATATTTTTACGAGTAAATCTACTATTTTTGTCGAGTTCTTAAACTTGGGTGGATGGTACATATATTGCTTCAAAATTACATGTAGAACTGATCGGATTTTCTCCCGAACAACCGAGCCGCCTCTATTTCCATCCCCTTTTTCACTCGTTAATGTAGTTCATAACCTCGGCAATGTAACTTTCTAAAGGCTGTCCAGTGTCAACAACAAGACACTGATGATTGGCTGGTTTTTTGCTGTTTCCCATCGTTTCTTCAAAGGCAGCTTCAGACTTAATATCTTTTATTTGGCTGATCATTTGTTTACGGTTTTTCAGCCTGGCGTTTATTTTACTTAGATCATCAAGGCAGCACTCCACGTACTTGTATTTCACATGATATTTTTCAGCAAGTGCTGTTCCCTTATCAACCATTTCATCATACAAGCAAGGACTATCCAATATAACAGCATGTCCTTGGGATAAGTGAAAGTCAATCAACGCCCATTCAATTTCATAGGAAACCCTGCCTGCTGCCCTTGAATCTATTTGGATTTCTTCCATACTATACAATAAAGCAGACTTTACGATGTCATGATCAATAATGACTGCTCCCGATCTTTTTGCTATTTCTCGAGCAAGTGTGGACTTGCCGGAACCCGGAAAACCTGACATTTGCACAAAAAACATCGAATGACCCCCCAATTTTTAAGAAGAACCTGTAAGAATATAAACTAAATCATCGAGCGTCCCCATTACATGCTCCACTTCAGGCAAGTGATAAAACGTACTCGTTGCTTCAAAGTCATAGATTGCTTCATTTGGTGAATAAAGATATACTTTTTTGCCTGTGCCCAGAGCAATTCCAAGTTCGATATGGCTTCCTTTTCCTGCGGGGAGCAGCACGACAAAAAAATCAGCTTCGATCACAGCCTCCCTTTCCTTTTGCCCGATATCCTTTAAATCTTCAATCGTTGAGGCTCTTTCTTTCGTCCAATCATAGGTTTGTATAAAGCCCTTGCTTTTCAGCTTTTCACTAACATAAGTCACACTGGGTATATTGTTAAAGCTTGAGGCGATATAAAACTTCATTCTTCATCACACCCTTTCCACTTATAATTTTCTCGTCTTTTTCCCCGATTTAATGATGATATTGACTGAAGAAAATTCCCCGCCTTCCATATGATTCTTGATATGCGATACATCAATATCCTTTTCGATTTTAATAGATTTACTTTCTTTTCCTCTTAAAAAGACGTCATACGGGGCATTGGCGTTTAAAAGCGTGACCATTTTCTTTACACCTTTATCTCCGTTCTTTCCCCTAAGTTCTACAGTAAATCGAACATCCTTATGACTGTAATTCTTCAGAGGAAGTTTACATACCGCATGCAAGGTCGTTTTCTTCCCATTCAAAATGGCAATTGCTTTTATCAATTGAATACCTCCATCATGAAAGAGCAGTTTAAGGTAAATTATAACAAAAACCACAGCCGAAATTCACATGAATGCTTTACAAGTTCTTCATTTCTATCGATGTGGCTGTCTACACCGAATGATAGTAATAAAATGAAGAATAGTTACTTCTCAGCCAAATAGTAGGGGAGATAGCGTTTCCTGAACTTACGGGTCACGATCGTTGAAGAGGAAGAATGTTGGGGATATCGAATATAGTAATGGTTATAAATAAACTTAAATTTATAAGTAAAGGAGATGAATTCATGAGGGCAGGCTTTAATAAAGTTCAGGACGTTCTGGAAAATTACCGGTCTGCAGTATATGAGAAAGATGTTGAGAGATTTTTATCTGCATACGATTCTGACATCCATGTGTATGATTGTTGGGAAAACTGGGAGAGTATCGGCATTTCCCAATGGAAGGAAATGGTGGATGGCTGGTTTAATGGTTTACGTGAGGAAGGTGTTGTACTCAAAATAGATTTTGATGATTTAGTAGTTGAAGAAAATACGAATCTCGCTTTCGTTCATTGTACTGTTACGTTCGCTGCTCACAACGAATCTGGAGAGAAACTTCGTCAGCTGACAAATCGATTCACATTCTGTTTAAGAAAAGAAAACGATTCCTGGGCCATCACACATGAACATTCATCATTGCCAATAAATATGGAAACCGGGAAGGGTATTTTTAACTTAAAGTAAGAACGAACGATACTAGCTCCTTTTGGGCTTTTTGAGCACAACAAAAAAGCGGCATACTTTTTTAGTAATGCCGCTCTTTCTTTCTAGCAAACTATTTGGTTGGTGCAGGATATTTCGTAGGCAGCTCCAAGCCATGCTCTGCCATCACTTCACGCAGCCGGTCCGGATAGTCGGTAATCATTCCGTCTACACCGTCGTTGAATAGTTTGTTCATTGTTGGCTTGTCATCAACCGTCCAAGGAATAACTTTCATCCCTGCTTTATGTGCCTTTTCAACCATTTGTTTTGTTACGTAAGGCTCATAGTTGTCATCGGTTACTTTGCCATCCTGCGGGAAGCCATGTACTGGAGATATTGCGTTTGCACCGAAAGAGTGGGCAGCTGCAACCAAATCTCCGTTAAAGTCGTCAATGTCGATTCCGCCTAGCCATGGAGAGGCACCCGGCTGTCCAGGCTGAAGAAACTGCGGTCCATTGGTAAGTGCCACTAAAGGCAAGCTCGGCTCTACTTCACGCATGCGCATGAGTGAACCCCAGTCAAAGCTTTGGATCGATACCCGATTCAGCATGCCTGCCTCACGAACTTGGCGGGCTACCGTTTGGACAAATTCTTCGCGGGGAGCCGTTTCCTCGGGAGCACCGGCCTCCACCTTTGTTTCGATGTTCATCCAAACGTTATCTGCTTTATAGCGTTTGACCAGGTCAAAAATTTCCGTCAGCAATGGCATCTTCGCTCCCGGACTTGTCACCTGTCCTGGAAACTGCGGCTTGGTGGTTGAGCCGCAATCAAGAGTACGAATCTGTTTGAGCGTCAGATCTTTTATATATTTGCCGACATAAGGATACTCCGGATCCCCTGTATACGCAGGCTTGGTATCCTTACAGTTCCCGCTTGATATTTTACGGTCATGCGTAACAACCGCTTTATGATCCTGTGTAATTTGGACATCCAGTTCAAGAGTGCTGACGCCTAGCTCAAGTGCATGGGAAAACGATGCGATCGTCGATTCAACAGTAAGTCCCATCCCGCCGCGGTGAGCCTGGAGATCAAATCCTTCAGGACCAAAATTACTTCCGTTTTGCTCAGCTGCTGAAACGGTCTGCCCCATTCCTAAACTTGATAGTGAACTCACCATGACTGCTGCAATCGTTGCTAAAATAACCTTTTTCCTCGTCATTTGCTCATCTCCTCAAAACTTTAAAGTGTTTTACTTTTAAAGTATAAAGAGAGCATATAAAGCCTTATTGAAGCAAACGTAAAGAAATTATATGGTTTTAAATGAAATCATAATTCTTTTGTCATAAATGCACTATTCGGATCCTCAATGTAATCTGCAAATGGCTCACAATATTGAAACCCGAAACTGGCATAAAGACTCCTGGCCGGTTCAAAGGCTTCCATGGAGCCCGTTTCCAAACTGAGCCGGCGATAGCCGCGCCGCTTCGCTTCCTCCATGATGTGTTGAAGCATCCGCTTTGCAACTCCCTTTCTTAAATGGGCAACCGACGTTCGCATGGATTTGACCTCTCCATGCTGGCGGTCCAGTTCTTTCAGTGCCCCGCAGCCCAATAATTCTCCATCCTCCCAAGCACTCCAGAACGTAATATCCGGTTTCCTTAGTCCTTCAAGGTTAAGGGCATGCCTGCTTTCTGGCGGAGAATGAAGCTCCATCCCCTGAAGATGCTCCCCTATTAATCTGGCTATTTCAGGTCCTGTTAGATCATCTGCTTTGATCTCCATGAAAAAGAACACTCCTTGATTTTTGGTCCATTAATTAATAAAGGCACTTTCCATTTCAGCCTAATAATTCGAAATCTTTTTCATTTAAATGAATAACATTACCGGCATTGTACTTCAATACCGATTTTTCAGGATTAATACAGCGTTGAATTTTTTTCATACAATCGTTTTTATTTTACCTCAAAAGAATTTGGCACGCATGACTACCTTCTTCTTAGTTCGAATATCTTTAGATTAATGGGTCTTTTGTAGGCTTTTTAGCGATATTTTTTATTTATTCATGAGAAAAAATGAACAAATCAAAGTTTAGTATGGAGGAATGTTATGAAAGCTATTGTTTATCACAAATATGGTCCGCCGGATGTTCTTGAATTTACAGAGATAGAAAAGCCTATTCCTGAGGACAACCAAGTACTTGTGAAAATTCATGCTGCGTCTGTGAATTATGGGAACCTGGTTCTTTTGAAAGGGGAGCCGTTCTTGGCCCGCTTTGTTTTCGGTCTTCTAAAACCTAAATACTCCATACCCGGTGGTGACATAGCAGGCCGGGTTGAAGCGGTTGGCAAAGATGTTATGCAGTTTCAACCTGGCGATGAGGTGTTCGGTGATCTATCCCGTTGTGGCTGGGGTGGTTTTGCCGAATATGTTTCTGTTCCCGAAAATGCATTGGCACTAAAACCAGCCAATCTATCTTTCGAGGAAGCGGCTGCTGTGCCTATGGCAGCAGTAACGGCCCTGCAGGCTCTGCGGGATAAAGGCAAGATTCAGCCGGGGCAAAAGGTTTTGATTAATGGTGCCTCTGGTGGTGTGGGGACTTTCGCCGTACAGATCGCCAAATCGTTCGGGGCTGAGGTAACGGCTGTGTGCAGTACAAGAAATCTAACCATTGTCCGGTCGATTGGCGCAGACCATGCCATTGATTATACAAAGGAGGATTTTACCCGGAAAGCGCAAAGTTATGACCTGATTCTTGCCGCTAACGGATATCAGCCGATTTCAGCTTATAAGCGTTTATTAAGTACCAATGGAAATTATGTTATGGTCGGAGGTTCCGGTGCTCAGATGTTCCAAGCCATGGCATTAGGACCTTGGATTTCAATGACCGGGAGTAAGAAAATGGGTAACATTTTACAAAGGCAAAACCAAAAGGATCTGATTTTTATGAAAGAAATTCTTGAGTCCGGCAAAGTAAAACCAGTTATTGATAGAAGTTATAAGCTGAGTGAAGTTCCCGAAGCATTCAGGTATTTTGCAGAAGGACACGCCCAAGGAAAAGTGGTCATCACTATGTGATTCATAAGCAAGAAAAGGAGGAAAGCTATTGAGCTCTCCTCCTTTTTATCTATAACGATTGTATATCCATAAAGGCCTGATGCAAATTACCTTTAACTTTTATTTTATCGAGGTTTAATCCCAGGGCAACCATCGTTTGTGCCACCTCAGGGCGAATGCCTGTAAGGATCGTCGTCACTCCTAACAAGGTTAAAGCATCGATCACTTTAAATAACTGGTCAGCCACCATCGTATCGACTATCATTACACCTGAAACATCCATGATTAAGTGCTCCAATTTTAATTTTACGGCCTGACTCAATGTTTCTTCCATTAGTAAATGAGCTCTTTCTGTATCAATGTTCCCGATTAACGGCAGCACCCCTGTCCCTTTAATCAAGGGAACGATAGGAACCGATAACTCCAAAAAGGCCGATTTTGCCTGTTCAAGCATATTTTGATGAGATTGAACATAGGTCAGACTGAAATAATATACTGCCTGATCCAGCAGAGGATCGATGATCTCAATAACATTAAAAATCGTTTCAGCGGACATTCCCTGAATGGTCGCCTCTTCTTTGATGGATTTCCAAATGTAATCACGATAATAGCTTGTATCTTTTAATGCCTCATCAAGGGGGGCTCCCAGTTTAAAGAAATAGTCACCCGTTTCTTTTCCCCATTGCTTCGTCTTTTCAATGGCTTTATTTCGATTATCGTGCTCAGTTAATGCTTCACCAAACAGGGTGATAAATTCAGCTCGCACTTCCATGATTCGCGGCTCAATTTTCTGGAATTCATTTTTCTCTGCTTGAGTCATGGCCACGCCATCCATTCGATCAGCGTGAACCGATTCGGCAATCTTATGTCTTTGTTTAATAAGTAATTCCCCTAGCAGCTTTATTTCGTTCTTCATCATACTTTCCTCCAAGGATTCGTATATAGGTCTGAAATTATAATACCCTATAACTAGAGAACATGCATTTTAAACTTTTTTACTTTCTTCAGGAAAAATACCTATTGTAAAAATGGGCGATTCGATATATATTTTAATTGAGAATGATAATCAATATTAATTTCTTTCTGAGGAGAGAACGCATGTGGAAAAAGAAATTTATGATGTAACGATTATTGGCGGGGGGCCAGCAGGGCTTTACTCTGCCTTTTATAGCGGACTTCGGGAAATGAAGACAAAGATCATTGAATTCCAGCCCCAGTTAGGCGGAAAAATTCATGTGTATCCTGAGAAGATGATCTGGGATGTAGGCGGCCACACACCACTTCCAGGAGCAAAGCTTATCGAAAAACTTGTTGAGCAAGGACTGACGTTCGACCCTGAAGTCGTTTTGAATGAAAAAGTAGAATCGATTACGCGGAATGAAGATGGTATCTTTATCCTGAAAGGCGCTAATGGTGCAGTGCATTATTCCAAAACGGTAATCGTTGCTGTTGGGAGCGGTATCTTAAACCCGCAGAAGCTGGAGATCGAGGGTGCCGAGAGATTTGAAGTGTCTAACTTAAACTACACGGTGAAGTCACTTCAGCATTTTAAGGATAAAACGGTGATTATATCCGGCGGAGGAAATACAGCGATCGATTGGGCGAATGAATTAGTGAATATCGCTAAAAAAGTATACTTAACGTATAGAAAAGGAACTCTTGCCGGTCATGAAGCTCAAGTGACACAGCTTATGAACAGTTGTGCAGACTGCATCTTTAACACATCAATCTCTAAACTATTCGCATGCCCGAACCATGATGTAATTGAACAGATCGAGTTAACGAACCATGAAACTGGTGAAGTTACCTATCTGCCCATAGATGAAGTGGTCATCAATCATGGCTATGAACAGGATACATCACTTCTCGGAAATAGCAGCCTGAATATTGAACTTGAAGAAAATTTCTATATCGCAGGCAATTCAAACAGCGAATCCTCAGTCCCGGGGTTGTATGCTGCTGGAGATATACTCAAGCATGACGGTAAATTGAACCTGATTTCCGGAGCCTTTCAAGACGCAGCTAACGCTGTCAACAAAGCAAAACAATTCATCGAACCTGAAGCTCAAAAAGTGGCGATGGTTTCTTCTCATAATGAAGTATTCAAAAAACGCAACCGTGATCTAGTCAAACAGATGATCCATTAAAAAAGGAGCCCAGCAAGGCTCCTTTTTTATTTCAAAAACTCTTATTACTATTTTTTCGCCAATAAATACATGAAATATGGGGCACCGATAATGGTTACGATAATTCCAGCTGGAATACCACTTGGATCCAGTATTACCCGGCCAATTGTATCTGCCGTAAGAAGCAAGATTGATCCGATCAAGGCCGCAACCGGAAGAAAGGCTTGATGGCGAGGCCCAACGAGTGATCTTGCAATATGAGGAGCCAAAAGTCCAACAAAGGCAATTCCTCCGCTGACAGCCACGGATGCCGAAGCAAGCGCAACAGCAATCAGGATTAGGACAATTCGTTCTCTGCCAGTCTTCACCCCAACGCCAATTGAAACATTCTCATGAAAGTTCAGCATGTTCAGCACATTGGATTTATACATCGTGAGAGGAATGAGAATCAGAATCCACGGCAGCAATGACAGTACAAACGTCCAATCATCACCCCATATTCTTCCGGCCATCCAATTGGCCATGAACGAGTAGTCTTCCATATCCAGTCGCGTCGACAGTGTCAACGTCGCACCATAAAGGGCCGCAGCCAAACCAACCCCCACTAATACTAGCCTTGTTGGTTCAACGCCCTCACCTTTTATGTAAGACATACTATAGATGACAGCTGCTGTTGCCATTCCACCCGCCAATGCAAAAAGAGGCAGTATGTACAGGGAACTCGATGTTTCCACCGTAAAGAACATGATATAGACAACGACCATCAGACCTGCACCGGCATTAATACCCAAAATACCAGGATCTGAAAGCGGGTTCTTTGTAATACTTTGCAGAATAGCACCAGACACCGCGAGTCCCATCCCAGCAAGGATAGCAACAACTATTCGCGGCAGCCTGAACTCAAACAAAATAAGGTTCTCCCTCGGTGTACCTTGTCCGATGATTGTCCGAAAGAGTTCAGCAGGAGTTAATGACGCAAATCCTGCAGCGACACTAATGATAAACATGGCTATTAATAAAACAATCGCTGCAATCGTCGTCATTCTTATCTTCTTGATCTGTCTCGCGTTCATCATGAAAGTTTTCTTCCTCCCCTTCTCGCAAGGTAAAGGAAGAACGGTACGCCGACCATAGCAACGATCGCCCCAACTGGCGTTTCATATGGAGCATTTACCGTTCGGCCCAATGTATCTGCCAAAACCATCAGCACACTTCCAAATATTGCTGAGCATGGTATGATCCAGCGATAATCCGTTCCAACCAGGAAGCGTACAATGTGTGGAACCATCAAACCGACAAATGCTATTGCTCCTACAAGCGATACTGCCGCACCAGCAAGGATCAGCACAACAGTCATCAGTACAGCCTTCGTTACCAGCGTACGCTGTCCAAGGCCCCTTGCCACTTCTTCACCAAAGCTCAGAATGGTTAACTGCCTTGAAAACATAACAGCAACCACAATACCAATTACGACGACCGGTACGATGATTTTCAGCTGAGTCCAATTTGTTCCTGAAACCCCGCCTGCTGTCCAAAAAGCAAGATCTTGAGAAAGCTTAAAGTATAGAGCTATGCCTTCTCCCAACGAAGAAAGCAGTGCAGAAACAGCGGCACCTGCCAGCGTAATTCGGATTGGGGATAGCCCCCCTCTGCTCATGGAGCCTAATCCGAACACAAGTCCTGCACCAATTCCCGCACCGATAAAGGAAATAATCATCACTGTTACATAGTTTGCACCTGTACTGAAAGCAAACACACAAGCAAGAGCTAAGCTTGCACCAGCGTTCAAACCAAGCAACCCAGGATCTGCAAGGGGATTTCGTGTCATTCCCTGCATGATTGCCCCGCTGACAGCAAATGCCGCACCGACAACAGCTGCACCCAGCTCTCTTGGTAATCGGAGACTGACAATAATGCGGTCAGCTTCCCTGCCAGGATCATAATTTAAAATAGATTTCCATACGGTAAGAAAATCAATCTTAGCGGCACCAACTGAAATCGCAAGACCAATACTCAACATCAGAAGAGCGAATCCCATCAGTAAAATGGCTGTACCCGCTGCCGGCCTCGAATACACTTTATTATCTTTTATCTGCTTGATTTTTGTTTTGAACATGGCGGATTTCCTTTTTTATAAAAGCTTTCTTATTTCTTTTTCGTTAACTCGTTAACAATAAAGTCCAGTTCTTTTTCAAGAGAAATCGGGTCATTGAAGTAGAATGATTCAGAATCGAACTTAATCGCATGACCGTTTTTAACCGCTGGAAGCTCTTTCCATACATTTGACTTCATGAATGAGTTGTCCGGGTTGCCTGCACCTGTTCCGACAAAAATATAGTCTCCAGCGTAAGTTGGGATCACTTCAGTAGAGATCGCTTTCCAGCCAGGTCCGAAAACATCCTTTTCTAATTTTGCAGGCGCTTTTAGTTGAAGAGCCTGGTAGATGACTTCTGTTCCACGGCCCCAGTTTTTGCCGTAGACATACATATCTTTACCGTAAGCTTCCATAACCATAAACGTTTTGTCTTCTCCGATAGCAGATTTAACTTTTTCACGTGCATCTGCAGCTTTTTTCTTCCACTCTTCTACCCATGCTTTTGCTTCTTTTTCTTTCCCAACCATTTTTCCGATTTCAACATGCTGTTCCAAGTAGTCGTACTTGTCGTACGTCATGGTTACAGTTGGAGCAATTTCTTTATATTTCTTAATGTTCTTATCATCTGAATACGTAATGATCAGGTCAGGATTTAGTTCTAGAAGCTTTTCATAAGAATCAGCCGTAACAACTTCTGCTTTGTCCAGTTTGTTGCCGTAAAATTTATTTTGTTTCGGATATTCATTTACTGCTATTGGTGTAATCCCTAACTCCAGCAAGTTACCTGCATAGGTAGCAGCCATCATTGCAACGCGTTTTGGCTTTGCAGGAACTTCAACGTCACCTTTTTCGCCTTTATAAATCCTTGTTTCTTTTTTCGAATCTTTTTCTCCAGAGCTCGCGTCTTCTTCTGATTTATTACCACATGCTGCAAGTGCAAATACTAAAAGCATTGTCATAAAGCTAACTAAAAGTTTCTTTGTATGTTGATTCAATTTTGTATCCCCCTATATTTGACAATAAAAATCATTCTCAATTAACTGTAAAAAAGAAAGGCGATCCATTACGCCAAATTCTCTACTAATTGAACACTTTTGATGAGATCATACGTTAGACATACGGGCTTCCTTGTTCTCGGATCCACACCAATCTCCGCATCGATATTGAAAACATTTCGAAGGACCTGACGTGTCATTACATCTTCAGCAGTTCCCTCTTTTAGGATAGCACCGTCTTTCATCGCAACCATATGGTGAGCAAACCGTGCAGCATGATTCAAATCATGAATGACCATCACAATGGTTCTCTTTTCATCCCGATTCAGCTGCTCTAACAGCTCGAGTACCTCTAACTGATGTGACAGATCCAAATATGTAGTCGGCTCATCCAGCAAAATAATATCTGTTTCTTGGGCTAATGCCATTGCAATCCATACACGCTGGCGCTGGCCGCCTGAGAGTGCATCTACCGGGTGATTCTTAAACGTATAAATTCCTGTAACCTCAAGAGCCCAGTCGATCACCTCAAAATCTCTTTTCGTAAGTTTTCCAAGACCCTTTTGGTAAGGAAATCTTCCGTAAGAAACAAGCTCACCAACCGTAAGTCCTTCTGGTGAATCTGGAGACTGCGGCAAAATTGCCATCTTTTGAGCGATTTTCTTCGTTGATTCTTTACTGATGCCTTTACCATCAAGATAAACAACGCCGGATTTCGGATTCAATATACGCGACAACGTTTTCAAAACCGTTGATTTTCCGCAGCCATTTGGACCGATAATCGTCGTAATTTTCCCATCCGGAATCGAGATGTTCAGATTTTTGACGATGTCTCGCTCACCATAAGCAATCTTCAAATTCTGAGCATACAGCCTGGACATCATTCACCCTCCTTTTAAACATTTAATCAATTTATATAAAGCTGTTATTCGACTTAATTGAAAATGATTATCAATATCGTTTTCATTTTATTGAATTATTGAGGGAGTGTCAATAGGTTTTTTCGAAACAAAATAAACTGGCCGCTCATAATGAAGCAACCCGTTCATTAAAAAAGGCCGCTAGTTAATAAGCGGCTGCTCCTGGAATTTCGTTTTGTTTTGGGTTGGGTCCATACTTTCAAGTACCAGCATGCACAAACCTCCACACTTATTTTTTGATATTAAAAAACAGGCTGCAAGGTGCAGCCTGTCTTTAGTGGCCTATTAATTATTAATATATTTCTCAAATACATTGCCATAGTCTTTTACATGATACTCTTTTCTGCTTTCCATAAGCCATGTGAAGGCAGCATCGTTCAACTGATTGAAGTTATCCACGAGCTGGTCTTCCTTGCTTGTGATGCGGCTGAGTGTGGTCGAAGCAAGGTTGATGCTCTGCTGGGCATACTGCAGGGCGAATTCGTTCTCGTGAGCAATCTCAGCGATTTTGCTAAGAGACTTGTAGAGATCCTTCAGCTCCTCGATATGCTTTTTGTGAACATCGATGGAAAAAGGTACAGAGCCGATGACAAACTTGATTTCCACATCGAGATCCACGGTTCCTGCGGTTTCCAATGAAACGTTGGAAATGGTGTTCTCGCTGTAGCTGTATCGGTGCAGCATGCGCTTTTTGCTGATCGCGCTCGTTCCATCCAAATGGATCAGCGCACGGTTCGTAAAGCAGTACTCATCGGTTTTCGATTTAATAAGAAAGTAGATTTTCTCGTTATCTTCATGGAACACGTAATCGTCGGCATCCACCTTGTCATAGTCTGCAGGCTTGATGACGCTCCCTACATCACTTAATCCGAGTGCATCTGAAGCTAAGCGTTTTAACATATCCTCTTACTCTCCTTATGTTTTCGTTTACTCTATATACGATAACACTTCGTAAAAAGTTTCGTTTTTAGTGGACGCCGTTCTCCACATTCCAGCTGCCTTGCTTTTTCCGTGCGTAAAGGATCTGGCCCGTATGATAGGCGGTATGGATCGTGAGGTTGGCGATGACGCTTCCCCACTCTTCATGCCTGTCTTCATAAGCGCCTTCATCAAAGCGTTCTTCTTCACTTTCTTCAATTGCATTACGCCACTGGGCCATGACCTCTTTTAACCGGTCGACCGTCTTCTTCCAGTCCCATTCTCCGTTCATGTCCTCAAACGTTTGATCGTTTTCTGCTTTGGCCGTAGATGGACTTGCTCCGGTAAAACGGTCCAGGTAGCGCTGATTCCAATAGATCAGATGGTTGACGATCTCACGGATGGAGTTGCTTTCCTGCGTTTCTTTCCAGGCAGCCTGTTCATCGGTCAAGCCGACGAGCGAGTTTTCCAGTGAAACAAACCAGTGATTGTTCTGAAAAGCATCAAGCTGGTTCAGCAAAAGTTCTTTCGCGTTCATTGTATTGCCTCCTTTATTCGTGTTTGTTGTGGGACTGACGTAAATGTTTGAAAACGCACATTGTCTTTATCTGAAAACTGATCGGTAAAATGGCCGTTGGTGTAATCATGGATGATGCTTGTCCAAAAGGCCTGCGCCGGTTTATTCTGGGGAATCTGGGCGATGTCCCAGTCCCCTGGGAACTGATAAAATACGGCAAATGCCGCCGCTTTCCCGAGTCCTTGTTTGCGGTATTTCTTCAGGATGAAGAATTCGGACATGTGGTAGATGCCCTGGTTTTTGCGGACCAGGATAAAGCCTGCATAATGCTCACCCGCTTTAATAAAGAACGGATAACGGCCCTCTTCTTCCCAGTATGCATCCAGATAGGTATAGCCATATCGGCCTTCTTTGTTGAGATCCGAACCATCAAACTCGCTGAAGTCGTAGCGGTACAGCTCAAGCATCTGCCTGAGCACAGGCTTCTTCTCTAACGGAATTCTTTCGAGTGTAATGTTCATTGAACATCCCCCCTTTTCTTGGTGGTGTCAGGCACCGTTGTTATTGCGGTGCCTGACACCACGTTATTCCCCCTTCTTACATTCTCCTCTTCTATGGTGATTCCTTTAACTGCGGGCAGAAAAAGACAAATTATGCTAAGTGAGGAGGAGAATTGTGTTCTTTTTTTGGTGCCAGGCACCGGCTTTTGACATCTGTGTAATGCTGGTGCCTGGCACCAAAAAATCAAATAAAAAAAGCATGCAAGCTCTCCAGGCCCGCACGCCCTCAATAATCAAAGCACACTGTTCTTAACGGATGGTGCATCGATGACATCCTGATCAGCTACCCAGATGATCGGCAGGTTGACAACGGTAAAATCACCGTTGTCCTCCCCGAATCCCTGGTTGATTTTATTGGAGCTGAACAGGTCGAGCTGCTGGATCGGCCCAAAGCCCAGCGTAGCTGACCGGTCCATCGTGTTGACTTTAAATCCAAGCATGTTGACGACCATAGGTGAAAAGAGCATCATGAACCTCCTGCTGCCGTTTTATATCTTCTCAATTAGCGAAGGAATCTCCCGGCCATAGGAAGACTGTGTGACCGGCGAATCGACCGCATCTCTGTCATCAACCGAATTTTCATTTCCAAAAAACCGCGCATCATCCCCAAAACTTTGGCCGAATCCCTGATTTTTTTTGTCGGAGTTATGCCAGTCAGACAAGTAATTCTCCCCGATATTCACCGCCGACGCATTTTCAAAGGAATTAATTTTAAAAAGAAAAATATTTATAACTATAGAAGGTGAACCCACTAATTTCTCCCTCCTTTTCCCCTAAATATATGTTTGTTCCCTGTAATTATGTTTGCTTGAATCCCGGAGGTGGCAATGCATGGACGTCGATAAATTGAAACAGTGGCTGGAGCTTGCGCAAAAGGTACAGGGAAATGATTTTTGGAACAGTATTTTCGATGGTTCACCGGGACAGCAGATGGCAGGCCAGGTGAATGGACAGCCAGAATCACGTACGCGTTACAATCATTTTCAACCTAACCAGAACGCACCATCCCCTCAAGAGGATTTCCCCAAGGTTGATATCTACACAAACAACCGGGAATGGATGGTGGTCATTGATCTTCCAGGTATCCGTAAAGAAGATGTCAGCCTTTCGATGGCAGCCAATAAACTGACGATCAAGGGTGTGCTTCACTCTCCGTATAAGGATGCCACCGTTATACGGGCAGAACGGGCGAACGGCCATTTTGAGCGGACCATCCAGCTTCCTGAACTAATTAATGAAACTCGCACTGCCGCCCGTTTTTTTAACGGTGTGCTAGAGGTTCGGATCATGCGAAATCTCACACCTGAACGAAACATCCGGATCGATTAGCACCTCTTGTTTTCCGTTGGACCATCCAAGATATCATTGTCATTCACCCTGCATCTTTCGCAGTTATGCTGGCCAAAATCACCGTTGCTTTCGCCAAAGGACTGCGTTTTTTTCGTCGTATTGTACACCCTGCTTCGCACCGTCTGGCCGAACGAAAGCTTGCATTGGTTGCCCATCTTGTTAACGTCAAGAAATCCAAGATTCAGTTCAGATGATGAAAATTTCATCAAACTTCCTTCCTTTCTGTGCATGGAGTGGGAGAAAACAGACATGTTCTCCTTTTTTATTCATAAAATAAAGTACAAGCCGGTACGATTAATGCTGAATGGAAGCGTGGGGTAGCTTATGCCTTTTTTTAAAACCATACTCAACGCCCTTACAAATCATGATAAGAATATGGAAGAAATCCACCTGCATTTAAAACAGCTGCAGAATGAGCTCGCCGAAATGAAAAAAGACAACAATGGACCCCCTGTTGTCATTGAACATATCAACATCGAAACGCTAAGAATTGATAAATACGAACTGAGCAACAACTTCGCCAACCTGGGCATCAAGGATCTCAAAGGCAAGCTGAACATCGGCGCCAACTATGGCCGCGGCATGACCTTGCAGGAGGAAGCCGACCAGGCCAAAATGACGGAGAACGCCATGATGAAGATGGGGCAAAAAAAAGGAAAGGTCTACCAAAAGAAACAGGACAGTCCGAGCTATTCCATAAAGGGCAGAAACCCGTAAAAAGGACTGGATAGATGATCTATTCAGTCCTTTGCCTGCTGTACGCTGCCTTTTGCTTTATTTAATCTTTTTTTTATCCGGTCAAAAATGTTTACATAATATGAATCCAATCCAACAAAGCTTGCTTTATTTACTATTTTGCTATTTTGTTTGCTTATTTCCGTTGCAGTTATTTCAGTTACTGTGCCTTCAAACAGATTCATTACATCATCTAATCTAATTTTATAAAGGCTATCTACTTCATCTTCCTGAAGTTTAAATTCGGGTAATAGCCTGCATTCATACAAAAACACATGACATATTTCCCGATCCCATATTTGTTCTAGTTTTATCTCACCTTTGATGATTCCAAGCGAAATCAGGTCCTCAAATTCAATAGATACCCCTAATTCTTCCTCTACTTCCCTTGTTCCTTCCCTTACATCCTCTTCTGCCAATAAATGTCCAGCCGAAGTGATATCCAGAAGGCCAGGGTAATCTTTCTTTACTTCAGCTCTTTTTGGAAGAGTACATAACACTCATTCTTTTCTACTATCGTAAACCAGCAATGAAAGGTTTCATGCCAATCTCCAGATATATGTACTTCTCCTCTTGTTTTCTTTCCGATACATTTCATATTCTCATCAAATATCCTTACTATTTCACTGTCCATTTTTATTACTCCTTCAAAAATGCTAGTCGTTCCATCTTTCAATGTTTCAAGATTGTTTTCCTGCAAATAAGGAGAAAAAAAAAGAGAGACACCATCACTCAGAAAGGATAGAGTCTGTCTTTTTTTTAACAAAAAATTTAGTTCTCATTAAGATGGTTTGTTTCATAAACCAGCAAGGAGCCGTTGTCATCATCAGGAACAGCATATAGGCGAAGCTCTTGACCGGCATTTTCCATGAATACAGGATTCCGAGTAATCACATGTCCTTGTGGAGAAAATTCAGTGATTGGTGCTTCGTGGATGGTATCTAGAGTTTTCATGTCCACCAAAGCGACTCCGCCTAATTCATAAGGCTTGGAATTACTATTTGCTGGATCAGGCAGCTCAGCTATTCCACTTAAGATCATTTTTCCGTTTCCTGCATAATGACCGTCCTGGTAATCAATAAAATGACTGGTATTTTCCTTCTTAGCCAGCTGCTTTCCTTGTTCATTCCACTCATAGAACTTGCGGGAACCCCAGCTATTTCCTATAATTTTTCCACTTTGACCGTCTCGTACCATTCCTCCGATATGATCCTGAACACGGAAGGCTTCTTTGGCATCCTTTGTTTTAGGATCCACTTTGTAGACGATGGAATGGCTGTTGGGGCGGTATTCAGCAACAGATACCCAGATATTTTTCCCATCAAAATCGATACCGCCAGGATGATACATGTTCCCTTCACCCAGTTTGATGTCTTTTACAAGCTTTCCTTCTTTCGTAAACACAAAAAGGTGGCCTATCCCTTTACCTGGAGAACGGTCATAACCGTCCACGATCTTGCCATATTTAACAGGCTTTTCGATAATCTGAACGGCAGACATATAAAAAAGGTCCCCAACCTTAACCATACCTTGTGAATGATAGTTATTAAATTGCAGATCAATCTTTTCTTTTTGTTGCCATTTTGTGTCTCTGCTGATTTTCTCAAACTGGTCAGATATATTTTGCTTTCCATTATCATTTGCAGAAGAAGTGGTGGTTGCTTTGGCACTACTAGAGACCGCAAAAGCCTCAGTATCTTTAGAATTGAACGGATGAAAAGCCATTAAACCTGCCGAAATAAGCAATACGGATGCTGCCGTAATTATTTTTTTGTTCATAATAAGCCTCCTCATAAGCTTGATGATGCCATTGATTAAGAAAATTAATGTAACAAGCTTTCTTGACCAACATTAACGTAAATAAGAAAGGAATTATAGGTGTTTCCTTTAAGTTTTACCTAAACTTCATAGAGGATTTACATAGTTAAAAATACCTTTATAAAAACATGAGACTGACTCAATTTGAGTCAGTCTCATCATAATTGTGATTTCACTCTTCTCTATTAAATTTACCTTTTAATGATCGAAACGAAATTAGCAGGACAGCTGCCCCACTTGTCAGAATGAGAAAGCTGATCCATGGGTTGGCAGCGGCTTGTTCCATAACATTTGCTGCTTTGTTGGTGTTGTATTTATGGTCTCTAACAGCTTTTCTGTATTTTCCATCCGGTTCTTGAACGGCTATCGCCTTATCGGTGCTGATGCCGTGGATGGTGAAATATTTTGTGCCCTTTTTATACTCATTGGAAAAATTGCCGGAATAGGTTCCTTCCTGATCAGAGTACTTTGTTACCTGCCCGATCTCTTTGTCTACCTGATCCACGTATTCGTCACTGATGACATAAGAATAGTGATCCCAGACGACGAAAGAGTTTGCCCAGCTGGCAAAAGCAGGACTTGCCAAAATAAATTGAAAAGCCATCAGACAGGCGATGAATAATGGAATGATTTTAAACACCTTCATAGGCTGTACTCCTTTTAATTCATCGAATTTGCGATCCTCAACAGCTCTTTTTTAAGCTGTTTTTCACTGTATTCATTGGCAAACATGTGCCGCAGATCGTATTCTTCCTCATCTGCCAGCCAAAATAGTTCGGCGTAATTTCCAAAGTAAGCGAAATAGGCTTCTGTCCCGTCTTCAAGCTCCAGGGTATCTTCGTATTTTTTATTTTTAATGAGTTCACTCACGAGATTTTTATGGTTAAAAATTTTAAGGGCGATGAATCCCTTCTCGGTTTTTTGATCTTTTCTTCCGTACTCCGTTTCAAGCTGCAGCTTCTTTTTCTTTCCCCAATCCGTAATGACGATTTTCGGTTTCTCATACTTATACGGAATGAACTCTGGCAGGTGTGCTTTAAAAGGAATAACATCTTCCGTTTTTTCAATAGAAACCGGCTTGTACGACCGTGGGTAATGCCCTTTCGAATGCCTGTCCAGCTTCAGCTCACCATCAACCAGCATGGACCCCTGGCAAGACGTCAAAACAGTCAAAAGCAATCCAGCCGCAAGAACACCGGCTCTTCTCATGAACTCCACCCCCGATCTGTTACTCAAATCATACCATTATTTCACAGTCAGCCGGACAAGCTTCGGACGCAAGTTTCGACGTTTTTTGTATACAGCATAAGTAAATATCGAGGCGAAGAAGTCTGAATAATGAGTAAGGATCAATTAATCAAGAGTTTGGCTCAATTATTTTGATTTCGGCTCAATTATCTTCATTTACGCTCAATTCCACATCCCAGTACACAAAAAAACTGCCGGAACAACGTCCGGCAGCCTTTCAATTAACGATTCTTCAATTCTTCTGCGATCAATTTGTTAACCAATGGCGGATTTGCTTTTCCTTTGGTCTCTTTCATGACCTGGCCGACTAAGAAGCCGATGGCCTTGTCTTTTCCGTTCTTAAAGTCCTCGATGGACTGCGGATTGCGGTCAAGGACAGCCACAACAAACTCACGGATGGCGCCTTCATCGGAAATCTGCACGAGGCCTTTTTCCTTAACAATCGTTTGGGGATCGCCGCCATTCTCGATCATCTCTTTAAGGACTTTCTTCGCGATCTTAGATGAGATCGTGCCGTCTTCAATGAGCTTGATCATTTTAGCGAGGTTGCCCGGTGTTAATGGTGTTTCACCGATTTCTTTGGACTCTGTGTTCAAGAAGGCACTCACTTCGCCCATGAGCCAGTTTGAAAGCAATTTCGGATCCGCTTTCTCCCTCATTCCTTCTTCAAAAAAATCAGCCATTTTGATCGATGCTGTCAGAACGCCAGCGTCATAAGCAGGAAGACCGAACTCTGATACATAGCGCTTTTTACGAGCATCCGGAAGCTCAGGAATCTCCGCGCGGACACGCTCGATCCATTCTTCAGAAACACTCAGACTCACAAGATCCGGATCTGGGAAGTAACGATAGTCATCCGATCCTTCCTTTACACGCATGAGGATTGTTTTATTTGATTTTTCATCGAAACGGCGGGTCTCCTGAAGGATTTCGCCGCCACCCAGAATCTCTTCCTCCTGGCGCTTCTCTTCATACTCGAGCCCTTTTTGCACGAAGGCGAAGGAGTTCAGGTTCTTAAGCTCGGTTTTGGTACCGAATTCCTTTTGCCCGACAGGACGGATTGAGATGTTGGCGTCACAGCGCAATGATCCCTCTTCCATCTTACAGTCGGAAACGCCCGTGTATTGGATGATCGCTTTCAGCTTTTCCAAATACGCATATGCTTCTTCCGGTGTACGGATATCCGGCTCGGACACGATTTCCATCAGCGGCGTGCCCTGGCGGTTCAAGTCCACAAGAGACGATCCGTCAGCAGCATGCGTTAGTTTCCCTGCATCCTCTTCCAAGTGAAGACGTGTGATACCAATTTTTTTCTTTTCGCCGTTCACTTCGATCTCAATCCAGCCGTGCTCGCCGATCGGCTTATCAAGCTGGGAAATCTGATATGCTTTCGGATTGTCAGGATAAAAATAGTTCTTTCGGTCAAAATGCTGCTCTCGGTTAATTTGGCAGTTCAATGCCATCGCTGCACGCATTGAAAAATCGACCGCCTGTTTATTCAGGACCGGCAGAACGCCTGGATGTCCAAGGCAGATCGGGCATGTATGGCTGTTGGACGGCGCTCCGAAATCGGTGGAGCAGCCGCAGAATATTTTAGAGTTGGTTTTAAGTTCAACGTGGACTTCTAATCCAATGACTGTTTCAAATTTCCTCATCCCTGCACCTCCTACAATTGCGGTTTCGCTTTATGGTGTTCCGTCGCCTGTTCAAAGACTGAAGCTACGCGGTAAATCGTGCTTTCGTCAAAGTGTTTTCCGATGATCTGCAATCCGACCGGCAATCCGTTTGAGAATCCGCACGGCACGGAAATGGCTGGCACACCCGCAAGGTTTACAGGAATGGTTAAAATATCGTTGGCATACATCGTCAACGGATCGTTCGTTTTTTCTCCGATTTTAAACGCAGTCGTCGGAGTCGTTGGCCCGATGATGACATCAAAGTTATTAAACACTTGTTCAAAATCATTTTTGATCAGTGTACGGACTTTTTGCGCCTTTTTATAGTAAGCATCATAGTATCCGGAGCTGAGGGCGAACGTTCCGAGCATGATCCGGCGCTTCACTTCGTCCCCAAAGCCTTCGCTTCTGGAGTTTTTATAAAGCTCCAAGAGGTTCTCGGTGTTATCCGAACGCACCCCGTATCGTACGCCGTCAAAACGGGAAAGGTTGGCTGATGCTTCTGATGAAGACAGAAGATAGTAGGTCGCAAGCGCGTATTTGGAATGCGGAAGCGATACTTCCTCCCACACAGCGCCTTGTCCTTCTAACACTTTCAGCGCTTCAAGCACTTTTTCTTTTACTGCTGGATCAACGCCTTCTGCCAGGTATTCTTTTGGAACGGCAATACGAAGGCCTTTAACGTCTCCAGTAATGGCTGACAGGTAGTCCGGTACATCGACGTTTGCTGACGTGGAGTCCATGTGATCATGTCCGGCAATTGCCTGTAAAAGATACGCGTTATCTTCCACCGTACGCGTGATCGGTCCGATCTGGTCAAGGGAAGATGCAAACGCAATTAGGCCGAAGCGGGAAACAAGTCCGTATGTCGGCTTCAATCCTACAACGCCGCAATATGCTGCTGGCTGGCGGATCGATCCGCCGGTATCGGAACCGAGGGAAAATAATACTTCGCTCGCTGCAACAGTTGCTGCTGATCCTCCGCTGGAACCGCCTGGCACGTAATCTGTGTTCCATGGGTTCTTCGTCACATGATAGCCGGAGTTTTCGTTGGAAGATCCCATCGCAAACTCATCCATGTTCAGCTTGCCAATCGTGATAGCACCTGCCTCATAAAGCTTGCTGGCCACTGTTGCATCATAGATTGGATCAAAGTTGGAAAGGATTTTGCTTCCGCTTGTAGTGCGGAGTCCTTTTGTAGAGATATTGTCTTTCAAGGCAATCGGAAGGCCTGCAAGGATTCGTTCTCCCGGAGAACCAGCTAGAACTTCATCCAGCTCCTTCGCCTGTATGCGGGCGTGTTCTTCATTCAGCGTAAGAAACGCTTTTACCTTGTCCTCCACTTGGCCGATTCGGGCATATGAAGCATCAACAAGATCCGTCACGCTTACTTCTCTTTTATGTAACAGGTTGTGCAGTTCTGAGACTTTCTTCTCTAATAATGACATGTGCTGCCTCCTACTCTAAAACGTCTTCGGTACTTTAAACTGTCCATCCCTTTGATCAGGGGCGTTCTTCAACGCTTCTTCTCGCGTTACCGATTCTTTCACAGTATCTTCGCGCAGCACGTTTTTCAGCTCAAGCACGTGGGTTGTTGGTTCAATGTTTTCTGTATCCAGTTCATTCAGTTCTTCGGCAAAACCGATAATTGCATCCAGCTGCTCCGTAAACATGTCCACTTCTTCTTCGCTGACAGAAAGACGGGCCAGATGGGCAACGTGTTTTACCTGGTCTTTTGAAATTCGAGACAAGCTTGCCACCTCCAAAACAGTACGTTCACAATATATAGATGATAACAAAAATCGCAGTTACTAAGCAACCGGTGCCTGGCACCGCGTTTTGACATATATGTAAGAGGGGTGCCTGGCACCTTCTTCCCAACATAAGCATTATTACATACTAGCGGCTGGAGCGGGTCAGGACGGAGTGCTGCTGTTAACACAGGATATTGAAAGATGGGGTTCGACACAATGAGGAAACGTTAATGAGAAAACTTCAAATCAATACTCCATTGAGAAATATAATTTAAAGAGTAGGAAAAGGTAAAAGAAAATTCTTATGATTTCAAAATGCTGAAGTAATTTCTATAAAGAGACCCTTTTTTTATATGGTGCCAGGCACCTCGATTACACACTTGTGTAATTGGGGTGCCTGGCACCATTTTAATCCTTCCGGAAGCTGGTGTCTTTTGTGGGATGGGTAAATGGGGCTCCTTTGGGTTTAACATTCTTCTCGATGAGATCACGGTTTTCTGCCGTGTTCCAGCCGATATCGTTTGTCGGATGAACCCACTGATCGCCTGCCATGATTTCCGGATCCGTATCTTCACTCCAGTTGTTAAGCGGTGAGTTTTCGGAATTGTATTTGCTGTCACCTATGACAACTCCGTAATCATTCACAAAGGGAGGCTGCATTTTCATTCCTGTTCCTTTGAATGACGGCGAACTCGCTTGATGAGGCATTGTTTCTTCAATATAAGGCTTTTCCAGGTTCTCTTCTTCTTTATTGTTTTTATGATCAACCACGTTATTTTTCTCCTTCCTACTTAAGATATAGTCATAATTTTTCCTTAAGCCGCTATTCTATGTAGTAAGGCACCAAAATCGGGTGCAGAAAAATTTTTTCGATAAATACTTTACAAAAGTAAGCATATATTATATTATACTTACATAAAGTAAGTTATTAAATCTCAACAAGGAGTTGTTCTTATATGTTAAGTTTAGGATTATTAATCATTCGTCTCGTGATCGGGTTATCGTTCGCGGCACATGGTACACAAAAATTGTTCGGCTGGTTCGGAGGCCATGGTCTGAAAGGAACAGGCGGCTGGCTAGAATCCATCGGTATTAAGCCAGGCTACACGATGGCACTGTTTGCAGGGCTCGCTGAGTTTGGCGGCGGTCTATTGTTCGCAGCAGGATTGGTCACTTGGCTCGGTGCAGCAGCAATTATTGTGACCATGCTCATGGCAATCGTAAAAGTGCACGGACCAAACGGCTTTTGGGCAACATCAGGCGGCTATGAGTACAATTTGATCCTCATCGCAGCAGCATTAGGTGTAGCACTTACTGGAGCAGGCGCTTACTCTTTAGACGCACTTTGGTTCTAATTTATGAAGAAAAACTGGCGGAAACTACTTCCGCCAGTTTTTTGTGTTTTAAAGTTACTTGTTATTTTCCAGGAGGTTTATCGTGTGATATAGAAGCCCGGTTCCACCTATGTTTCCATGGCCTGGAACAACAGTCCTCGCCTTAGGAAATCGGTCAATCACGTTTTGCACGGACACTGGCCACGCTTGAACATCTGCATCCTCTACATTCCCAAGATCTTTAGCTTCCTTCGACTTTATCAGGCAGCCGCCGACCAGGAGCTTGTACTGCGGAAAGTAAACCGTAATGTTATCTTCAGTATGCCCCTTGCCAGGATAGTACGCTTCCGCCTTCACGTTCCCAAACTTTAAGTGAGTCAGTACCGGATTCAGCAAACGATCCGGAGCTTCATAGCCATTTTCAACGCCAAGCTTCGCGGTTTGAGGAGTCGTATACACATGAACCCCCCGCTCCTTCAGCGTTTTAATGCCTCCTATGCGGTCTTGATGGGAATGAGTGATGATGGCGTTTTTCACCGGTTTTTTAAAATGCTGAGAAATCATATCCATCAGTTCTCCGGTAAGGGAATCGTCCCAAGAAGAATCAACAAGCAGAAGGCCTTTGGAAGTTTCCATCAGCAGTCCATTCGAAGGAACTGGCACCCCGTTAAATTCGCCGATCGTCGTATGTACCCAAACGTGCGGCTGGATTTCGGTAAGAGTGACTGTTCCTGATTTGTTTGAATATGTTTTTAGAACATGAGCAGCTTGGGTATATGGCTTCTGAGCTTGAGCGTTCACGATTAATGGTGCAGTGATTACACCTAATCCAATAATTCCGGTGAGAGCAGCATTTAATACGATTCTTTTTTTCATGACCATCCTACCTTCCTAAATTTTAATTTTCCTGCTATGTTATTGATGGTATTCCTTATCTTTCCCCCATTCAATGGAGTAGGAATGACAAATCCCTAACAAAAGTAAGAATATTTAAATAATTTGAAGGTGAACCTATGGATGTTTTGGAGAAATTTCACTTATTGATTGAGCGCGGACAGCCTTATGAAAATGAATTTGTGCCGTTAAAAAGAAAGATTTCCATCGGAAGATTCGGCTCCGAACCTGCCCCCGGCATCGCATTTCATATCCCGCTCGTATCCAGGCAGCATTGTGTGATCGATTGTGAAAAACCTTTACCCATGCTGATTGATCTTGGCAGCAAACATGGCACCTGGCTAAATGGCATGCGACTTCTTCCACAAAAGGAATATGGTTTGAGCAACGGTGACCAGATCACGCTCGTCAATGGCATGATCTCCATGAAATACATAACCGTAAACAATCAGGAGACCATGGACTGGGATCCCGTAAAACCATTTCGTCTGCCAACTGAAGATTTCATTGACATTCATGAACTTTTGCAAAAAGTACGGGTGCATCAAAAAGATATTCACTTTTCGCATAAGGAGTTTCAGTGTTTTAAACTGCTGTATTCTTCCCTCGGACAATTTGTTTCGAAAGAAGAAATTAAGCGGCATGCCTGGAGTGAAAGAGAACTTCTGGACGGCAGGGTACCCGATGTTGGCTCTGAAGAGTTAAACTCCCTGATCTACCGTGTTCGTAAAAAACTTACTCCTTATTTGCAGATTGAATCTGTTTTACGCAAAGGATTCGTAATGGCAGTGACTAAAGAAATATAGTAAAAACCCCTTCAAGCCAAAGCTGAAAGGGGTTTTTGTTTTATTAAAGCAACTCTGAAGTTGTTTTTGCTTGCATGTGAAGAAGAAGGTAGTCTGGGCCACCAGCTTTGGAGTCCGTACCAGACATGTTGAATCCGCCAAACGGCTGGTATCCAACGATCGCGCCTGTACATCCGCGGTTGAAGTAAAGGTTACCCACGTGGAATTCTTCTTTCGCACGCTCGATGTGCTCACGGTTATTGGAAACTAGAGCTCCAGTCAAACCGTAATCTGTGTTGTTAGCAATTTCCATCATGTGATCGAAGTCGCGAGCTTTACAGAACGCTACAACCGGTCCAAAGATTTCTTCTTGCATAAGACGTGCTTTTTCTTCCACGTCTGCTACGATTGTCGGTTGGATGAAGTAACCTTTAGAGTCGTCGCCTTCTCCTCCAGCTGCGATTTTCCCTTCCGTTCTTCCAATTTCAATGTAGCTCATGATCTTGTTGTAAGCCGCTTGGTCGATAACAGGACCCATGTAGTTTCCTAGATCTTCAGGATTTCCTACACGAAGAGATTTTGTTAACTCCACTGCTTTTTCAAGAACTTCATCATACACATCCTGGTGAACGACCGCACGGGATCCTGCAGAACATTTTTGTCCAGAGAAACCGAATGCAGAGTAAACAATCGCAGAAGCAGCCATATCTGTATCTACGTTGTTGTCGATAACCATTGTGTCTTTTCCGCCCATTTCAGCGATAACACGCTTCAGCCAGATTTGGCCAGGATGCACTTTTGCTGCGCGTTCGTAGATACGGCAGCCGACTTCACGGGAACCAGTGAAGGATACAAAACGTGTTTTCGGGTGGTCTACCAGGTAGTCGCCCACTTCTGCTCCGCTTCCTGGGATGAAGTTCAATACGCCTGCTGGAAGACCAGCTTGTTCCATCACTTCAGCAAACTTAGCCGCAACAACCGGTGTGTTGTTTGCTGGTTTAAGAAGAACTGTGTTACCGGAAACGATCGCAGCTACAGTTGTTCCTGCCATGATCGCAAGCGGGAAGTTAAATGGAGAAATCACAATACCTACTCCCAGAGGGATGTAGTTGAATTGGTTGATTTCACCTTCACGGCTTTTTACCGGTACTCCGTTTTTCATCAATTCCATTTGACGAGCATAGAACTCTAGGAAGTCGATTGCTTCAGCTGTATCAGCATCTGCTTCTTTCCATGGTTTACCGCCTTCTTTTACGAGGTAAGCAGAGAATTCATGCTTGCGGCGGCGCAGAATAGCAGAAGCTCTGTAAAGGATATTTGCACGAGCTTCAGGCGCCCATTTTTTCCAAGTTTCGAACGTAGAAACCGCAACTTGCATTGCTTTTTCTGCTAAATCTTTATTTGCTTTAGAAACCGTTCCAATAACTTCTTCTTTATTGGCCGGATTAATAGAAACGATTTTTTCATCAGTGGTGATGCGTTCTCCGCCAATGACCAGAGGATACTCTTTGCCTAGCTGTGAATTAACAAGGTCTAAAGCTTCCTCAAAAGCTTTCTTGTTTTCTTTAACTGAAAAATCCGTAAATGGTTCGTGTTTATACTCTCGAATCATTTTGTCCCCTCCTATGCCCTTAAGCGTTTTCATTTGTTCAACATGTCTATTCTACCCTAAACTCGTGCCACAGTTCAAACAATGATAAATAGTCAGAATAATAAGAAATAAATAATAAACCCTTTTATTTCAAGGGGTTTCATAACTATGCACATAAAACAAGACAGACCCTTGTGTGTTCATGGGTCTGTCTTTGGCACTATCTATAAATATGCACGAACGGCTCGCTGCTTCCGTCATCCCGGACGATGAGCGCTTCCGGTTTATTGACGGCAGATTGGATGTTGATTGTAACCGGCACGCTTGGAAGCTCCTTCATCACCGACGAGGTAACATACTGTGTGAACGAGATGACTTCAGCTTTGCCCTGGAACTGCATCGGGATATCGATGTCCAGACGGTTCAGGTTGCCGTCCCGGTATTGAGCTTTTCCGATTACGCCTACATAGTTCGGGAAGTAGTCCTGAATTTTGGTCTTGAAGTTATTAAATTTCTCAGCATCATCCCTTTTGGCTGCGGTCGCATCTTTTGAAGGGAATAAATAGTAACGGTCGTCAATCTTATCCCAGCTTCCGAGCTGCGAACTGCCCGCTCCGGCTGATGCCGATGCAAAAAAGTGCCCTGGTGTGACCGATTCTTTTTCCGCTTCCTGATAGAGAGCGATGGTGATCGGAACATTTTTCAGTGCATGGTTTTGGCGAATACGCTGGATGACCTGCTGCCCCATTTTTCTTGCTTCACGGGAAACATCACTTGAGTCCAGCTTCTTTGAGCCATTATAAATCAAGCCAGCTTTGTCTGTCGCCTTGTAATAGTACGTAGAGTTAAACGATAAGCCGACAACGACACCGCCGAGTTTGACTTTATCATTTCCGCTCTGTACAAGATAGTTCTGCTCCAGCACATATGATAAGTATTTCGGATGTTTATCTTCTGCAGCCATTACTTGCTTGTATGGAGCATCCTTCTTAACGCCCAAAGCAGGGTTAAGACCTTTTTGGGCCATGTCTGTTTTATTATCTTTCTCAGTCTTCTCGTCCGCACGCTTCAGCCAGTTATTGACGGTCGTGGAAGACAAGTATTGGCCCTCCTGGTAGTAATACTTGTCCGTGCTGAAATTATCCTGAGCAATCCGCATGAGGCCGAGTTCAAACTCGTTGATATCCAGGCGGTTATCTACACCGTACTTGATTAAGCCGCGGGCACCGCCTGGCTCAAACGGCACAATGCTTCGGTAATATTTTTCCCCGGTTTTGATCTCCCCGGTAATGATGGCTTTTTCTTCAGTTTTCCCTTTTTTCTTTACAACTTCCTCTTCCTTCTGCAGCTTGTCCTTGTTCATACAGCCGCTCAGGATCAAAAGGGAGCTTAACAGGATCAGGCTGATCCGCTTTATCATGGTAACACTCCTCCATAAAACTTGATGGAACAGAGCTATTCTTTATTTTTCAAGCTCCTCGATAAATCGCTGTTCAGACCATACTTCCACTCCGAGGGACTGTGCTTTGTCCAGCTTGGATCCCGCATCCTCCCCTGCGATCAGCAGGTCGGTATTCTTGCTCACGCTTCCGGTCACTTTACCGCCAAGCGTTTCAAGTTTTTCTTTCGCTTCGTTCCTGTTCAGCACGGTGAGTTTACCCGTCAGCACAATGGTTTTCCCTGCAAAATAGGAATCTACATCTTCTGCCCGGACGACACGCGGCCCTTTGTATTCCATGTTCACACCGGTTTCTTTCAGATCAGTGATGAGCTCTGCCACTTCCGGCTTATCGAAATACAGCTCAACCGAATCGGCCATTTTCTCACCGACTTCATCGATGGCGATCAATTCTTCTTTCGCAGCAGAACTTAGCCGGTCCATTGTTTCAAACACCTGGGCGATCGTTTTTGCAGCCTTCGCACCGACATGCCGGATCCCGAGGCCAAACAAGAGACGTTCCAGAGAATTCTCTTTCGATTTTTCTATAGCGTCCAACAGGTTGTCAACCGACTTTTCACCCATTCTCTCCAGTTTCAGCAGCTCTTCCTTCTTTAGTTTATAAAGGTCTGCCACATCCTGAATGAGGTTTTCCCGGAATAGCTGAGCAATGACCTTCTCTCCCAGGCCGTCAATGTTCATGGCATTTCTGGAAACAAAGTGGATGAGCCCTTCACGGATCTGGGCAGGGCATTGCGGATTCAGACAGCGCAAAGCTACTTCTCCATCCAGCCGGTCCAGTTCACTTTCGCATTCCGGGCAGTGTGTCGGCATATGAAAGTCTTCTTCCTCGCCAGTTCGCCGGTCAACGATCACGTTCACCACTTCGGGGATAATGTCTCCCGCTTTTTTCACGATCACGTAATCGCCGATCTTAATGTCCTTTTCCCGGATCAAGTCTTCATTATGTAATGAAGCACGTTTAACCGTCGTTCCGGCAACCACTACCGGAGACAAGAGGGCAGTAGGCGTTACAACACCCGTTCTGCCCACATTGAGTTCAATTCCTTCAAGGCGTGTGACGACCTCTTCCGCCGGGAACTTATACGCGATGGCCCACCGCGGGCTCTTCGCTGTAAAACCAAGCTCTTCCTGCTGATAAAGGGAATCCACTTTTATGACGATGCCGTCAATCTCGTAGTCGAGATCCTGTCGGCGTTCCCCCCAGCCTCTGACAAAGTCTACGACTTCATCGATATTTTTGCAATGCTTCCATTCCGGGTTCGTTTTAAAACCGAGGTCCTTCAGGAAGTTCAGGCTTTCGCTGTGCGAATCGACGGAATGCCCGGAAAGCTGTCCAATTCCATACACGAATATGGAAAGGTTTCGCTTGCCGGCGATGTTCGGATCGAGCTGGCGCAGGGAACCGGCCGCCGCATTCCGCGGATTCGCAAAAAGCTCCTGGCCTTCTTCCTGGCGAGCTTCATTCAGCTTTTGAAATGAACGCTTCGGCATGTATGCCTCACCGCGCACTTCAAGAGAAACGTCCTTATCCTTGATGCGAAGGGGAATCGCACGAATCGTCTTTAAATTGTTCGTAATGTCTTCACCGGTTGTTCCGTCACCGCGGGTAGCCCCAAGAACAAAGCGGCCTTCTTCATAAGTTAATGACACAGCTAGACCATCAATTTTTAATTCTGCCACGTACGAAACATTATCACCGACTCCGTTTCGTACCCGGCGGTCAAAATCACGCAGATCTTCCTCGTTAAACGCATTGCCAAGGCTGAGCATTGGAACCTTGTGCTGCACTTTTCTGAAATAGTCGAGGACTTGTCCTCCCACCCTCACTGTCGGGGAATGCTCATCACGCAGCTCCGGATGGTTGTTTTCAAGCTCGATCAGCTCCTGGAGCAGTTTGTCATACTCTGAATCGGGAACTGTAGGCTTATCGAGAACATAATATTCATAGCTGTATTTTTCAAGGAGTTCACGCAATTCATGTACCCTTTTACTCGCATGCTCTTCGTTCAAACTTTCCAACTCCTTTATCGATCTTAACTGTACAGCTTTTTAACCGGATGATTGTTTAAACGCACGTTTAAACCCCTTTAACACGTTCACAACTACATTTTTTCAATCGGAGCAAACTTCGCAAGCAGCCGTTTCAGTCCTACCGGCTGCGGGAACGCAATGTCCAATTCCAGGGAGTCGCCTTCACCCTTCATGCTGACGACCACGCCTGTCTCCCATTTGCGGTGTTTTACTTTGTCCCCGACTTTCCAATCCAGCTTTTCGCCTCCATTAGTCGTATAAACAGGAGATGTTTTCTTAGCAGCAGCCGGCTGCTTCATGAAGGAAGGAGCCGCATTGGAACGTGACGATCTTCCCCAGCTCGGAGTTTCTTTTTCCTTTTGAACGGATTCAAGCAACTCCTCTGGAATCTCGCCGATAAACCGGGATACCGGGTTCATGTTCGTACGTCCGAACAATGTTCTCATTCGAGCGTTCGTTAAATAAAGCTCCTGTTCGGCACGGGTAATTCCAACGTAAGCCAGTCGTCGTTCTTCTTCCATTTCGCTTTCTTCAAAGAGAGCACGGCTGTGCGGGAATACACCCTCCTCCAAACCAATCAGGAAGACAACCGGGAACTCCAGGCCCTTAGCGGAGTGCAAGGTCATCAGAACAACCGATTCTTTCGGCTTATCGCCTTCATCCTCATCCAGGCGGTCAATGTCTGCTACAAGGGCCAAGTCGGTTAAGAATGCCACAAGGCTCTTATCTTCCTGCTGTTTTTCAAAGTCTTGCGTTACAGAAAGGAACTCGTCAATGTTCTCCAGACGGCTTTCCGATTCAAGCGACTTATCTGCCTTCAGCATGTCGCGGTAACCCGTCTTATCAATCACTTCTTCCACAAGCTCGGTCACGGAAAGGAACTCCTGCATTCGGGTCCAGTTCGTGATCAGCTCGGAAAAATCGCGCAATACGCCTGTAATCCGGGATGTTAATCCGATCTGCTCCACTTCCTGAAGCGCTTGGTACATGGAAAGATCATTATCCGCTCCATATTGGAGAATCTTATCGACAGTCGAAGCACCGATTCCGCGCTTCGGTACATTAATGATCCGCATCATGCTGATGTCATCATCCGGGTTTGCAATGAGGCGAAGGTAGGCAAGAATGTCCTTGATCTCTTTGCGGTCGTAGAACTTGGTGCCGCCGACGATGTTATACGGGATGTTCGACTTCATCAAAACTTCCTCGATCACACGGGACTGGGCATTCGTACGATACAGGATGGCGATCTCTGAGCATTTGCGGCTTCCGCCGGTGGTCATCTCACGGATCTTTCCTGCTACATAATGGCCCTCATCGTGCTCACTATCGCCTTGGTAATAAATAATATTCTGTCCTTCGTTTTTGTCTGTCCATAGGTTTTTCGCCTTGCGGTTGAAGTTGTTCTCAATCACTTTGTTGGCTGCGTCCAGGATGGTTTTCGTAGAACGGTAGTTTTGCTCAAGCAAAATCACCTTCGCGTCATTGTAATCTTTTTCAAAAGAAAGGATGTTTGCGATGTCCGCTCCGCGCCAGCCGTAGATCGACTGATCCGAATCACCGACAACACAAAGGTTACGGAAACGGTCAGCAAGCATTTGTACGAGCATATACTGCGCACGGTTCGTATCCTGATACTCATCCACGTGAATGTATTGGAACTTGCGCTGATAGAATTCCAGCACTTCCGGCACACGCTTGAAGAGATGGATGGTTGTCATAATTAAATCATCAAAATCGAGCGCAGAGTTCTTTTTCAAACGTTTTTCATATTCTTGGTATACCTCATGGACGACACTGTCATACGGCCCGTTCATCGTTTTCGCAAAATCAGCACTCGTTTTCAGTTCATTTTTCAATGACGAAATAGAGCCCAAGATGCTCCGCGGCTCAAATTTTTTCGAATCCATGTTCTTGTCTTTTAGGATATTTTTGATTACCGAAAGCTGATCCGTAGAATCGAGGATCGAGAAGTTGCGGCTAATGCCGATCCGGTCGATATCACGCCGCAAAATTCTTACGCACATGGAGTGGAATGTGGAAATCCAGATGTCTTCCGCTACAGGTCCAGTAATGCTGGCTACCCTTTCCTTCATCTCGCGTGCTGCTTTGTTCGTAAACGTAATCGCGAGGATGTTCCATGGTGCGACTTCTTTCTCCATCAATAAATAAGCGATGCGGTGGGTCAGCACCCTCGTCTTACCGCTTCCCGCTCCCGCCATAATTAAAAGCGGTCCCTGTGTATGTTTAACGGCTGCTCTCTGTTCAGGATTGAGTCCTGTCAGCAGCTTTTCGATCAATTGGTGCATACTCATTTATCCGTCACCTACCCAAACGTTTGTTCTTATTTCTATTGTAAATGATTTGCTGTCTTACTTCAATTATCCTTTTACAGCTTTTACTGTCTCAAGTGCACTCTTCAAATCGTCGTAAATGATGTTGCCGATGATGACCGTGTCAGCGAAGACTGCCATCTCTCTCGCCTGTTCTGCATTTGAAATACCGCCGCCATAATAAAACTTCGTACGGTCCAGCACTTTCCTAACTTCCTTCACGACCTCAATGTCGCCATACGTTCCGCTGTATTCAAGATAAAACACGGGAAGCCTGAACATTTTTTCCGCCATGCGCGCATATGCTACAACATCTTCTAATGAAAGACTGGCATTCGCGCTGGAGTATTCTGCGGCTTTGCAATCCGGATTCACGATGCAATAGCCTTCCGTCACAATCTCCTCCCAGTTCATGAGATCGCCGTATTCCTTCACCGCCTCATGCTGCAAGCCGACAATAAAGCTGGCATCCCTGCTGTTAAGAACGGTCGGAATATAGTAAAAATCAAAGCCGGGAGTCAATGATTCAATGTTGGAAACCTCCAGGACACAAGGAACCGCAAACTTGCGGATCCGCGACATCAAATCAAGAGTATTATCAAGTGTTACTCCGTCACTCCCGCCAACGATGACCGCATCCGTGCCTGACTCGCAGATGGCCTCCAAATCGCCATCCGATATTTCCTTATTGGGATCCAGCTTAAAAATATGCTTCCAAACCCGATAATCAAAATTCATAAGATCCATGATCCTCCTAATTAACTAAAGCTGAACCATCTATACTTTCTAAACCGGGGTCATCCCGGCCGGTTATTCTCTTTATACCTTTTGCCATTATATCAAAAATTATAGGGCTACTCATCTTTGACACTGTGAAACAACGCTTACATGAAGATTAATTTTTGGTAACTTTATAAAGGCTCTTTTCTAAATGATAGTTGCTTTGGAAACTTTTCCGTAAAGAACCTTCATTGACAAGTTGATTGGAGTGCAAGGTGCGAGACTCCTCGAAAATGAATTTCACATTTTCTTCGTGCGATATAACGCTGCCGAAGCCTTCCTTGTCCTGCGGGGGTAGCGTGACAGGTAAGACCCAAAGGCGCTTGCGCCGTGGGGCTCAGCGCACGCCCCGCGGAAAGCGAGCAGCCTGAAACGGAAATCAATCATTCCCAAGATCAACAAAGGTTACGAAAATAGCCTTATAAAAAGCGATGAACAGGAGAATGTGTATGTTTTTTTTACAAGTTGATGAGGAAGTTTCCTTGAAGATGCTCGAAAAAAGAGATGCCCAGCTCCTCTTCCAGCTGACCGATTATTCAAGAGACCACCTGAGGAATTGGCTCGGCTGGGTCGATTATTCACGTACCTTAAAAGATACAAAAACATTCATTAAGCTGGCGCAGCAGAAGTATGCCGACTATACGGACCTCGTCACCCTTATCTGGTACCGGGGCATTCCGGCCGGCTCTCTGGCACTGTATGACATCAAGTGGAATAACTTTTCGGCGAACATTGGATATTGGCTGGGCAAGGACTTTGAAGGCCAGGGCATCATGACCCGGTCGTGCGAAGGGATGGTGGACTATGCGTTTGGAACGCTCGGCCTGAACCGGCTGGAACTGAAGGCCGCACTGGACAATAAAAGAAGCCGCTCTGTTGCAGAACGGCTTGGATTTCATCAAGAAGGAGAACTCCGCCAGGCGGAATGGCTGTACGACCACTTTGTAGATGTTGCGGTCTATGGCATGCTGGCGAGGGATTGGTCTCAAAAATAACTCAGATCTTCGGTTCCGTTTGAATCGGGCTGTCCGAACCCTCAGGCCCTTTGTTCTTCTCATGATAGTTATAGATTTTTAAAGATATAAATACAAAGCCTGCTGTGATCAGGCCTCCAAAAATCCAGCCTGAAATCTTCATCGAGAATAAAATAAAATCATACTTCTTCGCGCCGTATTCCATCAGGAGATACGATTTCAATCCGGCCTGGAACAAACTGCGGAATGCAAACAGTCCGGTAAGCCAGACAAAATACTTATAAAACTCAGGCTGACGGTACAGAGACTGCGTCTTGTCCCTCGGTTCACCCTGGAGATAAGCAATATCCACCGCAAAGTGCATGCCAAGCGGCTGTTTGATCAGAATGGTCGTGAATATCAGCAGCGCCATAAAAATACCGAAGAACACCTGGTTCCAAAGCATTCGGCCGGCCCCCCTGACAGGAGGTCGATCGTTGTTCCGGCAAACAGGGAGAACAGAATAAACATCCCTGTAACATTGAATTGCTTTTCTTTCACAAACCTGTATATGGTATAGATAAAACCTGGAGCGGAAGACAGCAGGATGGCGTAATAATCGCCCAAAATGTCTCTTCCCTGGTTCCAGATCAGATAAGGCAGTATTAAATAAAACAGCAAATCAAAAACTACGATGCTTTTCTTCAAGTTCTTCACTTCCCGTTTTGGAATGTTTCGTTACTCTTGCTGGATTGTGCAAAATGCTCGATAACTCTTGTCCATAGTGTTCGGCCGACTCTGATTCTTTTGACCTTACTCCTTATTGAAGAGGTGATTTTATGATTAGACAAGCCACCTTAGAGGACGTATCCGCCTTGGCTTCCCTGTCGTTGCAGCTCGGCTGCACAGGTGACACTACTGAAATCATAACACGGTTGGAAAAAATTATCATCCAGGAAAATGCTGCTCTTTTTGTACAAGAAGTGAACGGTACGATCGCCGGCTGGGTTCATGTCTACGGAAAAACCTTTCTGCGAATGGAGTATTGCGAGATCGGCGGTTTGGTAGTCGATGAGTCACAACGCCGGTCAGGTAATGGAAAAGAATTAATGAAAAAATGTGAAACGTGGGCGCTGGAAAACGGCTATGATCAAATCCGGCTCCGTTCGGGCGCTGAACGAAAAGAAGCGCACCAATTTTATGAAAACATCGGCTATGAACGTGTGAAGAAACAGGAAGTATTTACTCGAAAGCTTTAAATGTGTGGAGGCTGCCCAATGTTTGGATTCATGGTGGCCTTTTTGTCGGCCTCAAATGGCTTGTCTGTGGTCGTTACTTGCGGTTCGACATGTTTTACTTGCGGAAATGGTGAGTTTACTTGCGGTTCGACACCATTTACTTGCGAAAATACAGTCTTTACTTGCGATAATGGACCACTTACTTGCAAAACACATCATTTTCATAAAAAATCGTCAGGCCGTGTAACCCCACAAAACAAAAAACCTGCACCGCCCAAAGGCGTTACAGGTTTTACTTTGTTTCTTCTTTATTTCCGTGCACACGGTCGAGAGCCATTTGATAGGCATCGTTTCCGAAGTTCAGGCATCGTTTCACACGGGAAATCGTTGCTGTGCTGGCACCGGTTTCTGATTCAATTTTATGATAGGTCTTTCCTTCACGAAGCATGCGGGCTACTTCAAGGCGCTGTGCCAGTGACTGGATCTCGTTCATCGTGCACAGATCATCGAAGAACATATAGCATTCTTCCAGATCTTTTAGTGAAAGGACGGCTTCAAACAGCTGATCAAGCGCCTTCCCTCTTAATTTATCAATTTGCATGTACTTTGCACTCCTTCTGCTCTATTCAATAGAAACGCTCTTACTGATTCCTGGCTGCGCCGGGATGATGTTAATCCAGGTTTTTCCCGGTACAAAACCTGTGCCAGACGGGATGATTCTGCCGTCTTTGTTTTCCCAGCTAACTTCCCTGGCTTTTCCGCGCTGAAGCAAAATGGCTTTGCCTCCGGATGTAAGGTCAATTTCTCTTCGTCCGTAACTATCAATGATTTTATGGCTCGCTTCCACAATCAGCACATTATCGAGTTCGATCGGTGTTTTGGTTTCGCGGTCAGCGGTCGGCTTCTCGTTGCTAAAGCGGGCATACCGTTTCGTTGATGAGTCGTACGTATAGCCGACGGTCTCACCGTGATTGTATGTTATCAGAACTTTATCGGCTTTGTCACCAGTAAGCGCTTTGACCTCCGATGGTTTTAAGAAAGGAAGAGGCTTTATTTTATCTTTATTGTCATAGCCTTTCTTCTTTAAACCTTTCATGATGTCTTTGTACTTAATATACGAGTTATGAGGCGCTTGCCGAAACGATGCCCGGTGAAAAAGCGTTCCGTCATAATACAGGCCGTTCAGCGAATCCACCTTGCTGTTGCTGCCGGAAAGGATTTTCTTCGCTTCCGGACTCCAGCCATGATGAACGTAAAAAGCATGAAAACCCTGGCTCAGCTCGATAAAGTAATCGCGTGCGCTGCGGACAGGCCCGACCACCTCTGGCTTCTCGCTCTGAAATACGGCAAGAAAGCGTGTAATATCCCCTTCCGCCAAAACTTCGTATACGAGATCCGCCTTATGAAGCCCGGACTGCGGACGAGCCTTCCAGTGGTTATTGATCATTACGGCAAACACCCTTGCATCGGTGTCCTTGTTCGTTTTGATTCCTGTCAGCGGATACGTGTTTTTCAGCTCTGTCTTCTTTTCTTTCTTTTCAGGAGCTTTCACATGTTCCACAGGCTTTTTGTTACTTGCCGTTTCTTCCTTCTGGCAGCCTGCACCGCCTAGGATCAATAGAGCCGCACAAAAGCTAAGCAGCCATTTTTTCATCAGGCACCCCTGCCCCCCTGGCCCCCCGGCCGAATTCTTTCCAGACGCTTTACTTCTTTAGTTTAACGCATAATCGAAGGAAAGAGTATGACTTTCTTCTTCACATCATAGATTCCTAGCTGTGTAATGCGGATATATGGCAAATGAGTTGAAGAAAAGAAAAGCAGACTGTAGATCGGATCTTCGAAGGGATATCCTCTTTTTCGCAGTTCTGACGTTAATGCCTTTTCTTCCTGTATGAGTTCTTCGACTGATGAAGAAGACATTCCTCCTCCAAGCGGCAGCTTGACCTCGCTGATGACTTCTCCGTCCTCCACAAGCACGATGCCGCCTTTCATCTCTTTTACACGGTTAAACGCCGCGAGCATATCCCGCTTGCTTTTTCCGATTAAGAGCAGATCACCCGTGCTCGAATAGGAGCTCGCAAACCCGGAAACTCCTTTGGCAAAGCCTTTGACCAGAGTGTTTACCCGCCACTTGCCTTTTTTGTCGACGAGCATGAAGAAGCATTCATCGTGCTCCATATCCAATTTTTCCTCAGCAGGATTGAGCTGGATCTGATACGGCTTCGTAATGACGGAGTTCACCATCTCAATGCCCGCCAGTGAACTGAACTGAAAGTCTTTCAGCGACAGATCCCAGTTCAATTCGAGCGGCCCCATTCCATAATCGCTCCAAGGGAACGGTGCACCAGCCTCCATAACCTCACCGTCACGCTTGATCCATTGCCCTTTGGCGAGCACGGACTCAGGATTCGGGTGCTGCACACTATCCAGGATATTGAGATGTGCTACTCTTCCCGGTGCGACCATTCCGAGTATATGCTCTTTGCCGTAATATCTTGCTATGTTATAAGAAGCCATTTTATAAGCATCGATCGGATCAATTCCTTCTTCAAGCGCGATAGAAATCATTTTATCCGTGACGCCTTCTTCATAAAATGCCGGTGTTGATCCGTCCGTTGTAAAGATGACACGGTCAAAATGAGCCGCTCCGATCTCTTTCATCTCTTTTAAAATCTGTGAAAGATCGGGACGGATGGAGGAATAGCGGAGAGAGGTGGTAAGTCCGAGGTTCAGTCTCATCATCGCTTCCTCTCCAGTCATCGCCTCATGATCGCAATCCACACCGAGCAGCGCCATCTGCGTCAAGGTTTTTTCAGAGGCACCCGGCAGATGCCCTTCGATCCGCTTTCCGGCCTTGCGTGTTTCCCGCATGAGATGAAGAATATGATCATCTCCCTGAAGGACTTTCGGCCAGCTTGTCAGCTCTCCGCCCTGTATGACATAAGGAGAAGCGAGCATTTTTTTAATGTTGCTCAATGAGAACAAAGAGTCTTCATTCAAGAGCTCTGACTGGGAATCATAGCGGCACCACCAATAGTACGTAAAAGGCAGCCGGTTCAGGTCTTCCATAATAGTAAGCGCTTTCGTAACTGGCAATGATAAAAAAAGCATAAGGTTATCACACATAAATGTCGTTGTGCCCCTTGCCGATGCATAATGGCCAAGAGTCTGGGGATTATATAGTTGAAATGGATGGGCATGCGGCTCAATGTAACCAGGGACGACATATTTACCGTCAATATCCAAAATCTCTGTCCCGTTCGTATGGCTGGGCATTTTATCCCCAACATAAACGATGCGGTTATCGTAAATCCATATGTTAGCTTTTGCCCAGCAGTGCCGGGCAGCATTTAAGTAGGTTGCATTCTGCAGTACGATCGACGGCGCCAATTCGCCCAAGATCACTGCTTGATGGCGGCGAAGGTCCGCCTTCGACCAAAACAAGAACTGGTTAGACATAGGTTTCACCTTTTTCTCTGTAAATTACATTTTCTCAAGGATACCATACAATTTTGCTTCGTGGGTGTCTTTAAGCAAAACACAAAAAATCATCACAAAAAGGAGCATTCCCGTTATGAAACAGAACATTGGCATCTTAAACTCCATGATTCGGATCGTGTGCGGATTGACCATGCTGGCGATGCTGACCGCCAAGTACACACGCAGGCCTTACCGCGGTTCTTACGTCTTTATGATGATCCTCGCCTCCATGAAAGTGGCAGAAGGCATCCTGCGCTACTGTCCTGTTACGGATATGATAAAACAAGGATCTGAGCTGAAAGACATGGATTTAGACGATATCTCCAAGGAAGGCTCAGCGATTAATCCGAGCTGATTAAGAAGAAGTCTCATTTCTAAAAAATTGCTTTGGGAACATTTTTGTAAAGAACCTTCATTGCTAAGTTGATTGGAGTGCAAGGTGCGAGACTGAGGCTAGGATTAACGGGGCGGGTGAGACACGCGGAAAGCGAGCAACCTGGAACGGAAATCAGCCACTCTCAAGAGCAACAAAGGTTACGAAAACAGCCAAGAAGAAAAAAAACTCCCCTGCAACGGGGAGTTTTCTATAAGGAGGTATACGGCAATGAAAGAATATTTAATGGATACCATTTTTATCTATGCGACGCTCATCGGCAGCATTATTGCGATTTTATTCGCATTCGTTAAAAAGCGGCGCGTGAAATAGCCTTTGAACCAATGTCCGTACGGTAAAAGGAAGCTTCACACTGTATCTTCGCCATCTCCTCATACACCGCTTCCTGCGCTTTGGAGAGGTCTATGCCTTTAACCGCAGCCAGAAGAATTCGCCCGCCGTCCGTAACAAGACCCTCTTCTGCTTGCTTTGTTCCAGCGTGGAAAAGCAGTGTATCTCCATTCAGCTTGTTCAGTCCGGTGATCTTGATCCCCTTTTTATATGCTTCTGGATAACCGCCGGATGCGAGAACCACACCCAGTACAGCCTCGTCTGACCAGGACAGTTCAATCTCTTTCTTATCTAAAATAGCCAGCAGGATTTCCGCAAAATCACCTTGAAGCCTTGGCAGGACAACCTGTGTTTCCGGGTCTCCGAAACGTGCGTTGAACTCGATAACCTTTGGGCCTTGAGCCGTCAGCATGAGGCCGGCATACAGAATTCCCGTAAACGGTCTGCCGTCCTTCATCATCGACTGTGCCGCTGGTTTCAGGACTGTTTCCAGTGCCTCATCCACGACATGCTGTGGAATCTGCGGAACCGGCGAGTAAGCACCCATTCCTCCTGTATTCGGCCCTTTATCCCCGGTATAGGCACGTTTATGATCCTGTGCGATGACCATCGGGTAGACCTTTTCTTCATTAACAAAAGCCATGAATGAAAACTCTTCACCTTCCAGGTACTCTTCCATCACAACCGAAGCACTCGCTTCTCCAAACCGCGCGTTGTTCAGCATGTCATCAAGGCCCTGCTCCGCTTCTTCAAGCGTCAAGGCGACGATGACACCTTTTCCTGCTGCCAGTCCATCTGCCTTCAATACGATCGGAGCTCCCTGCTCATGAAGGTAGTCCTTTGCTTCACGGAAAGAAGTAAAGGTTTTAGACGCTGCTGTCGGTATGCCATGCTTGTCCATCAGGTCTTTCGCAAACGATTTGCTGCCTTCAATCAATGCTGCTTCCTTAGACGGCCCGAATATAGTGAGTCCTTCTTTTTTAAAATCATTCACGATCCCGTTTAACAAGGGGACTTCAGCTCCGACAAAGGTAAGAGCGATTTGATTTTCTTTTGCGAACGCGATTAGACCCTTGTGATCGGTTTCCTCGATATTGACACACTCTGCCATTTCAGCCATGCCAGGATTACCAGGCGCAGCAAACACTTTCGTTACACTCGGGCTGTTCGCAAACCGCCACACGATGGCATGCTCGCGGCCGCCTTTTCCTATCACCAGAACATTCATGCTGAATCCTCCTTATTCACAGGTTTAATGTTTAAAATGGCGTACGCCGGTAAAGACCATCGCGATGCCGTATTCGTCCGCTTTTTTGATGGAATCTTCGTCTTTTACCGATCCGCCTGGCTGGATGATCGCCGTAACACCGGCTTTCGCTGCCGCTTCTACGGTATCGTCCATCGGGAAAAACGCATCAGAACCAAGGGCGCTTCCTTCCGCTTTTTCTCCCGCTTGCTCGATCGCAATTTTAGCAGCACCAACACGGTTCATCTGCCCTGCTCCTACCCCGATCGTCATCTGATCTTTCGCTAAAACGATCGCATTGGATTTCACATGCTTGACGACTTTCCATGCAAGATTCAAATCCTCCCACTCTTTTTCGTTGGGTTCGCGTTTGGTCGGGATCGAGATATTGGCTTGCTCCAAACCGTACGCATCTTCGTCCTGAATAAGAAGACCGCCGCGAACGGTTGTTGATCTTTTCTCTTGCTTTTTATCTTCACCGAGCTCAAGTGTAAGCAATCGGATATTTTTCTTTTTCGTTAAAATCTCTTTCGCTTCGGGACTAAATGATGGTGCAATAATGATCTCCAGGAAGATCTCGCTCATCTTTTGTGCAGCCGCTTCGTTAATCTCCACGTTAGATGCGATAATGCCTCCGAAAATGGAGATCGGATCGGCTGCGAATGCTTTCGCGAAAGCATCTTCCACACTATTTCCTGTTCCAACACCGCATGGATTCATGTGCTTGACCGCAACAACAGCTGGATCTTGGAACTCGCGGACGATCTGAAGAGCCGCATCCGCATCGTTAATGTTATTGTAAGAAAGCTCTTTGCCGTGGAGCTGTTCAGCTTGAGCGATGGATGTTTTTGTTCCTAGCGGTGCTTTATAGAAAGCCGCTTTTTGGTGGGGATTTTCCCCGTAGCGAAGATCCTGTTTCTTTTCATACGTAACTGTATAAGATTCAGGGTTTTCTTCTTCTACCATGTTTGTTAAGTATTCAGCGATCAGCGCATCGTATGCCGCTGTATGGCGGAATGTTTTCGCCGCCAGCTTACGGCGGGTTTCTACAGAGACTTCATTGTTTTTCTCTACTTCTTCAAGCACCCTGCTGTAATCGGATGGATCGACGACAACCGTTACATACGCATGGTTTTTCGCTGCGGAACGAAGCATGCTCGGCCCGCCGATATCGATGTTTTCGATTGCATCAGCAAAAGCCACATCCTCTTTTGAGATGGTTTCTTTGAACGGATAAAGGTTAACGACAACAAGATCGATAGGAGAAATGCCGTTTTCCTCCATCTGGCGAACATGGCTTTCGTTCTCCCTTACTGCCAGAAGGCCTCCGTGAATCATCGGGTGCAAGGTTTTAACGCGTCCGTCCATGATTTCAGGAAAACCGGTCACTTCTGAAATGCCGGTCACGTTCACTCCGGCTTCCTGCAATGCTTTGCTCGTTCCGCCGGTTGAGATGATTTCCACGCCTTTATCGGCCAGCGCTTTTACAAAAGGAACAAGTCCTGCTTTATTCGATACTGATACTAATGCTCGTTTAATGGTCAAGATTGAACTCCTCCCACTTTTTCTTGGTTGAATAGATCCTGTAAAACACGAGGAAGCAGCTCATGCTCTACCTTCTGGATCCGCTGCTGCAAGGTCTCTCTCGTATCTTCTTTTTTGATCATTACTGCTTTTTGGGCGATTATCGGCCCTGTATCCATTCCGCTGTCCACGTAATGTACAGTAACTCCTGATACTCCCGCTTGTGCTTCTAACGCTTGGCCGATCGCATCCTTGCCGGGAAAAGCCGGAAGCAGGGACGGGTGGATATTTACGATCCGGCCTTCATACTCAGCCAGCAGCGTGCAGCCGATCAGCCGCATGTATCCAGCCAGGACGATGAACTCAATGTCTCTCGCCTTCAGCTGCTTTAAAATCTCCGTTTCAAATTCCACTTTTGTTTCGTACTGCTTCGGAAAAAACGTAAAGTACTCCACTCCCGCTTCTTCTGCCCGCTCGATGACATAAGCCCCTGGCTTGTCACAGACAAGCAGTGAAATTTCGGCGCCGAGGCTCTTTTCGTTTATGGCATCGTTAATCGCTTGAAAGTTTGAGCCGCTCCCTGATGCAAATACTGCGATCTTTTTCATTTCAGTTCACCGCCGCCGAACACAACACCCTCGCCTTTTTTCACACGGCCGATCACAAATGCTTTCTCTCCATCCTGTTCAAGGGATTGGATAATATCGAACGCTTCGTCATAATCCACAGCAAGAACCATTCCGATTCCCATGTTGAACGTCGTGAACATCTCTTTTCTGCCGATGTTTCCGGTCTCTTCTATGGCATCAAAAATCTCTGGAATCGGCCATGAACCATAATCAACTTCTGCCGCAAGTCCTTCAGGCAGCATACGGGGAATGTTTTCAATGAAACCTCCGCCGGTAATATGCGCCGCTCCGTGAACATGATAGTTTTTATAAACGTTAAGCAGCGGTTTCACATAGATTCGGGTTGGCACGAGCAGCTCTTCGCCAAGAGTCCGGCCTTCACTTCCAAACTCTCCGTTCAGATCAAGCTGGCCAGTTTCAAGCAGCACTTTGCGGACCAAAGAATAGCCATTGCTGTGAATACCGTTGGAAGAAAGTCCGATTAGTACATCGCCTTCTTTTACAAGACCGGGATGGATCAGCTTAGATTTTTCAGCACCGCCGACTGAAAAACCGGCGAGGTCATAGTCTCCGTTGCTGTACATGCCTGGCATTTCTGCAGTTTCTCCCCCGATAAGGGCACAGCCAGCTTGTTCGCAGCCGTCAGCGATCCCTTTTACGATGTCTTCGACTTTAGCAGGCTCCAGCCTGCCGCATGCAATGTAATCCAGGAAGTACAGCGGCTCGGCTCCTTGAGCCACGATATCGTTCACACACATCGCGACAGCGTCAACTCCAATGGTATCATGCTTGTCCATCATGATCGCCACCATAAGCTTCGTTCCCACTCCGTCTGTTCCTGAAATAAGAACAGGCTCTTTATAAGACAGATTGGACAGATCGAACATTGCCCCGAATCCGCCAAGGCCTGCCATGACTTCCGGACGGCGTGTACGCAATGCGTGTTTCTTAATTCTGTCTACCGCTTCATAGCCCGCTTCAATATCTACTCCGGCCTGTTTGTATGCCTCTGCCATTGTATTTCCTCCCTTTTTTAAACCATTACACCATTTCTTTTTCGTAAGGCAGCACCGTATCCGGGTAAATTTCCGTCGGATACTTTCCAGTAAAGCAAGCGAGGCACTGTCCGTTGTTCGGATCGCTGTCCGGGCGTCCGATTCCTCTTAACAATCCTTGCGGAGATAGGAACGCCAGTGAATCCGCACCGATAATGTCCCTGATTTCTTCTACAGAATGATTCGATGCAATCAGTTCTGCACGCTCAGAGGTATCAATTCCGTAATAACACGGGTGGGCGATCGGCGGTGCGGTAATCCGTACATGCACTTCAGTCGCTCCTGCCGCGCGCAGCATTTTAACGATACGCCGGCTTGTTGTTCCGCGAACGATCGAGTCATCCACCATGACCACACGTTTGCCTTCTACAATCCCGCGAACCGGAGAAAGCTTCATTTTCACCCCTAGTTCACGCAATTCCTGAGAAGGCTGGATGAACGTACGGCCGACATAACGATTTTTGATCAAACCGATCTCATACGGTATGCCAGACTCTTCCGCATATCCGATTGCTGCTGAAATACTGGAATCAGGAACCCCTGTTACGACATCAGCCTCTACCGGAAACTCCTTATAGAGCTCTTTACCAAGGTTTTTTCGTGCGCTATGGATATTAATCTGATCGATGTTGCTGTCCGGTCTTGAAAAATAAATATATTCCATAGAGCAGATGGAGCGGTTCATCGGTGAAGAGAACGTGTCCGCTGTCATGCCGTCATTATCAATAATTAATAGTTCACCAGGTTTCACATCACGTAAATACTCGGCTCCAACCACGTCAAATGCACACGTTTCAGAAGCGACGACATAAGCATCTCCCAGGATTCCGATGGATAGTGGACGAAGGCCGTGCGGGTCAAGCGCCACCATCAGTTTGTCCTCGGTCATGATGACAAAAGCGTACGCTCCCTTAAGCATGGTCAGCGCATTTTTCACTTGATCTTTTAATCCGATATAGCCGCTTCGTTTAATTAAATGAGCGAGTACTTCCGTGTCAGAAGTCGTTTGAAAAATACTTCCCTGCGCTTCAAGCTGATGCTTCAATGCGTTGGCATTTACGAGATTTCCGTTATGGGCAAGGGCAAGACTGGACGTCTGTGAACGGAAAAGCAGGGGCTGAACATTTGCATATTCGTTCCCGCCTGCTGTGGAGTAACGGACATGGCCAATGGCCGCATGTCCTGTTAATCCTTCCAATTCTCCGCGGCTGAATACCTCGTTCACAAGACCGTGTCCTTTGTGCATTTTCAGCTTGGCACCGTCTGTAACCACAATGCCTGCACCTTCCTGTCCTCTGTGCTGAAGACTGTGAAGGCCATAATATGTTAACTGGGCCGCATCCTGGTGGCCCCAGATCCCAAATACCCCGCATTCTTCGTTTAAGCCTTTGATGTCAGCAAGCATGGTATTGCTCCTTTCCAGGCGGAATGAAGTTCTTCATGAGTCGCTGCCAGCACTTCTTCGCCTGTTTCATGGTCGATACGAAGAACAGCTGTGTCGGTCACAAAACCGATTTGTTTCGCGTCTTGTACCATGGCTTCAAACGCCTTTGCGTTTTCCGGTTTGACTGAAACGAGGAAACGTGACTGTGTTTCACTGTATAGCACAGAAACGATATCGCCATTTACTTCAACAGAAGCACCGATGCCGCCGTTCATCATGCTCTCGGCTAGTGCTACCGACAACCCGCCTTCTGCCACATCATGTGCGGATTCAACCAACCCGTTCTGAATCGCTTCGAGCAATTGTTTTTGGCGTTTAGCTTCTGTTTCAAGATGAAGCTCAGGTGCTTTTCCGGAGATCTTGCCAAGCTGCATTTTTTGCAGCTCACTTCCGCCAAATTCCTGCTGTGTCTCACCGATCACATAGACTAGATCTCCAGGTGTTTTAAAATATTGCGTCGTAATATGGTCAAGGTGAGAAATTAGTCCGACCATGCCGATGACCGGCGTCGGATATACAGCCACACCGTTTGTTTCGTTGTATAAAGAAACGTTGCCGCCGATGACGGGTGTGCTCAGCGTTCGGCACGCCTCGCTCATTCCGTCAACGGACTTTTCAAGCTGCCAGAAGATCTCCGGCTTTTCAGGGTTTCCGTAGTTCAGGCAGTCTGTGATGGCAAGCGGCTCTGCTCCTGAACATACAAGGTTTCTTGCTGCTTCAGCTACCGCGATCTTTCCGCCTGTTTCCGGATCAAGATAGATGTAGCGCGAGTTGCAGTCTGTTGTCATCGCGAGTGCTTTATCCGTTTCACGGATACGGATGACTGCTGCATCTGATCCCGGAGGCACGACCGTGCTCGTGCGAACCATGTAATCATACTGGTCAAATACCCATGACTTGCTCGCGATCGTTGGCTGGGATAAAAGCTGCAGCAGCGTGTCTTTCTTGTTTTCTACGTTTGGAACGAAAACTTCTTCGTTCTGGAACTGAGAAAAATACGCAGGTTCTTTGGATGGCTTATTATAGACCGGCGCTTCTTCTGCAAGTGCATCAACCGGAACGTCTGCAACCACTTCTCCGTGATGAACAAGGCGAAGCTGCTTTTCTTCAATTACTTTTCCTACGACAACTGCCTCTAGGCCCCATTTCTCAAAGATCTCAACAGCCTCTTGCTCTCTGCCTTTTTCCATAACGATCAGCATGCGTTCCTGAGATTCAGAAAGCATCATTTCGTATGCGCTCATGTGAAGCTCGCGCTGCGGTACAAGATCCAGGTTCATCTCGATACCCATACCCGCTTTGCTCGCCATCTCTGCAGAAGAACTTGTTAGCCCTGCTGCCCCCATATCCTGGATGCCGACTAATGCATCACAGTTCTGGATGAGCTCCAAACAGGCTTCAAGCAAAAGTTTTTCCATGAACGGATCACCGACCTGAACCGCCGGGCGCTTCTCTTCAGATGCTTCGGTCAGTTCTTCTGATGCAAAGGTTGCACCGTGAATGCCGTCGCGTCCGGTTCTTGCTCCAACATACATCACAGAGTTGCCTGCGCCTTTTGCCAGTCCCTTTTGGATGTCTTTGTGGTCGATCAAGCCGACACACATCGCATTCACGAGCGGATTGCCGTCATAAGAAGCGTCGAACTGTACTTCTCCCCCAACTGTTGGGATACCAATACAGTTGCCATAGCCTGCGATACCCGCTACTACTTCTTCAAATAAATATTTTACGCGGGAAGAAGTTAACTCCCCGAAACGAAGTGAGTTTAATAGTGCGACAGGACGCGCGCCCATGGAAAAGATGTCGCGAATGATGCCGCCAACCCCGGTTGCTGCACCTTGGTACGGTTCAATGGCAGAAGGATGGTTGTGGCTTTCGATTTTAAAAACAACCGCCTGGCCGTCACCGATGTCTACAACCCCGGCTCCTTCTCCTGGTCCTTGAAGAACGCGTTCTCCTTCTACCGGGAACCTGCGAAGGACAGGCTTGGAGTTTTTATACGAACAATGCTCACTCCACATAACCGAGAACAATCCGGTTTCCGTCCAGTTTGGAAGACGGCCGATGATTGATTGTACGAGTGAAAACTCATCATCGTTCAAGCCCATATCACGGTATAATTTTTGCTCCTGAATTTGTTCTGCAGTAGGTTCATGAAGATAAGACATGGTTTTCCCTCCAGCTTTTTACGATTGATTGAAACAATTTCAGACCGTCGTCACTGCCCAATAGGCCGCTGACCGCACGCTCCGGATGCGGCATCATGCCCAATACATTTCCTCTTTCATTCATGATCCCTGCAATATCAGAGATCGATCCGTTCGGGTTATTTTTATAGCGGAAGACGATTCGGTTCTCTTTTTCCAGCTGCTTTAGCGTCTCTTCGTCACAATAGTAGTTTCCTTCACCATGTGCGATCGGAATCGTAATTTCTTCCCCTTGCTCATAGGAAGAACTGAACATGGTCTCGGCGTTCACAACTTGAAGTTTTTCCGGCTTGCAGATGAATTTCAATGATTCGTTGCGCCGCATTGCTCCAGGCAGAAGTCCTGTTTCAAGGAGAATCTGAAACCCGTTGCATACGCCAAGAACAGGCTTGCCGGCTTGAGCGGCTTTCTTCACTTCATCCATCACGTTTGAAAACTGGGCGATGGCACCTGTGCGCAAGTAGTCTCCGTATGAGAATCCGCCTGGAAGCAGGATTCCGTCAAAGCGGTCCAGATTGCTTTCATCATGCCAGACATACTCTGCTTCAGCACCAAGCTCGTCTTTTACTGCGTGAAACATGTCAATGTCACAGTTGGATCCTGGAAAAACGATAACCGCAAATCTCACTGTGCGACGACCTCCTCCACCTCATAGCGATAATCTTCAATAACCGGGTTGGAGAGCAATTTTTCACACATTTCCGCAACGCGCTTGTCCAGGTTTTCAACGCCTTCTTCGATCGTGAGCTCTAGGTATTTACCGATGCGCACATCTTGAACTTCGTTGTACTCCATGCGGTGAAGCGAGCCTTTTACAGCTGTTCCTTGAGGATCCAATACGCTTTCCTTCAACGTGACGAATACTTTTACTTTATACATGCAAATTTCCCCCTAAACGCTCTAAAATTTTTTCATAGGCTTCTGTTAAACTGCCAAGATCACGGCGAAAGACATCTTTATCCAGCTTTTCGTTCGTTTCGCTGTCCCAAAGGCGGCACGTGTCCGGTGAGATCTCATCCGCCACAAGCAATTCGCCCTTGGCGTTGTTCCCGAATTCCAGCTTAAAGTCGATTAATCTAACCTTTTTCTCTGTAAAAAATGCTGTGAGTATTGTATTGACCTGAAGCGCAAGCTCTCTCATGTCTTCCAGCTGCTTAGGAGCTGCCAGTTCAAGAGCCTCGATATGATCATGATTAAAAAGAGGATCGCCAAGGTCGTCATTTTTGAAATAGAATTCGACGATCGGCTTATGAAGAACATGTCCCTCCGGCAGCCCTGTGCGTTTAGCCAGTGTACCAGCCACCACGTTGCGGACTACCACTTCCAAAGGAATGATGGTTACGTGCTGGACAATCTGTTCTGTTGGAGATTGCTTGGAGATAAAGTGGGTTGGAATGTTGTTTTCCTCTAGCATCGAAAACATCAGACTCGTAATTTCGTTATTCAAACGGCCTTTCCCATCGATGGTTGCTTTCTTTTCGCCATTAAAAGCTGTCGCTGAATCCTTGTACTCCACCCAAACGGTATGCTGATCTTCTGTGCTGTAAATCTTCTTCGCCTTTCCTTCATAAAGCAAGGTTTGCTTTTCCATTCAAAGTCCCCCTGTTATAAGCTTCCGAATTATACTGCAAAAATTACGAATATTGGCAATTTTATAGAAGTGCTGAGGTGTACGTTCAGGCCCGACAAGCATTGGAACTTTTGAGCATAAAACGCTTTTTGTTTTCTGATCAAAAGTGAAACGACCTCGAGGGCCTGGACACCGAAGCTGGATCCTATTAGTAGTGCTGAGGCGCTCCGGAACGAAAAGGTTTCCCTTCTCGTTCCTTTCACCCCAAGACAGTAAATTACAGCCCTAATCGTTCAAAGATGGTATCCACATGCTGAAGATGGTAGGAGTAGTCGAAACAATCCTCGATATCTTCAGGTGTTAGTTTTTCAGTAATGCGCGGCTCTTCTTGTACGAGCTGTTTGAATTGAATGCCTTCTTCCCACGCCTGCATCGCTTTTGGCTGGACGATATCGTACGCAGCTTCACGGCTCATGCCTTTATCGATCAATTTGAGAAGAACACGCTGAGAGTAGATCAATCCGTACGTTCTCGTCATGTTGCGTTTCATGTTTTCAGGGAATACCGTCAAGTTCTTCACGATATTGCCAAAACGGTTAAGCATGTAGTTCAATGCGATCGTTGCATCCGGCAGAATAATGCGTTCTGCCGATGAGTGAGAGATGTCACGTTCATGCCATAGCGGCACGTTTTCATACGCAGTCATCATGTACCCTCGGACCACACGAGCTAATCCTGTCATGTTCTCAGAGCCGATTGGATTGCGTTTGTGAGGCATTGCTGACGACCCTTTTTGCCCCTTCGCAAAGAACTCTTCCACTTCACGTGTTTCACTTTTTTGAAGTCCGCGAATTTCAACCGCGAACTTTTCAATGCTTGTAGCCACAAGTGCCAACGCAGACAAGTAATGAGCATGGCGGTCACGCTGCAGGGTTTGCGTTGAGATCGGCGATGCTTCAAGCCCCAGGTTTTCACAGACAAACTTTTCAACGAATGGATCGATGTTGGCATACGTGCCGACAGCTCCGCTGATCTTTCCGACGCGGACAGAATCAGCTGCTTGCTTGAATCGCTCCAGGTTGCGCTTCATTTCTTCATACCAAAGTGCAAGTTTGAGGCCAAATGTTGTAGGTTCAGCGTGCACACCGTGAGTACGGCCCATCATAACGGTGTATTTGTGTTCTTTCGCTTTGTTTCCGATGATTTCGATGAACCTTTCGATGTCCTTGATCAAAATCTCATTCGCCTGTAAAAGCAGATAAGATAACGCTGTATCAACGACGTCTGTTGAAGTTAGTCCATAATGCACCCACTTGCGCTCATCTCCAAGCGTTTCAGAAACTGCGCGGGTAAAGGCTACAACATCATGGCGTGTCTCCTGCTCGATCTCTAAAATGCGGTTGATGTCAAAAGAGGCATTTTCGCGAAGCTTCTTCACGTCCTCTTTCGGAATCTCACCAAGTTCTGCCCATGCTTCACAAGCTAAAATTTCTACTTCAAGCCATGCTTTAAATCGGTTTTCATCTGTCCAAATGGCTCCCATTTCGGGGCGCGTATAACGTTCAATCATGTCGTTACCTCCAGCTTTTCGATCTTGAGTACAGCAGCTTTAATGAATTCTGCTTTGTCGAGGGCTTCGCTTACCGTGTTTCCGAGCACAGTAATGTGGCCCATTTTTCGTTTCAATTTCGCTTCATCTTTTCCATACAGGTGAAGCTTGGCGTCTTTCAGTAATTCCAAATTGGCCAGCAATGGCTTCATATGTTCACCAAGCACGTTAATCATCACTGCCGGGCTGACCAGTGCTGTTTTGCCAAGCGGCAGTCCGCAAACGGCTCGTACATGCTGCTGAAACTGAGACGTTTCACAGGCTTCGATCGTATAGTGTCCGGAATTATGAGGCCTTGGTGCCAGTTCGTTCACGTAGATCTCACCGTCAGTTCCAAAAAACATCTCTACTGCGAGCGTTCCGTACAAGTCCAGCTCAAGTGCAATCTGTTTTGCCATCTCATAAGCTTTTGCTGCCGTCTCCTCAGAGATCCTCGCCGGCACGATCGACTGGTGAAGAATGTTTTCCAGGTGAATGTTTTCTGCAGCCGGGAACGTCGTCATCTCGCCATTCGTTCCTCTGGTTACAATGACTGAGAGTTCTTTCTTAAAGGAAACCCAGCTTTCCAGGACACACTCTCTGTTTCCGGCAATCAGTTCTTCCGCTTTGGCAAGATCAGCTTCACTTCGGATCACTGCCTGCCCCTTCCCATCATAGCCTCCGCGGCACGTTTTCAAAACGGCTGGAAGTCCCAGCTGATCTGCGGCTTTACGCAATTCTTCTTTATCTTGCACAGGAAGGTAGGGTGCGACCTTAACGCCCGCTTGTTCAATGGCTTTCTTTTCCCTGATCCTGTGCTGCGTAAGATAGAGAAGCCGGCTTCCTTGAGGCATGCAGGCATTCTTTTCAAGCCACTGAGCTTTTTCGCTGTCTACATTTTCGAACTCATACGTAATGACGTCACTCTTTTGAGCCAGTTCCTCGATGCCTGCTGCATCATCATAAGACGAAACGATCTGTTCATCGCTTATTTGTCCGCACGGCGACTTTTCACCGGGATCCAGTACAACGATCCCATAGCCCATCTCACGGGCACTGATCGCCATCATCCGTCCAAGCTGTCCTCCGCCTAAAATACCAATCGTCTGTCCTGGCAAAATGGTTTTAGTCAAGGGAATCACTGCTTTCTATTACGGTTTCCTGAATCTTCTTGCGGCGCGCTGTTAAACGAGCGTTTAAACCTTCGTCCGTTACCGCTAAAATTTGAGCAGCCAAGAGCCCTGCATTGGTGGCGCCTGCTTTGCCGATGGCGACTGTTGCTACAGGTACTCCCCCTGGCATCTGAACGATGGAAAGGAGTGAATCAAGGCCGTTCAATGCTTTGGATTGAACCGGCACGCCGATGACAGGAAGTACAGTTTTCGCAGCCACCATACCTGGCAGGTGTGCTGCGCCGCCAGCACCGGCAATGATTACGCCAATTCCCCTGGTGCGCGCTTCTTCTGCATATTGAAACATCAGATCCGGTGTTCTGTGTGCGGAAACTACCCGCTTTTCGTAAGGCACGTTAAGTTCATCCAGCACATCGCAAGCATGCTTCATCGTTTCCCAGTCAGAAGTACTTCCCATAATAACGCCAACTTGTTTTTGCATCGTTTCCTCCCCGCATCGTAACTAAACGCTATGTGAATGATTTTTCTGCAATAAAAAAGTCCAGTGTACTCACTTTCTCTGTTGTATGAGAGAAAGCTACTACGCTGGACATACTTCACCTGCGGATATGCCGAAAACAGCAGTGGTGCTTCCCCTCATAGTCCGATGAATAACGGTCATCAGGTAGAGACTTACGGGCCATAATCCCGTGATTATATGAGGTACTATGCTTTTGTCACCCTTATTGTAACGAAGGGCATTTAGTTGTGTCAACCAAAAATCGAACAATAATATATTCTGACAATTTAATGTTCGGTTTTTACTGTATTTTCCCTTCAAAAACAATGCGTTGTTCGTGATACTCCTGCTCGATTTTTCCATTTTTCTTTACTTCTTTAAAAACCGGCTCCTCCATGCGGCGTACAGGGGAATACCCTTCCTCCGCCATTCGGTCTATACAATCAGAGATCGTCTCACCGGGCTGAACCTCAAATTTTTTCTTGTTTGGCTTTTTATCCATTGCTACCTCCGTATGCTTTTCACCCAAAATCCGCCATGAAAGGCCTTCGGCTCATGGGAGATAATGAACGCCTTCGGATCGAGTGAACGGACCGCTTCATATAAGTTGGATTCTGATTTGCGTGATGTCAGGATCTCCATCATCAGCCGCTGCCCTTCCCGGCCGGAAGCCATCCAATCCGTGACGCCAAACCCTTTCGAGCGAATCGCGTTCGGCAGTCCGGCTTCCGTTTCGGTCGTAATCACATTAACTGTAATATACCCAAGTGCGAGCTTTTCTTCAATCTTCATACCTACCAGAACACCGAGACCGTACCCGAGCGCATATGCGATCAGGTTCTGAATTTTATCCAGGTTGTCCAATACAAGCCCAAGGCCAATGACATAAATTATAACCTCAAACACGCTGATTAATGCTGCGAGATACCGCTGATTTTTTAACGTTAATATCATTCTTATCGTAAAAAACGAAACATACACCACGTTGATAAGAAGAATGGTTCCAATCATCGCCAAACCGTTTTCCAACATCGTCTACACTCCTTCTGCCTGTCCAAAATGATGCTATAAAGGTAAGATATCACTTTTTTGACTGGATGGAAAATGAAGATTTATCCAGTTATTTCTATGGAATACTACTCTTTTGGATAGGCACATTTTTCATGAATCCTCATACGCTATAAAAGCATTCGGGAAAGGAATTGATGTCATGTATCCATATCAGGCACCATTTGAAGAAACCCATTATTATTATGATCCCTATAATCCCTACGATCCATCTGTTGAGAGACAGCAGCAGGCCCAGAGCCAGCAGCAGCAACAGCACCAAACGTATCAGCAGCTGATCAATACACTTATGTCGAGCATTATTGGCGAAGCGACCGCTGTCGACTTCTACACCCGGCTTGCGAATGAAGCCCCGAACGAGTACAGCAAAAATGTACTGCTTAATGCTGCCAAGGATGAAAAGACGCATCTACAGTTGTTTACCCGACTTTATACTTCTTTAACAGGCAAGCAGCCTAACTATAAAATTCGTCCTGTAAAGATTACGAACTTCCGTCAGAGTCTGTTTGAAGCCTATGAAGACGAACTGTCCGATTATGAAAAATACCGCAATGCTTACCTTATGACCCAGGACACGACCATTCGAGACACCTTCTTCCGTCCTTATACCGATGAAATCAAACATGCTACACGCTTTAGCTTCTTATTGAACGCAAGGTAAAATAGATGTGCTGTTCTGGGGTGAATTCCATGGAAAAGATTCAAGGAGTGTTGATACACCCATAATCAGCACTCTCTTTTTATTCCAAAAAAAAGCTTAAGGCAGTATGGCTCCCCAAGCTTTTACACTTATTCCTGGTCATCCTGATGGTGCTGCTGATGGGCGCCCTCCTGCTGAATCTCGTCAATAATCGTCTCCATATCCTCAAGATGGGCTTCCCCGGTAAGTCCGATATTCAACGTTCCTTTTAACTCTTTAACATGCAGCTCCTGGATCTTATAATTAATGTTCTCTATATTGATCGGCTTTATATTGTTCAAAGCCTCTCTCAGCGTTTGATTTTCATGCTGCAGTTCAATAATTTGCTGCTGAAGCTGCTGCAAAATATGGTACAGGTCTTGGTCCATCTCATTGAACCTCCTTCATCCGTCCTCTGTTTCACCTGCTGGGCAGTGGATGCATATACTGGGTCTGCAAGGGAGTGAGTGAACATGAATCCTTCATGGGGCAAGGGCAACGAATGGAAAAAATATGCCGATCAGGTGCTCGGCAAAGACTTTTTTGATGATTTTAAGGAGTTTGGCTTAACCAACCAAGGGCCTCTAGTTAATGTATATGAGAATTCAGAAGAAATTTACTGCCTAATTAACCTACCTGGAGTAAAAAATATCGAGGACGTCAATTTATATGTACATTACCGCACGTTAAAGGTGACAGGCACCATTGATTTTTCGATAAAAAAATTCAATTGCGTGACCGAAGAAATTGCCTCCGGGCCCATCGAACGGGAGATCCCGCTTCCCTATCCCGTTGAAGACAGACCTCTGGATGCCGGTTATTATCGCGGTCTTCTGTATGTCCGCCTCCAGCGCCTCAAGCAAGATAAAGACCAGCAAAAGGTAAAAATATATGATTACTTCGAATAGACCCAGAGGCTGCGATATGTCGCCCTCTGGGTCATTTTTAGTAATCCTAGGACTGCGGGGTTGCCAAAAGGGTGATCAATATAAAATAAAGTAAGGACGCGTTAGCCAATAGTTGTTCCTCAGCCTTTTCTTCCTTAGTCTTTTTGATGTTGTTTTCGATGATGTGGATGCCGGATGGTGTGATGGTTTTAGTGGTTTTATTGGTTTCGGTGGTGTAGTTATTGCTGGCTGGTTCATCAGGCGTTTTGTTGTCGCCTGTTTGTGCTGATTTTTCTTTTGCATACCTTTTGATGATTAAGGTTTTTCCGATATTCAATGAACCTTTCATCGTGATGGAATCCACATTGACATTCTTTATCGATATTTTCATAAGATATCCCTCTTTGTCGGTCAGATCGGGTTCGAAAATATATCACCATTACACCATATTATGAGGATGGTAGTGGATTTATCTCTGTTGGAGGGATTTTGGGATTGATTTGAGGTTATTGGAGAGCGGCGGAGAAGTCTGAATTATTAGTTAGAATCAATTATTTTGAGTTGGACTCAATTAATCGTGAATTTGGCTCAATTAATGTTCAGTTTGGCTCAATTATTCTGAGTTTGGCTCAATTATCTGTTTTCAGGCCCTTATTCTCCAAAAAATAAAAAAGAATGGAACGAATTTGCATTCGTTCCACCCTTTTTGCCTGGCAACGTCCTACTCTTACAGGGGGAAGCCCCCAACTACCATCGGCGCTGAAGAGCTTAACTTCCGTGTTCGGTATGGGAACGGGTGTGACCTCTTCGCTATCGCCACCAGACATATGTAGGTTTTTCAACCTAGTTTGAGGTATATTCCCTCAAAACTAGATAACTTTCCATCCAAACTTTCACTGATGCTAACGTCCAGCTCCATGAACCATATCCTCGAGGTCGTTTCAATCCCTCCTACGAACACCAAAAACGTGTTCTCGTCAGGATCTCCAACGCTTGTCGGATATAAACGGTTCATACCGCTTTTGTTAATAAGGATAAGCCCTCGACCGATTAGTATCTGTCAGCTCCACGTGTCACCACGCTTCCACACCAGACCTATCAACCTCATCATCTCTAAGGGGTCTTACTCACTTGACGTGATGGGAAATCTCATCTTGAGGGGGGCTTCATGCTTAGATGCTTTCAGCACTTATCCCGTCCACACGTAGCTACCCAGCTATGCCCCTGGCGGAACAACTGGTACACCAGCGGTGTGTCCATCCCGGTCCTCTCGTACTAAGGACAGCTCCTCTCAAATTTCCTGCGCCCGCGACGGATAGGGACCGAACTGTCTCACGACGTTCTGAACCCAGCTCGCGTACCGCTTTAATGGGCGAACAGCCCAACCCTTGGGACCTACTTCAGCCCCAGGATGCGATGAGCCGACATCGAGGTGCCAAACCTCCCCGTCGATGTGGACTCTTGGGGGAGATAAGCCTGTTATCCCCAGGGTAGCTTTTATCCGTTGAGCGATGGCCCTTCCATGCGGAACCACCGGATCACTAAGCCCGACTTTCGTCCCTGCTCGACTTGTAGGTCTCGCAGTCAAGCTCCCTTGTGCCTTTACACTCTGCGAATGATTTCCAACCATTCTGAGGGAACCTTTGGGCGCCTCCGTTACAATTTAGGAGGCGACCGCCCCAGTCAAACTGCCCACCTGACACTGTCTCCGAACCGGATCACGGTTCCAGGTTAGAATTTCAATACAGTCAGGGTAGTATCCCACCGACGCCTCCATCGAAGCTGGCGCTCCGACTTCTCAGGCTCCTACCTATCCTGTACAAACTGTACCAAAATCCAATATCAAGCTGCAGTAAAGCTCCATGGGGTCTTTCCGTCCTGTCGCGGGTAACCTGCATCTTCACAGGTACTATAATTTCACCGGGTCTCTCGTTGAGACAGTATCCAAGTCGTTACACCTTTCGTGCGGGTCGGAACTTACCCGACAAGGAATTTCGCTACCTTAGGACCGTTATAGTTACGGCCGCCGTTTACTGGGGCTTCAATTCAGAGCTTCTCCCGTAAGGGATAACCCCTCCTCTTAACCTTCCAGCACCGGGCAGGTGTCAGCCCCTATACTTCGCCTTGCGGCTTCGCAGAGACCTGTGTTTTTGCTAAACAGTCGCTTGGATCTATTCACTGCGGCTCTCTCGGGCGTTAACCCTATCAGAGCACCCCTTCTCCCGAAGTTACGGGGTCATTTTGCCGAGTTCCTTAACGAGAGTTCTCCCGATCATCTTAGGATTCTCTCCTCGCCTACCTGTGTCGGTTTGCGGTACGGGCACCTCTTTCCTCACTAGAGGCTTTTCTTGGCAGTGTAGGATCAGGGACTTCGGTACTGTAATTTCCCTCGCCGTCACAGCTCAGCCTTCACGATTGCGGGATTTGCCTCACAATCAGCCTAACTGCTTAGACGCGCATTTCCAATCGCGCGCTCTCCCTACCTTCCTGCGTCCCCCCGTCGTTCAAACGGAAAGGAGGTGGTACAGGAATTTCAACCTGTTGGCCATCGCCTACGCCTTTCGGCCTCGGCTTAGGTCCCGACTAACCCTGAGCGGACGAGCCTTCCTCAGGAAACCTTAGGCTTTCGATGGACAAGATTCTCACTTGTCTTTCGCTACTCATACCGGCATTCTCACTTCAAAGCGCTCCACCAGTCCTTCCGGTCTGACTTCACTGCACTTCGAACGCTCCCCTACCACTGTACCTTACGGTACAATCCATAGCTTCGGTGATACGTTTAGCCCCGGTACATTTTCGGCGCAGAGTCACTCGACCAGTGAGCTATTACGCACTCTTTAAATGGTGGCTGCTTCTAAGCCAACATCCTGGTTGTCTGGGCAACTCCACATCCTTTCCCACTTAACGTATACTTTGGGACCTTAGCTGATGGTCTGGGCTGTTTCCCTCTTGACTACGGATCTTATCACTCGCAGTCTGACTCCCGCGGATAAGTCTCTGGCATTCGGAGTTTGACTGAATTCGGTAACCCTGTGGGGGCCCCTAGTCCAATCAGTGCTCTACCTCCAGGACTCTAGCCGCGAGGCTAGCCCTAAAGCTATTTCGGGGAGAACCAGCTATCTCCGTGTTCGATTGGCATTTCACCCCTACCCACACCTCATCCCCGCACTTTTCAACGTGCGTGGGTTCGGGCCTCCATTCAGTGTTACCTGAACTTCACCCTGGACATGGGTAGATCACACGGTTTCGGGTCTACGACAACGTACTATGGCGCCCTATTCAGACTCGCTTTCGCTGCGGCTCCGCCTTATCAGCTTAACCTTGCACGTTATCGTAACTCGCCGGTTCATTCTACAAAAGGCACGCTGTCACCCGTTAATGGGCTCCAACTACTTGTAGGCACACGGTTTCAGGATCTCTTTCACTCCCCTTCCGGGGTGCTTTTCACCTTTCCCTCACGGTACTGGTTCACTATCGGTCACTAGGGAGTATTTAGCCTTGGGAGATGGTCCTCCCGGATTCCGACGGGGTTTCACGTGTCCCGCCGTACTCAGGATCCACTCAGGAGGGAACGAAGTTTCAACTACAGGGCTGTTACCTTCTTTGGCTGGCCTTTCCAGACCGCTTCATCTACCCCGTTCCTTTGTAACTCCATGTTGAGTGTCCTACAACCCCAGAGGGCAAGCCCTCTGGTTTGGGCTGATTCCGTTTCGCTCGCCGCTACTCAGGAAATCGCATTTGCTTTCTCTTCCTCCGGGTACTTAGATGTTTCAGTTCCCCGGGTCTGCCTTCTCATATCCTATGTATTCAGATATGGATACCATCCCATTACGGATGGTGGGTTCCCCCATTCGGAAATCCCCGGATCAATGCTTACTTACAGCTCCCCGAGGCATATCGGTGTTCGTCCCGTCCTTCTTCGGCTCCTAGTGCCAAGGCATCCACCGTGCGCCCTTTCTAGCTTAACCTTTAACCGAATCAGCTTTTCAGCTGAATCGTTTCACATGATCGTTAGATCATGGGTCTTGCATAATCAGCGCACAACTAATGAATTAGTTGGCTTTGTTTGGATGTTTCGTTATCTAGTTTTCAAGGAACATGGCTACAACGCTGTGTAACCTTCTGTGTTACATGCACCGAGTAATCGCAGGTGCATATCGGCGTTGTCTTCAAGAGACAACTTTCATATTATACCGACTAAAAAAGAAAATATCAACTATATTTTCTAGTGGTGGAGCCTAGCGGGATCGAACCGCTGACCTCCTGCGTGCAAGGCAGGCGCTCTCCCAGCTGAGCTAAGGCCCCATCTTGTCTGTATGAAAATGTTATGGTGGGCCTAAATGGACTCGAACCATCGACCTCACGCTTATCAGGCGTGCGCTCTAACCAGCTGAGCTATAGGCCCATGCACCATATTATAGATGAGAGAAGTTCTCTCAAAACCAAACAAAAGCTCAGGTAAGTTCATGAGGCATCAAAGTGCACTCATGTCTCCATAGAAAGGAGGTGATCCAGCCGCACCTTCCGATACGGCTACCTTGTTACGACTTCACCCCAATCATCTGTCCCACCTTCGGCGGCTGGCTCCTAAAAGGTTACCCCACCGACTTCGGGTGTTACAAACTCTCGTGGTGTGACGGGCGGTGTGTACAAGGCCCGGGAACGTATTCACCGCGGCATGCTGATCCGCGATTACTAGCAATTCCGGCTTCATGTAGGCGAGTTGCAGCCTACAATCCGAACTGAGAGTGGCTTTTTGGGATTGGCTCGGCCTCGCGGCTTTGCAACCCTTTGTACCACCCATTGTAGCACGTGTGTAGCCCAGGTCATAAGGGGCATGATGATTTGACGTCATCCCCACCTTCCTCCGGTTTGTCACCGGCAGTCACCTTAGAGTGCCCAACTGAATGCTGGCAACTAAGGTCAAGGGTTGCGCTCGTTGCGGGACTTAACCCAACATCTCACGACACGAGCTGACGACAACCATGCACCACCTGTCACTCTGTCCCCCGAAGGGGAAAGTCCTATCTCTAGGATGGTCAGAGGATGTCAAGACCTGGTAAGGTTCTTCGCGTTGCTTCGAATTAAACCACATGCTCCACTGCTTGTGCGGGCCCCCGTCAATTCCTTTGAGTTTCAACCTTGCGGTCGTACTCCCCAGGCGGAGTGCTTAATGTGTTAACGTCAGCACTGAGGGTGGAACCCCCCAACACCTAGCACTCATCGTTTACGGCGTGGACTACCAGGGTATCTAATCCTGTTTGCTCCCCACGCTTTCGCGCCTCAGCGTCAGTTACAGGCCAAAAAGCCGCCTTCGCCACTGGTGTTCCTCCACATCTCTACGCATTTCACCGCTACACGTGGAATTCCACTTTTCTCTCCTGCACTCAAGTTCCCCAGTTTCCAATGACCCTCCACGGTTGAGCCGTGGGCTTTCACATCAGACTTAAAGAACCGCCTGCGCGCGCTTTACGCCCAATAATTCCGGATAACGCTTGCCACCTACGTATTACCGCGGCTGCTGGCACGTAGTTAGCCGTGGCTTTCTGGTCAGGTACCGTCAAGGTACCGGCAGTTACTCCGGTACTTGTTCTTCTCTGACAACAGAGCTTTACGACCCGAAGGCCTTCATCGCTCACGCGGCGTTGCTCGGTCAGACTTTCGTCCATTGCCGAAGATTCCCTACTGCTGCCTCCCGTAGGAGTCTGGGCCGTGTCTCAGTCCCAGTGTGGCCGATCACCCTCTCAGGTCGGCTACGCATCGTCGCCTTGGTGAGCCGTTACCTCACCAACTAGCTAATGCGCCGCGGGCCCATCTGTAAGCGTCAGCACAAGGCCGACTTTCAAAAAAGAAACAGGCGTTTCTCTTTATCATCCGGTATTAGCTTCGGTTTCCCGAAGTTATCCCCGTCTTACAGGCAGGTTACCCACGTGTTACTCACCCGTCCGCCGCTAACCTCAGAGAGCAAGCTCTCTTTGGTCCGCTCGACTTGCATGTATTAGGCACGCCGCCAGCGTTCATCCTGAGCCAGGATCAAACTCTCCAATAAAGTGTTTGATATAGCTCTTAATGTTTAAAAATAAGAAATTGATGGGATTGTAAAATCCCTGACTTACCTGGCTTTTGTTTGGTTTTCAAAGAACTGTTATTCCGTCGCGTCCGATCAGCGACAAGGAATATCTTATCAAGTTTTGCTTGCTAAGTCAACAACTTTTTTCAATCATTTTTTCGAAGAAAATTATGTATCAAAAGCAGCAACGTTTATTACTATACCAGCGATTCTTAGAGTGGTCAACCTTTTTTTTCGGATAAAAAAACCAACTTATCCAAACCGCAGAACTAACCGCTCCTGCAAGAACCAGAAATAAGGGGTGGATCTCCAAACTCGGTAAAACTGTATAAATAAAAGAAACATACACAAACGATGATGCCGACAAATGAATATCGATTGCGTCCTTCCCAATTTCCTGCTTTCTTCTTCCTTCTATTCTTATGTTTAACTCTCATTCGGCCGGTCTCCCTCAAACACCACTAAAACAAAAAAGAACCTGGCAGACGTCTATCGCCAGGTTCTTGGCTCTAATTTTTTGCAGCTTGTTTCAATAGTTCCATTTTGGTGGACCACACTTTTTTACTCAGATCGACGAAATAGGTTTGCGGATTGAGTTTCCGCATGTGCTCCGGCCAGAACATTTTGATTTGACCATTATAGTAGGTTTTAATTTCATGAACAGTCGGAAGGTCGTAAATCAGCTCACCGTCTTTAAAGACCGGCTGCAGCAGTTCCTGTGCTTGAAAACGGTGGATGGTTTTATCTTTGTAGGTTTCCACGGGATCAAACAAGTAAATATCCTTTTCAGGAAGTTTCTCGTCCTCCATCGCGATATAGTCCGCTTCCGCTTTACCCGTGTCTTCATTCACGATGCGGTAAACGGTTTTGAAACCTGGTGTTGTTACCTTTTCCACGTTGCCGGAAACTTTAATGGTCGGAACATATTCCCCGTTGTTTTCACGGGCAACAAGTTTGTAGACCCCGCCTAATGCCGGCTGGTCGGCAGCTGTAATGAGCTGTGTGCCGACACCCCATGAGGTAATCATAGCCCCTTGTCCTTTTAATTCGGAGATGACATCTTCATCAAGATCATTTGAGGCAACAATCACAGTGTCGTTTAAGCCAGCTTCGTCCAGCATCTTTCTCGCCTGTATGGAGAGGTAGGCCAAGTCGCCGCTGTCGAGTCTTATTCCTTTTAAGGTTTTTCCTTTATCTTTTAATTCAAGACCGATTTTTATCGCGTTCGGAAGTCCGCTTTTCATTGAATCGTATGTATCTACGAGAAGTGTGCTCTGATCCGGAAGGGCCTCGGCAAATTTTCTGAACGCATCCTCTTCACTCGCAAAGCTTTGGACCCAGGAATGGGCATGTGTCCCTTTTGTTGGAATGCCGAAGTATTTACCGGCAAGAAGATTGGATGTTGCATCAAATCCTGCGATATAAGCCGCTCTTGCTCCCCAGATTGCAGCGTCCGCTTCCTGCGCTCTGCGTGTTCCGAATTCCATGAGATAGTCTTCAGGCGCCACTTGCTTGACGCGGGCGGCTTTTGTTGCGATTAATGTCTGGTAGTTCATGAAATTCAAAAGAGCTGTTTCAATTAAATGGGCTTCGAAAATTCTGGCTTCCACCCGGATCAAAGGTTCTTTCGGAAAAACAATCGTTCCTTCTTTAACGGAAGCAAGATTGCCTGTGAACCTGAAATTCCTGAGTTCCTCCAGGAAACCTTCTTCATATTGCTCTTCCTGCTCTCTGAGGTAATTGATGTCCTCTTCTGAAAAATTCAGATTTTGCAGATAATATGCGATTCGTTCAAGCCCGGCAAATACAGCATAGCCATTGCCAAACGGGTTTTTGCGATAAAATGCTTCACACACGCATTTTTTGTTCTGTGTTCCGTTTTTCCAATGAGCATACATCATATTAATCTGGTACTTGTCCGTATGTAATGTTAGATCTTCATGCCGCATCATCATTCTTCACACCTTTCTCGCCTTATTTTCCCTTAACTCTCAATTCCTACTCTACTTCTTCTGCCCAAATAAAGAAAGCCCGGAGAAACGGTTTCTCTGGGCTTTTGTTTAATATTCTATTCCAGATTTGATATGTGTTTTCTTGAATTCAGATGGGGCGGGATCAAAGTATTTCATCGTGAAGTTTCTGATGAACTCATTGTTCTGCAGATAGCCTGAACCCCACGTCGGATCCATCGTCAGCCAGCGTCCATCCACTTTTGTCTCTATCCATGCATGATCCTGGCCTGCATACCCTGTAGCCATTCGTGCTTCCATCCCTCCTGCGCGTAAAAGGGCGATTCCGAGATAGGAAAAATCCTGGCAGACGCCTTTTTTCTCATGCAGTGTTTTGATCGCACTATCGTCGAAGGCAAATGACCGCTGATTCAGCTTCTGTACATCATAACGGACATTCTTTGCTACATACTTATATACGGCCAGCGCCTTTTCTTTATCATTCGCTTTGCCCTTCATCAGCTTTTCAGAAAGACGCCCGATCTCAGGATCATCAGACTGAATGCCCCTTGACGGAAGACGATAGCGCCCATCATTCGGATTCGTGTTCTCTACATTAAAATGAGCCACTCCTGTAAAATGCTGAACATTCGTGTTAGCCGAAGTAATTTCTGGTGCGAAAACATTTACCTCATAGCTTCCCGGCCCAAAACGAAGATAAAATTTTCCGTTAAATTTGTAATTTTCTACAGGAATGGCATACATCGCTTCCAAACTTCCCTTTTTCGTCTGGACGAAAACAGTATCCGTATCCTTGGCATACTGGGCGTTAGGATTGATCTTACCCTTTACCTCATAATCAAGATCTGTTTTCCCCCCGCTTACTGTAGGGGATTCCAGTGTATAGCCGCGTTCGCTGTATTCTTTAGAAAATTCGATCGGCTGAGATGTATGGCCTGACGTGTTATCCACCTGCAGTTCAGCGGCCTGGTTGTAATAATTGGCCATATTCTCTGCCGGCGTCATGATCTTAAGTGTATGAACCCCTTTTCCAAAATACAGCGGAATACTGCTTTTGAACCTGCCGTTTTCAAGCGGAACCATCACCTTGGTCACCTGGGGTCCTTTTGACACTTCAATCATGAGGTCTTTCGCTTTTTTATCACCGATCGACCCGCTCAAATCAACCTTTCCATCCCTTTTCATGTAGCCTTCTACTGTGGAATCCAATTTTAGGTCCTGCTTGTAAGCGTTCTGTGTATAGAGAACGTCTCTCTTCACTGCCGGATTGACATTGGTTACTTCCATTTCGGTAAGGTCGTAATAATAATCCTTGCTCTCATCACTCGGCAGGCTGACCTTCACCTTGTAGGTTCCTTTTCCGTCGAAGAGCTGGACTTTTTGCTTGTATTTGCCTCCCTTGATCGGAGACAGATATTTAAAATCGGGGCTGCCGCCTTTTTCACTATGCACCGTGATCAGTGCATAGTTCGATTTTAAGTGTTTTGTATTTTTTATATTCCCTGAAACAATAAAGGCAGAGTTCACACTGAATTTTTTATACTTCGGGCTGGTAAGGCTTGCTCCAACCTTTCTGCTGTACCCGCTAAGCTGCACATGTTCCAAGTCTGTTTTCTCATTATTCTTCTCCGCCGCTGCCGAATACCGGTTCCCTGCTGCGCCCTCATCCAGCTTTGGATCAGCTGTGTTTAACAGGCTGCAGCCCGGCACAGTTATCAGCAAAAACGGAAGAATTAAAATGAGGAGTATTTCCCTCATCGTGTTCACTCCTTAATTACGCTCTTATTTTGCGATATTTTTATTTTACGCCATTCAACCAGCTATCCAAAGCGTTTTTCCTTATCGGACTGCACAATTAAAAAAAGACAATCTTTCCTACTACTTTATCGCTGTCGTTCCTTGGATATGACACTATCATGATTGCCATCCGTTTCCAAAATCAATTCATGCCTTTACGTGAAACTCTCCAATGTACTATGACGTATACTTAGGAAAATACTATAATGGTTATATTAACCACTGATGAATTTGGGAGTGAGTATGATAGAAACACGGGATTATCTTACAAAAGAACTTACGATGGTTGAGAAGTGGGAAAAGGATCAAAAGGATCTCTGGTTCTGGGAGAAACTCGGGCGTATTCCGTTCATGCTCCTGGATAAGATCACACCGAAATTTCTGCAGGATAAAATGCTGCAGATTGTGGACGAGATCGGCAGCTATGTTCACAACGGAGGCAAATATTTAGTCAGTGAGAAATCGATTCTGAAAAAAATGAAAGAATACGAGGAACTGCAAGAAGATTTTACAGCTGCAGAGATCGGCAAGCTTCCTCTTGCGTCTATGGACAAGACAGCTTCTTATTTTAAAAGCTCCCGCACCAGGATGGCGACCGTCCAGGGCGCAACGACTGGTATCGGCGGGCTGTTCACCCTTGGAATTGACATCCCTCTTGTCCTTGGTTTGTCACTGAAAACGCTGCAGGAGATTGCCATCTCCTATGGGTATGATCCTAACGAAAAAGAAGAGCGGATCTTCATCATTAAATGCCTGCAGTTCGCCTCTTCTGACTATGTAGGGAAACGTGCCATTCTAGAAGAGCTCGCTATGACCGATGCGGAGCGTGACCGCCAGGCGATTTCTCAGCTGCAAGGCTGGCGTGAAGTGATCGCTGCTTACCGCGACAATTTCGGATGGAAGAAACTATTTCAAATGGTGCCTGTTGCAGGAATTATCTTTGGGGCCTTCATCAATAAGTCCACCATAGATGAGGTTGCGGAAACCGGAATGATGCTTTATCGGAAGAGGAGGATTTTAGAGCGTCTTCACCTGCTGGATGAGGAACCCTTAAATGAGTAAGGAGGAGCTTTTATCGATTATACCCTGCCACCGCAGGCCTGAACGCAGCTTAAAAATAAAAGGAAAACCGATGGCACTTTGCGCAAGGTGCACCGCAATCTATGGTTCCTATCTGCTGCTTCCTTTTCTTTACTTTGTTCCGCAAGTACATAATCTTTTATTCGCTCTGCTTCTTCAGCTTCCGATGCTGATTGACGGCTTCACCCAAAAATGGAAATGGCGCGAGAGCAACAATACGTTAAGAGTTATTACTGGTTTATTGAGCGGCATCGGCCAGTGTATGATGATTTGGTATGCCGCAAATTTGTTGAAGCAGCTACTAAGCTGAAATTGATTAAGGGAGTGTTTTTATGTTTATTGCATTAATTATGACCATATTCACTACCATCATTGCAAGCTTCCAATTACTATTTTCCGGCCACGGCCTAGCTGGGGCCTCTCTGATCGGTTCTGGGACAGCAGTGAGTGCAGGAACAATGTACCTCTATCAAAAAAAGCATTCACAAAAGAAAAAGAAAAAGGAAGAAAACACATTTTGTGATGAAGTCTGTTATCAGATTGACTGCTGTTAATCTAAAATACATCAAGGGGCTGTCCAAGAAGTCTGTAAGCTGTTGATTTCCGTTCCAGGCTTCTCGCTTTCCGCGGGGCGTGCGGTGAGCCTCTTGGTGCAAGCACCGGCGGGAGTCTCACCTGTCACGCTAGTCCCGCAGGAGTCTCGCATCTTCCACTTCAATTAACTTTTCATTGAAGATTTTTCAAGCCAAAAAGGGGCTGCCTGAAGGTCAATTTTCGACTTTCTGGACAGCCCCTTTGCTAAGTTGGCATATTTGGATTTTTAGTGTCATGAACATTAGATGAAGTTTCTTGCAGCCAAGCTTGTTTGCAGGATTCACTGACTTTCGGAATTACATATTTATTAATAATCGCTTCAATTTCATCATCGTCCAATAAGTTGTAAGTACACAAATAAGCTTTGCTCTTTAGAATGGACTTCTGATTCGTACGCAGTATAACATCCTTAAAGACCATTCCCGCAGGACGAGAACTGTGCCAGCCAACAGACATGCCCTGAATATCTGAAAACGGAATTTCTTTTCCTTTTCTCGTCACAAAGCCAGTGGGCTTAATTTGAAAGAGTATCTTATTCCCCCAAGCAATGGTCAATATTCTTAACAGAATTCCGCCAAAAAACAATAAGCCAACTGTTCCAATTAAAAAATTGAAAAAACCGCGGATTATACCCACATCCATTACAGAAGACATTAAGTAAAGTGAACCAGCAGTCAACAGCAATGAACCTACGACCATCCATTTAAGATTAAAACTGCTGTACGTCACCTGCACCCCGTTATCTGTTTCATTAACAAAATTCATAATTACCACCCGCTATTTTTTATTCACTTAGACAGAAAGAGAATTAAGACCTGCAATTTTCGATTCTGCCAAATCAGAAAGAATATTTCCTCCGCCACTTAATACTTCATATGTCTCCTCATTCTTTTTAATTACCCATGAAGAAACAGGATCACAAATAACAAACAATACATCTCCAATATCCGGTTCTCTGTTATCATCAAATCCTAAGACCAGCATACTGTTCATCTTTCCATGATTATAAGAAACGGCATTTGCAAAAATTGAAGCTTCATTATGGCTAGATAAAGTACATAAGTATGCCTCAAGATTTGAAGGTTCTTGTTCTGCTAATGTTAACATTTCCTCAAATTCCTCTTGTTTAAGTTCCAAAATTTTATCAGGGCCATTGCCCGTGTCCTTCAAGGAGAAATATTCTTTTAATTTAAGTAAAATTTCACCTTGGCTGAGCATTTCAAACACATGAACTTGGCCTTCATGTATAACGGAATGGCAAATGCATTTCCTTCCTGATAAGTGAATGGAAATTGAACCCTGCCCTCCATCAGCTTCAAATCTCGATAATTTCAAAGATAAAGGAGAATAATTTACCGATTTGATCAGGGAAGAACTTTCCTCAGTTAATTGAAATCTGTGATTGTGTTCATCATACATCAGCAGTTCTTTGGACAGTAAGGAACGGCAAGAGGTCTGAAGCACCAGCTCAAACTGTTCATCATTTAACTCTTCAAAATAGGTTTGTCTTAATCCTATTGCTTGTTCAAATAATCCTTCACTGTAAAAACCATAGATAAGTTCATCTATACTAAGCGACACTCTATTCATTCATCATCACCTCTTATTCATTTTCACTACCAGCCAAACGAAAGCTTACTCGAGAAAAACTTCTTCCCTCCGTCAATGAGAGAGGATGCCGTATCCTTCACCTTGTCTACACCCTTTTCCACTGCATCTATTCCTTTACCTACTGCTTCCACTCCACCTTTAACCGTCTCTATCGTAGCGTGAATAGGTTCTTTCGCAATCAGTGCCGCATCTTCAAAAAAGCCTGCTGTTTTGGCTGCTACTTTCTCACCGACCATACTGCCTATAGCTCCTCCGATACTTGCTCCGATTACTGTACCTACAGGACCGCCGATACTTCCTATGGCCCCTCCGACTACGCCGCCGGCCGCCGTGAATCCACCTTCCACAATCAATGTGTTGGCTGCTCTTCCAACGGCTTTTGCATTTTCTCTTTTTAAGACGGCTTCATTTCCGCCATACTTACGGTAATTGTCTACAACATCCATTCCAAGGCCCACAGAAGCCGACCCGGCTGAGATAACCAAACCAATGGCGGCATTCGTCTTTCCAAACTTGGATCCCGCTTTAAGCAAATCTCCCGTATGGTTTTTAAGTGTATTGAGCATGCCAGTGTTTTTGATGCTGGATTTAAAATCCATCATGCCATTCGTAAATTTCGTCACATCATCCGGAAAGAATTTGGAGTATTTTTTATAAAGCAGGCTTTCTAAAGGTTCGTTTTTGTATTTAAACATCCCTCGTTTATTGGCCCATGTTCGGGCAAACGCTCTAAACTCGGAGTCATCGACAGACTTCAAGAGCTGCTGGTAATAACCATTATGTCTTACTTCCCACTTCCCATTTACCTTCACATATTTCGATAGTCCAGAAAGCTGAAAAAACAGCCCATGTGAGGCAATCGTGCCGGCTGCTACAAAGCCTTGATAATCGTTATAAATGTTAAACAGCTTACTAAACAAACTATCTTCCTCTTCAAACTTCTCAGCCGTATTTCTTGAATAGATTTCCGCTTCAGATATCTCATCTTTCAATTGTCCCACCAGATACTTGGACTGGGCATGATGCATGAATGCCCCCTGCATGGCAGTGTAGTACTCGGGTGAATAATGAGGTCCTTGAGACAAGGAATTTACCACATCAGACATTTTCTTATTCAAATCGTTCATGATCTTTTCCAGATTCATAATCTCTTTAACCATATCATTCGACATCTTATTGAGTTTGTCCGGCTGTATGGATATTTTCGTCATCTTGGGCCCCCTTTCTGAAGTTCCAGCAGTTTAAGCTGCTGTAAGCGTTCCTTTTCCAATAGATCATGCAGAATCTGTTCACAGCGCAGAGCCGCTTTGTTCAACTCGCTGCTGGTTTCCATAAATTCTGTGACCACTGAATTAAAAGCCTTGGTTGCATCCTGATACTTGCTGTTAAATTTTTCTTTTCGGTTTCCCGTCCACGTTCCCCCATTGAATTCCAGGGTTCCTCTCAATCTGGATTCACATTCTCTTACTAATCCTGCTGCCTGGCTATAGGCTTGAGCCATCGCACGAATTTTTCCAGAATCCATTTATACTTCACCCGCCATTTCTTTTTATTCTAAAATCAGCAGGCAACTGCCCTGCCTGCTGATTAGGTTTTATACTTGTTCAGATGTCTCTGGCCCTTCTTGTTTTGTTTCTGTTTGAGGGGCTTCAGTTTGCGGTGCTTCTTTTTGAACCTCATTATCCTCAGCTTGTGGCTTCGTTTCTTCTTTTTGAGGCTCAGTGTGCTTCTGTTGCTTTTCTTGTGGAGCGTCGTCTCGTTTAACCGCCGGAGCTGAATTCTTTTTCAGTTTATTGATGGCGTCTCTCGCTTCGTCACGCGTGCCTTTGCTGACATGCTTAGTAACCAGCAACGTTTTGTAGTATCTGACAGCTAGTTTAAGATCATCTTCATTACCAGCAGCCTTTAAGTCATTGGCATTGTTCAGCAGGAGCTGGGCCTGATATTGAAGTTCTGGGTTAACTTTATCTGACATCCAGTCGCTGTCTGCTGCTTTGTCCAGATAGTACACTGTTTTTTCATGGTCGCCGTCTGCTTTTTCACGCATGCCTTTTTGGAAGTTATCGATCGCTTCCTGTCTTTCAATCGCCATAGCTGCTTCATTTTTCGGCATACCAGAAGCACTTGCAATCATTCTGTAGACTTTTAATAGATCATTATAGCGATCGTAATAATCTCCAGAAGTATTTTGGGCAAAAAGAGCTCTTGCGGCGTCGCGGAGTGTATCCTCGTTTTGTCCTTTATTGTACATCTGGTTGGATTCACTCGCATAGAAGATCGCGTCATTGTAGTTTTTGCCTGATAGCAGGTTTGCCGCTTTTCTTGAATACGCAAAGGCTTTCTTTCGGTTGAAAGCCGTTGCTTTGTCAGCTTCATTCACTCTCGGAGTTGTGCTCAGCAATTCATAGACGCTTTCTTCTTTTTTCATATCCGCCAGACCGTATTGTTCGGCAGAAGATAGAAGTTTGCTAGAAATGTCGTCTACTTTTGCTTGGAACGCATCATTATCATCCCAATCAGCAGCTGACTCAGAAGCCAGGATCACCGCTTCACTTAAGTCTTTATCAGAAGCCTTGATCGCCTGCAGCATGAGGAAGTAAGCATCTAAATGAGTTGCTGCTTTATCACTAAGTCCTTTTTCTACTCCTGATTCTTCAAGTAAAAATTGATAGTTTCGAATAATGGTTTCTTTGTTTGATGTGAAAGCATCCGATCCGCTTGCAAGTTCGTCTGTTTCTTTTAATAGCGCCTCGCTGGCTTTATCTACAACGAGCTTAAACCCGCCGAGCGGGAAGTCTGTACCGACTAAATCCCCGCCCTGTTCAACAACTTGAGCGTATTTTTTCTTATCCAATAGCTGTTTAAGAGCCTCAAGTTCATGGCCTGCTGGCAGCGGTTCATACTGCCCTGGCTCTCTTGTTCCAGCTTCTGCTCTTTCCTGCTCTACTTTGCTTGCTACAATTCCAGCTTTTAAGTCTTTAGCGCTTTGGCTGTATGTCGGAGAGTACTGAGCGAGCATCTGGTATTTATTTAGAGCCGCCGCGATGTTGGTCGCTTGCTCCTGATGTGCAGCTTCCATTAATACTTTGTCTGCTTCGCTGTATTCGTACGGATTCAAATCTTCTTTCGGATGCTGATCATTGTATTTTCCAATGTAATAGATAACTTGCTGTGCTTTTTCGGCATCAAGCGCTTGAGGCTGTTCTCCATTACCATCGCCAGGGTTTTCAGGATCAGCCGGCTTGCTGAGGTAAATACCAATCTCCTGCTCTGCAAACTTGGAATAAAGATCGATTCTGATTTCGTCCTGAAGTTTTTTCAGCTCTTTATTTTCAAAACCTAGTGATGTGATCATCTGAAGGTTGGCCAAGCTGTCAGACGTCATCATTTGCTCTTGATATGCTTTTGTTTTTGCATCTGCTGCAGCTTCCACAACCATCTTGATCAAGTCATCATATTTTTCACTGTCGGGTTTAATTTCTCTTTGCCCGTAGTACATGACATTGTAAAAATTATCGTTGCCGCTGTAGCTGTCTAAACGCTCGTATAAAGATTCCGGAACGACAAGCGCTACATCCGGGAACTGGCTGCCAGGGTCTTCTCCGCCCGGATCACCAGGGTTGTCTGGATCCCCTGGATTTCCTGGATCAGTACCTCCACCAGGGTTATCTGTTCCTGGATCTGTACCTGGGTCCGTGCCTGGAGCCGTGCCTGGATCTGTGCCTGGATCTGTACTTGGATCATCCGTTCCAGGATCAATGACCGGTGGAAGAGTTCCATCATCAACCGGCGGGGTGATTATCGGATCTGTTGGAATTGCAGGCGGTATAGGTGTTTCAATGACCACTTTATCCGAGTCTACAATTAATTGAGTAATTGGATTTTTAGGATCAGATGCATCTACGAGATACACTGGATTCTCGGTGTCGTCACTGAGTGCAAAGCCATCACTGTTATTACTGTTGGGAGATAGATCTCCGCCTTTGCTATCTGGTTTGTTGTTCCGGTCATCTTTGACTTGGTTATCGTCTGTGTTTAGACGGATATCTTTACTCGCCTTGCTTGTATTACCTGGTTTTTTACCTATTTCTGAACTTGCTGTCTCAGAGGTTTGGTTCGCTTGCCAATAATACGTTCCTGTACCGGCAAGTGCCACAAGCAAAGCCGCAGATGAGGTCAGCATTACCTTTTTGGCTTTCGGGCTGAAAAAACTTTCATTTTCCTTTTCTGCCATGGTTGTCCCTCCCTAAATCAAAACCTTTTTCACTTTCATTTCTTTAATACGTTCTTTTGCAAGATTCACATCAGTGGGGTCTTCATTGATCTGGATGACCTTTTTAAGCAGCGGCAAAGCCTTCTTGTAATTTTTTTCTTTAATCTGGAACATTCCATAAACGAAGTAGGCATGTCCGTAGATCGGGTTCTGCTTAATCACTTTTTTATATGTCGCTTCAGCTTTTGCCTTATCTCCAACTTTTTCATATAAAATCCCTGTATTCAGTATCGTGTTTCTCTCTTGAATTCCTAAACCAGTTACTTGATTGTAAGCATTTAATGCTTCTTTATATAAATTTTGGCTTTTCGCCTTTTGCTTTTTATCTTCAGCAAACAATCCATATTCATAGTAAAGCTGGCCGGTAAGATTTAAATAGTCGATATTCGTGTAATCTTCACGCAGCAGACTGTTCGCTAACGATATGGCGTTCTCGTAAGTTTTGGTCTTTGTTGACTCGTCGGTTTGATTGGTTTTATTGTTGTTGATATACGCCTCAATCAGTTTCTTTATATATTTTTTATTGGCTGGATCAAGATCAACCGACTTCTCAAACGAATCAACAGCTTCCGTACCCTTACCTTGCCTCTTGTAAAGGTCGCCTTTTAAGTAGGCGACAAAGGCTTTCGATTTGTTATCCTTGCCTTGCAGCTGCTCTACCAGTGTATTGGCCTTTTTTAACTGGTTGATGGAAGCATAGCTGATGACAAGATCCCTGATTGCATCCTGATGATACTTATTCTTTTTGTCTTTGTAGGCCGCTTCATAATAAGGAATAGCCTCATTGTAATTCGTCTCTATAAAATAGGCCCGGCCCATAAGATAATTGGCTTCTGTATTTCTGGGTGAAAGCTCTTTTTTCAATTTCAAATCACCGAGGTACTGAATGGCCTGCTGATTTTGTCCCTGGCTGATATAAATCGTCGCCATCTTCGTATAAAGATCCTCGGTTGGTTTCTTATCGATCGCTTTTTGGATGTACTGCTCGGCCTCGCTGTACCTTCTCTGTGAAAAAGCTTCAGTGCCTTGCTGTATGTAATCGTGCCACTTTTTCTCCTGGGAAGCCTGGTACATATAATAAAGAGCGATTCCGAGGCAAACAGCGGTTACCGTACCCGCCATCCACTTCCAATTATTGAAAAAGAACTGCTGAACATTGAATTTCGGGCGCTCCGCCTTTCGCGCCTCAAGCGGCTCGGCAAGGGCTGCGGCTGTCGCCTTTTCTTGTTCTTCCGCAATCTGCTTCAGCTTTTCTGCTGTTGATTGCTGTTCCGCTTCCGCCCTGATCTGACTTTGAAGCTCCTCGATTATGATGGACAGCTCTTCTTTGGTTGTAAAATCCACCGAAGGAAGCTGGGTACATCGGGTATAAAAGATAAGTGCGGTATTCCAATCCTGGAGCTTCTCAAAATGCTGGGCAGCTTCGAGATAATGCGCGGGAATCAGCTCGGGACGGCCGTTTTCTTCTTCCTCATTCAGCAGCATCTGCAGCTCTTCCACAACAGCCTTCTGTTCCGGAAACTGATTCATGATGAATTGATACTCACTATGTGCGGCTCTTTTGTTGCCAAGCCCCTCGAATGCGGCCGCGATCTGAAGCATTGTATCAAGACTCATCGCCCCAAGGGGAACTGACGGTTTCTTTGAGGCCATATACTTCTCATGGCTGCTGATGACAAAGTTCCTGACATGCTCAGGGAAAAGTTCAAACCACTCAGAGAACGTCGGGCAGTCTTCAAGGCTGTTGCTTTTCCATGCTTTTTTAAACAGCTGTGCCGCTTGTTCACCAAGAGTTTCCTGAAGAGCACCGAGCAATTTTTTGTACCGTTCCGTTTCCTTCTGCATCTCATCGGTATCAAAATAACTGAAGTCATCCGCCTTAAGTCTGCGGACTTCCTCCCGATGCCAGGACGCCATTTCTGCCAGGAGCACAGCTCCTGCAAAACGGTCCGCATCCTTTGACCAGACCCCGTCTTTTACATAGTTTGCTGCATAGCCTGGTGACCCGCCCGGCAGCGCTTTCGGTTCGCTCAGTTCCGGTGCGTAAAGCTCTTCAATATCGATCAGTTCAATGTCGGCAAAGATAGGCCTTGCATTCTCTTGCAGAAATGGAAGGATGACATTGCTTGAAGATAGATCACAGTGGGCGATGCCCGCTTCTTCCAGCTCTTTCAGAAGGAAGGCCAGCATACAGGAGATGCGGAGACAGGTTTCTTTTGAAAGTGTCTGCTCTTCCATCAAGATGTCCGCCCATGTAGGACCATCGATCCATGGCATGATCAGGGAATACTCCAGATCATCATACTGCCCTATGAGTCTCGCATGCTCACCTTCCTCAATGACAGAGCGCAGACAGGCAGACAGCCCATAAATCGAAGAATAGTTCTTCAACTGTTCGGAAAGATTAACCTGATTTTTGTTCTTGAACCTTTCCCTGAATACCTTCAGTGCGGCTTTATTTCTCGTGTTGTCCTCTTTAATCTGATAGACAGTCCCCTGCCGTCCCTCCTGCCCGTAAGGAATATCTATCCCCTGTACGGCAGGATGCTTAGGAAACGTATATCTCCTTTTAAACAGGCGTATGCTTTCTCCGACTTCTGGCTGAAAACTCATAATGCTAAAACCCCTATCCACTCAACCATTAGGCTATATAATTTCCAATATAATACATTCTCTTTTTTCGACAATATTAAACCATAAATCTAGTACTTTATGTATTATTTCACAAAAAATGTTTACAAAAATATCCAATATCATCTTAACTTACTAGCTGGTTCTGCTCAATGCATCAATTGTAAATCCTAACAATCCACTTATACACAAAAGCCGCAATAAACAAAGATCATGAAATCATTCTCGACAGAGCTTTCAAACAATCGTTTAATTCCTGAGAATCACCCAAAACAAAAGACCAGCCAAAGGAATTGACTAGTCTTTCTTGTTTGCTTGAAATCAATAGATTCCTTATTGTGCGTCGACTGTGCGGAAACGAGTTGCGATTTGGCGAAGCTCTTGGTCGATGTTGTCAAGTAACTGCACATAAGCCTCCATGTGGCGGCGGGATTGTTCGAATTGGTCGAAGAAGCGTTTTTTCGTTGCTCCATCCCATTTACCTTCAAGTGATTGAAGTGCTTGGTAAAGCTGTTGTGTTTGAGTGCGGCTGTTTTCAGATCCAGTTCTAAATTTCGATGCAATTCCTTCTAGTTCTTCTGGTGTTACGAGAATTCTTACTGACATTTATTTCATCTCCCTTTTTTTCCATTATGAGGCAAATATACAATACATTTACCCAGTTAGATACATCTCAAACCCATTTTCATCCTTTTTCCCTAGCATAATTGGTAACAATTTACCTATATATAGTAAGCTACGCTTCAAAAACATGGTTCTTTTTACGGACTAAAGTCTCCCATTCATTTCGTTCTTCAAGCGTAATAAAAGGAAGAGCGGCTTTAATCTTCGTATATTTTCCTTTGATGATGAAGCCGTCCCCTGCTGGAAGCTCTTTATCAGTTTCTGTATGAGGAAGGCGCATATTAAAGAAATACAGATCATTGCTCAATGTAGAACCGAGGAGGAATCCGGCAAACTTTTTCTTGATGTTCAGGAACCAGCCATCATGCATATAGCTGTTCATGCTTGTAATTGAACCTGCCAGCATAAAGTGGATGTTCTTCTGGCGTGCCTCCCTCGTCAGCTTCTCAAGCTGGTCTTTGAGCTCAAAATCCATATTCATCTGCTGCATGAAGTTTTCCGAGTCATCGATCATGATGACAACAGGAGGATAGGAATTTTCTTCTTGCCCGTTCCCCCATCCGAAGGAGAGGCTGTCGCTTTTTCTTTCCTCCATCTTGGCAGAAATCTCGCTGAACAGTTCTTTTGCCTGCATGAAATCTGCTGCATAGCCCTTCACATGAGGAAAGGCGGCCATGCTCATGATGCCTTTCGTCTGCGGCTCCATCTCAATTAAATAGAGATCAAGCTGATCGGCAGGGTTTTGGTACATCAGCGATAAGGCCAGCGTTTGGAGAAACGACGTTTTCCCGGATTCCACACGGCCCGTGACAAACACATGGTCTGCATCATCCAGATCGAGCGACTGGATGTCCAAGTCCTCTACATCAATACCATACGGCAGCAGTTTCGAATCGGCCGGCGGAAACTCGGCCAGCAGCTGGTTCAAGGAAATTTCGCGAGGAAGCATCTGAATCGGTTTTGCCCGTTCTCCTTTCGCCTCGTCCGCCATCTTTCCGGAAATCTCCCGGATAAAGGATACTTTTTCAAGCTCACTCCCTCCGTTATAAGGAAGCATTCCCTGAAAGATATGGGGCGGATTGTGTCCCTTCACAAACCCGCGGCCTTCCGGCAAGTTGGCTGCAGCAAAATTCGGCCGTCCTACAGCATAGTAGTAATCGGTATGATCAGCCAGTTCAAAAGAGACCATGGAGGCGAAGTTGCTTCTATAGCGCTCGTACATGTCGTTCGTCTGGTTTGCCGTAGCGAACGTGAGGATTCCGTATGTCGCCCCCTCACGAAGAATCATTTCCAGCTTCTCATTCTCAAATTCAAAAGTTGACCGGAACCGGTGATATCCGTCAATCACGAGCAGCAGGACAGGCAGGGATTTTTTCGTGATGCTGCGATACGTTTCAAGCGAACTCACCCCCTCATTGGAGAAAAGCTCTTTCCGCTTCGTCAGTTCTTTCAGGAAATAACGGAACAGCCGCTGCATTTTTTCCGTATCTTCTTCATGCACGACTCCGCCAACCTGCGGAAAACGGGCAAAGTCTTTCAACTGCCGGCTAAAGTCCACGATATACGTATGCAGATCGCGCGGACCATGCTGATAGAACAGGGAAAGAAGTGTGGACTGCAGGAACGTCGTTTTCCCGGATCCAGGCATCCCGAATGCCATCAGGTGGCCTTCCTTCAGATCCAGCTCCAATGGATACTGAGCCTGATTCCCCACATCATCAATGATGCCGACTGTCGGCTCCATCCATTTTTCGCTCGATTCCCAAGCACCGGAAGTCCAATTCTCGGTTTCTATCAAATCGGAGATCGGAAGACTTTCAGGCAGCGGCTGCAGCCAAGGACCCGGCAGCGGATGAACATTGTTCTTCTCCGCCTCTTCCTTCATATGCCGGATGAGCACTTGAATCTGCTTTTCTGAGGTCTTGCCTTCTGCCTTGATTCTTTTTTGCACTTCATCAGTTCCATCGAGCTTCACTTCGGAAATGGTGGCAATATTGGCCTCTTCCTCATTCTCAGGATGATACCCTGCCCCGCTCCAAGCGGATTGGAAGTATTCCAGTACTTCGTTGTTGCCGACCTGGAAATAGGCCCTTCCAGGAACGTTGATGCTCGCAGCATTTGGAATCTTGATCATTTCCCGGCTGTCGTTATCATCCTGAACGCGCAGACAGATGCGGAAACGGGAGTTACTCCAGATCTTCTCATCCACTACTCCGGCTGGTTTCTGTGTAGCGAGCAGAAGATGGACACCAAGCGTACGCCCAATCGCAGCGATCGAAATCAGCTCATCCATGAATTCTGGCTGATCTTTTTTCAGCTGGGCAAACTCATCAATGATGATGAACAAGTGAGGCAGGGGTTCTTTTGTCTTCCACTCGGATCGGAAGTATTCATCAATATGCTGAATGTTGCCCGCCCGGTTAAACAGCTTCTGACGCCTCTCCAGCTCGGCTCGCAGCGAGATCTTCGCCCGGTTGATCAGGTTAGGGTCCTCCAGGTTTGTAATGGTTGCCACGACATGCGGCAGTCCCTGGAACGTATTGGACATTCCGCCGCCTTTATAATCGATGAGCATGAACGCCATATCATGCGGGTGGTAAGTGGCCGCAAGAGAAAGAATCATCGACTGGATGACTTCACTTTTCCCTGAACCGGTCGTGCCTGCCATCAGACCATGCGGACCATGGCCTTTCTTTTCAATCTTATCGTGGATGTTCAAATAGACCGGTTTGCGGCCTTCTCTGACTCCAATCGCGACAGGAAGCGTAGTCGGATAACGGTTGTGGCTCCACTTGGACACAACATCCAGTTCTTCTGCTTTTTTCACGCCGTACATATCCAAAAACGGCAGAACTTTTGGGATTACGCCTGCAGAGGACTGCTTCACCCTTAGCGGTGCAATCATACGCGACATCGTTTTTGCCTCGGTCAGCGTAAAGTGGTCGATCGCAATTTTTTCAGAGCCCGTAAAGTAAACCACCTCATCCTGGTCATTGGAGAACGTTTCATACAATTGAGCCACACCGTCTCTCACTTCAACGATCAGTTCGCACTCCATCGGCAGTGCTTCTTTCGTCGGAGCAAGCAGAATGGCGGACGCGCCGATCGAATCTCCCTGTTTTAAAATGAGCGGCAAGAGGGAATCATCCTCCAGCAGTGAAAGGCTTGGCAGGAAAAAGACATATTCAGGAATATGAACAACGTCATTATTTTTTCCATCATTTTCAAGCTTTCTGATGTTGAGGCTGCTGTAAAGCCTTTCAAACAGCTTCTGTGTCATCAGTTTCCCTTCAGCTACATACCGCCTTTCCCGGTCCTCATCCCAAACGTGAGGCAGCCATTTCATCCAGCTCCACTGTTCGCTTTCGCTTTCAGGATAGGCACTGACAAGCTTCACTTCTTCCGGAGATTGGTGGGTGACAAGCTGAAGAGCCAGTACGCGGGCCATCTCCAGGATATCCGCACGCTCCCCGACCAGCCCGACCACGCGCTTTTCCTGAAGCGGGATCGAAACCGGGACATTCTGCAGCTCACGGTATTCGTTCTGCAATTTTTGCGCTTCCGCAATGAGCGGATTCACATCATAGCCATCCTGTGCCGGCACTTCAATCTCCATTTTAAACGGACGTGAACCGAGGCCGAGCCTCAAGTCCATAAAGTCTTCAGAATTATAGGCGCGCTCCCATAACGAACTCTTTCGGTCTGCGATTCGGCGTACACAGTCCTGAGGATTCGGATCTTTTTCCCGAAGAAAACGGGACTGCCTGTTCTTCAGGTCTTCAATTTCTCCATGATGCTTCTTAATCTGTTCGTAATACTCGTTGTGCAGCTGCTCCACTTCAAGCTTGTATGCTTTCTTCTTTTTGAAAAAAAGAATGATCGTCGCAATATAGGAGCCGAGCATCGGAATACTCATCGCCATCATAAAAATGGCATAGCTCGCACTGTTATACATCGTTTTTGAAATATAGTACATGATTCCTACGGTTGCGAGCGTCAGAAAGATTGGAATGATCATGGACTCGAATGAAAATTTCGGCTCTGCCGGTTCCCCTTTTGGACGGTGAACGACCATCCTTCCTGAAGGCATCGCGAGCTTTAACCGCGGAGATCGTTTAAAATACGGCGACTTCTTCATCTCGTTCCCTCCTTAGTCGATAATTTTCCATGCATAATCCATACCGGTCTGTTCCTCGGGCTGATCGTCTTCCGTGTAATCATCACTGGCCATATAGTCATCTTCTTTTGGGAGTGATGACTGCGGCTCTTTGCTGAACCGCAAAAAGGAACCGTCCCAAACCCCGGCATCCGCCAGCGATTTCTTTTTCTCCATACGGAACCAGTTTTTTTGATTGAACGAATATTCAAGATCATAGGGCTCTTCTCCCCACCCCATCGCATGCCCTGCCCATTCGTGAAGCGCTTCGGCAATCTTTTTGCTTTCGAGATGGTTGGGCAAGCGCAAATCTTTTTCACTGTCATTATGTATAAAGGAAACAATAATCTCTTCCATTGATTCTCTTCCTTTCTACCAGGCGATGTCTAAAAAAGACAAGTCATCGCTTAGCGGAGATTGGAGCGATTTTTTCACTAGGATCTGCAGCTGATCCGTCGATGGCAGCTGCTTCAAGCCGTCAATCGCTGAAAACCCATCAGAATAAACCGCGATCCGGCGTACTTCGCCGAATGATTGCCCCGTTACGGTATGAATGTCCCCGCCGATAAGCCCGTCCTTTGTGGACCATCGTTTTTTTGTTTCGGGTTGCATTTTACCATCAGACGTTACTTCCCCTGAGGAATTCCAGACTCTTAATCGTATATCTCCTGAAGACGCAAGAAACATGCTGGCTTGGCTGGTCATCTCATCTGCCATGTCGATGCGGCCGCAGATGAACATCGTTTCACTGCCTTTTGTCCGTTTTTCCTCGAGCACTTCTCTTAAAATAGGCGGCATGGAATTCGGCAGGCGATGTTTTCTGATCGTCTCTGTCCCTTCCACTGTCAGCTCTGTCAGAAAAGAGGCGAGTTTCTCTTTAACGCCGGCTTCATCCCTATACTCATCAGCTGGAAGCTCCCCCAGCCACTGAATAAGCTTTTCAGATATAAAGCGAGCGGCAAGATCCCCGCAAAAGGACAGGCTAACCCCATCGCAGACTGCAAAAACGAGGCTTCGATCTTTCACTTCAAACGCTAAAAAATCCTGTCCTGAATCATCAGCTTCCTGTGTCTCACTGGACCTTGCATACCCGTAACGGATAGAAAAAGGGTCCCGGTAAACAGACGATACCGGAGTTTCTTTCTTTTGATCACTATAATACGTATACATGGATTCACCTCAGGGTTTATGGAAATTTTAAATGTATATTATCGGACCGGTGTGGCGGCAGACATCTGAAATCCGAGAGAAACGAGGTCAGCATTCGTGCCCGGCAGCATCATCAGCGCTCCCGGTTCAATTTTATAGCCAGTTTCAATCATCATTTCCCGATAGCTCTCCGGCAAAGGACTGGAAAGGCGCTTCAGCTTGTTGCCATAGTCTTCATCGAGCACCGTTTCATACATGATACCCGGCCACTTTTTGGAGTTCTCAATGGGCTTGGATAAAATTTCGTCGGAGATAAAAATATTCTCGACGAGCACTTTTCCGTCGGGCACGGATAGGTTCATGATTCTTTGCACGATTGGCTCAGGATCTTCCCCCGTATAAGCTCCGTCAGTCATGTGGCATATTAATGGAGCAGGACAGTCCTGCATCTTTTCCAATTCCTGCAGGAGAATTTTTTCTGCAGCAGCAAAAGCCTTGGCTGTGTTGGTCAGCCGCTGGGTTTGTACATTATCAAGCGGCTTCATTCTGGCAAGCTCATCAATGCCTTTTATTCCGCCCAATACATCAAAGACATTGTCACTGTAGGCTAAAATGGAAACTTTATAGCGAGGGCTAAGCCTGCTTCCTTTTGTTGAACGGAACACCATCTGCCGGATCGCGGAGTTCAGTGCGCTCGTTACCACATCGATCCTTCTTTTTTCCTGTCCGTTCCCGGCGTCCATCATCTGGTTCATGGACGCGCTGATATCGAGCAGGTACATGATGTACGCTGGTGTTTGCTGTGTTGCTTGAAGACGATAATCCATGTTTTATTCGACCCCTATAGTTTAATAGTTTCAATTAATTACCCTTATTGTAGGGAAAAATAGTTGAAAAGTGTAGCTAAGTTCGTGATTCTGTCATACTACGAGACTATTTCCCTATTTTTTACTTTTTTATACTATATATCCCGGATGATTTTTGAACAAGGGTCTTCAGGTCTGTTTAACTGAACATTTACTTGCGGATTTGTCGCTTTTACTTGCGGTTCGACAAGCTTTACTTGCGGAAATGAATCAGTTACTTGCGATTCGACACGATTTACTTGCAGAAACAGGATCTTTACTTGCAAAACACATCATTTTCACAAAAAAACGCCCAGACAGGTTCACTGTCTGAGCGCTTCGTTTATATTTCCTACTCCACCAAGAAAGCAAAGTAACAGATAAAGATCAAGAACAATACATACATGATCGGATGAATTTCTTTTCCTCTTCCTTTAACAAGCATCGTTACAGGATACATAACGAATCCTAGCGCGATCCCTGTGGCAATGCTGTACGTAAGCGGCATCGCGATAATCGTTAAGAACGCTGGAACCGCGATTTCAAGCTTGCTCCATTCAATCTTGCCAAGAACCCCAACCATGAGGACACCGACAACGATCAATGCCGGAGCAGTTACGGCAGGCGTTACAACCACCAACAATGGTGAGAAAAATAATGCCAGCAATAAGAACAAACCTGTAACAACCGATGTAAATCCTGTACGTCCGCCGGCTGCAACACCGGAAGCTGATTCAATATATGCAGTTGTTGAAGATGTACCAAGAGTCGCACCAACAACAATCGCAGAAGAATCCGCCAATAACGCTCTTCCTGCACGAGGAAGCTTGTTATCTTTCATGATCCCCGCCTGGCTCGCAACAGCCATGATCGTACCGGCTGTATCAAAGAAATCAACGAAGAAGAACGTTAATACGACAACAATCAAGTGCGGTGTAAATACTTTATCAAAGTTGCTGAACGCTTCGCCGAATGTCGGCGCAAGGCTTGGCACAGAACCCACTACTTTATGAGGTGCATCAATTAAACCAAAGATCATTCCAACAATCGCGGTAATCACCATTCCGTAGAAGATTCCGCCTTTTACTCCACGCACGACCATAAGAATGGTTACGATAAATCCAAAGATGGCAAGCAATGTATCAGGCTTCGTTAAATGGCCCAGCCCTACGAAAGTCGCTTGATTGGAGACCACGATTCCTGCACTTTTTAATCCAATAAAAGCAATAAACAAACCGATCCCGCAGGCTGTTGCGTACTTCAGTTCTACCGGGATCGCGTTAATGATGGTTTCACGAATTTTAAAAACAGTAATCGCAATAAAGATAAGTCCAGATAATAAAACACCAGAAAGCGCCGTCTGCCAAGGAATTCCCATGCCAAGCACGACCGAGAACGTAAAGAACGCATTCAATCCCATCCCAGGTGCAAGAGCGATCGGGTATTTGGCTACAATGCCCATAAACAGTGTACCGTAAGCCGCAGCGAGCGCTGTTGCCGTAAACACGGCTCCTTTATCCATCCCCGTCTGACCAAGGATTGAAGGGTTAACGAAAAGGATGTAAGCCATGGACAGGAAAGTCGTCAAGCCTGCGATAAATTCTTTTCGGTAGGTTGTACCGTGTTCATCAAAGCTAAAGTAGTTCTTCATCATAATCCCCCTGATTATCTAGTATGGAAAAACAAAAAAGCTCAAGGTCTCTCTACCTTGAGCTAACATACAAAGGGAATAGAAATCACATGACGGAATCAGTGTATAGACCTGAATTCATATGATATTCCATGTACCTTCGTAGTCAGGCCATTTACGGCAGCCTGGTAGAAACTTTCGGGCCATATCCCCGAATTTATACGAATTGACTAATGTCAGGTTTATAGAAAATAAGCAGTCTGACTTAAACAGGGCACTTACGCTTTTCTTATAAACTGTGACTTTTATACTGTTTACATGGAAATTATACAAATTGCTACAGATTTCGTCAATCTATTTCCGAATATTTTTATTGGAAATTTATAAAACGTTCGTTTATTACTCCCATTCAATCGTTGCAGGCGGCTTGGACGTAATGTCATACACTACACGATTGATATGGTTGACTTCGTTTACGATGCGCGTAGAGATTTTCTCCAGCACTTCATACGGAATGCGCGCCCAGTCGGATGTCATTCCGTCGATGGATGTAACCGCACGGATACCGATTGTGTAATCGTAAGTTCTCATGTCTCCCATTACCCCTACACTGCGGATATCAGGAAGGACCGTGAAGTATTGCCATACATCGCGTTCAAGTCCTGCTTTACTGATTTCGTCACGCAGAATGAAGTCTGATTCACGGACAATCTCAAGCTTCTCGTCTGTAATCTCGCCAAGTACACGGATTCCTAGTCCAGGACCCGGGAACGGCTGGCGCCAAACAATCGCATCAGGAATACCAAGCTCTGTACCAACCTTACGAACCTCGTCTTTAAAAAGTGTGTTCAAAGGCTCAATCAAGGTAAACTTCATGTCTTCAGGAAGTCCGCCTACATTATGATGGGATTTGATCGTTTGAGCTGTAGCTGTTCCGCTTTCTACGATGTCCGTGTAAAGCGTACCTTGTGCAAGGTAATCCACGCCTTCGAGCTTGCTCGCTTCTTCATCAAACACGTAGATGAATTCGTTGCCGATAATTTTACGTTTCATTTCAGGGTCGAAAACTCCCTTAAGCTTGCCAAGGAAACGGTCTTTCGCGTCCACTTTAATCACGTTCATGTGGAACCCTTCACTGAAGGTTTTCATAACACTGTCCGCTTCACCTTTGCGAAGAAGTCCGTGGTCTACAAAAATACAAGTCAGCTGGTCGCCGATCGCTTTATGGATCAATACCGCAACAACGGAAGAATCGACGCCGCCGGATAGAGCACAAAGCACTCTTTTATCTCCGACTTGCTGGCGGATTTTCTCCAGTTCGTCCTCGATCCAGTTTTCCATCGTCCAGTTGCCTTCACATTCACAGATGGCAAAAATAAAATTCTTTAGCATCTCATTTCCATATTCACTGTGGCGGACCTCAGGATGGAACTGAACGCCGTACAAGTGGCGGGAGATGTCGCTCATTCCCGCTACCGGACAGGAAATGCTCGTCACGTCGGTTACAAATCCTTGTGGAGGAGCAACAACAAGGTCACTATGGCTCATCCATGTCACCTGCTGTTTTGGAAGATCTTGATACAGCTTGCTTTCATTTGCAATCGTAATTTCTGCTTTCCCGTATTCACGGTGGTTGGCGCGCTCTACTTTTCCACCGAAGTGATGAGTCATGAGCTGCATCCCGTAGCAGATTCCCAGTACAGGGATTCCAAGGTCAAAAATGGCTTCATCCGCTGAAGGCGAATTCGGTGCGTATACACTGTTCGGTCCTCCAGAGAAGATGATTCCTTTTGGATTCAACTTCTTGATTTCTTCTGCAGTCGTTGTGTGCGGAAGCAGTTCACTGTATACCCCAAGATCACGAATACGCCTTGCGATCAGCTGGTTGTATTGGCCCCCAAAGTCTAGAACGACGATCATTTCACTGGCTAAATTCATTCTGTCACCCCATCTATTGATCTTTCCGTAGTATTTGCCAAATTTACCCTAACATATCCTTTTCTTTAACAAAAAACCGGAATCCCAGCTCTGTTTTTTCAGCAAAAAAAACAAAGGCAGAATTCCGGTTGTGCATAAAGAACCCTGCCTTCATAGTCAGGCCATTTACGGCGGCCCGGTAGAGACTCTCGATCCTTATTATCGAGGATATACGAAGGAGAATAATATTGATGGCATTGTATCTTAAGCACATTCTAACAATGGCTTGTCAGACGGTCAACCCCGCAGCTTTTTAATTAAATTTTCCCACAATTCCTTGTTGGTATCTGTCCATTGATCAGCAGTCTGCCTTTTGCCATATTGCTGAGATTCATAAGCAGAAGTCAGCATTCTCATATCCCGAGTATCAAGCGAACGGTCAACATAGACCGCATATTCCCTGAGTGTATCGGAAGGATCCTTTTTCAACCCGTAAAGCTGGGCCAGCCAGAGCAAGCGGTCATACGCATCTGCAAATGTTCCTGTCCCTTTTCGCCTGCGGAATCTCCAGATGTAATATTGACGGAGCCATTTTTTCCGAAACACAAGAGCAAGGAGTGCTGCTGCAAAGATAAGCGGAATCGCGTACAGCAAGGATTTGCCCAGGTTGGCTAAAATTCCATCTCCATTTTGTCCCTTGCTCGCCGATTGGTCCTTCTCGTCAGGCTGCACTTCCTGTTTGTTTTTCTTCTTTACAGGAGGGGCTACTGACGCCGCCGCGCTCTTCACTTCCTCTTCAATCTGGCTTGGGTTGGAAAACCCTCTTGTTGGTTCAAAAGGCACCCAGCCGACTCCTGAAAAATAAACCTCAGGCCAAGAGTGGGCATTGGCATTCGTAACTTTATACGTCTTATTCATGTTTTTCGTTTCCTGATACTCTCCGTATGTAAAGCCCTTCACCCAGCGGGCAGGAATGCCGACTGACCGAAGCAGCACGATCATGGATGTCGAAAAGTTATCGCAGTACCCCTTCTTCGCATCAAATAAAAACTTATCCACGTAATCTTCGTTTTTCTTTGGCTCTCTCACATCGACGGTATCGTATCCAAAGTTATTCAGCGAAAAGTAATTCTCTACCGCCTTGGCTTTATCATACGGATTTTCAGCATTCTTTACGATAGATGCCGCCAGTTTTTTGACTCGTAAAGGGAGCTCTTTTGGAAGCTGCAGATAGTATTCGGTCACATACTGCGGATAGGACTGGCTGCTTTCCTGCAATTTTTTCTCATCGTATTGCGGAAGTTCATATTCCATTTGGTATTTCTTTAGTCTCGTTGGATCGCCCCCGCTCATCGTATCAATCTTTCCGGTCAGCGGATCAAGCATAAAATTAACATTTTTTTTGGCTTGAATGGAAGTAATGACGCCTGGTGAAAGGATGAACGGATAGGTTTTCGCCATTTTGATGGTGGCTTTCTCTTTCATCATCTGAGCTCCCCCCGGTTCAATGAGACTGGAGATTGGAGCAGTATACTCCACCGATTGCGGGTTTAGCGCATGAAATTCCGGGGAGAAAGAATTTTCCCACCCTTTTCCGGTATAGGCGTCCTTCGTTTCGACCCGCCAGTAATGCTTTTCTTTTACGGTCGCGGTAAAAACCTCTTTGTAATCAAATTCGAACGGCCCTCCAAGATGGCTGTCATTCGTGCCATAGCCGATTCGGGCAAACTTGCTGTTGATGCCTGAACCTTCTTCACCTTTATCCGACATGGACGCGATAAAAGGAACCGGGTCCGGCCATTGCGGAGATGCTTTAGGCGCAAGCAAGCCGAGCGTGGAAGACAGGGCGATGACCACGGTGAGCGGCACCATCCACATGATGGGAAACCGTCCTTTCATGAGCGAAAATCCTTCGGTCTCCACGATTTTCATTATTCTTAAGATGCCGACAAGAACCAGCCCGATAAACACAGTGCGCACGATCGCCATCTTCGCATCATACGGCGTAAACGTATCAAGGACCGTGATATATAGAACGGTTATAAATAAGAACAAAAAAATTCGTTTCGCCTGAATGAGCCAGTAATGCATGAGATAGCTCACGAGCCAGAGCAGGACAAAGAACAAAAGAGACCTGCTCAGCGAAGACATTTCCGTCCATTCCTGATTCCAGATGAACATCAGATTACTTTCCAGGTCACCGATCAGGTGAGGAACCCATTGGAATGATAGAAAAACATCCGGATAATACAGGGCATGGACGGCATACAGCAGGGCGATTAACTTGATCGGGAATGAGAGCCACACCGGCAGTTTGAAGTACGTAATAATAAACAAAAACGCGGTAAACACAACAAAAACCTGCGTATCCTCAGTGGACGTAATCTGGGTCAGCGGCCTGAGCCACTCCCACAGGAGCATAAACCCGAGAGCATAAAGAACAAGAGAGTAAATTGGCGACGGCCGGTTATTTTTAAATGCTTGCACGGTTTGCACCTGCCTTTAATGCGTCACTGAACCTCGGCCCGTAAATGGAAACCGCAGGAATTAAACTATTGTTTAAACGATGGATGGACGTGAGTTCTTGAGGGTGAAGCCTGTCATTGGCCGACATATAAAAATACACTGCGTTAGCCTGCCGGGCTGTAACCATTTCCAGTGTCTTGATCATTACATCATCCAGCAGCGGCGAGATGATGACAACAGTTCTTCCCTCAAGTCTGCCATCGATAAATTCCTGTTTCAGCCATTCATAAAAAGGCTTTTTTATATCCGGCTGAACGCTCGCAAGTTCATGAAAGATCCGCCATTCGTGGTCGGTTCCGCTGTTTATCAACAGCTGCCCTTTATTCCGGGAACTGTATAGACCTAGCGAGGCCCCTTTTTGCACGGAGTAATGCGTGATGGAAGCCGCAAAGGAAACGGCCTTTTCAAAAAGCCAGTCATGATTGCCGTAGCTTTCTGCGGATTGATCCAGTACGATGACATAATCGTCATTCCGCTGATGTTCAAACACTTTTGTCAGCAGTTTGCTGGAACGCGCACTTGCCTTCCAATGCAGCCAGGATAGCTTATCGCCGGGGGCATAATCCCTCACGCTTACCGTCGACGTATAGTCAGTCAGCGATTTTCTTCCGGCCCGCTGAATCCCGCTCTGAAGATGCTTGTCCATCTCCCAGCGCTCGATCTCCTGATACCTTGGATAGATGAAGACCTTATCAGACAGGTTTATTTTTATCTCTTTTTGCACAAAACCGAACACATCTCCTGTTTTCAGCGCGATGCTGTTCAGCTCATAAACGCCGCGCGGCACAGGCTTGATGCGGTACGTGTAGACAAGATTCTTTTTAAACAACGGAAAAAACAACACCCGGGAATGAATCTGATCTTCTTCCCCGCCGTGCAGCGCTTCTTTATATAAGGGAGCGGGAATCTCATCATGGATGACAAGATAAAAGAGAGGAAATGGCGTTTTTCGTTTAAGGCGGATGGTCACGGTCAGTTCCTCACCGGCCATGAGTAGATCCTTGCTCAGTTCCCTCGTCATTCGTATTCTATGAAGCGGATAAAAGACCATCGTCACCGTATAGACGGTAAAAGGAAAAACGCTGTAAAACAAAAACCAGCTCACAAACCCACCCTGAAACATGGCGTACGAAAAGGTCAGGCCGAGAAGGAGTACGATGCCGGCAAGGCCAAGCGGGGTTTTATATTTGCTGTTCAGCTTCCACTTTAGCCGTTTCATCTGGCATGCTGCCCTTTCTGGATTGGAACAGGCACACGGTTCAGCAGATCACGGATGACGGTATCCGGCGTCTCTCCTTCAAATCTGGCTTCCGGTTTTAAAAGGATGCGGTGGGTAAGGACGTATGGCGCGAGATATTTCACATCGTCCGGCACCACAAAATCCCTGTCCATCATAAAAGCGTGTGCCTGGGCGGCCTTCATAAGCGCCAGCGATCCCCTCGGACTGGCTCCAAGATAGATGGAACGGTGATTGCGTGTGCGGTTTACAAGGTCAATGATGTATTTTTTTACGGTTTCATCGACATACACGGCTTTCACTTGCTCTTTCATTCCGTTCAGTTCCTCTGCGGTAACGACAGGCTTCAGGTTATCGATCGGATGGTCTTGCACGATCAAGCTTAAGATCGATAATTCTTCATCAGGCGTCGGATAGCCCATATTTAATTTCAGTAGAAAACGGTCCAGCTGAGCTTCAGGCAGCGGATAGGTTCCCTCGTATTCAATCGGATTTTGTGTGGCCATGACAAAGAATGGATTCGGCAGGATGTGGGTGTGGCCGTCAACGGTGATACTTTTCTCTTCCATGGATTCTAAGAGGGCTGATTGTGTTTTCGGGGAGGTGCGGTTGATTTCATCGGCAAGTATAACATTTCCCATAAGCGGTCCAGCTCGAAATTCAAAGTTCATTTCCTTCTGATTAAAAATGGAAACCCCGGTTATGTCAGAAGGCAAAAGATCGGGAGTAAACTGGATCCGGTTGAACTGGAGTCCCAGCGACTTGGCGATGGCACGCACCATCATGGTCTTCCCGACTCCCGGAACGTCTTCAAGCAAAACATGCCCTCCGGCAAGCAGAGCCACAATGCTTAACTCTGAAACCTGCTTCTTTCCTACCATGACATGTTCTATATTTTTAATAACAGCCTCCAGTTCCGATCGGTAGCTGTCAAACTTAACTTTGTTTATACTCATGCGGTCATCCCCCTTTATAATAGGCGATTCGATGCAACATCTAAGAAAGATATTCCCCCGATCTATGCCTGATAACCCTAATCCCCCAAAAGCAGTCTAGGTTCTATTTCCTATTTTATTTACATTCGCAATCAGCGGCCTTAACTCCTTGTTTTCGACAAAAAATTAAAAAGCCGCCTAGATACGGCGGCCTCGCGTACTTCTATACTCATTACTTGTTGGCGGATGATTCTATGAAATACTTAACCCCCGCTACGGTTCCGATGCCGAGCAGCGCGTATTTCAGTCCCACTAACGTGCTATGCGGAGTGGCTCCTCCTGCTTCCCAGAATGAATACAGCACTCCCAGCACAATGGCCACAATTGGAATATACCGGTTTGAAACCTTCGACGTTTGGCGGATTGCGTACAGAACGACAGCAAGCCCCACATATGGCGCGAAATTATTGATCAAGTCCATCCTTCACCCTCCTTTGATTGAGAAGATTTTATTATATTAATTTATTGCATTTTTCTTTTGGAAAGAACAAATAAATATATATCCAGTAAGGAAAGAATACAATTTAAAAAGCCTACCTCCGAAGAGATAGACTTAACTTCCATTCAGATTTTAGATCATTAGCTGTGACGACGCTTTTTCTTTTTTACTTTTTTGCATTTAAATACAAACTTTGAGGATGAACTTGATGATGAACGTTTGCATTTTTGTTTACTTGATCGGCGAGATGAACGTTTACAGTGCTTGCTAAAAGATGACATGTAACTCACCTCCTATTAAACGAACTGAGAGAAAGAGTAAATCTCTTAATCTCTCAATATACTATGTAAAAATATGGCGAATCGTGAAAACTAACCGTAAAAATGTTCGTTAATCTTGAATGGCTGTTTTCTTTAAACCTGCAAATAGCCAATGGAAGACAACTAGTCCATCTTTTTGCAAATCTTGAATTCTATTAAAAAAAAGACAGCTTAAAAATAAGCTGTCTTACCTTACATCTATTCTAATCCTGGTGCAGGACCGAGTTTTTTTACCCACTTATTATGAGTCATTTTTCCCCAGCAAGGATCACATTCTACCCTCTTCTTGCAGCATTTAGAAGATGAGGATTCTTTTTTATTCTTATGTTGAGAAGAACTTTTTTTACTCTTTTGATGTGAAGAACTTGAAGATTCTTTTTTACTCTTATGTTGTGAAGAACTTGAGGGGTCTTTACTCTCATGATGAGAAGAGCTTGAGGATTCTTTCTTGCACTCATAATGAGAAGAGCTCGATGATTCTTTTATGCACTGAGAGGAGCTTGAGGACTCTTTCTTGCACTCATGATGAGAGGAGCTTGAGGATTCACTCATAAACTCATGATGAGAGGAGCTTGAGGATTCTTTTTCGCAGCATGAAGAAGTTTTTTTTAGTATTAATTTTTTACACTTCAAGTGGACCAAGGAACGGGATTTTTTTTTGCAATCATGTGAGGATGTTGAAGACTCCTCACAATTCTTAAAAAACATAAACGTAAAACTCCTTAAAGTTAATTTTTTTATTATATATTCTATTTTATGCTTGTATAAAGACATTGCTTGGACTTATTAAATAAAGAACTAAAACATGCTGTTATTGAATTCAATTTTCTTTTGAATATTGTACAAATATATTTAGAGGCAAAGCCGCCTTTTCCAACCTTAAGATTAAGCAATATTTTATTTAAGGTCCGGTGATTTGCAACATCTTCCGATTCCTGTTATGATAAAGATAGAATTATTTTTGTTCGGTGTAAACGATAGTTAATCATCACTTTGGGCAGGGATAGTAATATATTGTGTGGTAACGCACTAGGAGGCAACAAATATGGAACATGGTACAGTTAAATGGTTTAATGCAGAAAAAGGTTTTGGCTTTATCGAACGTGAAAATGGTGATGATGTATTCGTACATTTCTCTGCAATTCAATCTGATGGCTTCAAGTCTTTAGATGAAGGTCAAAAAGTAACATTTGACGTTGAGCAAGGTGCTCGTGGAGCTCAAGCTGCTAACGTTCAAAAAGCATAAACTTAAATTAGCATATACAAACAGGCTCTATATATAGAGCCTGTTTTTTTATTGTTTATATTTATTACTCCATAAAAAAAACCCCACTCAACATTCGAGCAGGGACGTGGTACAAGGTATTTGAAAAATGGTTTATCGCTTCACAGGTTAGTTAACAGTATAACATACTGTTTGAAAATATCAGAATGTATTTGTTGTTTCTTGTTTATAGCGGACCAGCCAGAAGTGAAACCAGTTAAGTTCAATTTACAACTCTTTATCGCGGTAACCAGGCAGCAGCAGGTAAAATTGTTTGGCAAGGAAGAGCGGCGTATACGGCATGTCGTTTCGAAGCCAGCCTACGATCGTACCGAACAGAGCTGAAGAAACGTACCATATGGCTACGTCCTTTTGAATACCTGCCATCGAAATGAAGGAGTTACTCCCCTCTCTCTCCAGGTTCTCGGCCATCATTTCTGTTACTAGCTTTAACAGGCGTTCCGTAAAGATGGGTGTTCGTTTAGACGCGAGAATGACCTTATAAAAATTGGAATGTTCGGCAATATGCTCGAGGAAGTGCACCATTCTCGGCCAATAAATTCCTTCTGGGGAATTCTCATCCACTGGCGTATTGTTCAAAACACGGACAATTACCTCAATCATATCGTCCGCCATCTTTTCCAGCATATCCGGAATATCCCGATAATGCAGATAAAAGGTAACGCGGTTGATGGTAGCACGCTCTGCGATGCTATTTACCGTTATTTTCTCGATATCCTTCTCTTGAAGCAATTGTACAAACGCATCTCGAATCAATTGGCGTGTGCGAATGATTCGGGGATCTGTGTAAGACTTTTTATTTTCCTTCATGTCATTTTCCTTTCTTTCACATAGGTTGTTATCTTAACCTTTGTTGCCATTGTGAGTGGTTGATTTCCGTTTCAGGCTGCTCGCTTTCCGCGGGGCGTGCGTTGAGCCTTACCGGCGCCAGCGCCTACTTTCTCGGCGCAGGCGCCTCCGGGTCTCACCTGCCCCGCTTCTCCCGCAGGAGTCTCGCACCTTCCACTCCAATCAACTGATCCATCTCTTTTCAGTTCCTAATGCAGTCATCTTTTATAAAAGAGCCTTTACATAAAAGACAATTTTCTGGATAGCGTCGTATATTTTCAAGAAAAACAACAAACAACGCAGGAGTGTCTATTACTTTACACTTTTTCCCATATCGTCGCTTGTAAATCCAATGGATATAGATATAATCTAATTTATGCAATGTCAACTATACAACAGGTTGTAAATTTAGTCCATGTTTAATTGAGAGGATGGAGCGAGTGAGTACAAGTACGGAAATAAACAACAGTTCTATAAAAAAGGGGCCAATCTTGTTCATCTTGATCTTGGGTGCCTTTCTTGCGATCTTGAATCAAACGATCATGAGCGTTGCAACTCCGAAATTAATGGGTGATTTCGACATTTCGGCTGCAACGGCCCAGTGGCTGACGACAGGCTATATGTTGGTTAACGGTGTTCTGATTCCAATTACCGCCTATTTGATTCAAAGGTTTACGACACGCCAGCTTTTTCAGGCTTCGATGATCATCTTTCTTGCGGGAACGATCGTATCAGCAGCCGCCACCAACTTCCCTGCCCTGTTGACCGGGCGCATGATCCAGGCAGCAGGTGCCGGAATTATTATGCCGCTGCTCATGAATGTCGTGTTAACCATCTTCCCTGCCGAGAAAAGGGGATCAGCCATGGGTATGGTCGGGTTCGCCATCATCTTCGCCCCTGCGATCGGCCCTACTCTTGCCGGCTATATTCTTGAGAACTATGCTTGGGAAACGATGTTTTACGGCATGATTCCGCTTGCTGTTCTTGTTATTGTCTTAGGTTTTATTTATCTGAAAAATGTTTCCGAGCGAATTTTCAGCAAAGTGGATGTCAACAGTGTCATTCTTTCCACTATCGGATTCGGCGCCCTGCTATACAGCTTCAGCCGTGCCGGCAGCGAGGGATGGTCGAGCACAGAGGTGATTGTCACTCTTATCGCCGGCATCCTTGCCCTTGCTTTGTTTACATGGAAGCAGCTGGTGTCACAGGATCCGCTGCTGGATCTCGGCGCCTTCAAGTACAATATGTTTTCCTTAACGACGATCATCAATATCGCGATAACGATGATCATGTATGCAGACATGATGCTGCTTCCTTTATATCTTCAGAGTGCCCGCGGCTTTACCGCCCTTGAGTCCGGCTTGCTTCTGCTTCCCGGCGCACTAGTAATGGGCTTTTTGATGCCCGTTACCGGAAAACTGTTCGACCGTTTTGGGGCAAAATGGCTTTCCATCATCGGAATGGTGATTACGATTATCACTACCATCGGCTTTATTGACTTGACGGACTCGACCAGCTATACGTATTTGGTTCTCATGTCTACCGGACGCCGGATCGGAATGGCTTTGCTTTTAATGCCAATCCAGACTGCAGGATTGAATCAATTGCCGGCAAGGCTTCATGCCCATGGTACGGCGATATCCAACACCATTAAGCAAGTGGCCGGTGCCATCGGAACTTCGCTGCTTGTGACTGTCATGACCAACCGTACCAAGAGCCATTTTACAGAGATGATGGCATCAGGAGTTACAAAAGGAGAAACTCAACAGCATATGATCATGGAAGCTTCTATTCAAGGAATTAATGACGCCTATCTTGTCATCGTCGGGATCGGGATCATCGGTTTACTGCTATCCTTCTTTGTCAAACGCGTTGGTCAAGCCGAGGAAAAAAACAAAGTGGCGTTGAAAAAGGCCGTCGTCAAGGAAGCCTGAGAAACGCAGATGAACAGGACTACTCCCCTTCGTATGAAGGATGAAGTACCGCTTCAGCCGCCTGTCGAAGACCTTCACGGTCAATGGAGTGATGATCAAATACAGGCGCTTCAGCATCAGTTAGGTTCTTCCATCATCGGAAATCCTGACACGGTAAGGAGAAGCTGCAGAAATTTTTAGACATGAGCCAAGCCGATGAAATCATGGCGATCGCTCAAGTTTATGATCATCAAAAACGCCTGCGTTCCTATGAAATTTTGTCTGATATCACTAAATAACAGCCACAAAAACCCAGAATTCCTAATTAGGACTCCGGGTTTTTTATATGAGAAAAGCGCCGGGTCAGTTAAAAACAGCCGGCCCTATATAATATTAATTTACCCCGCAGCCAATACCGCGAGCATAATGAGAGCGATAAGGGATTTGTACAATAAATAAGAAGTAAAATCATATTACAAAAGCTTTCGGTAGCTTAGTATCGAAAAAAGAAAAATAATGATATAAGTTCCATATAGGTGGGCTTCTAATTTTGTCGATATCTACTTAGAATTTGTAGATATTTCTCGGGAAATTGTTGAAATTTGAAAAATGGTGAATCCGAATGGTGTTTGTTGATACATAAGTTCTTTACCTGTATCGTCTAGGGGCTTGTCCATATCGGGCAGCGCTATAAGCGCTCCGATGTCAGATTGAACAAAGATAAATCGATCGCCATCTTTTAAAAACACATATCCATTCCGTTCTAAGATTTGGCCATACTTCCGAATAGTGGGTTTTGCTTCCCCACTTCTTCTGCCCATTTCCTTGGGAGAGAATGCTCGTCTGCTCGTAACTTATATCGCCATGCGATACGAAACAAAAAAAGAGACGATCAACCTCTTTCTAAAGCAGCTCATTAAGGATGACTCTTATTTTGAATGAGGTTCTCAACCACCACAGTTGCATATCGCTTAAACAAATCTCCAATAAATTTCAATTGAGCTCTCGTTTTCTTGTACCACCTTATTTTAGGAATATGGCGAAAAGCCTCTCCCATTTTCCTTTTGGTTTTTGTACAGCTTCTTCTAAACGTTTATTAAAATCATTTTGTGAACGCCATTCTTGTTTCTGTTCGTCCCGCATATTTTGTATTTCTTTTTGTAAGAGTTCACTTTTTTGTTTTTCTTGTTGCAGCAATGTTTCGTAATTGTGTTTTTGTTGTTCAGTTAATTTTTCAATTTTAGCATTAGTCTTTTGCGCTGAATTTCCAATACTAGAACTTATAACATGATGATCTTGCTGGAGCCGGGAAACGGTTGTTTTAAGCTGTGACATATCGTTTGTCAATTGGACATTCATTTCACGTGTGGCTGCGAGTTCATTAGCCAAAAACATTAAGATCTCTTTCAATTGTTTGGAATCGTGGGGTAAATTGTCATATGTATCGGGTATCGCAATTTCTGTTTCATTGGATCCTTCTACTCTTTCTTTTTGTTGATACACAAGGTCTTTAGCTGTATCGTCCAGGGCCTTGTCCGTATCACGTAACGCTATAAGCGCTTCGATATCGGATTGAACAAAGATACGCCGATCGCCATCTTTTAAAAACTCATATCCATTTCGCTCTAAGATTTGGCCATACTTTCGAACAGTGGGTGTTGCAATCGCCACTTCTTCTGCCACTTCCTTGGAAGAGAAAGCTCGTTCATTTGGTTGTATATCATTTCGCATATCGGACCTCCTTTTCTCTTAAATATAAGGTTTTTTGATGGATTCGTATATCGCTCAGTGATACAAACCACAAAAAAGGCCGTTCCGCCCATTTCTTGAGAAATTCTATTAAAGATGACGCTTGTTTTTGATCGAGGTTCTCAACCGCCTCAACTTCCATTTTATCAAGCATGCATTTTGTTTAAATAAAACAGATCTTCAATGAATTCCACTTGGGTCTTTTGTTGGCTTTGGTACATCGTCCGATACATTGGATGTAAATGCCCTAACTGAAGTAATATCAAAAGACCAGGATAGTCTTTTTTTACTTCAGCTCTTTTTGGAGCAATACATAAATCAGCATTTTCTACTATAGTAAAACTACAGCTAAACGTTGAAGACAAGCAACTGCTTATCAAAAACAAAACAATCTATTAGGAGAAATTAAGCGTGCTATTAATGAAAGGGATACACATGTTCTCCCGCTACAAAAGACGAAACGAAAACTTATGTCTATTTAAACGAGGGCAGAGCATTTAACTTGTTATATTAATTTTTAAAGGCGTATCATTGCTTAGGTACGTATGTCAAGGAGGCACAATGATGAAACAACTTTCGCGAACACATACAGTCTTACTGCTTACATTTCTTGTGATTATGTGGGGTGTCAATTGGCCATTATCCAAGATCGCACTTAGCTATACTCCCCCATTATTATTTGCCGGAATTAGAACGATTTTAGGCGGCCTTATTTTACTTATTTTTGCCCTTCCAAGATATAAAAGGCTTCGTTTTAAAGAAACATGGCATTTTTATTTTATTTCGGCTTTTTTTAACATCATCCTTTTTTATGGTCTTCAAACGGTAGGTCTTGGTTATGCACCAGCAGGATTGTTTTCTGCCATTGTATTCATCGAGCCGGTGCTGCTCGGGATTTTCTGTTGGATTTGGCTTGGGGAATCGATGTATAGATTAAAAATGATTGGATTACTCCTTGGCTTCACAGGTGTTGCAATTATAAGTGCAAGCGGATTTACAGGTGGTATTTCAGCTGTTGGTATTATCCTGGCTCTTGGCTCTGCAGTAGGCTGGGGATTGGGCACGGTTTATGTTAAAAAAACAGGTGATCGTGTTGATTCGATCTGGATGGTTACCGTACAGCTTATTATGGGTGGGCTCTTCTTATTAAGTGTAGGCTCCAAATTTGAGAGCTGGTCAAATATCCAGTGGGAAATGCCATTTATAGCAAACTTATTATTCATCTCTACCTTTGTCATTGCCTTTGGCTGGCTGGCATTCTTTACACTCGTCGGTTCAGGCGAAGCGAGCAAAGTCGGATCATTCACTTTCCTGATCCCGCTCATCGCCATCCTTTGCAGTTCTTTCTTGTTACATGAAAATATTACCCTGAATTTAGTAGTCGGCCTTTTATTTATCGTTATTAGTATATTGTTTGTAAACATGAAGCTCAAATCCAAGATGGTACCCGACTCGAGTGTTTAAAGGAAAAGACATGTAAAAATACACAGTCAGTTTAAAAGAGATGATCTCTGGATTTAACAGAGTTCATCTTTTTTTGGATTTTATAATATTCCTTGGCGTCTTGGCTTTTGACTTTGTCGATATCTACTCAGAATTTGTAGATATTTCTCGGGAAATAGCTGATTTTTGAAAATCGTGAATTCTGAATGGTATTTTTTGATACACATGGTCTCTAGCAAAATCGATCGCAATCTCATGTTATATCGCCCTGCGATATGAAACCTTTCTGCCCCTTATTTTCGAAATATGGAGAAAAGCTTTTCCCATCTTCCTTTACGTTGTTGTATCGCTTCTTCTAACCGTTGATTAAAATCGTTTTGTGAACTCCATTCTCTTTTCTGTTCGTCCCGCATAATTTGTATCTCTCGTTGTAATTGTTCACCTTTTTGTTTTTCTTGCTGCAGCAACGTTTCGTAATGAATCGTTTGCTGTTCCGTTAATTTTTGAATTTTGGCGTTCGTTTTTTGTGCTGAATTTCCAATGGTAGAACTGATAATATGATGATCTTGCTGGAGTCGGGAAACGATTGTTTTAAGCTGGGACATATCGTTGGTCAGTTGGCCATTCATTTCACGGGTGGCCGCGAGTTCCTTGAATAAAATCATTAAGGCTTCTTTTAGTTGATTCGGGTCATGGGGTAACGTTTCATATGTATCGCTTATTGCAATCTCTGTTTCATTAGATTCTTTTAATCTCTCTTGTTGCAAATCCACAAGTTCTTTTGCTGTATCGTCCAGGGAGTTGGGCGTATCGCGCAGCGCTATAAGCGCTTCGATGTCAGATTGAACGAAAATACGGCGATCGCCATCTTTCAAAAACTCATACCCATTCCGCTCTAAGACTTGTCCGTACTTTCGAACTGTTGGAGTTGCTATCCCCACTGCTTCCGCGACTTCCTTGGAGGAGAAAGCTCGTTCATTCGGTTGTATATCACGTCGCATATCGGGCCTCCTTTTCTATTTAATAGTTTAGTATGCAGGTTACATTCGTAAGTTATATCGCCCAGCGATACGAAAAACTTAAGCGTTTTTATTATGATGAGATATACCTATCTAAGTATATCATTTCGTTAAATATGAAGATTTTTTGACAAACTTGCATATTGCCCAGCGATACAAGATCCATAAAAGAGCCACTTGTCCACTCCTCTGCAGAAAAAACCCCATCACCCTTAACTTCGCCTAAGTATAAACAATTTATGTTAAAATAAATGCTGCTTCACGTTCAAGGTGGAGAGCCCTTTCTACCTTCAAATTTACAAATCAGGGCAACTTAGGAGTGTATTAAACTATGAACAAAAAAGATATCGCACAGCTGCGAAAACAATTTAAAAAAGAAAATGCTTCACTTAACATCTCCACCATCTTTAATGTGTATATAACGAAAGAATCGAGTGACATTTATCATCACCAGAGCCAGCCTTTTGAATTGCTAGATTCTGAACAACAAGAGCTGTTTCTGAACAATTTTAAAAAATTACTTGCCGGCAACCTGGATGAGAAGCTCTTTGAATTAAAGTTTCAACGTAATGCTGAGAACAGCAGCCAGCTCATCCTCCATCAAGGTTTGCTCAGCAGTGATACCGAGGACTGGAAAGAGCGAATGCTCAAAATGGTAGGCAAAATGCTGCAGGATCGGCTATACGAGATGGATATCGTGATTACCTTCATTAAAGGAGAATACTTCAAACCGACGAAACGCCGTGGTGCTGATTCTGAGGAAAATGGACACGATACCGTTTACTCTCATCCCTTTATTCTTTGCAGTATTAACAATACGCAAGACCCTAAAAAGGAACTGCTGTTTGACTATGTGGAAAAAGAGTTCAAATACAACTTTGTGCTTGATCCCATCATCAACCTGAATGCACCAATTGCAGGATTCCTGTTTCCTTGTTTCACTGATAATGCGGCCGATGTGAACCACATTCTGTATTCGGCAGGGAAAGTCCATGAGCCTGATTATTCATTCATAGAGCAAGTGTTAAATGCTGAAGAAATGATGACAGCAAAGGATGATAAAGCCGTTTTTGAAGAAATTATTAAAAACGTAACCAGTGATCAATTAAATACATCCACTCTCTCCAATGTGTATGAAGAAATTCACCGTATGATTGAAGAAAATGAAGAGGAAGAACAACCAAAATTGGACACCAAGGACGTTGAACGGGTGCTCAAGATGAGCGGCCTTGAAGACATCAACACGGAAAAGGTAGAATTAGCCTTCAAAAATGTAATAGATGATGACAAGTACGAGATTAAAGCAACCAGCGTCGTTCCGAAGTATAATTCAAAATCCATTAAAATTAACACCAAAGTCGCCAACATCTCCATCAGCCCTCAGGATCTGCGATACGTCAAACAAGTTCATCTCAGCGGAAAACGCTACCTCATGATTGAAGTGGAAGAAGATACGGTTATCGAAGGCTTTACGATGATACCAGAGGCTTTTGGAGAGAAAGTGGAGAATTAATAGAAAAAAGCTTCTCCTTTTTAACCTGGGAGAAGCTTTTTATTATGTGTACGTTTCTCGTTTAATCAATCGGAAGTGGGGCATTTGGAGACACAAGATTCTGTTCTTTTAGTTCCTTCCAGAAGTCAGAAGGAATCTCTTCCCTGGAGGCAGCTACATCCTCTTTCACATGTTCCACCCGAGTAGAGCCGGGAATGACAGCAGCTACTGCGGGATGGGCCATGGAGAATTGAAGTGCAGCAGCTTTAATACTCACCTGATGCTTTTCAGCAATCTGTTTGATCTGGTTCGCTTTTGAAGCAATTTCATCGGGAACATCTCCATAATCGAAATGATTCCCTCCAACCAATACTCCCGAATTGAACGGAGCGCCGACGACAATGTTTACATTTTTCTCCGTAGCTCTTGGCATTAACTTAAGCAACGCATGCTCATGGTTCAATAGCGTATAATGGGTCGCTTGCAGGCTGATGTCCGGGCGTGTTTCTTCCAGTTCAATGGCAAGTTCGATTGGTTCTGTCCGATTGACTCCCAGACCCCATGATTTAATCACTCCTTCGTCACGAAGGCGGGACAGCACACGGAACGCCCCTTTTCGTGCAATATCAAACTGTGTTACCCATTCGTCACCGAGAAAATCGGGCGAAACATCGTGCACATATACAAAGTCCAGACGATCCGTTTTTAGCCGCTCCAGGCTTTGCTCGACCGATCGCAGGGTCGCATCTTCACTGTAATCCGTGGTTATTTTATTTTTGCGGCCATGCTCAAACATCCCTTCCTTTTCCTCTGTTTCATCTTCAATCACCCTGCCCACTTTCGTTGATAAGAAATAGTCATCGCGATTGTATTTGGATAAAACTTCTCCCAGACGCAGTTCCGCTAATCCCGCTCCGTAAAACGCGGCCGTATCAAAATAACGGATTCCTAGATCCCAGGCGGTTTCAATCGTTTTCCGCGCTTCTTCCTCTGGAACCTCCCTGAACATATTTCCAAGTGGCGCCGTACCCAGACCCAATTTTCCTTTAATCAAGCTCATAGATATTGCCTCCTATCCAACGATTAGTCTTTTTTCACTGTTTATTTCCATTCCTTTTCTCTTTGCACTTAAAACACAGGATTCCGCAAGAAAAAACCGCCAAACAATTAGTGGCGGCTTGGCTTCTGTTCCGGTGGCTTCTTCCAAAAACCGTCTCATGATTTTTAATCGGTTGATCCTGCCAAAGGTGAAGTCCCCACGCGGACGAGAATTTAACACTCTGATCGGATCGGCCAGGAATGGGTTCGTCCAGATCCAGTAAATCGATCGCATCTGGATAGTATAATGTTTCTATTACGCTTTGAGTTGGGGTACCTGCATTGGTTAGCGGTTCTAATACCGATAGTTGTTCTCTTCTCCCCTGGCTGAGGAAATATACCCTTCCTGTTTCCAGTAACGCAGTGTGGAATTCGCTACGCCTATTCTCCCGGCAACTTAACGATTTGCCGGAGTGACAATCTGGAAAGCAAAAAAGCCACCATCAAGAGAACACCCGCCCGCTCAAGCATTAAAGGCAGCAGCTGTGACAGCTTAACCCTCTCCTTCTGGAAAACCCAAAATATACTATCTATGGTACTTGTCCTTTTTATCAGGCTTAAGGGTTATTGCATTTTACTATTTTCTTAAGCGTGAGAGGTGGCTATAATAGATGAGTGGGAGATTTCACACCATAACGAATAAAAAAGCTGCTAGGCTGAAATATAAATGAAAGAGGTAATTATGTGAATACAACATCATCATCGATAGCATCCACAAAAACAAGAGCATTAGTCATCAATGCCCTTTTCATCGGATTGACTTTTGTGGCAACGTACATTAACTTCAAACTTCCGATCATGGGTAACGGAGGATTAATTCATCTGGGTAACGTTCCTCTATTTGTAGCGGCATTTGTTTTCGGCAGAAAAACAGGTGCCATTGCAGGCGCAGTCGGAATGGGTTTATTTGACCTCCTCTCCCCGTGGACGGTGTGGGCACCGTTTACCTTCGTTATCGCAGGAGCAATGGGATATGCAGCCGGCCTCATATCCGAAAAAGTACCCGGCAACAAAGTTCTGGTTAACACCCTGGCCGTCGTCGCGGCCCTTGTGATCAAGATTATTGGATACTACTTTGCAGAAGTAATCCTTTATCATAACTGGGTTCAGCCTTTTGGGTCTATTCCGGGGAACTTCTTGCAGGTTGTTGTGGCTGGTATTATTGTTATACCGATTGTTGCTCGGATAAAGCAGAGAGTGATATAGATTTAAGCATAAAAGAACCCTATGGAGCAGTACCTGATAAAGGATTGCTTCATTATTTATAAACTCCAAAGAAGAAACACGAATAAGTGATTACCCTTTTTTGGTTACTAAGAAGGGGCTGTCCAAGAAGTCTGTAAGCTGTTAATTTCCGTTCCAGGGTGCTCGCTTTCCGCGGGGCGTGCGGTGAGCCTCTTGGCGCTAGCGCCTGCGGGAGTCTCACCTGCCACGCTAGTCCCGCAGGACAAGGAAAGCTTCGGCAGCGTTATATCGCACGAAGAAAATGTGAAGTTCATTTTCGAGGAGTCTCGCACCTTCCACTTCAATCAACTTTTCATTGAAGATTTTCAAGCCAAAAAGGAGCTGCTGAAGGTCAATTTTCGACTTTCAGGACAGCCCCTTTTTTATTTTTGTCACAAACCATTTGGCTGTTTCGTCTTGTAGGTGTCAGACAAAAAAGCTTATGGAGGGAATAAAAATGAAAGAAAGAATTCGAATGGAAGACGTGGAGCCTGGGGCATTACAAGCGATGCTTGCAGTTGAGAAATATGTAGACCGCACGAGCATTGATAAAAAGCTAAAGGAACTGATCAAAATCCGAGCATCACAAATTAACGGCTGCGCATTCTGCCTAAATATGCATACAAAGGAAGCGCGTGAATTAGGGGAAACCGAACAGCGAATTTACGCATTAAACGCTTGGCGTGAAACCCCTTATTTTACCCCGGAAGAACGGGCGGTTCTTGCTTTGACAGAAGCTGTAACCCTCGTCGCAGAGTCACATGTTCCTGATGATGTCTACAATGACGCTGCACAATATTTTGATGAAAAGCAACTGTCCGAAATCATTATGCAGATCGTCGTAATCAACTCCTGGAACAGGCTGGCTGTTACGGCGCGGAAAATTCCTGAGTAACGATCATATGAATTGATTTCAAATACAAGTTTTCGTTTAGGCCATACCAGAGTAAAAGTTGGTGTAAAGGGTAATATACCACTATTAAACTTTTACGAGGTGAGGGAAATGTCTAACACGATGAATCAAAAAGAACTGGAAACAGTAAGAGAGTTAATCAAAGACATAGACACAGCCATGCTGACCACGGTAACGGAAGAAGGGCTTGTTTCTCGTCCAATGAAAACCCAAGAAGTAGAGTTTGATGGCGACTTATGGTTTTTCACGAAAAAAGAAACAAATAAATACGAGGAAATTACACACAATCAAGAAGTTAATGTGGCTTATGCAGGTAAATCCTATGTTTCCATACGAGGAAGAGCGGAAATCGTTGAGGATTTAGAAAAGAAAAAGGAATTGTGGGGATTCGCCTATGACAAAATTATGCAAACAACTTATGATGATCCCAACATTGTCTTGATAAAAATAAAAACGGAAGCAGCCGAATATTGGGAAACTGGTAGTTTTACGAAGAGAATCGCGTTTATGTTTAAACGAATAACAGGACAAGATGCTGAATCGGCAGATGTGAATGAAACGGTTGAATTGAATAAATAACAGTAAAAGCAAAAAACCTTATGTTGCTGTAATCATGAAAAGCCGCCAAATCAAATTTTGGCGGCTTTTCAGACTTACCTCTTCATCCTAATGGTCATTCCATTATAATATTTCAATGTATCCTTCTGTCCCATGCACGCGAATTTGCTGCCCGTCTCTTATCAGTTCGGTAGCATTTTCCACCCCGACAACTGCTGGTAAGCCATATTCACGTGCGATAACTGCTCCATGGGTCATCAGTCCACCAACCTCGGTAACCAGACCTTTTAAGGATACAAACAATGGTGTCCAGCTAGGGTCAGTAAAGGAAGTGACCAATATATCTCCCTCTTCCAGATCAGCATCTTCCATGTTTAAGATGACACGTGCCCGCCCCTCTATCACTCCAGAAGAAACAGGCAGACCTGCAATCGCTTTTGCTGGAATATTTTCTCGTTTGTACTTACCTGTAATAATCTCACCATCAGACGTGATCACACGAGGGGGAGTTAGTTTTTCATATAATTTGTACTCGTCTTTTCGTTTGCTGATGATCTGTTCATCCAGTTTATTTGTGCGTACAACATCGGCAAGTTCTTCAAACGTGAGATAGTAGATATCTTCTTTTTCATGAATCACATTGTCTTGGACGAGTTGTTCGGCTTCTTTCAGTAACGCCTGCTTATATACAAAATAGCGATTGACCATGCCGTATTTTGGATATTCACGATAACCAATGAAATTCCGGATGATGCGAATCATTCGTTTTGTCTCTTTGGCTTTTTGTTTACCATCCGGCAATTGCTTCAATCGATCTATTAACTCCTGTTCTTTTTTCAAGGCTTCCTGTCGCCCTTGCTCAAATCTTTGATGACTGGCATTCGGTTCAAAGTTTTTGATGTTATTGAGGATCAAGGGGACAAGTGTTGTTGGTTTCTCGCTCCAACGGCTTCTCGTAATATCGATCTCTCCGGCACATCTCATTCCGTATTTGTTGAGATAATGATGGAGGGCGTCCCGGGTTTGTTGTCCTCCTTCAAACTGGACAAGTTCATCCAAAAAATGTTCATCTTTTACCTGTTGCAGATACTCAATGACTTCTGGATAAGGACGAATCACATCGGCGACATCCATTAATGCCAAACCCATTTCCGAAGTAATATTGTTTGGTACAGATTGAGATAGCGTGTCAGCTGCATTTTTTTCACCCAGCCACTGTTCGATGTGATTATTGAGCCAAGCTGAAGCCTCGAAAGCTGCCATAAAAACAGCTGTACTTTGTGGGTCAAATAAGATCTTTTTTAATTCCTGGATATCTTCCTGAATAAAATCCATTAAATCCGATCCCGATTTGGCTTGGATGTTGTGTTTTAACTCTTCAATCGATGCTTGGCTTTTCTGGATCAACTCCGTAACGATGGTCGGATCGCCTTCGTTTGGTGCTGGAACAGCGGCAGGTTTACCAGGGTTCTTTTGACCTTGTGCACTTTCGTCATCTGGTATTAATTTTATAAAATGTTCTCGCTCGATGACGGTCATCAGTGCGTCCTTCATCAACGGATCGTGCTGGCCCATGGCCTGTAGCAGACCGTTCCGACTTCCAGGTGAAGCCAAGCGCTGTGTCGCATCAACAAATAATCTTCCGCCAGCTCTTCGCATCGGGGCTGGAGTAACTAACAGGAAAAACGACAGTCCCAATGGTTTGATGGCATCGGTCATCATTTGCTGATGGCCGACAGAGATATAGACGTGATTTTCATGATCATCCGCTTCTGGAATAGGGTATAACGTCGTAATGGGTCGGCTTTGAACGATGTAGAAGGTATCATCAGCCAGGCACCATTCGATATCTTGCGGGCTGCCAAAATAAGCTTCGATCTGTCTTCCCACGCGTTCCAGCTGTAAAATCTGTTGGTCAGTAAGTGTTTGAGTCTTTTGCTGATCAGGATCGATCATCTGAGTCTCCGTTCCGCCTTCTTTTCGTCCATAGATGGCCAACTTTTTGGCCGCTATCCTTTTATCGACGATCTCCCCATCCTGTACCTTATAACAATCGGGAGAGACCAAGCCGGAGACCAGTGCTTCTCCAAGACCAAAACTGGCATCGATGGATAGCAGCTTTCGGTTAGAGGTCATCGGATCAGCGGTAAATAGAACTCCTGAAGCTTTAGGGAAAACCATCCTTTGAACGATAACGGATAGATAAACCTGTCTGTGGTCAAATCCATTCTGAATACGGTAGATGACCGCCCGATCTGTAAATAAGGATGCCCAGCATTTGCTGATATGCTGCAGGATTGCTTCTTTTCCGATGATATTCAAATAGGTGTCTTGCTGGCCAGCAAAAGAGGCATATGGCAGATCTTCAGCGGTCGCACTGGAACGAACGGAATAAGCATGTTCATCTCCAAACCGAGAGAGATAATCAGCAAAGGCATTCACAACATCTGAAGGAATCTCTGCTTCCATAATGATTTGTCGAATCTGTTTGCTGATTTCACCAATTTGATCTCGATCCTCGGCTTTTAGCTTTGTCAGCTCATCCAGCAAAGCTTGAAAGGTTTTGTTTTGTTCAATGGCTTTTTGGTACCCTTCTGTTGTCACACAAAACCCTTCAGGAACTTGTATTTCTTGAATTTTTGATAATTCCCCTAAATTTAACCCTTTCCCGCCAACGAGCAATAGCTCTGTTTTTTCCATTTCCTGAAAACCGAGAACCAAAGGACTCATGCTAGATCTCCCCTAACCATTGAATTTGGTTTCTTTGATATACTTATCCCTCTTAACAAAACAAATTAAAATTCTATTGTATTTTATCAGCAGTAAATAACAATAAATAGTCTATTTTTACCATTTTTTATATGCTATAATTAACTTAGGGAGAGGTAGCCCGAAAAAACCATTTCAAGATTAAGACGTTGAAATCACATAAAACTGATCTAAAAAAGGATTCCCGAGTTACTGGGAGTCCTTTTCTTTTGCATCAACCAATTGGACACAAATTTTAACAACACAAAAAACCACTCCCTAATTTTCATAGGAAGTGGTTTTTGCTTTTGATGTAAATGATCTGCATGACTACTTCACAAAATGAGTGAAATATGAGTAGAAAAGGGGCGGAGAAATAACCTAAGCTATCTCTCCAATGTTTGGCTTAAAAGCCTTACATCATGCCGCCCATTCCGCCCATGCCCATTCCACCCATGTCAGGCATTCCGCCGCCGCCAGCGTTTTCTTCTGGCTTGTCAGCGATAACAGCTTCTGTTGTTAGGAACATAGCTGATACAGATGCAGCGTTTTGAAGTGCAGAACGAGTTACTTTCGTTGGGTCAACGATACCGGATTCGAACATGTTTACCCATTCGCCAGTAGCAGCGTTGAATCCGATTCCGATTTCTTCGTTTTTCAAGCGTTCAACAACTACAGATCCTTCAAGACCCGCGTTGTGTGCGATTTGGCGAACTGGCTCTTCCAATGCGCGAAGAACGATTTTAACACCAGTTGCTTCATCTCCGGAAGTTTCAACAGCTGCAAGTGCACGAACAACGTTCACTAGTGCTGTACCACCACCGGATACGATTCCTTCTTCTACTGCTGCACGAGTAGAGTTTAGGGCATCTTCAATACGAAGTTTACGCTCTTTCAACTCAGTTTCTGTAGCTGCACCAACTTTGATAACGGCTACTCCGCCTGCTAATTTAGCCAAACGCTCTTGAAGTTTTTCTTTATCGAACTCAGAAGTAGTTTCTTCTAATTGAGAACGGATTTGTGTTACGCGGCCTGCGATTTTATCAGACTCGCCAGCACCTTCAACGATTGTTGTGTTTTCTTTCGTTACAACAACTTTAGAAGCTGTTCCGAGTTGGGTGATGTTCGCAGACTTAAGGTCAAGTCCTAGCTCTTCAGTAATCACTTCACCGCCAGTAAGGATCGCGATGTCTTCAAGCATAGCTTTACGGCGGTCACCGAAGCCAGGAGCTTTAACAGCTACTGCGTTGAATGTTCCGCGAAGTTTGTTTACTACTAATGTAGCAAGAGCTTCACCTTCAACATCTTCAGCAACAAGCAATAATGGCTTGCCTTGTTGAACTACTTGCTCTAATACAGGAAGGATTTCCTGGATGTTTGTGATCTTTTTGTCTGTGATCAAGATGTAAGGATTCTCAAGAACCGCTTCCATTTTGTCAGAGTTGGTTACCATGTATGGAGATGCATATCCACGGTCGAACTGCATACCTTCAACCACTTCAAGCTCCGTTGTGAATCCTTTAGATTCTTCGATTGTGATAACGCCGTCGTTACCAACGCGCTCCATTGCTTCAGCGATCAATTGGCCTACTTCATCGTCAGCTGCAGAGATGGCAGCAACTTGAGCGATAGACTCTTTGCCTTCGATCGGCTTGGAGATCTTTTGAAGTTCTTGAACAGCTACTGCTGTAGCTTTTTCAATTCCTTTGCGAAGAACCATTGGGTTAGCGCCGGAAGTTACGTTTTTCAATCCTTCACGGATCATGGCTTGAGCAAGAACAGTCGCTGTTGTAGTTCCGTCACCGGCAACATCGTTTGTTTTGCTTGCTACTTCAGCAACCAATTTCGCACCCATGTTTTCGAAAGCATCTTCGAGTTCGATTTCTTTCGCGATGGTTACACCATCATTCGTAATAAGAGGTGAACCGAATTTTTTCTCTAGAACGACGTTGCGTCCTTTTGGTCCAAGCGTTACTTTTACTGCATTTGCAAGTGCATCTACACCGCGAAGCATTGCGCGACGAGCGTCTTCACTGAACTTAATGTCTTTAGCCATGTGTAAAACCCTCCCATAATTTTAAAGTTCGTAAATTTAAAAGCTATCGATGCAGCTTTCATAAAGCTGTCTATGTAGCTTATCTGTTAATGGTTAGAATTAGCCGATTACAGCTAAAACGTCTGTTTCACGAAGAATAAGGTACTCTTTACCTTGATACTTCACTTCTGTTCCTGCGTATTTTGAAAAGATGATAGAATCTCCCTCAGAGACTTCTAGCGCTACGCGTTCTCCTTGCTCAGTTACGCGGCCTGTACCTACTGCAACAACTTTGCCTTCTTGCGGCTTTTCCTTTGCAGAGTCTGGTAAAACGATTCCGCTTGCAGTCTTTTCTTCACCTTCTACAAGCTCAATCACAATACGATCACCTAGTGGCTTTAACAAGTGAAACACCCTCCTCAAAATAATAGAAAGTTTAAATTTATTAGCACTCTGATTTAACGAGTGCTAACTCCATTTCCTATAATAAATAATTTTTTTCCTCTTTGCAAGTATAGACCTGATGATTTTACGAAAAATTTATGAAGGGGGTCCCATGCCATGTTTTCAAGCAATCTATGTTAGAATAGGGAGATACATGGGAATGCTGAAGACATGACCATACCGAACCTAACTAAAGGAGTAATATACATTGACGAAGCGTTACTTATGGATTGTACTCACTTATGTACTGATGCAGCTGTCAGGCTATGTCGGTTACCCCCTCTTGAACTCTCTTGGCATTCCCAGAGATCACTGGGCCGGACTTTGGGGAACCATCAGCTTTCTCGCTGCTCTCTTAATTGTTCTTCTTCTCCTCATTCCCGATATGAAAGACCCGTCTTTACGAGGAGGACGCGTATCCCGTTCATCCGCCGTCGGTTGGGCCATAATTGGAATCTTTATGGCTTATGGGGCGCAGATCGTTGCCGGACTTATTGAAATAAACCTGCTTGGCATTAAGCCAGGCTCTGAAAATACTCAAATGCTTGTTAAGATTGCGAAACTCACTCCTTACTTTATGGTCGTGACCTCCATTGCCGGTCCGATCCTGGAAGAGATCATTTTCCGAAAAATTATTTTCGGGAGCCTGTATAAACGGTTTAACTTTGTGATCGCAGCGCTTATCAGCTCACTGATTTTCGCAGCGGTACACTTTGATTTCACCCATCTGCTCGTTTATACAGCCATGGGATTTGTATTTGCATTCCTGTATGTACGGACAAAACGCTTGCTCGTTCCCATTGTCGCCCATGTCTCCATGAATACCCTCGTCATGCTCGTACAGGTGGTTTTTGCTGATAAGATCAATGACTTGCAGGATAAAGCGGAGAAAATGCAGATGATTATTGGGGGACTTTTCTAATGAGAACATCACCATTTTTTATGAGCGGTTTATATACCGTCATGGGCATCCTTTTCACCTGGCTCGCCATCCATTATTCCAACGAATACGGCGTCACCGGGATCTGGACCCTGATCACCATGCTTGTGGCGACCTTTGATTTTGCCAATGCGATCAAGTACTACAGGCTGCACCGCCACATTAAAAAATATAAGAAATAACACAAAAGCCGGTCCTCTTTTAAAGGAACCGGTTTTTTTACTTCTTTTCAAATCGGCGGATGGAGAATGAAGAAATATCTTGTTCACTCTTTCCCGCTATGATTAATTCGCTTAAAACCTGGCCTACTACAGAGCTGAATTTAAAACCATGTCCTGAAAAGCCTGAGGCAATGGCCACGTTAGAATGGTTCGGATGTAAATCGATGATGAATTTTTCATCTGGCGTCATAGTGTACATACAGGTTTTACCGAATTTCAACGGCCCGCTTTCAGGCATATAGCGGTTCAAAAAACCAGCAAGATCGGATTCATCTTCCTCTTGTTCACCAAAAAGAGCTAATGGCTCATCCGGATTGATTCGGTCTCCTCCATCATGCCGCCCCGTCTTTAGCCCCGAACCGTTGATGCTTGGAAAGCCATAATAAAGACCTTGAAGTGTATCTACAGCAAAGGATGGAAAGGATTGAGAGTTATACAATTCTTCATGGGCATCGAACCAGGCAAATGTTTTTCTCACCGGTGTAAGAGGAAGATTCAGCTTTAGCTTGGCAAGTAGTGGCCCAGACCATGCTCCTGCCGAAACAACCAGGGCATCTGAAGAAAATGTCTGTTCCTCCGTCTTAACGGTTACTTTCTCGCCTTGGATATACAGTTCTTTAACCTTCTGATTGGTCAGAATCTCTGCTCCGTACTTTTCTGCAAGCTCTCGATAAGCTTCAATACATTCCTCGCATTTTAGCACTCCGGACGTTGGCTCATAGCATCCTATATAGTTTTCAGGCAATGTCATTCCCGGCCACCGCTCATTCACTTCATGCGAAGACAACACTTCAAGAGGCAGAGAATAAGTCTTTGAACTGGAGATAATGTTCTTAACGAATTTGGATTGATGATCCCCGGCATTCAAGACGCCTGTTTGAAGAAACAGCTCTTTGCCTGTCTCTTTCTCCAGAACTCTCCACAACTCCCGTGCTTTCAGAACGAACGGAACATACTCTTCTCCCTCTGCGTACGCATACCTCATCATTCTTGTATCCCCGTGGTGGCTGCCTTTGTTGTGCGGTGGATCATATGAATCTAACAATAAGGTTCTTTTCCCGCTCTTCGATAAAAAAGATCCTGCCGCCATTCCCATAGAACCGGCTCCAATGACAATAACATTATAGTGCATGATTTATTACCTCCATCTAGAAAAGCGCAAGCGCCCTGCTAAAGTCCGACAAGCGCTGGAGCTCTTGCACAGCAACACGCTTTTTGTGTTGTGAAGTAAGAGTGAAGCGACCTCGAGGACTTGGACGCTGGAGCTAGACATTACATCTATGCAAAGCTTTCTAGTAAAAAAACACACCTCATTAATCGAGATGTGTCTTTTCCAATTCAAGATCAAGCATAGCCTCTTCTTCTGCTTTCAGCCGCTTTTTATAGGCATTCGCCGAAATTAAAATACTGATCTCATACAGAATGATGAGCGGAACGGTGATGGTCAAGTGTGAAATCAGCTCTGGAGGACTGATCAGACCCGCCACAACGATAATTCCAAAATAAGCGAATCTCCTGATCTTTCGTAAAAAATGAGGAGTCACAAGCCCAAGCCTTGTTAAGAACATGACAAGGACCGGAAACTGAAACAACAAACCAAACGGCAGTATTAAACTAAACAAAAATGAAAAATACTCGTTAATCCCATATTCCCCTTCGACATTCAGCGAATTCGCAATGTTCGACATGAAATGAACGACGAGCGGAAACAGAATGAAGTAGCCGAAGCTCAGTCCGGCTGCAAACAGCAGAAAGGAAATCGGAATGTAAGAGAGTGTTACTTTTCTTTCATTTTCAAAAAGACCGGGACTGATAAAAGCCCATATTTGATAGAGCGCCACCGGCAGGGAAAGCAAAAGCGCAATAATAAAAGCAAAATCTATATATACCTTCAGAGGATCGGTAAGATTAAACGCGTTCATCTGGATGTCTTTTGCTACATTGTCACTTTGCAAATAAACAATGACGGGCTTGGCAAAAAAGAGACCCACAACCATAAAGAGAAAAAAGAAAACGGCCGTAATAACGATACGGTTTCTTAATTCACCCAAATGGTCGTAGACCGGCATGTTTTTATCTGACATTTTGTTCATCCTAACTGCTACTTCTGTTCGTTTTGGAGAGACTCTTTTTCTTTCTTGTCGTTATCATGATCATCCATGAGTCCCTGTGTCGCATTTTTAAATTCTCTTAACGTTTTTCCTGCTGCCCGTCCAAGTTCCGGAAGCTTTTTCGGTCCAAATACGACTAATGCGGCCGCGGCGATAAAAACTGCACTACCTGCTCCAATCATTCCAGACACCTCCTTTACTGCAAAATGGAAAATCTATAAATCAACTGATGGGTAATGTTTCATAAAATAAATCAAAGACTGCAATTCCACTGCTAAATCAATATGATGCACCCTGATCTCTGCCGGCAGTGTCAGGCGCGCAGGTGTAAAGTTCAAGATGCCTTTGATCCCAGCCTGAACGAGCTGGTCGGCAATAAACTGGGCAGAGCCCACTGGAACGGTCAGGATGGCGACTTCTACATCACTTTCCTGAAGCTCCGCTACAATGTTGTCGATGGAATGGATCGGAACTCCCGCTACTTCTTTTCCTACCTTGGCCGGATCCACGTCAAAAGCGACCTGGATGACCGTATTATTGTTTTTAATAAAGTTATAGTGCAGGAAAGCGGTCCCTAAATTTCCAACGCCAATCAAGGCAACCTTTGTTACTTCATCCTGGTTAAGCGTTTTCCGGAAAAAAGATAATAAATAGTTTACGTTGTAGCCGTAACCCTTTTTCCCGAGAGCACCGAAGTAGGAAAAATCCCTTCTGATCGTTGCTGAGTCTACTTTTACTGCTTCGCTAAGCTCTGCAGAAGATACCCGCTGCTTTCCTGAAATGGAAAGGTTTTTTAGAAAACGGTAATAAAGCGGAAGCCTCTTGGCAGTTGCCTGCGGTATTTTTATCTGTTCCTGATTCATATTAGAGCCCTCCACTATCAGAAAGCTTATCTACAGTTTACCATATTTTTTAAGTGGTACGTTGAAAATCCCCGTTTTTTCCGCCGGTTTTGCTCTGCAAAAAGGTTGGTCCAATGATCATTCCCTTATCCACGGCCTTGCACATGTCATAAACGGTTAACGCTGCGGCACTCGCTGCAGTCAAAGCTTCCATTTCAACACCGGTATTGCCTTTTGTTTTCACGGCTGCTTCAATATGCAGCCTGTACTTTTCTTTATTTTCTTCTTCCCATTGAAACGTAATATCTACACCCGTCAGGGACAGAGGATGGCACATTGGAATCCAGTCGGATGTTTTTTTCGCTGCCATAATGCCTGCGACCTGCGCAACGGCAAGGACATCGCCTTTACGAAACGAGCCTTCTGTTATTTTTGAGTAGATTTCCTTGTTAACAGCGATTGAGCTTCTGGCTTCAGCTGTACGGACCGTCGCATCCTTATCGGAGATGTCTACCATTTTCGCTCTTCCTTGTTCGTTAAAATGCGTAAAAGATTCCATAACCTTCTCCTTCTTCCTAGAATATACACTATCTTTGAAATCTATGGCGGATGATTTGCACGTTAATTCTAACGAAATGTTGAACATTGATTAGTTGCTCCGCTTCGCTTATGTAAGCTACACTAAGAGTAGACAGAATTCAGCAATACAGGCTAATCGAGCAGCATCTCATTTCGCATTCAGTCTGTGAACCTTGTTATTCGTCGATAGGAATTTGAGGTGACTATACATTGATTATTTTGCAGGTGAATGACTTAACAAAATCATTTGGGGCTGACCCTATTTTATCGAATATTAAGCTGGAAGTCCAAACCCGCGACAGAATCGCGCTTGTCGGAAGAAATGGAGCAGGCAAATCCACGCTTTTAAAAATCATTACCGGTGACATGTCCTACGACTCAGGCCAGCTGATCATGCCAAAAGGCGTCCGAGTCGGTTATCTAGCCCAGGACACTGGCCTTGAATCCGAACTGTCCATCTGGGATGAGATGATCAGCGTGTTCGAGCCGCTTCGGAAGATGGAAAAGCAGCTGCGCAGCATGGAGAGCCGAATGGGTGATCCTGCGCTGACCGCAGATGACACAGCCTACAATAAACTGCTAAAAGAGTATGACGAACTGCAGATCCAGTTCAAGGAAGCAGGCGGCTATCAATACGAATCGGACATCCGCACGGTGCTTCACGGCTTTCAGTTTAGCGGGTTTGATCCGTCAACTCCCGTGCAGACATTAAGCGGAGGGCAGAAAACACGCCTAGCGCTGGCTAAACTGCTCCTTACAAAGCCAGACCTTTTAATACTGGACGAGCCGACCAACCACCTGGACATTGAAACACTCTCATGGCTTGAGCAATATTTGCAGTCCTATCCCGGCGCGATCCTGCTCGTCTCGCATGACCGCTATTTCCTGGATAAAATCGTGACGACGGTCTATGAGATCTCCCGCCATCGCTCTTCCAAGTTTAAAGGTAACTACACGCAGTATCTGGAACAAAAAGCAGAACGCCTTGCACTGGATATGAAAGCCTATGAGAAGCAACAGGATGAGATCGCCAAGCTTCAGGACTTTGTTCAAAAAAACCTCGTCCGGGCCTCTACCACTAAACGTGCACAGAGCCGCAGAAAGCAGCTTGAGAAAATGGAAGTCATGGACAAGCCGCTTGGTGATGAAAAGTCCGCATCCTTCTTGTTCGATATAGAACGCCAAAGCGGCAATGACGTATTAAAGCTTGAGCAGGTCGCTACCGGTTATGAGGACGGTGTGCCGCTCATCACCAACATTGACTATCATGTTTCCCGCCAGGACAGCGTTGCGCTTGTCGGGCCGAACGGCATAGGAAAGTCCACTCTTTTAAAGGCCATCTTAAAACAGCTGCCTTTATTGGAAGGACACATCGCTTACGGCGCCAATGTGAAGATCGGCCATTATGAACAGGAGCAGGCGAACCTCAGCTCCAATAAAACATTGCTGAACGAGCTCTGGGACGAGTATCCGGACAAAACGGAAAAAGAAATCCGAACCGTTCTAGGCAACTTCCTGTTCAGCGGGGATGACGTACTCAAGTATGTCAACGAGCTGAGCGGCGGCCAAAAAGCCCGGCTTGCACTGGCTAAACTAATGATGCAAAAGGCCAACCTGCTGTTATTGGACGAACCGACAAACCATCTGGATCTCGACAGCAAAGAGGTTCTCGAACAGGCACTCATCAATTATCCCGGAACGATTGTTTTCGTTTCACATGACCGTTATTTCATCAACCGGATTGCCACCAAGGTCGCTGAGCTTTCACGGACGAAAATTACAAACTATCTCGGTGACTATGATTATTATATTGCGAAAAAAACCGAGACGCGAGAACGTGAAGAATTAAAAAACAAAAGTCTCCCTTCCTCCCCGCAAGCGGAGGAACCCGCCTCAGCCGGAGCGTATAAACAGGACAAGGCGGCTAAACGCGAAGACCGCAAGCGGCAGAGGAGAATTGAAGAAATAGAGACCCTCTTGGAGAAGCTTGAAACCGAGCAGGCTGTTCATGAAGAAGCGTTATGTGATCCCGCCGTTTACCAGGATTATGAGAAAACGCAGGAACATAATGAAAAGATCGAACAGATCAAAGCAGAAACCGAGCATCTTATGGAAGAATGGGAACTGCTCCAGCTCGAGGAAGAATAATCCCCAACAACGGTGTCAGGCACCGTTGTTTTTATTTTGCTATAATTCACAGTATCCACAAGGTTATACACAGCTTTTATAGATAATAACTCTTTCATCAACATAGTTATACACATTATCCACAGTTTCATAAAATGTTATCCACATTATTTTATGCACAGGCATAGAAAGCAGTTTTATTGCTTTCTTTTCATTTATTCACATTATCCCCTGTCCTGTGGATAACTTTGTCCACATCTCACTAAAGCACTAAAATGCCTCAACAAAAAAATCCCTTCTCACATGTAGAAGGGATTCTTACGTTATTGTGCCTCTAAATCGAGACCTGGTACACCATTGAGTGCCCAGTCTGCTCTTTTCCCTTTTTGATAGGCAATACTGCCGGCTGCTGCGATCATGGCAGCATTATCTGTGCATAAGTTGAGCGGAGGAATAATGAGCTCATAGGGAAGATCGCTGAACTTAGCTTCCAGCGCCGCTCTTAATCCTTTATTCGCTGCTACACCGCCTGCTAAGAGCACCTGTTTCACATGATGCTCACGCGCAGCACGTGCGGTTTTTTCTACAAGCACATCAATGACCGATGCCTGAAAACTCGCCGCCAGATCTTCAGGCTTAATGATCTCTCCACGCTGCGCCGCATTGTGGACGGTATTGATAACAGCTGACTTTAAGCCGCTGAAGCTAAAATCATAAGAGTCTGCTTCCAGCCAGGCACGGGGCAGGTTAAGGACGGGTTCCCCGTCCTGAGCAAGCTGATCAATGTGCGGTCCTCCCGGATACGGAAGGTTCAAGGTACGCGCTACTTTGTCATAAGCCTCTCCAGCTGCGTCATCTCTCGTCTCACCGATCACTTCAAACGAGCCATGCTCCTTCATCAGAACGAGCTCAGTATGGCCCCCTGAAACAACAAGAGCAAGCAGCGGGAATTTCATCTCAGTGATCAGCCGGTTGGCATAGATATGCCCGGCGATATGATGAACCGGTACGAGCGGAAGACCGTGGGCAAATGCCAAGGCTTTCGCCGCATTCACACCGATCAAAAGCGCTCCCACGAGTCCTGGTCCCTCTGTAACGGCAACCGCCGTCACGTCTTCCATCGTAATTCCCGCATTCTGAAGCGCTTCTTCCATCACTACCGTAATCTGTTCAACATGATGGCGTGATGCCACTTCAGGCACGACTCCGCCAAAACGCTTATGGCTTTCAATTTGTGAAGCGACTACGTTTGCCATAATTTCTGTTCCATTTTTCACGAGCGCGACCGCTGTTTCATCACAGCTCGTTTCAATCGCCAGTATAATTTCATCCTGTTTCATCAAAGCATCACCCACATCACTAAAGCGTCTTCACCATTATCGCTGTAATAATTTTTTCTGATACCGCCATCCTGAAAACCAAGCTTGCGGTATAAATTTTGTGCTACATAGTTGCTGACCCTGACTTCAAGGCTGAGCCTTGCTGAACCATAACGCTTCGCCAGTATCATCGCCTGCTTCATGATTGCTTCCCCAAGCTTCTTGCCCCTGTATTCAGGGCGGATCGCCACATTTGTGATATGAGCATCATCTATAATGACCCAAACACCGCAGTACCCAACAATTTTCCCATCCGTCTCTAGTAAAAGGTAGTAGGCAAACTGATTATGGACAATCTCATTATAAAAAGCTTCCTGTGTCCAAGGCAGGGTAAAGGAAGCGTGTTCGATCTCAATGATATCCTGCAAGTCATTGACCGTCGCCAACCTGTATGTGTATGTCTCCTCCATGGTCTGCACCTACTTCTTCTGTGCCGCCAGCCAATTCACTTCTGCTTCAGCAAGCTGAAGGTAGCTGGGAACAAAATGATGCACAGATTCTGGTTCTTTCCCCATTCCGATTCGTGCAAGTTCAGACGGGCGCGGGTTATGATCAGCTGACGTGCCGAACACTGCTTGATCACCGAGCTCTTCTAGAATACTTTCTTTATGCAGCTCTAGATCATTCCCCAAAAACAGAACCGGTTTCTCCAGGCGCTTCAATTCTTCGAGCCAGCTGCTCCTCAATGCAAGCCGGTCCTCTTTTACCGCTTGAAAGCTTCCCTCTTCACAGCCATACAAGCCTGTATATAGCTGGGTCCTCCTGGCGTCAAACAACGGGCAGACATAGCCATTGAAGTATTTTCCGTTCTGAGCCAAGACCTCAAGACTGGAAACACCTGCGAGCTCCTTTTTCAGCGCCCAGGCCAGCGTTTTCGCGACCGTTACCCCGATTCTTACTCCTGTATACGATCCCGGCCCTTTCGCCGTAATGATCCGGTCCAGATCGGCTGGCTTCATATTCATTTCTTTCAATAAATCATGAATCGCCGGCATAACCCGGATGGAGTGATTCTTTTTCAGGTTCGTCGTATAATCCCCAATGACTTTCTCTCCATCAACCACAGCAATACCCATGACGAGGTTCGATGTATCTATGGCTAAGGCCTTCATTTCCCTAACTCCTTACATATCGTAATAAATCGTTCGCCTGCAGGGTGAAATTTCAATTCCCTTTTTTCGTCTCCCGTGCGGCGGATCACAATATTCAGCCGGTCTTCCGGAAGCCGGTCAGCAATGAACTGTGCCCATTCCACCACCGTTACTCCCTCACCTTCAAAATATTCCTCAAATCCCAAGTCTTCATCGCTGTCTTCTAAACGATATACATCCATATGATAAAAAGGCAGACGCCCCTTATATTCTTTAATGATGGTGAATGTCGGTGAATTGACCACCCGCTTTACACCCAGACCCTTGGCAAGACCTTTTGTGAATGTCGTTTTACCTGCACCAAGATCTCCTTCAAGAGTAAGCACATCCCCCGGCCCAAGCAAGGTTCCAAGCTTCTCAGCAAGCTCACTCGTTTCTTCAGGAGAGGCTGTTGTTATTAAAAGTTGTTCCATACCTGCACCTCAATCAGAAAAATGGTTATATCCCGCTTTCGACAGTTTTTCAATCGAAGTTCCTCTGTCCAGCAGCACACCTGGTGTCCCTTTTGTCACCCGTCCGATCACCGTTAAACAAATCCCGGCTTTTTCGCATGCCGCCTGCACTTCAGGAAAGGCATCCGGAGACATTGTCCCGATCAGTTTGTAATCTTCTCCGCCAAACAGCATCCATTCATCCTGCATCTTGCTGGGATAGTGCTGGATGGCTGCACTTTTTGGAAGTTTATCATGAAAAAGTGTGATCGAAACACTGCTCGCTTCAGCGATCTCATTTGCTTCGCTGGCCATGCCATCACTGATATCGTTCAGTGCCACTCGTCTGTTGGACTTCGCCAAGATCCTCCCTGCCCCCACATGCGGCAAAGGAAGCTGATGCTCTTTAACAAGGAGAGCTTCCACTGTGCTGAATTCACCTTGGTGAGACCGTTCTAAAAGCAGGGACAATCCACCTGCTGAATCTCCGACCGGGCCTGATACAAAAACAACATCATCAGGTTCAGCGTTGCTTCTCAAAAGCTTCCTTCCTTGCTCTACCTGGCCCAATACAGTCACAGATAGAACAAGAGGACCTTTCGTAGAAACGGTATCGCCGCCGATCAGATCCATATCATATTCTTCAGCAAGTGCAGCCATCCCCTTGTAGATCTGGGACAGCTCCCCTTCCTCCCATGAAGGCGGAATAGAAATGGAAACCAAGTAAAAGAGGGGGATACCACCCATTGCAGCAATATCGCTAATGTTGGCGGCAAGCGCTTTATGGCCGACCTGAAACGGAGTCAATGTGCTTTGCGTGAAATGAACGCCCTCCACCATCGTATCAAGGCATACAATCTGATCAAGCGCTGAACCTTTTATGAGAGCCGCATCATCCCCAATTCCTTGTATAAGCGAAGACTGTTTATGGCTGGCCGGACTAATCGTTTTAATCCACTCAAATTCATCCTTCATCGTATGTACCCTTCCACTTTCACGATCGTTTTTACAAAAAAGCCCTTTGATTTTTTATTCTATAATCCCTGTGCTTTTTTTTACAAAAAAGCCCTAGGCATCGAATGATCCTAAGGGTTATGTGTCTTTTATTAGTTTATCTTATTTTATGAAAAAAACCTATTTTTACATAAAAAAACACGAAACAAATTGTTTCGTTTACGTTTTAAAAGTAATGGCGGACCCGACCGGGGTCGAACCGGCGATCTCCTGCGTGACAGGCAGGCATGTTAACCACTACACCACGGGTCCATTTATCATTTACTCATGGAGTAGATAAATTAAATTGGTTGCGGGGACAGGATTTGAACCTGCGACCTTTGGGTTATGAGCCCAACGAGCTACCAGACTGCTCCACCCCGCGATGATATGATGTATTCGGCTGACTTTGCCATCCGAACTTATTTATGTCTGAGTCGACAATAATTAATATATCATGAATTTTGAAATCACGCAACCCTTTTTGTATAATTGCACGCCAGTAAATTTTTACTGACGTGCAACTTAAAATTATTATGCCACTTTCTCGTCTTTATTATCCTTTTTATTAAGACCTTTTCCATAATAAAAAGCAACAAGTCCTAAAATCCAGATCGGTCCAACGATAAGAGCGATTCGTGTTTCTTTAAAGTACCCCATGATTCCTACCACCATCAGCAAAAAGGCTAAAGCAATATAAGAACCATACGGATACAATGGTGTTTTGTATTTTAGTTCCTTCAGTTCTTGAGGTGATAATGATTTTCTGAATTTCATCTGGGACAAGAGAATGGTTCCCCAAGTCCAGATGGCTCCAAATGTAGAGATACTTGTAATCCAGACAAATACTTCAGAACCAGGGAATAGATAGTTAAGAACGACTCCAATCAACAGCGCTCCTGCAGATACGAGAATAGCTTTTGATGGCACACCGTTTCGGCTGATTTTCTTCATACCGGATGGCGCTTGTTCCTGCTCAGCCAAGTTAAACAGCATACGTCCTGTGCTGAAAATACCGCTGTTACAGCTTGAAAGTGCTGCCGTCAAAACAACAAAGTTGATGATACCTGCTGCTTGAGCAATCCCAATCTTATCAAATGTCAGTACAAACGGGCTTCGATCAGGGCCAATTTCATTCCATGGATAAATGGACATGATTACAAAAAGAGCACCTACGTAGAATAACAAAATTCTCCAAAACACGGTGTCGATGGCACGGGCAAGTACCTTTTTCGGGTTTTTAACCTCTCCCGCCGTAACACCTATCATCTCAATGCCCAAGAAGGCGAACATGACCATTTGCATGGACATTAAAATACCTTTGATTCCATGAGGGGCAAATCCTCCATGATTCCAGAGGTTGCTGATCCCTGTAGCGATTCCATGATTTCCAAAACCGAATAGAATAATGCCTAAACCTGTAACAATTAAAACGATAATAGCGACAATCTTAATTAGAGCAAACCAAAATTCAAATTCTCCATAGGCTTTTGCGGTAATTAAGTTAACCGCAGCCATAATCACCAATGCAGCCAGTGCCCATATCCAGCCCGGCACAGTAGGAAACCATTCTTTCATGTAGATTCCGACTGCTGTAATTTCGGCCATACAGGTAACCACCCATAAAAACCAGTAGTTCCAGCCTGTGATATAACCGGAAAGCGGACCAAGGTTGTCTTTTGCATATCGGCTGAACGAACCAGCTACCGGATTATGAATGGCCATTTCTCCAAGAGCCCTCATAATCAAAAACATTACGGCGCCCGCAATAGTATAAGCAACGAGTATAGCAGGACCAGCAAGCTTAATAGCATTCGCAGAACCTAAAAATAACCCGACACCAATTGCGGCACCAAGTGACATTAATGTAATATGTCTTGATTCCAATCCACGGTGTAATTCCTGTTGTTGCTTCATATATCTTGTTGTCCTCCTTGCTTTCTGTGTAAAGCGCTTTCATGGTTATTCTATCACATTTTCACAAATTCGACAAATCAGATAATTTACCATGAATTACCTTACAAAGAGTGATCCAGGGCATTTGTAAAAGCATATGTAATGTCCTCAATATCTTCAATGCCAACAGAAATCCTCACTACATGTTTCGTAATGCCCAGCTTTTTTATAAGCTCTGCCGGCATGGAACGGTGTGATGTTCTCAGTGGATAGGACACACTCGTTTCTACACCCGCCAATGTTGCAACTATTTTGATCCACGATAAGTTTTGAAAAAACGCCTCGATATCAGCTTTTTCACTCAGTTCAGCGGTAACGATGGCTCCGTTGCCCTTTTCGTTTGCAGACTGAGGATAATAAACCTTTTTAACGGCCTGATGTTCTGTTAAAACCTGAGCCAGAGAAGCCGCATTTTTCACTTGCCGTTCCATCCTCACACTAAGTGTCTTTAGTCCTCTGGCAGCCAGCCATGCATCAAACGGTCCAAGGTTGCAGCCCAGGTTCGCCATCTTTTCTTTGGCCTTCGCTATAATATTTTGATCTCCTGCAATGATACCTGCGGTTACATCACTATGCCCTGCAATATACTTGGTTGCACTATGTATCACCACGTTAACTCCCTGCACGTACGGCTGGATTAAGTATGGTGTCGCAAATGTATTATCGATCATGGAGACAATATTATTTTTCTTGGCCAGCTCAACCATTCCCGTAATGTCCTCTACTCTTAGTAATGGATTCGTGATGGATTCAGAGTAGAGGATCTTTGTGTTTGGCCGAATAGCTTCCTGAATGGATTGCTGATCCGCAAACGAAACAAAAGTTACATCGATGCCAAACGTCTTCAATTCTGAAGCAAACAGATGATATGTACCGCCATATAAGTCATCACAGGCAACTATATGATCACCATTTTGCGCAACAGCGAGCACTGCACATAAGATAGCTGAAAGCCCAGAAGACGTCGCTGCTCCTGATGGTGCTTCCTCCAGCCGTGCTACTCCCGCAGCTAAATCATCATTGTTCGGATTATCCACCCGTGAATACAAGTACGGCTTGTTTCCTCTGAAATACTCTTCAATGTCATCCAGGTCTTTAAATGAATAGGCAGTGGTTTGGTAAATAGGCTGTACCTTGCTTGCCACTGCCGACTCCCGGATTGTACTAAAATGAACAGCTTTTGTATCAAACTTTTTATCCTTCATGCTAACACCTCTTCAGCCATAATTTCACCTATCATACCATATCTGCTGTAAGAGAGTTATGTGTGTTTTTTAATAAAATTGCAGAGATACTGCGTTGGCTGGTGTGTGGAAAGGGGGTTAGTGAAGAAAAAAACTAATTGGGGGGTCTTTTTATAGATTTTGTGGGGTTTCCCTTACGGGGTGGCTTCTTTTTGATGTAATTTTGAGGGTTCGAGATCAAATGAGGGTAATTTAGGCGATCTTTCTTGGTCTTCCTTGGGCGATTTGGATCGTTACTTGCGGCTTTGGTGGGTTTACTTGCGGCTTCGGCTTGTTTACTTGCGGCGTTGGCTTGTTTACTTGCGATTCGACAGCGTTTACTTGCGATTTCACAGCCGTTACTTGCGATTCGACAAGATTTACTTGCATATCACGTCATTTTCATACTTATTGGGTTGATCCCTCGATGGTTTTATGAAAAATAGAACAAGTAATTAGTTTGTATAGGCTTTATCCTTTCGTGTTCTCTTTAAAAATCCTCTTTTTGTGGCTAATGGATAAGGATTTGAAGGTTCTACTTTGTTGGTTCGGGATCGTTACTTGCGGGTTTGTACGGTTTACATGCGGCTTCGGCCCTTTTACGTGCGACTTTGAAATGTTTACATGCGGGAATGGAGACTTTACGTGCGACTTTTCACCCTTTACATGCCAAACCCATCATTGTCACAAAAAAGAACATACAAAAAAGCACTGCTGGAATCTTTCCAGCAGTGCTTCGTTCTTGCCCGGCAACGTCCTACTCTTACAGGGGGAAGCCCCCAACTACCATCGGCGCTGAAGAGCTTAACTTCCGTGTTCGGTATGGGAACGGGTGTGACCTCTTCGCTATCGCCACCAGACATATTTTGAGGTATATTCCCTCAAAACTAGATAACTTCTTCATCCAAACTTCTGATTATTTTAAGGATAAGCCCTCGACCGATTAGTATCTGTCAGCTCCACGTGTCACCACGCTTCCACACCAGACCTATCAACCTCATCATCTCTAAGGGGTCTTACTCACTTAACGTGATGGGAAATCTCATCTTGAGGGGGCTTCATGCTTAGATGCTTTCAGCACTTATCCCGTCCACACGTAGCTACCCAGCTATGCCCCTGGCGGAACAACTGGTACACCAGCGGTGTGTCCATCCCGGTCCTCTCGTACTAAGGACAGCTCCTCTCAAATTTCCTGCGCCCGCGACGGATAGGGACCGAACTGTCTCACGACGTTCTGAACCCAGCTCGCGTACCGCTTTAATGGGCGAACAGCCCAACCCTTGGGACCTACTTCAGCCCCAGGATGCGATGAGCCGACATCGAGGTGCCAAACCTCCCCGTCGATGTGGACTCTTGGGGGAGATAAGCCTGTTATCCCCAGGGTAGCTTTTATCCGTTGAGCGATGGCCCTTCCATGCGGAACCACCGGATCACTAAGCCCGACTTTCGTCCCTGCTCGACTTGTAGGTCTCGCAGTCAAGCTCCCTTGTGCCTTTACACTCTGCGAATGATTTCCAACCATTCTGAGGGAACCTTTGGGCGCCTCCGTTACAATTTAGGAGGCGACCGCCCCAGTCAAACTGCCCACCTGACACTGTCTCCGAACCGGATCACGGTTCCAGGTTAGAATTTCAATACAGTCAGGGTAGTATCCCACCGACGCCTCCATCGAAGCTGGCGCTCCGACTTCTCAGGCTCCTACCTATCCTGTACAAACTGTACCAAAATCCAATATCAAGCTGCAGTAAAGCTCCATGGGGTCTTTCCGTCCTGTCGCGGGTAACCTGCATCTTCACAGGTACTATAATTTCACCGGGTCTCTCGTTGAGACAGTATCCAAGTCGTTACACCTTTCGTGCGGGTCGGAACTTACCCGACAAGGAATTTCGCTACCTTAGGACCGTTATAGTTACGGCCGCCGTTTACTGGGGCTTCAATTCAGAGCTTCTCCCGTAAGGGATAACCCCTCCTCTTAACCTTCCAGCACCGGGCAGGTGTCAGCCCCTATACTTCGCCTTGCGGCTTCGCAGAGACCTGTGTTTTTGCTAAACAGTCGCTTGGATCTATTCACTGCGGCTCTCTCGGGCGTTAACCCTATCAGAGCACCCCTTCTCCCGAAGTTACGGGGTCATTTTGCCGAGTTCCTTAACGAGAGTTCTCCCGATCATCTTAGGATTCTCTCCTCGCCTACCTGTGTCGGTTTGCGGTACGGGCACCTCTTTCCTCACTAGAGGCTTTTCTTGGCAGTGTAGGATCAGGGACTTCGGTACTGTAATTTCCCTCGCCGTCACAGCTCAGCCTTCACGATTGCGGGATTTGCCTCACAATCAGCCTAACTGCTTAGACGCGCATTTCCAATCGCGCGCTCTCCCTACCTTCCTGCGTCCCCCCGTCGTTCAAACGGAAAGGAGGTGGTACAGGAATTTCAACCTGTTGGCCATCGCCTACGCCTTTCGGCCTCGGCTTAGGTCCCGACTAACCCTGAGCGGACGAGCCTTCCTCAGGAAACCTTAGGCTTTCGATGGACAAGATTCTCACTTGTCTTTCGCTACTCATACCGGCATTCTCACTTCAAAGCGCTCCACCAGTCCTTCCGGTCTGACTTCACTGCACTTCGAACGCTCCCCTACCACTGTACCTTACGGTACAATCCATAGCTTCGGTGATACGTTTAGCCCCGGTACATTTTCGGCGCAGAGTCACTCGACCAGTGAGCTATTACGCACTCTTTAAATGGTGGCTGCTTCTAAGCCAACATCCTGGTTGTCTGGGCAACTCCACATCCTTTCCCACTTAACGTATACTTTGGGACCTTAGCTGATGGTCTGGGCTGTTTCCCTCTTGACTACGGATCTTATCACTCGCAGTCTGACTCCCGCGGATAAGTCTCTGGCATTCGGAGTTTGACTGAATTCGGTAACCCTGTGGGGGCCCCTAGTCCAATCAGTGCTCTACCTCCAGGACTCTAGCCGCGAGGCTAGCCCTAAAGCTATTTCGGGGAGAACCAGCTATCTCCGTGTTCGATTGGCATTTCACCCCTACCCACACCTCATCCCCGCACTTTTCAACGTGCGTGGGTTCGGGCCTCCATTCAGTGTTACCTGAACTTCACCCTGGACATGGGTAGATCACACGGTTTCGGGTCTACGACAACGTACTATGGCGCCCTATTCAGACTCGCTTTCGCTGCGGCTCCGCCTTATCAGCTTAACCTTGCACGTTATCGTAACTCGCCGGTTCATTCTACAAAAGGCACGCTGTCACCCGTTAATGGGCTCCAACTACTTGTAGGCACACGGTTTCAGGATCTCTTTCACTCCCCTTCCGGGGTGCTTTTCACCTTTCCCTCACGGTACTGGTTCACTATCGGTCACTAGGGAGTATTTAGCCTTGGGAGATGGTCCTCCCGGATTCCGACGGGGTTTCACGTGTCCCGCCGTACTCAGGATCCACTCAGGAGGGAACGAAGTTTCAACTACAGGGCTGTTACCTTCTTTGGCTGGCCTTTCCAGACCGCTTCATCTACCCCGTTCCTTTGTAACTCCATGTTGAGTGTCCTACAACCCCAGAGGGCAAGCCCTCTGGTTTGGGCTGATTCCGTTTCGCTCGCCGCTACTCAGGAAATCGCATTTGCTTTCTCTTCCTCCGGGTACTTAGATGTTTCAGTTCCCCGGGTCTGCCTTCTCATATCCTATGTATTCAGATATGGATACCATCCCATTACGGATGGTGGGTTCCCCCATTCGGAAATCCCCGGATCAATGCTTACTTACAGCTCCCCGAGGCATATCGGTGTTCGTCCCGTCCTTCTTCGGCTCCTAGTGCCAAGGCATCCACCGTGCGCCCTTTCTAGCTTAACCTTTAACCGAATCAGCTTTTCAGCTGAATCGTTTCACATGATCGTTAGATCATGGGTCTTGCATAATCAGCGCACAACTAATGAATTAGTTGGCTTTGTTTGGATGTTTCGTTATCTAGTTTTCAAGGAACATGGTCCGTGCGCGCAAAAAAATGCGTCACATAACCTCTATTGTTTGAAAGAAACGATGTTCTTTCAAAACCAAACAAAAGCTCAGGTAAGTTCATGAGGCATCAAAGTGCACTCATGTCTCCATAGAAAGGAGGTGATCCAGCCGCACCTTCCGATACGGCTACCTTGTTACGACTTCACCCCAATCATCTGTCCCACCTTCGGCGGCTGGCTCCTAAAAGGTTACCCCACCGACTTCGGGTGTTACAAACTCTCGTGGTGTGACGGGCGGTGTGTACAAGGCCCGGGAACGTATTCACCGCGGCATGCTGATCCGCGATTACTAGCAATTCCGGCTTCATGTAGGCGAGTTGCAGCCTACAATCCGAACTGAGAGTGGCTTTTTGGGATTGGCTCGGCCTCGCGGCTTTGCAACCCTTTGTACCACCCATTGTAGCACGTGTGTAGCCCAGGTCATAAGGGGCATGATGATTTGACGTCATCCCCACCTTCCTCCGGTTTGTCACCGGCAGTCACCTTAGAGTGCCCAACTGAATGCTGGCAACTAAGGTCAAGGGTTGCGCTCGTTGCGGGACTTAACCCAACATCTCACGACACGAGCTGACGACAACCATGCACCACCTGTCACTCTGTCCCCCGAAGGGGAAAGTCCTATCTCTAGGATGGTCAGAGGATGTCAAGACCTGGTAAGGTTCTTCGCGTTGCTTCGAATTAAACCACATGCTCCACTGCTTGTGCGGGCCCCCGTCAATTCCTTTGAGTTTCAACCTTGCGGTCGTACTCCCCAGGCGGAGTGCTTAATGTGTTAACGTCAGCACTGAGGGTGGAACCCCCCAACACCTAGCACTCATCGTTTACGGCGTGGACTACCAGGGTATCTAATCCTGTTTGCTCCCCACGCTTTCGCGCCTCAGCGTCAGTTACAGGCCAAAAAGCCGCCTTCGCCACTGGTGTTCCTCCACATCTCTACGCATTTCACCGCTACACGTGGAATTCCACTTTTCTCTCCTGCACTCAAGTTCCCCAGTTTCCAATGACCCTCCACGGTTGAGCCGTGGGCTTTCACATCAGACTTAAAGAACCGCCTGCGCGCGCTTTACGCCCAATAATTCCGGATAACGCTTGCCACCTACGTATTACCGCGGCTGCTGGCACGTAGTTAGCCGTGGCTTTCTGGTCAGGTACCGTCAAGGTACCGGCAGTTACTCCGGTACTTGTTCTTCTCTGACAACAGAGCTTTACGACCCGAAGGCCTTCATCGCTCACGCGGCGTTGCTCGGTCAGACTTTCGTCCATTGCCGAAGATTCCCTACTGCTGCCTCCCGTAGGAGTCTGGGCCGTGTCTCAGTCCCAGTGTGGCCGATCACCCTCTCAGGTCGGCTACGCATCGTCGCCTTGGTGAGCCGTTACCTCACCAACTAGCTAATGCGCCGCGGGCCCATCTGTAAGCGTCAGCACAAGGCCGACTTTCAAAAGAGAAACAGGCGTTTCTCTTTATCATCCGGTATTAGCTTCGGTTTCCCGAAGTTATCCCCGTCTTACAGGCAGGTTACCCACGTGTTACTCACCCGTCCGCCGCTAACCTCAGAGAGCAAGCTCTCTTTGGTTCGCTCGACTTGCATGTATTAGGCACGCCGCCAGCGTTCATCCTGAGCCAGGATCAAACTCTCCAATAAAGTGTTTGATATAGCTCTTAATGTTTAAAAATAAGAAATTGATGGGATTGTAAAATCCCTGACTTACCTGGCTTTTGTTTGGTTTTCAAAGAACATTTGCTACTTGTTAGTGTAGCTTAACTATTATATCCATTAGAAGAGCGGATGTCAAGTGCATTGCCCTTAAAAAATGGTGGGCCTAAATGGACTCGAACCATCGACCTCACGCTTATCAGGCGTGCGCTCTAACCAGCTGAGCTATAGGCCCAAAAATTAAATGGAGCGGGTGATGAGAATCGAACTCACGACCAGAGCTTGGAAGGCTCTTGTTTTACCACTAAACTACACCCGCGAAAAAGATGGTCGGGAAGACAGGATTTGAACCTGCGACCCCCTGGTCCCAAACCAGGTGCTCTACCAAGCTGAGCCACTTCCCGTTATGGCGCGCCCTGAGAGATTCGAACTCCCGACCTTTTGATTCGTAGTCAAACACTCTATCCAGCTGAGCTAAGGGCGCATATTTTATTTCTTTATTTAAATGTTATATGAGAAGCTTTGGTGCGGTCGAGAGGACTCGAACCTCCACGGGGTTGCCCCCACTAGCCCCTCAAGCTAGCGCGTCTGCCATTCCGCCACGACCGCAAAGCAATTAAAGTTTTAAAAAAATGGTGCGGGTGAAGGGACTCGAACCCCCACGTCATAAGACACTAGATCCTAAGTCTAGCGCGTCTGCCAATTCCGCCACACCCGCATGTGTGTTTGTGCTGCTATTATTAAGATGGTGAGCCATGAAGGACTCGAACCTTCGACCCTCTGATTAAAAGTCAGATGCTCTACCGACTGAGCTAATGGCTCATGAAAGATGGCTGGGCTAGCAGGATTCGAACCTACGAGTGACGGAGTCAAAGTCCGTTGCCTTACCACTTGGCTATAGCCCAATAATTTCATGTTGATGTATGTTGTTTGAGAAAAAATGGCGGACCCGACCGGGGTCGAACCGGCGATCTCCTGCGTGACAGGCAGGCATGTTAACCACTACACCACGAGTCCATATTTATGTTTGTAAGAAAATCGTTTGGTGACCCGTACGGGATTCGAACCCGTGTTACCGCCGTGAAAGGGCGGTGTCTTAACCGCTTGACCAACGGGCCACAACTGGCAGAGAAGAAGGGATTCGAACCCTCGCGCCGCGTTAGCGACCTACACCCTTAGCAGGGGCGCCCCTTGAGCCACTTGGGTACTTCTCTGTAATTGGCTCCACAGGTAGGACTCGAACCTACGACCGATCGGTTAACAGCCGATAGCTCTACCACTGAGCTACTGTGGAATGTGTTTTTGAGACATTTAATATCATACTTTGTTCAGCCTCAAAAGTCAATATGTTTTTTGAAATTTATTTTGTCTATGTAAGGACAAGATGCCTTTCAGCGACTTTATTAATCTAACACAGATCAGACTTTCTAGTCAACACTTTTTTAGCTTTAAGTTAAAATCAATTTCCCTCTGCATTTTCCGCATACATATTTAGCCGTATTGACCCTGCGCTTACGCTTATATTGCTGCTTGCAGTTTGAACATATATAAAGATATTTATACGGCTGTGTTGTCCTGGCTCCAGGCAATGCTTCGCAATAGCGCAGCCCGCCAACCTTCTTCAGAAGCTGCTTAAATTCCGGGTCCCGATGTTTATAGCCCCTGCCTTCTATGTGGAGATGGTAATGGCACAATTCATGTTTAATGATGCCTACGAGCGCTTCATAGCCGAACTCAGTCAGCTGCCTCGGATTGATCTCTATATCATGGGACCTCAGCAAATATCGCCCTCCAGTAGTTCTCAACCGGGCATTAAAGCGGGCGGTATGCCGAAAGCGCTTTTGGAAATAATCCTGTGAAAGATGTTCAACAAGATGTTGTAGTTCCTTTTGTTCCATTTCTTTTCCTTTCTCCTTCTAAAACAAAAAGTTGGTCACATCAACAAGCCATGAGACATAGACTAAATCACGCTTGAATAAGTGGAGGTTTTGTCTATGCCTACATGGTTTAAGAAGCAACTTAGAAAAGCCTACTATCAAAAAGACCGTTATCAGATCCGTCTTTTAAATCAATGCTGGTTTTTTTATAATCAAAAGAACTGCACGACTGAAAGCAACACTCTGCCATAAATTCAGCGAGGATTACTGGGCATCTGGCGGCAGCATAGTTAACGCCACTCTCCCTTTCGCCAGATCGACACTGTCTACCCATACGGTGACAACCTGGCCGACACTCACGACATCCATCGGGTGCTTCACAAAGCGTTTGGCCAGTTTAGAAATATGAACAAGGCCATCCTGTTTCACACCAATATCTACAAAAGCCCCAAAATCAACAACGTTCCGGACGGTTCCTTCAAGCTCCATCCCTTTTTCCAGATCTTCAAGCTTTAGCACATCCGTTTTCAGCAGCGGCTTTGATAATTCCTCCCGGACATCCCGGTTAGGCCGCAATAAGCCGTCAATGATATCCTGAAGAGTCGGTTCCCCAATCGTTAATTTGGCTGCCATTGATTTTATATCAATGGTTTTCAGCTTGGATTTTAAATCTTCTGAGCCAATCTCCTGAAGTTCACTGCCTATTTCCTTCAAAAGCTGGAGTGTTTCTTTATAGCTCTCCGGGTGAATGGCTGTTTGGTCAAGCGGGTTTTTCCCGTCAGGAATCCGTAAGAAGCCGATACATTGCTCATAGGTTTTCGCACCGAGCCTCGGAATTTTTTTCAATTCTTCCCGCTTCACGAATTTCCCCTTTTCCTCTCTTACCTTTACAATGTTCTGTGCCACGGTCTTGGACAAGCCTGCTACATATTGAAGAAGGGACGAGGAAGCGGTATTCACATTAACACCCACTTGGTTCACGGCTGTTTCCACGACAAAGGTTAAAGATTCGTTCAGACGTTTTTGCGAGACATCATGCTGATACTGTCCCACACCGACAGACTTTGGATCAATTTTCACCAGTTCAGCGAGCGGATCCTGCAGTCTCCGAGCGATGGATATCGCACTGCGTTCCTCGACCTGCAGTTCTGGAAACTCTTCCCTTGCGATAGCAGAAGCTGAATAAACACTGGCGCCCGCCTCGTTTACGATGATATAAGAAACAGATTCCTCAATGCTTTTAATCGTATTGACAATGAACTGTTCCGTTTCTCTTGAGGCTGTTCCGTTTCCGATGGCAATGACATGTATGCCATACTTTGCGATCAGTTCTTTGACCACTGATTCGGATTTTTGCACTTCCGACCTCGGCGGTGTAGGATAAATCGTCTGGATATGGAGCATCTTTCCGGTCTCGTCCACCACACCAAGTTTGCAGCCTGTCCGGTAAGCAGGATCCACACCGAGTACCATTCTTCCCTTTAATGGAGACTGAAGAAGAAGGTTCCTTAAGTTCTCAGAGAAAATGTGGATTGCCTGCTCTTCACCCTTATCCGTTAGTTCATTCCGGATATCGCGTTCAATAGAAGAAGCAATCAGCCTTCTATAGCTGTCTTCAATGGTCTCTTTTAGGAATGATACCACCGGTGAAGAGGAATTTTTAATTACAGTGCGATTGAGTCTTTCAATGATTTTCTCCGAAGGAGCCTCAATATCCACTTTTAGAACGTCTTCCTTTTCACCCCGGTTTACAGCAAGAATACGGTGAGGAACGATTTTCTGAACAGGCTCAGTGTACTCATAGTACATTTCATATACCTTTTTCTCGTCCTCTCCATTTTTCTTCAATGACGTTTGCAGCTTTCCTTCTTTAAACGTCAGGTCTCTGATCCACGTTCTGATGGAAGCATCATCTGACAGCTGTTCGGCAATGATGTCTTGAGCGCCCGCAACAGCGTCTTCCACTGTATGTACTTCTTTTTCCTCAGAAAGAAATTCCGCAGCTTTTTGCAGGACATCCCCTTGTGCAGGCTGGCTCATCATCCAGTCCGCGAACGGTTCAAGCCCTTTTTCCTTGGCTGCAGTCGCCCTGGTTCTTCGCTTTTGCTTGTAGGGACGGTATAAATCTTCTATCACTTGCAATTTTTTAGCCTTTGAAATGGCAGCAGCCAGCTCATCCGTCAGTTTCCCCTGTTCCCCGATCAGCCTGAGAACTTCCTCTTTACGCTCTTTAAGGTTTTCGGAATAATGCCATCTATCCATGATTTCTTTGATTTGAACTTCATCCAGTCCGCCTGTCAGCTCTTTCCGGTACCTTGCGATAAAGGGGACCGTGTTGCCGTCTTTTAATAAATCGATAACGTTTACTACTTGTTTTTGTTTAACACCCAATTCTTTGGCAATGTCCAAATAGCCATTATCCGTTTTTTCGATTGTTCCTTCCAATAGAAGTACCCCTTTCGTTACTGTAAAAATGACATCATATACTCTTCTAGTTTAACACTTTCCCCACCTTTTAAGAAAACATGAGCCGGCGCAATAAAAAAAGCATCCACGTTCGGATGCTCAATACCGCCACTCCTCCTCCTCCTTGATGCGGGAACCGTGAATGGAAGCATAATGTTTAGTAACAGACGGGCTTTCCAAAATAATTTCTGTCCTTTTGGCAAGGCTGACGTAACGTACAATATAGTAAAAAGCAATAAAACCCAGGGTAATCCAAATCCAAAAACCAGGATTCAAAACGCATCACCCCTTTTCAATTAGTATATGGTGATCATTCATAATTACCACAAAAAAAAGCCGGGGCTCAATCGGCCCGGCTTATATTATGCATGCGACACTTTTCCTACGAGACAGGTAGCATCATCAATTAATTTTTGAGAAAGGTTTCCAAGGTAAGCCGCAGACTCCTTTGGCGAAACCATATTTGTCAAGATACTGCGGCTTTGCGTATGAATTTCCATTCCGTCAGAATAAATAATAAAAGCAGTCTGATTATCAAAAGGAAATTGCTGAATCCGAAATTTTTGGGGTTTTCCAGAGAGAAATCCCACAGTCGGAAGGGGATAAATTAACTTACGGTCTTTTCCGGCCATCATAAAGCGGATGTTTCCAACACCAGCATAAATCACTGCCTCCTGCCGGAAATAAATCTTAAAGATGGAAAGAACCGCTCCGCGAGTCCCTTTCAGCTCCTCATTACACACCCTCATGAGTTCCTCAACATCTAATTGATGATTCTGCTCAACTGCATTAACAGCTGCCTGAGAAGCAGTTCTTGCCATACTCCCGCTTCCTAGCCCATCTGCTACTGCACAAATAAAATAATCACGGGTTTCCGTGACATAAAAACTATCTCCGCATAGGTCATTACCATTCTTAGGCTTTTGAAAGGAAGAGACAGCTATTTTGTCATAGGAATAGTCCTGGATCATTTTAAAGCCTCCGATGGTTCAACGCGAATTGCTTCCCGAAGTTTTTCAAGTGCTCTCCTTTGCAAGCGAGAAACATGCATTTGAGAAATTTCGAGCCGTTCTCCTGTTTCTTTCTGGCTTAGATTCTCAAAATACGTACATTTCAAAATTTCTTGTTCTCTTTCAGAAAGAACAGAGAACGCCTTCTGCAGCAGCATTCTTTTATCGATCTGGTCAAAGCCGGCATCCTGAGATCCGACAAGGTCCAGCAATGTTACTGTGCTTCCTTCTTGATCTGCTTCAATTGAACTGTCGACAGAAAGAGCTTGATAACTTTTGCCCATCTCCATCGTCTCCAGTACTTCTTCCTCCGTGACCTCCAAGAAATCGGCAATTTCCTGGATTTTCGGAGAACGCTGAAGCTGGTTCGTCAGTTCTTCTACGGCTTTTTTTATACGCGGCCCAAGTTCCTTAATCCGTCTCGGCACATGGACACTCCAGGTCTTATCCCGGATAAAGCGTTTAATTTCACCAATGATGGTAGGAACCGCAAACGATTCGAATGAACGGCCGAATTCAGGATCATACCTGCGGAGTGCAGCCAGCAGTCCAATCATCCCTACCTGCACTAAATCATCATGAATGCTTTTGCCCTTCGAAAACTTTCGGGCGAGTGAATGGACAAGATCTTGGTATTGATGTACAAGCTTGGTTTGAAGAATTTCATTTTGCGGATCATTCTGAAGCTCATCGATCCACTTATATACTTCTTCCTTATTGCGTAGGTGCTGGTGAGGTCCTGTCGACATTTTCCTCCACCTCATCTCTGTGAAGATACTTCGTCATCATTACGATCACACCCGCTTCACCGCTAATTTCCACTTTATCCATCAATGATTCAATTAGGAAGAGGCCCAGACCTCCTTCATTCAATTGTTCCACGGATTTCCCTTCTACAGGTCCGAGTGATTCGTTCATATCATCATAATCAAAGCTCTTGCCATGGTCTACAACCATAATTTCGAGCCGGTCTTCATATACGCCACAGCCAATCCGGATTTGTCCTTTTTCCGTTTCTGTGTATGCATGATTAACTGCATTCGTACAGGCTTCCGAAACGGCAATTTTGATATCTTCAATTTCGTCAAAAACAAAACCCATCCGGTTGGCGATACCAGATATCGTCAGACGCACCACACCGACATAGTCGGGTTTGGCAGGTACTGTCATTTCGATAAAATCAGAGGCTTTATTCATCTGGCCTCCCCCTTTACCTCATTGTCTATATCCATTACCTCAGTCAGGCCGGTAATTTCAAACAATCGTTTAACTCTTTCGGTCATTCCGCGAAGCTTCAGCGAACTGTCATTCTTCTTGGTTGACTTCAAAGCTCCGACAAAAATTCCAAGGCCTGTACTGTCCATATAATCAATGTGCTGAAGATCAATCATGATTTGTACATTTTTCTCCTCTGTAAGAGGAACCAGCACTTCCTTAAGTTTTGGTGCAGTGTATGCGTCTACTTCTCCAGCTAATATTAAATAGTGAACTCCATTAGTTTCTTCATGTTTAATTTGCAGATTCATTTTTTTCCCCCCAGGATATTATCATAAACCCATAAAATGATTTACCCTTTTTCAAAAACGGTTAAACCATTCTTTTTAGAATAATAAGTGTAAAGTCATCTCTTAGTTCAAATTCCTGAAGTCTCTCAAGCTCTGTAAACACACAATCGACAATTTCCTGAGCCGGTTTATGCATATTCTCACGGATCAGAGAAACAATCTCATCTCTTTCGATGAACCCTTTGCTAGTCCGGCACTCGGTCACGCCATCGGAAAGAAGAATAATCATATCACCCGGATCGAGCTGTTTTTCATATTCCATATATTTGGTTGTTCGGGAAACACCCAAAACGAGACCCTTGGCAAACATGTCTTCAAACTCGTCGCTTTCCGCTTTATAAAAAAAACCGGGCTCATGTCCTGCACCGGCAAAATAAAACTTATGGACATCTGTGTCATACAGCCCATAAAGCATAGTAATAAACATGTTCGGATGCACATTCTGTTCAACGACTCTATTTAAATTTTCAAGCAGGAGATTAGGCTGCATACGCTGTTCAGGCAAGCTGTCCATGGCATATTTAATCATGGACATACATAGCGCAGCCGGTATGCCCTTGCCGATGATATCAGCAACTGCTACGCTGATTGATTTATCGTCTTTTACAAAATTAAAGTAATCTCCGTTCATCTTCTTGGCCGGAACACTGATCACTCCAATATCCAGAGAATCCACCTCTGGCACATCACTGATCAGAAGTGTCTGCTGCATGCTCGCAGCGACTTCAATTTCAGTTTCAAGCTGGCGCTGCCGTGTCCTTAAGCTCTGATGCTCACGGTAAGCAAACCCATACCCGATCATGACTTCCAGAAGAAAATCAAAAGAGTCCTTCATTCCATCCGTCATGTCGGGAAAAAGCTCATTCAGCACGTTAACGTGATGGCTGATCACATCTTCGGGAGAGATCTGCTGCTCAATCAGCTTCCTGCTGAATTGCTGCCCTTTATATAGGGCGGTCTCGCTTTTGCCTTTAAGATAGGTAGTCAGCAAGTCTTTATATCGATCTATAATCATTTCTCTTTCGTTCATTGAACACCTCCTAACGAAGCCACTTCGTAGCAAGGATCTCTGTCCCGCTGTCCAGCGTTGAATCAATGGAAAACTCGTCCATTAAACGCTTGACTCCAGGCAGCCCCGCCCCTAGTCCTCCAGAAGTCGTGTATCCATCTTGCATAACCTTTCGGATATCCCGAATCCCAGGACCGTTATCAACGGCGATGATCCGGAGTCCTTTCCTGCCCATTTGTTCAACCGGCTCCAGACAAATTTTTCCGCTGCCGGCATACAAGTAGATGTTACGTGCCAACTCAGAAATGGCGGTTGTAATCCGCGCCTGATCCACATTGCCGAACCCCAGTTCTTTTGCCATGTTTCTGCCTAACTGCCGGGCACTGACGATATCCCATTCATTGCAAACTTCTACACAGGATTGGATGTCCATACTCATCCCTCCAGTTCCAGTCGCAATTTATCAAGCCCTTGTTCAAGATCAAGCGCCGTCGGAACCTCTCTCATTGAAATCCCTAAATCAATCAGTGTAATTGCAACTGCAGGCTGAATACCAGTCAAAACAACTTGTGCTCCCATCAGTTTTGACATACGGACGACATCACCTAATACTTTGGCGATGAAGGAGTCGATCATATCTACGGATGTCAGGTCAATTACCACACCTTTGGCGCCGGTGTCATGAATCTTATTAAGCAGATCTTCTTGAAACTGCAGAGCTGTCTGATCGTCGAGCTCTACTTGAATCGTAATAAGAAGATACTCATGCAGTTTCAAAATAGGAATCCTCATTTTTCCCACTCCCTATTTATCCTTAACGATTTGTTGGTTTGTAATTTCCAGAGCTCTTTCCATCCCTTTTTGCAGTGTGCTTTTTGTAGGAAAAAGGCTTAAATCAATGCCAAGACTAACAATGGTCTGGGCGATTTCCGGCCTGATTCCGACCAGAATACAAGTGGAGCCAAGCAGCCTGACTGCATCAGCAGCCTGGATTATATGGTGAGCAACCATTGTATCGACAACGGGAACACCTGTAATATCAATAAGAACGACTTGAGAACGGTATTGAATCACTCCCTCGAGCAGGTTCTCCATAATCAGCTTTGCGCGTTCTGTATCGATGGTTCCAATCAGCGGCATAACACTAATATGCTGAAATACCGGAATAAGCGGTGCTGATAATTCAAGCAACGCTGACTTTTGAATAGAAACGGTACGTTCCCAAATCTGAGAAGAATTTTGAACTACTGAATTTAAAATAGGATCCATCCAGCGGTCTACTTCCCTGTAGATATCTATTGCTGTATCCTTTTGAATATCTTCCTCAATAATAATCTCCAAAACAATCCTTCGAAACGTCTGAAGACCTTGTGTTAAATATTCAAGCGGCATGTTCGTCCGCAATACTTTATCGAAAAAACGTTCCAATGTCCCATCAGCTGAAATATCACCCTGGCTGATATGGTGAATCAGCAATGATAAAAATTCCTTGTTCAGCTGATTGTACATGTGGGGTGTCATAACGCTTGTCTCACTTTTGAAAGCATTAAGCTCCCTGGACCAAAGCTCATCTATTTCGTTGCGTTTACTTAAGATAATATCGATGATGGCCGCGTTCATTCTATACCCCCTTACGATCGGTACACTATATTTATTATTCCATTTCTCACTCATTCTTGCAATCTTTTGCTATATAGTTCGCCGGCAATTCCCAAAAGCTGTGCTTATTTACATTAGTAAATAGTTTCCAATTAAAAAAACTGCCAATTCCCAGGGAGAAACGGCAGTTTGTTTAAAAGTCTATAAGACCGAGACTGATTTGCAACGCTTCATCAACGCGACGCATCATCTCATCATCAAGATGCGTGATTTTGTCGGTCAGCCTTTGTTTATCAATCGTACGTATTTGCTCCAGCAAGATAACAGAATCCCGTTCGAATCCATACTTCTTCGCATTGATCTCAACATGCGTCGGCAGTTTTGCCTTTTGGATTTGAGCGGTTATGGCTGCGACAATAACAGTAGGACTAAATCGGTTACCGATATCATTTTGAATAATCAAAACCGGTCTGATTCCCCCTTGTTCCGATCCAACAACAGGGGAAAGGTCTGCAAAGTAAACGTCTCCGCGTTTTACGATCAAAGGGCTACACCCCGCTAACTAAGCGGTCTAAGGTAATTTCAGCTTCCTCCTCTAAAAGAAAGGCTTCTGATGCAATGTTCAAATTGATTTTTGCCATTTCCATATAACCCTGTCTCATAGATTCACGAATGTGACGTTTCTTCTTCTCGCGGATATACATCTTAGTCGCCTGATGTATAAATTCGCTGCGGTCCAAATTCTCATTCTTAATCATCCGGTCTACCTCATTGATAATCTGTTGAGGAAGACTAATTACGATCCTCTTTGTGTTAGCCAATTCGGACACACCTACACCTCCAGAGCAAAGCTTATCTACGATTTGCTACGATCATTCTTAACCAAATATAATCTTATCACTTAAGATAAGGGTTTGCAAAACGATTTCAAAGTAAATATTCTTCAAGATTTTTAATAGTCCTGCTAATATTCTGCTAAAAATTTAAAATTACATTCATTTTTTCTAAAATTCGACCTTACTTTTTGTAAACACGGGGGACACGAGATGTAATTAAACACGGAATTTCGTAGTTTATCGTACCGATTTGAGCGGCAAGATCATCAATAGAGATCTTTTCGTCCCCCTGGCAGCCGATTAACGTAACAAGATCACCGACCTTCATCTCATGGGGAAGGCGGACCATGCATTGGTCCATACAGATCCTTCCTGCGAACGGAACTTTCCTGCCCCCGGCCAGTGCGTGACCTTTTTCAGCATAGCGTCTCATCCAGCCATCGGCATAGCCGATCGGAAGCGTGCCGATCCACTCTTCCTCCTTGGCGGTATAGGTGGCGCCATAGCTTACCGTATCTCCCCGTTGAACTTTTTTCACATGAACAAGCCGGGTATGCAGGGAAAAGGCTTCTTTTAACGGAATAGGAAGTACGCTCTTCACTTCCTCTGAAGGAGCGAGTCCGTACATCGAGATTCCGATTCTTGCAATATTAAAGACTTTGTCAGGGAACCTTAGAGAGGCCGCACTGTTTCCGCAATGGATAAAGAGCGGTGCTGCACCCGTTTCACGGATCCATTCCAAACTTCGCGCAAACCTTTCAAATTGTTTGTCCACCAGATCAGATTCCAGTTCATCTGCCGTTGCAAAGTGGGTAAACACGCCCTCCAGGCAAAATTGGGGAACCTCCTCTATTTTCAAGGCAAGATTCTTGGTTTCCTCTGCTTCTCTCGTTCCAATCCGTCCCATACCTGTGTCAATTTTAAGGTGGAGGCTGACCCTCTTCTCTCCTTTAAGATGAACTGAAGCCTCATCGACCCAGTCCGCTTGAAAAACGGTAAGTGAAATATCGTTTTCCGCTGCAAGTGCCGCATCTTCCGGCCTGGTCCGGCCCAGTACAAGAATTGGTGCCTGTATCCCTTGTTTTCGAAGAGACAGTGCTTCATCCAATAATGCGACTGCAAGATAGGCTGCCCCTGCTTCAAGTGCCGTTTTTGCGACAGGCAGCGCTCCGTGTCCGTATCCATCCGCTTTCACTACGGCCATAATTTCCGTTCGGTCTGGAAGCAGGCCGCGGAATGAGCGAATATTCTCTTCGATGCTGGACAAATCAACCTCTGCCCAAGTGTCTCTGTAAAACTCCCGAGTATCCAAACTTATCCGTCCCATCTATCTATATCTTCTTCTTATAGAAATTCGTCTATTCGTTATTCTACAACATTCATCCCATTTCCGTAAGGGCAAATGCAGAATAAAAAAGGCTGATTCACAAAATGCGAAATCAGCCAAATCCTTTTAACTTTATTATTTTGAGCCTTGAGCGGAAACCGAACGCGCAATGGCCATCAGTTCCTCCTGATCAAGCGAATTGGATGCAAGGAAAAAATCCACTCCCTTATACGTCCATGAAATCGACTTATCATTCATCGCTCCAACGGTATAGCCCAGATCAACGGGTTCTCCGCCAGGCATGGTCAGCCTTTCTGGTTTTCCGGCAGTTGTCTGAACGGCTTCATTTTTTCTTTCAATCAATGTAAATGTTTTTTTATTATTTTCATCCGAGAAACTGAGAACAACTTGTTTGCCGTCATCCACGCTAACTTCCTTTTCATTGGTCAATTCGATATTCCCAGGCCCGCTGTACTTCGGATACAATACTTCCATTGCCTTTTGGTTACTTTTCTGGCTCATCGCCGGCAGTTCAAGCTGTGCTCCTGTCATGTTGGTCTCCATGTCAAAAGCGCCCTTATCAAATTTAGCATCGAACTTCACATTGGAGAATTGCAGCTTCACCAGTTCCTTTGCATCCTTATCCATAACTCTTACTGATTTCGGAGCCAGATCTTTATTCAGCGTTATCTCCTGCTGGTACAGGTTTTTATTTTGATAGTTGGTTTTTGTATGGAAAACATACGAATTCTCCTTCGCTTTAAATCCTCGGTCCGTATCATTCAGTATGTCTGCTGCCAGAGACTCGAACAAATAGACCTGACTGTTATTTTCCGGCCAGTCGCTTTGGAATCTGAAGCTTTTATTGAGAGCAGGCGTTAAAACAAAAACACCTTCTTTATTCCTTAGGATCATCTGGCTTTGATCCTTCTTGGCGTTTTTTAGATTCACACGATAGAAGTTTGGTTTCTTATGCCACACTTCCAGCTGATACTGAATTGGTTTCTCGCCCGTATTCAGTGTCATGACGGCATCTGCTTTGTATCCCGTCATTTCCTCCATCTTCCTATCCAGCGACGTTACTACATCTTCCTGGCTTTTCGCTCCGCAGCCCGCCAATCCGAATATGAATAGAAACGCCATCAAGGTTATTGACAGTGTCTTCTTCATGTTCTTATCCCCTTTGCCCTTTATTTTACAAAGGAAGGGCACCCTGTATTTACGCTCTCAACCACGCAAACAGGATGTCCTTCCTGACCGCATTACAATATATGTGGGCAAATGGGACAATATGCAGACTAGCATGACGAGCTCTGAAAATCGAAGCTTATTCCGGAGCAGCTTCCAGCACGACTTGCGCCACAGCAAATTCTTTGGAATGTGAAATGGAGAGATGGGCGATCTTATCCGTTCCGCCGAATATGACAGGCTTCCCGTTATCATTTTTCGTAATCTCGATATCCTGCCAAGACAGATGCTTCCCGATTCCCGTTCCCACTGCCTTTGCATAGGCTTCCTTGGCAGCAAAACGCCCCGCAAGAAATTCAGCCTGCCGTCTTCCCTTTAAAACGCCGTACGCCTCAAGCTCTTTTTCAGTGAGGATCCGATCGGGAAAACGAACTTGCTTCTGGCAGACCTCTTCTATCCTTGCAATCTCCACAATGTCAATTCCTGTGCCAATAATCATCAGTGCTTCCTTTCTACGGCTTTCGTATTTCTTATTTGTATTGCCGTTGTGCTAAGATAAATATACTACATACAGGTGGTGATGCTGGTTGTTTGTAAGGGAGGAAAATTTCAAGACTTTTATCAGGCTTTACCCTGTCATTTCGATCCTGACAGCTCTTCATTTGATCGTTTTTCTCCTGCTTAATATTGGACCGCAGGCGGACTTTCTTTACTATTATTTTGCCGGCTCTAACTATTACATCTCCCAGGGAGAATATTGGCGGCTCGTCACACCGATCATTACACATGTCAGCCTTACGCACGTGCTCTTCAATTCATTTTCACTCGTTATTTTCGGGCCTGCCCTTGAGAGAATTCTTGGCAAAGGCAAATTTCTGATCGGATATTTTGGCGCCGGCATTATTGCAGATATCGCAACCTATTTTATTCTTCCCCTTAACTTTGCCCATATCGGAGCATCAGGTGCTATTTTTGGGCTGTTCGGCATCTATCTTTATTTGATGTATGCACGCAAAGAATATTTAGCAGGGGCAGGCAACAAACAGATATTGCTTGTCGTTCTGGTCTTCAGCTTAATCACCACGTTTACCACCGAAGGAATTAATATTTACGGCCATTTATTCGGGCTCATTGCCGGCGCTGCCCTGGCACCCGTCTTAATGGCGTTTGTGCCAAGGCAGAAATTCCGGTAAAACAGCGAAAAGACACCAAGCTCTCTGGTGTCTTTTTATAGGTACTTTCTCATGGCCTCCTGCAGCGTCGATAAAAAGGAAAATTCCTCATCTGCATTCAGCGCGTTCATTTGTTTCGCATGTTCAGGCTTTACTCCGACGATGACTGCTTCAATCCCGCCCATATAGGATAAGGCAGTGAACAAGCTTTCCATCTCCTGCAGCCCTTCACGTGTAATAGAGCCTACACCGGTAAAATCGAACAGCATCGTATCCAGGTCATGCTTATACGCGCTTTTCAGCGTATTTTCTTTAATGGCATTTATTTTCCGGGGCGTAATATCACCGAACATGGGGATTAAAGCAACCTCAGCGGACAATGTAATAAAAGGGCCTGAGAGCTTGTCAATCTCCATAAACGCCTTTTCAAGTTCTTCCTTTTTTTCAAACAGCTCAAAGTCCGTGCTTGAAAGTCGGTTCTGAAGGTTTAATACCATGTCTTCAAGAAATTTATTGTTCTGATCCTTTTTTATGCAAACTACATGCCCGTTGAGATAATGATCCCACGACACGTAAAGGTCAAATAGTTCGAGAGGGCGGGTTTTCGTTCTCAAACTGATCTCCACCGGCTTGCTGTTATCAGATGTCTTCAAAAAGTTTTTCAGCTTGGCTACATTTTCTTCATCTACAATGGAAGATAAATTACTGCTGAATTGAAAAATATTTTCCGCTTCCTTAGAGTAATTTATAATTTCAAAGTCATTGTTGATTTTAATATATGGAACGGGTAACACATAATCAATAACGGACATTCTGCTTCTCTCCTGCACTATACACTTCCAGCCAGTTTTGAAGCTCAGCGACATCCTTTATAATAACGGTCTTGTCTGAACAATACGGCCTGAGGTCATACTTTTCTGCCAAGCGGCCGCCGATTACGACAGTAGGGCCGTAATTTAAACTCTCCAGAGCTTCCACATACCTTTTTAAGTTTGGCAGATTATATGCGATGGAAACCGATAGGCCAATAACATCCGGAAGCCATTTTTCTGCTGTGTGAACTGTATATTCCAATGGAAGATCCGCTCCCATATACCTCGAGTGCCATCCGTCTTCCTCAAACAGGGAGGATACCATTTTAAGCCCAAGGGCATGCTGCTCTCCTTCAAGGCAGGAAAACATAGCTTTATGATTATGGCCGTGCTGGTTTAAGAGCTTCTGCCGGTCTGGAGTGTAATGGTATTGCGCCAGCACAAAATCACAAACGGCGGTGGCCAGATGTTCCTCAGCAACAGTAATTTCGTTTCGTTCCCATAATTCTCCGATATAGCGCATAGCAGGAGTCAACAGTTCATAATACAGCTGATACCTCGCAGTGTCCTTAGCGGTCACACGCAAAAGCTGGATCGCATTCTGCTGATCACCTGCTAAAAGATACTCAGCGAATTGCTGCGGTAACTGGTGTTGCACTTGAATCCCCCCTTATGCCTTCTTTCTTAAGACCTTTATTCCCTCATCAAGATAGGTGCGGTAAGCAGTTATCCTGTCATCGGGATTCATATCGCCTAAAATTTTATCAATTTCATCAAAATTATAAATTAAAAGGTCAGCAGACATGCCGAACTTTTCGAGGATACCATTAAGCCAGCTCGCATAATCCGTGAAAAAAACCGGATTTTCCAGCTCGTAGGCGGTCTCCAAATGCTTCATATGGTGGTGATTGTCTTCAATGGCTTTTCTTTTCCCTTTTTCACCGTATTTGTCAAGAAGTTCGGGATAATCCTCATACATCTTTTTCACTACACTATTTACAATATCATCTACAGGGACTTGTGTCATGTGGCAACCACCTTATATTGTCTGACAGTAGGAACGATTGCTGCAAGCTCCTGATCAGGGTATTTTTTCTCCATATCGTGAATTTCTTTGAACTGCGTGCTTCTTACCCATTCCAGATAATGTTCTTTGGTCTCAAACGTTAACTGAACCGTAATTTCCCCTGGGCGTTTTTCGTTTTGAAGCAGCAGAAAATCCTTAAATCCTTTTGCTTTGTCTACTAGACGCGATCTGTTTTTATATATGTTGATTACTTCTCCCGCCTTTTGTTCCGGGACGGCAAAAGTTGAATGGACAATATACAATGTAATACCCCATTTCTCATGATAGTCATCATTAGCTACAATACATTGTTCAACCAGCAGGGCACGTTTTCCTTCCCTATTTTACTCAAATGGACTAAACCACTATGCGACCTGAGCGTTCGTGCAAGTATAACAAAACACTGCAGCTTCATCCAGTTATACCCATTATTTGGATATTAAAAGGGAATTATGTGAGTACTGCGGCATAAAAAAAGAGAGGAGATCCTCTCTTTACGTTTAAATACACTTTTTTAATTGGTCAGCGACATGATCGCGGTCATCATCATTAAAATAAACACTGTCACTACAAGTATCCTGATTTTCGTATTAATATCCATAAAAACCCACCTATCAGCACCCTTATTTATACTTCTACTATATTTCTTTCGATTCACTTGCCAAATTTATGATGATTTCAGAAGAAAACACCCTCCAAGAAGGTGTTATTTAATAAACGTATAGTTCTTCGCCAGCCTTTTCATCCGCTGTTCTTTTCTCTTTTTCTTTTTCATGCGGACGATCACCATGCAGGAGACAAGCAGCAGAAACAGGCTGTAGAAGAAGACTGCCGTCCTTGTGGTTAACTGCAGCGGCGTTATTTCTTTTACCTTTTCTGCCGTGCTTGAAGCCATTTTGCTGGCTGCTTTTTTGGGGCTTGGATGAAACAGCTGAACTGCGGCCAGCTCATTTCCTTTGCTGTCCTGCACCGTTAATTCCCCGTTTGAAGAAACATTCTTCGTATAATTCTCCCCCATAGGGAGTGTAAATTCAAGGTCCTTTTTCAAAGCATGTTCTTTTCCGGCAGAATCCTCAATCATGGTTCCTTTGGAAAGTTTCTGCCTCTGAAAATGGTTAAACCCGTATTCGAAAAGTGAAATGGTATCTCTGTAAGACGCCTTAGCCGTCGGAGCTTTTAAGACCACCGCAATAAAATCCATTCCATTTCTGGACACCGAGGTAACAAGCGTGTGTTTCGCCTGACTGACATAGCCGTTTTTGACCCCTGTCGTGCCCGGGTAGTCCCAGAGCAGACGATGATGATTCACAAGGGTTGTATTCCAGCCCTTTACGTGCCAAGGGAGATCTTTTATACTCACAATTCTTTGGAATTCTTTATTTTTCATGGCGACTTGAGTGATCTTGGCCATATCTTCTGCTGTTGTATAATGATCAGGATTAAACAATCCGTTCGGCGTCACAAAATGGGTATGCGTGGCTCCTGCCTTTTTCGCAAATTCATTCATTTTATCGGCAAATGAAGGCACATCTCCTGCAAGATATTCCGCAATTGCTACAGCTGCGTCATTTCCCGAGTTCACGATCATTCCCTCAACAAGCTTCTTTAAAGGAAGCTGTTCTCCCTCAGATAAATAGACCCTTGTTCCGTCTGTCAGGGTCGCGTTTTTACTGATGGTTACCATTTCATCCATTTTACCGGACTCGATGGCAAGGATTGCCGTTACAATTTTAGTGATACTTGCAGGATACATCTTCTTGCTGTCCTTTTTATTATAAAGAACGTTCCCGGTTTTCTGATCAATCAGGATGGCACTCTGGCTTTTTACTTTCGGTGCTTCACTTGTGCTGGCGTGCACCGGTACAGTTGGTGCCAGAATTCCAGATAATAAACATAAGGACATGATGGTTTGAAAAATTTTCTTCATTCGCCGCTGACAACTCCCGTCTACATACTCCCTATAACATTTCGAACGAAATATCCTGCTATTAATGGTAAGTTGGTTGGTTTTTAATTAAAATTTTTTCCCAATAGTTTTAGGATTCGACAAAAGTAGTCAAATCTTTTTTTCTATCGGATTTTTGCGGCAAATGTTTATATTTTTTTTCACGGAAGTGTGTATTTATTTGAACCGGTGTTTTTTTCTGCGGCTTTTTAAAAGGTCTCCTGTCCACCCTTTCATCCTGAGCCATATGTAGATACTGATGATAGATAAACCGATGAGACCCAGTGCCCAAGCATATCCCGTTTTCCAATCGAGCTCGGGCATGTTCTTGAAATTCATACCCCAGATTGAGCCGAGCATCATACCCGGAGTGAAGATAACGGTCATAACCGTGAGTGTCTTCATAATTTCGTTTCCTCGATGTGAAGAAAGAACTTCTTCAAGGTTGATCATTGTATCTATATCTTGTTTGTAATGGCTGATCAGATTCAGTGTACGTTCGATCCTGACGCTCGTCCTCCTGTATTCTCTTGTTTCTGTAATGCCATCTAAAAATGCTTCTGCCGCTGCCAGCTTAATTTCGTCAACTGGTATGGTCAGGTCTGTCCAAATTAATAATTCCTGGCGCAGATCATAAATGCGTTCCAGCAGGTTTTGATTATTATTTTTCTTCATATCATGCTGAAGGGTTTTCAGCCTGTGCTCGAATTTATCGATTCCGTCGAGATAGTTGTTCAGCACTTCGCCAAGGAGGATAAAAAAGCCTTCTGCCGCTGTTTCGCATTGATGCATCTGTTCAAGCATGCCTTTTTTCTCTGTCCGGATCAGCTTCGTAACATCCAGCCCTACTGTAACAAAATAATTTTTTGTTACGTAGAAATGGAAGAAATCATTGTTATATTCATCTTCTCCCAGATCCTCTTTTTCATAGATAAGGCAGCCGTTCAGGACGGGGCTGCCGTCGTGCTCTATTCGTAAATAATTGCTTGTTTCTTCTTTTATATTGTTGATCCAGTGAGAACTATCCGGCAGCTCGTGAACCATGTTCTTGAGGTATTGTGCCTTTTGTCCTGCTGACTCTATTTCATACCATTTCCACTTCGCTAAAAATTGATGGTTCACAAGATCACTCCCTTTCCTGACCGCTGCTACATCTCAAAATCTCTGGCTCCTTTTTTCCTCGCCCAGGCCAAACAGTGCTGCACAAGCATTTGGCGCAACTGGCCCTCCCCGGACATGGTACATAAATGGGTGATGAGAGCCCTGGGCTTTTCTGTTAAGGAAACGGGATCCTTCTTGTTGAGCCGGACAACCGCATAACCATGAAGAACTCCCTCTTCCTCCGCAGCAAACACCCCGACATCTTCACGTTCCAACGCGGAGACCCATTGTTCTTTTGACCATTCATCCATTAAATTATCCGGATTTCCTACTAATTCTTTCATATTTTGAAAGTCAGCCGCCGTGCCCTTTCGAATATATCTGCTCATTTTTCTCCTCCCCTAACATTTTTTCTAAACAGAGAGCGGTTCATCCATTTCAACTAAAACAGGATGGTCTTCCGGAAAAGAGAGAATTAACCGGCCAATTTCTTCTGCCGTTATCCAGGAGATTTCATGGATCAGCTGGTCGGGCTGCCCACATTTACCGATAACCTGTTTCCTCCCAAAATTCCCGGGCACAGCATCCTTGAAACGTTTCCACGGATTCAACCTGCCCTGATGGTACGCCCCATCTCTTTTCTTCCCCCATCTGACCCTGCAGCACCATGACAATTTTGTTTTCATCGTTTCTGCAAATTCCCGCCGCTCCATTCCAGACTGCGTCCATCCTTTATCATTTCTCCTTTATTAGAGCTTCATGTGTGGAGTATGTGCAACTTCCAGCACATATCCGTCAGGATCTCTGAAGTCTACCGTATAATATCCCTTTGAATAGCGGGGTACTTCAACAGGGCCCCTGATCATCTCTGCACCGGTTTCCTGCAGATAGCTGCCGACACGATCAACCACATCGCGTGAGACTGCCTGAAAGCAAATGTGCCTTGGCCCTGCAGAATCAGTCCGCAGAACACCGGCCTCCTTTAAATAGATCTCGATATGTCCAGAACTGAACATGCCTTTCCTAATCTCCTTCCACCCGATCAAAGCAAACAGCGTTTCATAAAATTTCATAGACTCTTCCATCGAGTTCACCCAGAATTCAATATGGTTGATTCCAGGGATCCATTCTCTTTCTTTCACGCATCTCCCTCCTTTCAAAAGGACGTTCTTTCATTAGATAACCTCTTCTTCCGAATAAGAAAAAATCCTGCAGTATCACCACCGCAGGATTGAACATTATGTGTATTGATTTAAGAAATCTTTCGGCTTTCAACGATTTTCCGATTCGTATGGTCCCACGTAAACAAGGTTTTGCTGTCTTGCTGCAGGAGAGAAAGCGAGCGGCTCGTACATTCCACCACTTGCGAATTTGGAATCGCATGTGTGAACTGTTCACCTGTATTCAGATTTACATATACAATCTTTTCCGTTTTCCCTGTGGCAAGATCCAATTCATACACCATGATCTCATCCTCTACATGATAGAGTGTTCTCGGTGATATGCTTAGCGGATATTCTCTTACCACTTTCTCTTTACTGTTCAGGACAATGATTTTCTTGGGATCGCCATTTAGAATGGGAGCCGCTGAAATGTAAACCTCATCCTTAATGCAAAGGATATCGGTAGGTGCCATATTCTTTCCCAGGTTCACCCTTTTTTTCTTATTGTCTTTAATGACGTAGAGGACCGCTTGATCTTCCTCTACAATATAACAGGAAACATAAATGGCTCCTTGATTCTTCTCGACTTCCCACAGGTAACCGTTCACTTTCCATTCTTTTATAAGCTTCGGCTGTTCCTTTGAGAAAATAAGAAGCGAGCCTTTAGACCCATCACCTTCACAAGCGATGACAACACTGTCATCAAACTCATAAAAATTCGGTCGGCCGTTGACTTTATGTGAGATGAGCCTGCCATTTTTATGGTCAAAGATATAGATGGTGTGCCGTTTGTTTTTGGTATCCTCGGCTTTGGCAAACCAGTAATTTTTTTTATTATCCATGAACACATCAGTATATGGAGTAGAGTCATCAAGTTCGCTGGCTGAAGGCTTTCCGGCTGAACCTGGATCATTTGAGACATATAGCAGCTCCTGGATGTCCGATTCTTGTGCTGATAATGTATACATTTTCGCCATTATGTTCTCCTCCATTTCTTTATTGCCGGTTATAACTTTCTTACCATCCGGACAAGTCTTTGAAATTATTTTAATTGTGTAATTCTAGCAAAAACTGATTATTTTCTGTTATATTTATCTTAACAGACTATTCTGTAGGTATGTATTGGGAAAAGTAGTAGTATTGGTACGTGATGAGCAGGGGGTTAGCATGACAATTTTCCCAAGTTCGGAAAGGGGGATTTTATGGTCGGTCAAAGAATAAGATATTATAGGAAAACCAAAGGCCTAACCCAGGAAGAACTGGCTCAGGGAATCTGTTCTGTTTCCTACTTGAGTAAGATTGAGAAAGGGGATGCGAAGTCCAGCGAGGAAGTCATTAATCTCCTATGTGAACGTTTAGGTATTTCGCCCGAGGAAGTCGACAGCAACGAGATCCTCGAACTGCTCAATGAGTGGAATATGATGATGGTGAATCGTCGGTTTGAGGAAGCTGATGATTTTTTTGAGAAAGTTCAGGAAAAAATGCAAATCGTAAATGAGCCTGAGCTTATTTTGAGATATGAGTTGTTTTTGGCGAGGTATTATATTGTTACGGCAAACCCAAACATAAATGCAGCCAGCAATCTTTTATTAAAAGTTAATAATCTAAAAGAGCAACTTACGCCTGAACTTATATTCTATTTTAATATTGTTTCGGGCAGCCTTAATATTAATCAAAATAATCATAAACTTTCAATACAATTTTTCAAAAAAGCTGAAGACATTTACAATACAACAAACAGTAATATTAACGAGAGTGATGTTGCAGTATTATACTATTTAACCGCTCTTGCCTATGGTTACTTGATGCGTATAAGCGCAGTCAATTCTTATGCCTTTAAAGCGATAGGAATTTTTGATAAAGAATATAATTATAGTAGAAGTGCGGATTGTCAAATATTGCTAGCTATTAGCTACAGAAGAGTTCAAAATTACGATCAAGCAGAATATCACCTTAATCAAGCTTTAAAATATTCTAGATCGTTTCATGATAATTTCACCTCAGGTGTTATTTATCATAACCTCGGCTATGTTTTTTCTTGTAAAAAAGAACATCTTAAAGCTGTAGAATTTTTTAAAAAAAGTCTTTTTTTTAAAGAGAAAGATGGGGACCCTGAACGTATAGCTGGAACCAGTTATATGCTGGCTCAAGAATTTTTTGAACTTCAGGATTTTGAACAGGCCCGACAGTGGATAAAAAAAAGCTTTGATAACTTGGGTAATAATACGACTAGTGATTTTTATTACCATTTGCAAATATTAAATTATAGAGTTGAAGGTTCGGAATATACCTGGTCAGAGTTTGAAACATTTGTTAGTAAAGAAGCTATACCTCATTTTGAAAAAAGAAATATGTGGGAATATGTTTCGCTTTATTCTGAACTGCTTGCTGATTCATATTTTGATCAAAGCCAATATAAAAAGGCAAGTTTGTTCTATAGAATATCAAATAATAGTAGAAAAAAGATATTTTAATGGAGGAATTTTTCATGAAAAGAGTTATTACTGGTTTTTTGATCCTAACATTTATGATGGCTTTAGCTTTCCCTATTTTTAAAAACAGCGCATTTGATGAGCTTCCTAAAACAATCGTGAAGCTTACTGCCTTTGATGAACTTCCTAAAACCTTTAAGCTTACTGCCTTTGATGAACTTCCTAAAACAAGCCCTAAACTTGTAGCTTTTGATGAGTTACCTGACTTGGGTTCTAGCAGTTGCTGATTATATATTTTGAGCCGCTTAGGCTCTTTTTTTCATCTCCCAATATAAACTTTCGTACCAACCGGAAGAATTCTGGACAATTCGAGCACATCTCTGTTAAACATTCTGATGCATCCTTTTGATACCCTTTTTCCGATGGATGACGGGTTGTTGGTCCCATGAATCCCATAATGGGGCGCTGAGAGGCCCATCCACATGGCTCCATAGGGACCGCCTGGATTAGGCTGTTTATTAATAATTCGATACGTACCCACTGGGGTCGGGGTCAGCATTTTACCCACTGCTATAGGATATCGCTTGATTGTCCTTCCGTTTTGCATTAAAGCAAGTCTCCTGCGGCCAACCGATATTAAAATTTCATACGCCAATTGAGCCACCTCCACTCTTACAGTATGTAAGTGGAGGTGGTTCTGTTATCTGGCCTTTTCCTTTATTGCCTGTGAATGGAGATGGCAGCCTTCCTCATGCTGCGGCTGCATCATTCCCGTTGCCATTAAAAAGCTTTCCGCAGTTGTCAGTCCGATATGTCTGAATGTCTGCTTGATGGCCTTTTGCTTCTCCAGATGATCCGCTGGCAGCTGCTCAAAAAAAGTAATAAGGCCCCCGTGCTCTTTAATCAGCACATCACATCTTCTTGCATTCTCAATGGTTGCTTCAATCTTTCTTCGGTGTCTGACAATGCCTTCATTACTTAACAGCCGTTCAATATCGTCCTCAGTGAAATTCATAACTTTTTTGATATCAAACTGACAGAATGCTTCTCTGAAATTCTCACGTTTGTGCAGGATCGTCCTCCAGCTGAGGCCCGCTTGGAACATCTCTAAAGCTAGACACTCAAATAATTTAGTGTCTTCTTTAACCTGTTTCCCCCACTCTTCATCGTGATATGCCGTCAGAAGTTCACTGTCACGGCTCCACTTGCATCTCACTGTCTCTTCCATTTCTTTAACCTCCTTGGTGCCTGGCACCGCCAATTACATACTTGTGTAAAACCGGTGCCTGGCACCTCTAAATAGCATCTCTAAAATAAAAACCTGGCCAGTGTGGTCAGGTTTTTTGGCTTACTTTGTTTGTCGGATGTCTTTGAACGGATAGATGACCACTTCGGAGCGGCCTTCAACTGAGCTGATGTTAATAAGGCCCAGGCCGTTTCTTGAATCCATGCTGTTCAATCGGTTGTCACCCATTACGAAGATTTTTCCTTTTGGAATTTTAATCGGCCCGAAGTCTTCTGTTAAATAAACACCGAGGCTTCGCGCCTGCTTTTTGTTTTTAGACAAATAGGGTTCTTTTATTGGCTTGCCGTTTACCAAAAGCTTGTCACTGTGAACTTGGATAGTGTCACCTTCCACTCCAATTACACGTTTAACATACCGTTTGTCCGTGCCTTTGATAATCACGATATCCCCTATTTTCGGTTCAGACACCGAATAGATAATTTTATTTACATATAATTTATCATGGTTATGCAAGGTTGGAGACATGGATGCTCCTTCTACCATGTATGGTGCGAAGAAAAAGGTTTTGATAATATAAACAAGGACGAGAGCAAATACGATGGACTTGATCCAGCTGAAGAGTTCATTCCCTTTTTTAGCTTTTTGCTCCATAATGTTCACACCTTTCTTAGTCAGGTGAACTAGTCACCCATTTCTCTTTTTATTGTACCGTATGTATATCTCTGCGGTCACGTAAATTATTGCTGTCCCGCTCCGGGCTGACAGGTATACAGTTTGGCGCGTATTTCGCTAATTACGAAGATTTCTTTATCGGATCAAGAGCTTCACCTCGGGTATTTTAGCCCACTGTCTTTTATTGTAGCAAAAACAGCGAATGACAAAACACTTTTGAAAAAATTTACAAAGTTATTTAAAAGTGTTACTTGGTAATTGTTTATAATGTCAAGAAACACTCATTAAAAAAGCCAGAGGTCCCTTGACCTCCAGCCATCCTTCATCTATTGTTCTTCCACAAACTCTATCATCTCACCTGATGGCCCTTCATAAAAGACAGTACGCCAGCCGTTTTCCAAAACATACGGTCCTTCTGACGGAACGATTCCTTCCTGCTGAAGTCTGCCAGCCAAATATTCTAAATCGTTCGTTTGATAAGCAACATGGGCTGCTTCACCTATCGTACCCGTTTGTGCAATCAGTTCGATCTTCATGCTTCCGCTCTCCAAGAACAAGAGATTCTCCCCCATCCAGCGGGTCCGAAACAGTTCCTTCATGTTTAATGCCTTTATATAAAATTCCGCTGCCGCATCCAAGTCTTTCACTGCAATCCCGTAATGATGGACCTTCATGTATTCCATCCTTATAGGATCAGGTTCATGTCACCGAACTCATGCCAAAAGTACTTTTGGGTGATCGCCTCTTCGTATGAAACTTTTAAAAGTTCTGGAGAAACAAAGGCTGACAGCAGATCAAGATGGCTGGCCTCAGGCTCATGAAGTCCGGTGATCAATCCGTCTGCAACTTGAAGTTTGGTTTCGGCGGTAATATATAAATTCGTCCATCCGTTTGCCGCCCTGATGCGGCCTTCATGGTCGGCACCCGACTCCAGGGCACGGACCACCGTCGTTCCAACAGCAATTACTTTATTTCCGCTCTCCTTGGCCTTTTGAACCGCCTGCGCAGTTTCTTCAGGTATCGTGTATTCCTCCATATTCTCGCGCGGCTCTACATGCCATTTATCATCCATTAAATAACTTAAGCCCGTATGCAGCTGGATATAGGCAATTTTCACTCCTTTTTTCTGAAGGCGGAAAAGCAGTTCCCAGCTAAATGCCCGCCCGGCTGACGGCATTTCAACAGAGCCTGGAGAGGTCGCAAAAACAGTCTGATAGTAATCAAGTTCCCACGGTGTCTTAATATATTCATAACGTACCGGCTGTCCGATCTGATAGATTTGATCATACAGTTCCGAGCAGCAGAGATTAAACTCAAGTACAGCAAATGGATTGTCTGTTTCCGTTGTAAAGATAGAAGCGGTTAAGAGTGGGGAAAACATGATTTTGTCCCCTGCTTTCACGGTATTGGAAAGGATCAATGCCTCCCAAATCCTCTCGCTTTTCCTGTGAGCGAGCCTGACTTCTACCACGGTTCCATCCTCAAGCTGTCCCTGCAATACGGCAGGAATCGTTCTGCTTGCGTTCAGCACAAGAACATCTCCGGCTTTCAAAAAGTGGTCCAGCTGATAAAACTGCGTATGAGAAGTATGGCCGTTTACTCTGTCAATGACCATCATTTTTACATAATCTCTGCGCAATCCTCTCCGTTCAGGAGGCATGCTGGCATTTAACTCCTCGGGCAGGAAAAAGGAAATGGCTTCTGCACTCATCAGCTTTCTCTCCCTTCCACCGTAAATTCCTGCGCACTGAACCGTTTGCCGTTCTCTTCAGAAGATTCTTCGGAAGCAAGGTATCCGAAGACATGAACAAGATCATTCGGATCAGCCAGTTCATAATCACAATTCGGTACAGCAAGGGCATGCATTTCGGTATCCATTTCACCAGGGTCCACCATGTTCACCCTTACACCAGTCTCTGCCACTTCGTCTGCCCACGTTTCAGTCATCCCTTCAAGTGCAAACTTCGAAATTCCATATGCTCCCCAGCCTGCGTATCCTACGTTTCCAGCCTCGGACGTTACATTGATGATGCTTCCTTTGTTCCGCTGCAGCATGGCCGGCAGTACTCTGCGTGTCACCAGGAACGGTCCGATGGAATTGACGCGGAGCACTTCAGCAAAATCCTCTTCCGGATAATCCAGCAAATAAGGCATCGGGCTTGGTCCGAGCATGGAGGCATTGTTAATGAGCACATCAATATGTCCGAAGTAGTCTTCTGTCAGCGCAACGAAACGTTCCACATCTCTCGCCTGGGAGGCATCCGCCGTTACCGCGAGAACGTCAGCACCATATGCTTCTGCTTCCTCCTTTACGCTGAGCAGTTCACCTTCTGTTCTGGCACAGATCGCTAGGTTAAATCCTTCCTTTGCAAAGTAAAGAGTAAGGGCCTTTCCTAATCCTCTTGAGGCTCCGGTAATCATCACTACTTTCTTCATTTTTATTCCTCCTTAGTTTTTATACTTTTTATATATTTTTGTTTAGTAAGTATCTTTATTATAATTGTATGAAATTTCAAACGTCAATGTCTTTCGCCCGATAATTTTCGACAAATGAAAAAACCCCTTGCAGCAAGAGGTTTTTGGCTGGTTATTTTAAATAAAAAGAGGCTCCGTTTATGATCTCTATATCGTTTCTTTTCTTTATATCCTCCATCAGCTGAAACAGCGCGCCATCCTTTCGCTTGGCTTCAATCATGCAATCGACCTGCCCCACGCTTCCCTTTATGCCCTGAAGGAATCGGAAGAACATTTCAGGATCCACAAAATCAGCATGATGCCGGTATTCTTTCTCGCTTTTCGGACTGGAAATATGCATTTTCAGCGGAAGGGGCGAATATTCCCATGACTGAACGACACGATCCCAGTTCTCTTCCCAATGGATGTTCTGATGATGGGCCAAGTGATGATGGTAGTCAAAAACGAGCGGTATACCCAGCTTCTCACACAGATAAAGGGTATCATCCATCGTAAATGAGGAATCATCATTCTCAAGCATCATCATTTGCTGAATATGATGCGGAACATACATCCAGTTATGTATGAAACGTTCAAGTGCGACATCGGTTTCTTTGTAATTGCCTCCAACATGCATGATACATCGGTGGACAGGATCAATCTCCATCCCTCGTAAGATCTTATAATGAAGATTCAGCGTTTGTATGGAATTCTTAAGTATCTCATCTTTGGTCGAATTGATCAGTACAAAATGATCCGGATGGAAGTCCAGTCTCATCTGATGTTTTTTTGCAAAAGATCCGATTGCCTGCAGCGCCTCTTTTAGTGGAAGCATGTACTTCCAATCCAGCAGTTCTTTATGGTTGGCCAGTGGAATAAGCCTTGATGTCATCCGGTAAAATTGGATATCGTTGGCTGCATTGTGCATAAGTAGCCTTAGCGTGTTTTTCAGGTTGGAATTTGCAATCCGCTCCAGTTTTCTTAACGCTGCTGCCCTGTCCTCAATCTGCGAAAAACGGGCATAAGTCATCGTTTGCGACGGAGAGGAATTTTGAAGCTCCATGCTCATCGCCACATACCCGAGACGTATAATGGTCATACCGTTCACCTCAATTCTACTAACAGTATTCCCAAAAAATATTTTCTTCGATCATCTCCCAGGTTATAGACAAATATTTGAAATGGGTTTAATATTCGGTTAGCAGCTCACTAACCAACACAGAGGGATTTGACTATGGAGAAAAAACGGTATTATCTGTTGCTTGTTTTATTAAGTCTAGTTACGGTTATTTGGGGATTAAATGTCATTATGATCAAGTATCTGTCGGGTATTTTCCCTGTGGTTCAGCTTTCTGCCTGGAGGATTTCCATGGCAGCTTTGGGTCTTATGCTCTTTACATACGGGAAGTGGAAACTTGGGATTAAACAGCTTTCTAAATCTGCCTGGTTCCTCATTTTCCTTGTCGGGTTTACGTCGATCTTTTTGCATCAGCTATTAATCTCCCAGGGCCTGCGCTATACGACTGGCTCTGCCGGATCGCTCATTTTGGGGCTTAATCCTCTTACAACCGCTCTTCTTGCTATGCTGTTTCTCGGTGATAAGTTCGAACTCAAGCGGTTCATCGGGATCGGTATGGGGTTTATTGGCGTCATTCTTGTCGTTGGCCATCCAGGGGCAACAGGTACAGATGCGATAAAAGGAAACCTATTCGTATTCCTATCCATGCTCGCCTACGTGGCGGGAGGCTTGCTGATCAAACAGGCGGTCAAACAAGCCAGTGTTTATCAGGTAACAGCATTCAGCCATTTGTTTGGTGCCCTGCTGCTGATGATCATGTGGGCCGTTCATCCTGTTCAGCCTGCCGTCTATCACGTTCACTGGTTCTCATTTGGTGTCATGGCCTTCTCTGGCTGTATCGCAACGGCTCTATGTACATCATGGTGGAACATGGCCATCTCAGAAATTGGTCCAAGTAAAACCACCCTGTTCTTAAACGTCATGCCGATCAGCTCCCTATTTTTTGCTTCACTCTTTTTGAATGAAACGATTCACTGGTACCACGCGCTTGCCCTTCTCCTGATTGTGGCAGGCATTTACCTCGGTCTTGCGCGAAAAAAAGAAAGTACTCGTTCCAAGAAAGTGAACATAAATAAAGCAATCTAGCACAAAAAGGCTCCAGACCCGGTCTGGAGCTTTTTTATGTTACTTTAGGTAAATATCTCCCGTATCCGTTTTTACAGTAACGCTGAATCCTCCCTGACCCGCTTTTCCTTTAGCCTCGTGATCGCTTTTTTCTTCATAGTTCACTTTCCAGTCCGGGGAAACTTCAACATCGCCAGTGTCAGAGGATGCACGCAGCTTAAAATCAGATGGAGCCTGATCCATTTGCATTTCAACATTTCCTGTATCCGATTCAATGTGAACATCCTTGCTGGCACTTTCCATCGAAAGGTCTTGAATATCTCCGGTAGAGGTCCTGATCATCACCTTCGCATTCTTTGAAATGCGGCCGGCTTGTATATCACCTGTGTCAGTTGATAGATCTATAGATGTTCCACGATAGTCATTGAACGACAAATCTCCTGTATCGCTCTCTGCATTCAGCTTGCTTACTGTAAATTTCCCTGAAGCTTCAATGTCACCTGTATCCGTCTCGATGTTTGCCCTATCGGACTTCAAATCTTTAATACTTACATCTCCTGTGTCAGCTGAAATATTAAAATGGCCATACTTTTTATCAGGTACATACACCGTCAGCTTCGGACTCCAGTGAAAGCCCATGTTAAAGAACTTATTTTTTCCAATAACCTCCACATCCAGAACGCCGCCATTCTGCTCAGCCTGAATGCTGTAGTCTTTCTTGTCGCCCTTTTGGCCTTCAAGAACCACTCTGGTTATCGGTCCGTTAGATATCTTTACGGTAATATCAGCCGTATCTGAGGTGAGCTCTACCGATTTAAGTGAATCGCTGCTGAAGGTTTTTTCAGTATAAAGCACGGTTTCTTTGCTTTTGTTAAAGGAAGAGAAAACAGAATGACTGGTTGAAGCATAAATGCTGTAGGTTCCAATCAACCCGGCTGCCAAACCGATTGCTGCAATGACCGTAATTTTTTTCAACACTGAATTCATCCCTATCGCCCCTTAATAATATTGACATTGAATTGCAGATACTTAATAAGAACTCTCACAAACCATCGTGTCAGGACAATGGATGCTACTCCTAACAAAACCCCTGCACTAAGCAAGGCGACGATGGAGAACAACCCCATCAGCCAATTCGCAGAACCTCCTAGTTGCTCCCATCCAAATAAGACGGCGATTGGGGACAGCAGCAGGCCAATAGATACCGCATAAATGGAAAGAAGTACACCCACAACCGCAAAGAACGGCCCCAATATAAAGATAAGATTAAAGAAACCAAGACTGACGGTAGATAGAACCGCTTTTACTACGGATTCAAACGATGGCTTAGATTTTGCTTCCTTCACACGAAATTCTGCTTTCACTTCTTTCGCAATCGCTTTTGGCTGGCCGAGCGAAGCTGCGATTTCCTCTTCTGTTTTTCCTTCTTCCAAGCCCAGCCTGAAGTGCTCCTCATAGTCATATAAAATGTCCTGGCGGTCTGCTTCAGGCAATTCCTTCAATTGATCCTTCAGCTGTGACAAAAATTTATTTTGCACCATCCGCTAACCCCTCCTCAATAATTTGATTAACCCCTTCATAAAACATCTTCCATTCGCCTACCAAGGACTCCATATAACGGTTTCCTTCTTCTGTCAGCGTGTAATATTTACGTGGAGGACCGCCTGAAGATTCCTTTAAATAGGTGGAAAAGTAGCCTTCTTTCGTCAGTCTCCTAAGAAGGGGATAGACCGTTCCTTCGGCAATATGAAATTTCTCAGAAATCATCTGTACGAGTTCATATCCATATTTGTCGCTTTTGGCAGTAAGCACTAAAACACATAACTCTAATATTCCTTTTTTAAACTGGGCATTCATTTGTTTCCCGCCGCCTTCCAATCTGTCTCCATCTTTTTCTGTTTTCTATCCATGGAAGATAATTGGCTTATTTTCCAATTACTTGCTTTACTCACTATAGAGTATCATCCACTACTGTACATTACAAGGTACTAAACAAAAAAATAATCAGGACTATTTTTCAGCCTGATTATTTATCCTTTTTATTTTAATACCCGTTTAGCTCCTGCATACGCGTCTTTCCAGTACTTTGTTTTAAGAGACTGGATTCTTACCCCTTTGGAGGTTGCCCCGACAAATTCACTGTTTCCAAGGTATATGCCTGAAAAGGATACTTTTTTGCCATCTGTTTTAAAGAAAACAATGTCTCCCTGTTTTAAATTTTCTTTTTTGACTGCTGTACCTGTTTTATACTGCTCAGCAGAAGTCCTTGGCAAATTCATGTTAACTGCAGAATGCTTATAAACATATTGAGTATACCCAGACGCATCAAAGCCTTTTGGTGTCGTACCTCCCCATTTAAAAGGAGATCCCACAAAGTGTTTTGCTGTTGCGGTTACCTCCTGATCATAGGAAGGCGAAGCATTGGCAATATGGGTTCCTCCCAATAAAATTCCTATAGCCGTTCCCAACGATACAAGTGACATTATTACTCGTTTCATCATCATTTACCTCCTGAAATGGATTGGAAGACGAAGCCATGTTTTCTTTTCCTCGCTCCAACGTATTAGACGCCCTGCCGATCAAAAGGTTACATATATTGGAAAATTATTTAACGTTCATAAAATTAACACCAGCCACATAATCAATTGGCTGTTCAAGGTCATAGGGTCCGACAGCTTCAAGGTTAGTATTGGTCACCGAAACAGACTGGCTTCCATAGTTCTTAGCCGTCACTAAGATGGCATCCATCATTTTTCTTGTTTCCTCATCATTTTTCAAATCACTTCCATCCACCCGGATCGCGGCCAATGTTCCCGACCTGGAAGCTGTAAGCTTAATACCATCGGGAACTGCCGGCATAAGTTTCTGATCCTTATAACCCTTGCTCAGCTGCTCCAATGCTCCCTGCAGGCTTCCGGCAGAATCTGCAAAGCTCGTCGCATTGCTTTCCACCAGAAACTCATCACCTGATGGAGAAGTATAGAGATAGCTTGCTCCTCCAATGCTCCTATTAATGTCCATATCCTCTTTTGGTCCAAGGTTGGAAAATTCATAGCCTGGCTTATCGCCTGTCATAAATTTCACGTTGGAGTATTCCTTGTTGTACGCAAAGGTATAGCTTAAAATCTTTGGAAGCAGTGCTTCTTCTGCAGAAGAAACTGAACCTGGGGGCAGATCCACAACTACCGATCCCTCTTTTTCAGTAAGCTTCGCCTTGTTCAGCATGGTCGGCTGAAGCCCCACTCTCTCTGGGTTAAAGGTTCCTAGCACATTCTCCACTTTATCCACGTATGTTCCCTTTTCATTTACAAGGAAAGATACCGGCACAACGAACTGCGCCTGTTCGTCACTATAGGCTACCGTCACCACCGATTTTCCTGAAGACAGCTGCTGCTTGAGAGCTTTCATTGTCATCGGAGGATGGTATTTTCCGCTTTCAACAGCAGCCGTAATGGAAACGGTTGGAGGTGCAGCAACCTTGACCTTGCTTCGCTGGACAGGAGTATCAGCACTTGTTTCAGGCTTTGCTGGGCCTGAAGGCTTTACCCGTCCCTGAGGAGCCGCAGGCTTCTTTTGTTCTTCCAAACGGGCTGTTTTCACTGACTGCTTCGGCTGGGCCGCCGGACTGGGTTCTTTGACATGATCTTTTGCTTTTCCGGCCATTTTGTTATCCATGGAATTCTCATGCAATGATGGCGCCGAGACTTCTTTTTTAAACAAGGTGCCTGGCACCAGGATCATGATGATGGCCAGCAAGCAGGCGGCGGCGAGCCCCGGCATAATCCAGGTCCTTGTGTTCTTCTTACTATGCTTGGATTCTTCCAGTCTTCCTTCTATTTCGTGAAATATTAATTCACGGGAGCGCTTGTCTTTAACAGGGGGCATCTTTTCAAGCTGCTTTTGTATTTCTTCTTCCGTCCATTTAGACGATTCCATCTTTCCGTTCCTCCTCCAAGCCTGACGTCTGATCCAAAAGACCTTTTAGTCCCTTGATCGCCCGGTGTTGTGTTGTTTTCACTTTGCTTTCTGTCCAACCGAGCACTGCAGCAGTTTCCGCGATGGAGAGCGATTGGATATAGCGGAGGATTAGCACTTGCTGCTGCTGTATCGTACATTTTTTTAACGCGTGATATAACTCTTTGACCGATTCCTTCTGGGTGACAAATTCATCCGGCAGGGGCTGGAGATCAGCAAGCTGGTTCTCGTTCTCCGATAAAGTAAAAAACAGGAGTTTCTTCTTCCGGCGGTTCTGCTTGCGGATCCAGTCAATGGTGACATGCCTTGCTATTGAATAAAGCCATGTCTTTTCAGAGCTTTTACCTTCAAATGTTTCATAGGCTTTGAGAACTTTTATATACACTTCCTGTACAATATCTTCTGCCGCCTCCCTGTTTCTGACCATATAGAAAACAAACTGAAACAAGGAATGATGGTATTCCTCATATAGCCGGTCAAACGAGTCTTTCACTGCGTTGCCCCCCTATCTATCTATTTTTTTAGTCGTTGTTTTGAAGTAAAAGGTTTCAAAAAAACCCAAACTTAAGTGTACTCCAATTTTTGTAAATTACAATGCATAACCAGTCGCTATTAATATAGAAATATCGGGGTATTTTGACATGCTCTCCGTTCTGGCCTATCCTCGCGGGTTGACCCTGCCTCCATTCGACAAAATCTTTTATATCCCGGGAAATCATTCTCTTTTTCTCCACAAAAAAAATCGGGATTCTACTCCCGATTCTTTGGTGTGGTTAAGCAGCCAATAAAAAACTCCTCAATCATTTCCCACGTTTTTTTATACTGTTCTTCTTCTCCAAGCAGAGAGTAATGAAGAACGTTGCCGTCCCTGAGCGCCCAAAAAATTTGAGAAATAAATCCAGAATCGACCTGTTCGTTGAACTCTCCAGTCTCTTGTCCTTCTTTAATAATGTCTTTTAGAAACCCTGTAAATCGCAGGTACCTTTCTTCCATCAGTTTCTTTAGATCTTCCTGACGGGCGCTGTACAGCCAGAATTCCGTATATAACCTCATGGATTTCCTGCGTTCATCAGTCAACGGCTGATTCTGGAACCTTTCAAATAAAAAACGCAGTTTATCTGTTGCACTTGATCGCTTATGATATTCACTCTCTACCTCTGAGAAGAAATCCTTCGTTCGCCCCTGAAGGAGCTGAAGATAAATTTCTTCCTTACTGTTAAAGTAATTGTAGATGGCGCCCTTGCTCAAATTGGATTCTCTCACAATATCATCAATAATCGTCGCTTCGTACCCTTTTTCGCCAAAACAGCGGAGGGCACTCTCCAGAATCCTGTTCTTCTTCTCTTCTTTGTATTCTTCTGAAACCTTTGGCATGCTCTTTCCCCCAATGTTTTGATCTCGTGGTTGTATGCACACCTTTTTCTGCATGAAATTACGAAACCCTTTATTTACTTTTATTTATGATTGTACAGCTTTTGTTTCTGTTTCGCTGCTCGACGGTGTACGTACCGCTTTGGACATATGGACCTGCTCGATCATCACTGTAAAACCTTCTTTAGAAAGGGCATCACAAACCAGCTTATTGCTCTTTGAAAAGTTTACGGTCATACGGCGGCAGGCTGGTTCTGCAGGACTATAAACGGAACGAAGCATAAATTGAATAACATCATGCGCTTTCTCATATCCTGGTTTTGCTTCACACTGATAAAGTGCGATGCCCTCAATTTTTCCTTCCGCATTTTTCGTCCGTTTGAATACAGCATAGCCAACCGTTTCCTGGCCACATTTTACAATGAGCGATTCACTGTCTTTAAGGCTCTGATACTGTGTCTGCCATGCTGTCATATGCTGATAAAATTCAATATCCCTTACATCCTGCGGGATTCCATGAATCAAGTCATAATCACCTTCAAAGTAAAAGGCGCCCTCAGAGAGAGGCTCATTATTTACGAGGAAAGTAAGTTCATCAAATATGCTGTAACCCATGCTCTCATACAACTTGATGGCTCTTGTATTTTCAGAAATTGCTTCAAGAAGCAGCAGTTCTGCTCCTTCTTCTTCATAAATATCCATACAAGCGGTTATCATCTCTTTGCCTATACCCTTGCCCCGGTATTCAGGTATGATACCCGTTCCGCCATTCCAGGAAATCTTTTGGCCATTGACAGTTCTGAATCCGTTGATGACAAAGCCAACCGGTTTTTCCTGATCAAAGGCGACCACTGATTTTTCAGGTGAGAGATCTTCATTGGCCAGTTTTTTAATCAGCGAATCGACAGTTAACGTGATATCTGTAAAATAATGTTTGAAACCTTCATTAAATAAATCAGCAGCCTCTTGAAAACTGAGTGTGTTCAACCTTTTAATGGAAACCATAATCTTATCCCTCCAATAAAAATGACTAGTCGTTTTATTTTATTTTTACATAACTTCCCACCCTCTTCAACTATAATCCTTCGACAAATAGACCGATGAACAAACAAAAAGAAGCTAAAGCATTCCAGCTTTAGCTCCAACCTAAACTTTTTATACTGTTGCCTTACCGCGTGCTACTTGTTAATAGATTCTACCGCTGTCTCCTCCGGGCAAGTTTCTTTCATAATAGCGGGAGTTCAGCGTATTGTTGTTCCGGAATGTGTCATACACGTGTTCCCTGCGTTCTGCATCAGCATCCACCAAAACTAAAATTTTCCCATTTTCTACGTAGTTCCGGTATTCTTCTGCTTCCTCTTCAGGAATACCCATACCAACCAATGCACCCACAAGTCCACCTGCACCTGCACCGATGGCTGCTCCGCCTAGGGTAGCTGCGATCGGACCGGCAGCAACAATCGGACCAATCCCGGGAATAGCAAGTGCGCCAATACCTGCGAGCAAGCCTCCTACACCGCCTAGCACACCGCCGGTCGCAGCACCCGCTGCTGCTCCTTCACCAGCTTTTGTTCCTGTTTCGTCTTCAATGTGTCTCCGTTCTTCTTTATCCTGGGCGATTACTGAGATGTCCCCTTCATCATAGCCTCTTTCCCGTAAAGAATTAATCGCTGATACGGCTTCTTCTTCTGTCGAAAAAACACCAATGACTTTTTTTTGATCCATCGTAATCCCTCCAAGTTTTTAATAAAGCTCTATTGAGCATGTACCCTTATTCAATGCGCCTAAAACGTTACTGCTCCTCCAACAGTTTTTTGAGATGCTCGTAATACTCGTTTAACTCTTTTTCCTTTGAATGAAGGAAACTTTTTTTATCCCCTTGGGTTTCGAGAGCGTCCTGCCCAACGGCCACAATGTCATTAAAAACTTCAGAAGTTTGTTCGCCGACTTCAACGTCTTCCTTTAACAGCTGGCAAAGTTCGGTTATTTTTTGCAGACGATCTTTGTTATATTCCTTCTCTTCAAGCTGCTGCCCTAATAGTGAAAACAGCATATTTACGCGTTCGGCTGTTTGTGTTTTTAACATTTTTGGCACCTTCCTTTTTGTCTGTTACGCATGTCTTATTTAATTTACCCGTCTGACAAAATACTAACCTTGCGTTTAACAACAGCTAAGAGCTCCATCACCTGATGAAGTGACGAAGCTCTTATTAAAGGAAAAACTTAACCTATACCGAAGTACATAAAGAAAAGATGATTAGGAGGCTGATTTTTATGCAACCAGGTATTCCACAGGATAACAAACTAAAAACATTTGATGAATTTTGGGTATTCTATTTAACTCAGCATTCCAAGAAAAGCACAAGGGCCTGGCATTTTCTTGGAACCTCCCTTGTATTTATCTTCTTGGCACTTGGTGCTTCGGTCAATGCCTGGTTTTTACTGGCGGCTCCCGTTACAGCCTATGGGCTTGCGTGGTATAGTCATTTCTTTATCGAAGGCAACAAGCCGGCTACATTCGGGCATCCCCTTTGGTCATTACGCGCAGACTTTAAGATGTTTTTCTTTACCCTGACAGGAAGGCTCGAGCAAGAATTGAAAAGGTTGTCCCTTTAGCACCCTGTTTCTCTAAAACAGGGTGTTTCGTTTTCTCATTCCTCCTGATTCTGTCGATCATTTCCGGGGAAATTCGATTTCCTGCGCCATCTTTCCCCATCATGGCAATCCATTCCCTGCATGATTGGCTGACTTTTGCAGATAGAGGCTGATCTGATCCTGATGGTGCTTGTCATGCTCTGACAATCCTTGAATATAGGAAGCGAGCGTCAATGTCTTTGTTTTATAGGCAAAAGGCTGAATCCACCATTCTTCTGGAATCGTATGCAGCTGCTGAACCAGACTGGCCCTTGTTTCAATCGTTTCCTGAAGCAATTGAGATTTGGAAATATCCGACTTGGCATAAAGAGCGGCGTCCTGATTGATCTTCTCCGCATCGATCTCATTCTCCGGGAAAGTTTGATGTTCTAAAAAATAAGGAAGACGTTGGTGGATCACGAATAAGTCCCATACTTTAAAATGAGAAACAACTTCACCTATTGACCATTTCCCGCTTGAAATAGGCTCAAGCCACAATTCCTCTTTCACCGTCCTTAATTCCTCCAGCCATTCTATTTGTTCAGCAAATGACTTCAAAAGACTCATCGTACGCCTCCTTTATCTCTTACTTCATAGTTTTCGAGCAAGCCAAGGAGCAGCATAAGCCGTTCTTTCACCTCACTCAGGCTCCCCATCCGAATTTGCTGTTCTTGGCTCAATGCAGGGCTAACAATCTTTTGATAATGATCGTGAGCCATTGACAACAGCTTTAGCATCCGCTCAATTCCCAAGGCCAACCCCATCTCTTCGGATTGATCCGCGTATCCCTCTCTAAATCCCTGGCTGTTTGCCAACAGCTGATCTTTATATAAATGAAACTCGTGTCTCTTGTACCTTGGTGCATTCCAATAAAGAGGAAAAGTAACTTCGTAGTTATGTATATGATTAGCAGCAAGGCTGACCCCACTGTAGATGATCGGTACCGGATCGATCAGCTTTGGAAGCTGATCGTTTATAATGAGGTTCTCCGGCGATGTATCCTGATTGGAGAGCGTAATTCCATATTTTTCGATTTGTCTGAGGTTCAGAAGTTCTTCTGCTTTTTGTTTTACGAGATTCTTGCAAAAAGGAAGATCAGATCTCAACAGATTATCAAGCTCCTGCTGATATTCCGCCTTTTCATGAATCAGATATTGAATAGGGTCTTCCTCCAGTTCACCCGACGCTTCTGTTCCATTCCATTTTAAATACCCAAAGCCCTGGCGCTCTAAAGGAAGGCTGTCCATCTTTTTATAAAATGAGCCTAACTGAAACCCATAGTCATACATCTGCTGTTTTGTTGCTGCTGAAAGGTTAAGAGTTTCTCCCATGTAACTTTCAATCGTGTAAGTCAGTTCCGGGGATACATGATAATGGTAGAATTCCGGGCAGATTCCCTTTACTGCCCTGTTGGCTGTTCTGTAATACCACTTTGCTCCCTCATATTCAGCCAGTAAGCTCTCTTCATGAAATTCAATACTTCGATCATAGGCGACAGGCTTAGGAATCCGTATGACATAATCCCCTTCAGAAAGAACGGCACGATAAGCGGCGTGCCAGGCACCCTCACCAAGAAAGTAATAATCCGAAGAATCTTTTAACGCAGGAAGGCCGCTATGCCGCAGAATTTGATTGACCTTTTCAAGCATGATCTCACCTCATTTGAATTTCCAAAAAACTTACAGCCCCCTTATTATATAACAAATTCCGCCATTGCCCCGACAATTGTCCAAACCCTTCTTCCGTTTTTACATACTCTATAGGGCAAGTAACTTTTAAATTGTTGGAAGAAAGGAGATCTACACATTGTCTGGAATTAGAAATAAGCGTCAAGGATTTGGTTATGGATACGGCTACGGCGGCGGTTCTGGTGGCTACGGTTACCCAGGCGCAGTTGGTGGATTCGGAGGCGGTTATGGTGGCTACGGTTACCCAGGCGCAGTTGGTGGATTCGGTGGCGGTGGCGGTTACGGCTATGGATACGGTTATCCTGGGTTCGGTGGCTGCGGGTATGGCGGTGGCGGATTTGCTATCGTTGTCGTCCTGTTCATCCTATTAATTATCATCGGCTGCTCAATTGGCTTTGGCGGTCATCATGATGGCTTCATCAGCGGCTGCAGTAAAGGCTGCTGCTAACAAACCCTTGGAGACAAGATCTAGATCTTGTCTCTTTTTTTGTAAAAAAAACAGCGTACACCGTGTGTACGCTGCTTGTATCTTATTCTTTTTTTGAATCCATAAATGGCCACCAGTTTGCTTTTCCGAACGTTCTCACCATAACCGGAACAAACAGCGGTAAAATGACAAACGCATAGAGCAAGAGACCACTTAAAATAATTGTGGCGATTTGCAGCAGCGACAGAACCCCTGAAGGATACATCGCCGCAAATGTGCCTCCGAGAATGACAACCGCTGAGATAATGACGGTCCCCATATTCTTCATGGAAGAAAGCATCGCCTCTTTTACGGACAGTGACTTGTATTCGTTAAACCGGTCCATAAGGAAGATACTGTAATCTACTCCAAGCGCCACCAAGATAACAAAGGCAAAAAACGGTACCGCCCAGTTGATGCCGGAATAACCCAGTACATTGACAAAAATGGTTTCTGTAAAAGCCATCGCTGTATAATACGTTAAGACCAGGGAAGCGATAATATAAAGCGGCATAATAAAGGATCGCAGCATGATGATGAGAATAATCGCAATCCCTACTAACATTAAAACAACCGTTCTCGAATAATCAGAAGCCGAGATATCGTTCAGATCAGAGTAGATGCTTGTTACTCCGCTGATCCCAACCTGTGCATTCTCAAGGTTGGTACCGGCTGTTGCACGCTTAACCGCTTGCTTGATTTCATCCACCTGTCCGAGTGCTTGCTGTGAATAAGGGTTTTCTTTAAAGATGACATCAAGCGTTGTCAGTTTGCGGTCACCCGGCATATAGTTATCGAACACCTGCTGAAAATCCTTGTTGTTCAGTACATCTTCAGGCAGGAACCAGCCCGCCATCTCCGGGTCAGGTGATGAAGACAGAGAGTGAAGGTAATCGTTGGCAGAATCGATTCCGCCTGAAACCTTTTTAATGCCTGCCGCGCTTTGCCCAAGCCCGTCAGAGAGCTCTGAAAGCTGGCGGTCCATCTGTGAAAAACCGCTCTTCAGCTGCTCCTGTCCACCGGCGATTTTAGCTAAACCGCCCTGTACTTCTGGCAGCTTTCCGATAACTTGCTGCTGTCCGTCTGCAGCCTTATTGATTCCTGTTTCTAACTGGCCAAGCCCCGCTGAAATCGAGCTGAGTCCGTCAGCCAGCTGTTTTTGGCCGCCGACTACTTTACTCAAGCCGTCATTGGCTTTTCCCATGTTGGTTTTTACTCTATTCAGGTTTCCATTCAATTTATCCAAACCAGCTGCCAGCTGGCCTAGGCCGCCTTGAAGCTGAGTAAACGTGCCTTTGATGGCCTGGTAATCAGAATCGCTGTTAATGTCTTTGCTTTTAACTGTACTCGCGTATTTTTTTTCTAAATGAGTGAAGTTTCCCTTTAGTTGCGCAAGACTTTTTGAGGTGGTACTCAGCTGCTGTGCTGTTTTGGCATAGCCGCCTTGCAGCTGTCCCAGACCGCTTTCCATTTCTTTATAGCCGGAAAGAAGCTTCTGATTACTTTGGTATAGCAGGTCTGCACTCGACTTCGCCTGCTGCACGCCCTCTTTCAGGTCCCCTGCGCCTTTGGAGCCGTCACGCATACCTTTTTCGATCTGGGAAAGCGCGCCGGACAGGTCACCGATTCCTGTTTTAAGTTTGTTGGTGCCAGTCACCAGCTCACCGATTCCGTCTGTCGTCTGCTTCATCTTGGGCTGGGAATTGCTAAGCTGCGTGCTTGCTTCAGCCAATCCTCCGCTGATTTTTTTCAATCCCTTGTTGCCTTTTTCTAATCCATTATCCAGAGAATCTGCCTGATGAGCGACCTGGAGATCTTTCAGCTCCTCGCCTACCGGCCGTGTGGCACTGCGCACCCGGTCCACACCTTTGATCTGTTCGACTTCACGGCTGATTTTCTCAATGGTTGCCAAATACTCCGAGCGGTCCATTGGCTCATCATTTTTTACGACAATTTTGGCAGGAAGGGATTCTCCTGGACCAAAGCTGTCAGAGATAACATTAAACGCTTTTACCGAGTTATATTTATCGCCAATCTCATCCAAAGAGTTAAAGGACAAATCTCCATCATAAGTTGCAAGAAAAGGAGTGACGATGGCGGCTACGATAAGAAGCGTAACGAGCGGGCGTTTAAAGGAGAACGACCCTGCAGCTCCCCAAATCCTGCTTTGTTTATGCTCCATTGCCGCTTTTGATGGCCAGAACAGCTTGGTGCCGAGCACCGCCATGAAAAACGGAACGAGCGTTAATAATGCCAGCAGCAGCACCGCGACTCCAATTGCAACAGCTGCAGCAGACTGATAGAGTTTAAAGGTTGAGAAACCGATGGCCGCAAAGCCGATCATCACGGCAAGGCCGCTGAAAAATACGGTTCTTCCCGCCGTCTTGTAAGTGGTGATAATCGCATCCAGTAGACTCTCATTCCGGCCCATCTCTTCTTTAAAGCGGCTGAGAAGCAGGATGCAATAATCTGTTCCGATTCCGAATAGGACCGCGACAAGAAAGATCTGGGTAAACGTGGACAGCGGGAAGTTCCATTTATCCACTAAAAAGGCTACGATCGATTGTGCCGCAACATAGCTGATCCCAACGGTAACAAGCGGGACAAGCGGTGCAATAAACGAGCGGAAAACAACGAACAGAACGGCAAGAATGAAGACAACCGTTATGTATTCGGTTTTTTTGAGCCCTTCCTGAGAACTTGCGACCACATCCTCGTCAATCATCCAGCTGCTTGTGTAATAATGCGGTACTTTTACGTCTTTTAATTCACTGTAGAGTGATTTTGAAATGTCAGCCGGCTCCTTGTCGCCTATTTTTACCGTGACTAAGGAAAGGATGGTCTTTCCGTCCTTTGACGCAAGCTGGTCTTTCAGCTCTTTTTCCTTGAAATGTGATAGCACTTCGCTGATCCCAAGGTCGTTCTTATCCTGTTCCAGTTTCGCTACAGCGCTTTTGACCTCGTTTTTTTCGCTTTCAGTCAGTTTTTTACTGCTGTGAAACACAAGGGCAACCTGCGATTCATCTGCCGACTTTTCTTTTTTATCCAAATCATTCAGCATTTTTTGGGCATAGCTCGACGAATATCCATCTGGAACATTAATCTGCCCCTTTTCCCTCACCAGGTCTGCCATATTAGGTGCGAGCAGCGCCAGCACAATGACAAGTGCTAGCCAGACTGCTGCAATGATCCACTTTCCTTTTAACACCGCTCTCATTCTTTCTCTCCTCCCCTACTCCTCATTCAGTACAGATGCCAGTTTCTCGTACAGGTTCAAGAACGAATCAATCTCTTCTTCACTGAACACCTTAAGAAAAGGAGCAACCACCTCAAAAACTTTCTCATCTGCCCATTGAAAGACCTTTAACCCTTCTTCTGTCAAAGACAAGTACACAATTCTTCTATCCTTTTGGTCTCTGATCCGATCGATATATCCTTTCTCTGCCAGCCGCGTAACAATGGCTGTAATGGCGCTCTTTTGTACACAAAACGCCTCTGCCAGCTCTGTCGTCGTGCAGGATCCGAATCTTTTAATATAGCTTAACGTCATGTGCTGGTCATTCGTCAGCACATCCTGAAGCTGCTCCTTGATCAGGGCACCGAACCTTTTATTCACTGTAAAGGAAGCCGCTTCATACCGGCCAAGTATGCTTTGCCATTTCCCAACATCCATTGTATTCACCCATTTTCCTACTTAGACTATAACTAGTTCAAGAATTGAACTGTTCACGATGATAACTATATGACAGAATGGCGGTCCCGGTCAAGATTGAATTTTCCAGAAATTTAAAAAAGCCGCCCTGTCAAACAGGACGGCCTTTCCTACGTCTTACGCAATCTTTTGTGCTTCTTCAAATTCTGATTCGATCTCAGCAGATGGTTTTGCTGTCATCATGCTGACCGCCACAATAACGACGGAGCAAACGATAAATCCTGGAATAATCTCGTACACTGCTTCAAACGCTTTAATTTGCTCCCAGATAATAACGGTCAGTGTACCCGAAAGCATCCCATAAAAGGCTCCCCATTTCGTCATTCGTTTCCAGTATAAACTTAGAAGAACGACCGGCCCAAACGCCGCTCCAAATCCTGCCCACGCATAGCCAACAAGGTTAAGGATGGTTTTATTCGGATTAAGAGCAAGAACTAAAGCGATCACTGAGATCGCCAATACAGAAAGGCGTCCGACCAATACAAGTTCTTTGTCTGAAGCGGATCGCTTAAAGAACGCTTTATAAAAATCCTCTGTAACAGCACTCGATGTGACAAGCAGCTGTGATGAAATCGTACTCATAACCGCTGCTAAAATAGCGGCTAGCAGGAATCCCGTAATCAGCGGATGAAAAAGTACGTCGGATAAAACGATAAATACGGTTTCAGCCTTTTTCTCACCAAGCCCTCCGCCGTTAAGATTGAAATATGCAATACCAACCAAACCTGTAAACATTGCTCCAACAATGGAGAAAATCATCCAGCCCATTCCGATTCTTCTGGCATTTTTCATCTGTTTGACAGAAGAAATGGCCATAAAACGGACGATGATATGAGGCTGTCCAAAATAACCAAGTCCCCATGCCAAGAGAGAAACAATTCCGATCAAGCTTGTTCCTTTAAAGGCGTCAAGCAATTTCGGATCGATGGATTGAATTTCTGTAAAAGTCGAACCTGTGCCGCCGAGTTGAAAGATTGTTACGACCGGAACGAGGATTAACGCAATAAACATGATCGTCCCTTGAACAAAATCCGTCCAGCTGACGGCAAGAAAACCGCCAAACAGCGTATACAGAACCACGACACTGGCGGTCAGCCAAATTCCCCATGTGTAATCGAGATTGAATGCCGTCTTAAAAAGTTCGCCGCCTGAAACCATTCCAGATGAAGTATAAAACGTAAAGAAAATCAAAATAACAATTGCTGATGTAATTCTTAGAATTCGGGATGTATCCTTGAATCGATTTTCAAAGTAATCCGGAATAGTAATAGAATTATTTGCTATTTCCGTATACGTACGAAGACGCGGTGCCACAAATAACCAGTTTAGATAGGCACCCGCTGTCAGACCAACAACGATCCACCCCGCACTTAAACCGGAAACATACATTGCTCCCGGCAGACCCATGAGCAGCCAGCCGCTCATATCCGATGCCCCCGCACTCAGTGCTGTGACTGCAGGCCCCAAATCTCTGCCTCCCAGCATATAATCAGTCAAGTTCGCTGTTCTTCGGTACGCAAACCAGCCGATCAGCAGCATCCCGGCCATATAAATGCCGATGGACACTATTACCCCATATTCCATTGTTTCTCCCCCTTTTTCCCTTTCGATACTTTTCTCTTTGTTAACGCTTTCAGATTGAACAGAAAAAATGCTGCTCCCCGGCTATCTTACCAATGCTTAAATAACTGAAAAGTAGCTCTATTTAAAAATTTATCACAGCAAATTTTTTTAAACAATGCTTTTATTTAGAAACTATTTGTGCTTAATGCTTGTCCGAGAAAACAAAATAGAGGCCGGCAAACATCAGAACGAGCCCGATCATCCTTTTATACGTAAAATGGAATGGTTCATTGCCAAACCATCCAAAATGATCAATGACAACACTCATGATCAGCTGGCCAATGATGACTGCCGTAATGGCACTTGTTACTCCAATCTTCGGAACAGCCATGATAACAATAAATACATAAATGGCCCCCAGTACACCCCCGATAAGGTTCCATTTCGGGACGTTCCACACTGTACTGAGACTGCCGTTCCCCCATATCAGCATTAAAATAAGGAGCATCACGGTTCCCGTAAAAAAGGAAACGAAAGCACCTTCGATAGAACCAATCTTCTTTCCAAGCGTTCCGTTTACAGCTGCCTGCATGCTTTGCCCCATTCCGGAAAACAAAGCAAGCAGCAGCACGATGACTTTTGCCATTGCGTTCTCTCCTTACTCTTTGTTTTTTCAACTATGTACTTTTACTCAACAAAAAACACCACACAGTTGGTGGTGTTTAATTATTAATCTGGCTTGAAAATATAGTCTACAAGATCCTGAAACACATTGACATTGTCAGTCAACAGGAACACCGGAAGAAGTAAAATGGCGAAAAGCACTAGAAGATTAGATCCTATTACGCGAACAACTATCTTTTTTAAAGTATTCATTGTTCTCACTTCCTTTTCAATGATTATAACGCCTGTTGCCTGAGTAGTCAAAAAATTTTGTGAAGTTTTTTTTAATGGATAACTGTAGTTTATTGTGCTTCCATGGTTTCTAGAAGCAAAATTCTTAACTGTAATTCGGTACATTCCCTTTTTGTTTTATATCAAAACTATATAGGAATCGATCAATAAGCTTTTGCCCAATAGACAAGCTCTTCCGCTTCTTGTCCGCAGCAAACACACGTTTTCGAAATAACCTCCTGCTCAAATGGCATACAGCGGGAAGTCGCGCCTGTCTCTTCTTTTATTTGATCCTCACACTCACGGTCTCCGCACCACATGGCTTTAATGAAACCAGGATTAGATTCCAGTACCGCTTTGAATTCGTCCATGCTGAGGGCGATGTTCGTTTTCTCTTCGCGGTGTGCCTTTGCTTTTTGCAGCAGACCTTTTTGGATTTCTTCCAGCAGAAGCGGAATACGTGTTTCCAGTTCATCAAGAGAAAGGAAGATTTTTTCTCCTGTATCCCTGCGGACCGCAACAGCCTGATGCTTTTCGATATCCTTCGGGCCAATCTCAATGCGAATCGGTACACCTTTCATCTCATGCTCGCTGAATTTCCAACCCGGTGACTTATCGGATGCATCAATCCCCGCCCGGACCGTTTTGTTCAGCTGCTCTTTAAGCTCATACGCCTTGTCGAGCACCCCTTCTTTATGCTGAGCAATCGGGATGACCATCACTTGGACTGGAGCGATTTTTGGTGGAAGAACAAGCCCTCGGTTGTCTCCGTGCACCATGATCAAAGCACCGATCAGGCGAGTCGTGATTCCCCAGGATGTTTGGTGTACGTGCTGAAGTTTCCCTTGCTTGTCGGTGTATTGAATGCCAAATGCTTCAGCAAATCCGCTTCCCAGGTGATGAGATGTCCCTGTCTGCAATGCTTTTCCGTCATGCATCAAGCTTTCAATCGTCAGTGTGAACTTCGCTCCGGCAAACTTTTCTTTGTCTGTTTTCCGGCCACGAAGGACAGGCACCGCTAAATAGTCTTCACATACATCCGCATAAACTTCAAGCATCCTTCGGGTTTCCTCTCCCGCTTCCTCATCGGTCGCATGGCACGTGTGGCCTTCCTGCCAAAGAAATTCAAGAGAGCGAAGGAAAGGACGCGTGGTTTTCTCCCAGCGAACAACATTGCCCCACTGGTTATACAGCTTTGGAAGGTCACGATAGGAATGAATGATGTTCGCATAATGCTCGCAGAAAAGCACTTCAGAAGTCGGACGGACACAGAGGCGCTCCGCAAGCTTCTCCTCTCCCCCGTGTGTAACCCATGCCACTTCAGGAGCAAATCCTTCGATATGATCTTTCTCTTTTTGAAGGAGGCTCTCTGGTATAAACAATGGAAGATAGACATTCTCATGACCGGTCTCCTTAATCTGGCGGTCGAGTTCTTTTTGGATATGTTCCCAGATCGCATATCCGTATGGACGGATGATCATGGATCCTCTCACACTTGCGTAATCGACGAGATCCGCTTTACGGACGACGTCAGTGTACCATTGTGCAAAATCAGCTTCCATGGCAGTAATTTCTTCAACCTGCTTTTTTTCTTTTCGCATCATTATCTCTTCCTTTCTATTGTAAGAACCGTGAAAAAGAACGCAAAAAAACCCGATCCTTTAAAAGGGACCGGGGTATTGGTGGTACCACCCTTATTTACAGACGAATTCACTCTGTACACTCATTTTGGTAACGGAACTTCCCGCAGACATCTTATGAACGATGCCGAACTCCAAGGCAGGTTCGAATGCTGTCTCCCGGAAACCTTTCAGCTGTAAGTTTCCTCTCTTTGGAAAGACGAAGTTTTTTTCTGAAGGAAAAAAACCACTACATTCTACTAATCCTTTTCAACGCTTCTTTTATATTAGATTAAGAAATAATATATTCATTTTTCTGGAAAAAGTCAAGAACCGTTTGCAGAGAATATAGAGCTGCATCAATTACTAAGAAACAAGGTTATACTGTAAACAGGTAAGGCTGCTGAACAGGTTTCAGCTCAAGCCCTTTTGGAAAAAGACAAATTACAAGACTATATGTAGAAAGGATAACGCCATTGAGAAAAGGATTGGAAGTCTTTTTACGTCTCGGTCTGACGTTACAAGTATTGAAAACAGCAATCGCCGCAGCCCTTGGCTGGATGGTTTCCTCCCATCTCTCTCAAAATGACTATCCGTTCTTTGCTCCGCTGGCAGCTGTGCTGACGATGCAGGTCACTATTGCTGGATCGATGGAAAAGGCGATCTATAGAGTGAGCGGGGTCATTGGCGGAGTTATTATCAGCATGCTGATCGGGCACTGGCTGAAATTGAACGCAGGATCTATCCTTCTAGTCGTATTGGTCGGCATGGCAGTAACCACAGCCTTCCGGATGCCGGCTCAGGTGGTCTCTCAGGTGTCTGTAAGTTCCATTCTTGTCCTAGCGTTTGGACAAGGTTATGCGCTCAGCCGTATTGTGGAAACGATCATCGGTTCAGCCATCGCAGTACTGACAAATGCTCTGCTTGTCCCTCCCAACACGATACCTGCTGCAGAAGAGCTGCTCTTAAAGTTATCGAATAAGGCATCCATAACCTTAAAAGATCTTGTTCTGCTTTGGGACAGAACGCTCTCTCACCGCCGGGAGATCCAGCAGGAGGTCAAAGAACTGACAGAGCAGAACGAGAAAGGCATTGAAGCTGTTGTTCTCGCCAGACAAAATCTCCGGTTCACCCCTTTCTTTACGAAGCGGCGGATACGGCTGGAACACCTTGAAACCGGAATGAAGCATCTGAATCACATTACACTGCAGATTCGCGGCATTGCCCGCGGGATTCGGGATCTGTCCACTATTCTTGATGATCATGCCGCCTCTGAAGAAATCACGCAGTTAAATTTGGCCATTGAGCAAACGTCAGAATGTATTGCTCATTATGGAATGACGGTCATTGATCCCTCCGCCGAAAATTTGTTAAAACTCATCTCAAGTGTAAAAGAAGCACAGGAAATTCAGTCTCATTGTCTTGTCATTCTAAAACGCTACGAGTCATTGACGATCCTGCGGGATGTAGGTGCCATACTTACCGATTTAAACCGAATTTTAAAGGAAACTGGCGGACAAACCGTCGTAAGTACAGGGAAAGTGTTTTAAAATCAGAAAAGCAGTGAGATCTCCCTCAAGGAATCCACTGCTTTTTGTTCTTTTTACTTTATGGTGATGCCCGATTTTAATTGATGATAGTGGTCGAGCACGGTTTCAGACAGGATGGACCCTGCTTCAATTCCGGTAAACTGCTCTATAGCTCGTTCGATACCTTTTTCGTATATCGCTTCCTGAATAGCGACTGCATCTGGATCCTCTTTATAATCATAGAGAAAAGCTGAAGCAATGACTCTTGTTAACGAAACTGGGACATCTCCAGTCAGTTGAAGATATTGAACGGCTGGGCTCACAAGACGGTCTGCCGGTCCGAGTTTACGGATCGGAGAACGTCCAACTCTCGTTACCTCGTCCGTGATATACGGATTCACAAAACGATTTACAATTTTTTCGATATATTTCTGATGTTCCTCGGGTTCAAAGGCATATTTGCTGATGAGCATGCGTCCTGTTTCCTGCAGCGTTTGCTGAATCAGTTCTTGCAATTCTTTGATTTTCATCGCTTCATCAATGGTTCGCATGCCGGCTTGATACCCGATGTATGCAGCTGCTGCATGTCCAGTGTTCACCGTGAACAGCTTTCGCTCAATATACGGTTTCAAATCCTCCACATAGGTGATTCCTTCGACTTCAGGTCTGCTCCCGATGATTTTCGTCTCATCTACTGCCCACTCATAGAAAGGTTCTACCTTAACCATCAGTTTATCTTCATTGGACTGATTGGGAACGATGCGATCAACCGCTGCATCCGGAAATCCAAAGCGGGAATCAAACAGCTGCTTCTCGCTTTCTTCCAATTTCTCGTAAACCTTTTCTTTTAAAAGTGTACTTCCGCCGATCATGTTTTCACATGCGATGATATTTAAAGGAGCGTCATTTGCTGCTATTCTTTTACGAAGTCCTTCAGCAATGGAGCCTGCGATAAACGGAAGAATGTTTGGTCCAACTGCTGCTGTTACTAGGTCCGCATTTGCGATGAGCTCAATTACCTGATCAGGATCTGTTCCGCTGTTAACCGCTGATACATTCCTGATCTGAAGTTCTTCCTGGCTTTTGTCCGCAAGAACTACAGTATACTGATTCTTTTCATTCAATAAGTCTACGATTTCCTGGTTTACGTCTACAAATACTGTTTGATAGCCTGATTGAAACAATAAGTTGCCAATAAATCCCCTGCCAATGTTACCCGCTCCAAAATGTACAGCCAGCATATTAGTTTACTCCTTCAAAGTAGGCTAGAATCTCTTCTTTTGAACCGGCATTTACGATTCCCAGTACATTTTCTTCTTCAGAACAAACAATGGCGATTTGTGAAAGGATCTCCAAATGCTCATCGCCTTTTCCGGCAATTCCAATCAGCAGTTTCACTTCATTTCCAGGTCCAAATTCCACTCCGCCCGGCACTTGGATAATAGCAATCCCTGACTCCTTGACCGCTTTCTTTGCATCCTCCGTACCATGCGGGATGGCCACAAAGTTCCCCATATAGGTAGAGGTCAGCTGCTCCCTCTCCAGCATTTTTTCAATGTATTGCGGCTCAACATATCCATTTTCCACTAACAGGTTTCCGGTTAGTCGGATCGCATTTTCCTTGCTCTCCACTTCCGCATTTAATAGGATGTTTTCTTTCGTTAGCACTGATGACATATTATCCTCTCCTTAATTCTGTTAGTTTTTCTTTATAAAACTGATCAAACTTTTCCGCCAGATAGGCTGCTAGTTTCTGTTCATCCTTTGATTCGAACAGCGCAATGCTTTGTTCGTTTTCAATAATAATGGAACTGATGAAGCTGAGTACCTCTAATCCCTGGTTTGAATACTCGCTGGGCGCAAGCAGAAGCAGTATACTGTCAGCTTCAATGACAGTCTGATCCATGGCGGGCACCTTGACGGCATTTTCCAGCCCATAAATGGTAAAGGAAGGTTTAACGACCTCGTCACTGCGTGCATGGTAAAGCACAAGCTCGGTATTCGGTATCCCAAGCCCGCCCAGCTTTTCACGTTCAAACAGGGCAGCAGCAACCTGTTCGCTGCTATGCAGGGCACCTGCTGCAGCCAGAGCTTCACAGGCTTCCTTTAGGATGAGCTCAACGCCTTTCTGGCCTTGGACAGGGGTCAGTTTAAATCCTTGTAAGAGGTCCACGATGGCATCGGTATACTTCTTGATGCTCTCCAGCCCTTCCAAAAACTGTTTAGGATCTTTTTCCTCTGTGCTGGTTTCGAGCAAAGCCGAACGCTTCTCCTCTGAATGTCCTCCGGGTGTCTCCGCGATGTATTGCTTAACCTTCTGCAGTTCCTCCTCGTTAGGGATGGGGCTGAGGACAATATACGGAGAGTGATAATCCGGCAGATGGATCGTAGAAATGACAAGATCATACTCTTCCGTGTCCATCTTATTCAATTCAAAGAGTGATACATTTTTCAGTTCCTTAATTTCAGGTATTTCCCGTTTCAGTCGAGTCGCAAGCATTTTGGACGTCCCAATACCCGTAGAACAGATCACTAAAGCTTTCAATCGTTCAGCATGGCGCCGGTTCATCAAAGCGGAACCAAAATGCATGACAAGATAGGCCACTTCCTCATCAGGAACCTGCAAATCTGGAAAAATAGCTGCGGCCCCATCCTGTACAATGTGAAAGAGATCTTCATAATCTTTTTTAATCTTGGGCATGAGCGGGTTAGTGATCCCCATGTTTTGCTTGATCCGATACAGCGCCGGTTTTAAATGTGTAACGAGACCCTGAAAGAGCGATGCGTTCCCTAAAAGGTCAATACCGGTCTTTTCACCGACAAACATCATCAGGCTTTTCGCTTTTAAAGCCGTTTGAAAACTCGACCCCTCCAGCAAGTATCCTTTGTCCTGCCTAAGCTTGGCACCTTGCAGATGCATCGTAATATAGCCTACCTCTGCTTCAGGTATATCGGCATGAATGACCTTCTTCAGCTTCTCAATAATTTTTTCAGCTGCCTTATATTCCGGTGCAGTCTTTAACGTTTCCAGAAAAGCCTCGTCCATATTGATGTTTTCTCCCTGCAGAATCCGTTCGATGGCCAGTGTCAGATGGACGACCAGGCCGATATACGCACTGTCTGCAATGGGATAGGGAAGCTCTTCATTCACTTCTTCGATCGCTTTCTCTACCGTCAATAACCGGTTCTTTTCAACGAGTCCCAATAACCGCTCAGAAATGGAATCAGCCGTATGAAGAGATTTTTTCTGGATGTTTTCTTTTACGAGTGATAAGAATTCAGTTTCGTTAAGATTTTGCGCAATGATTTGGCTCATCGCTCTTCTTTTTGCTTTTTCATCCCCTGTAATTTCTACCCCGTATCCTCTTTTTCTAACGAGGGTCAGATCAAATTCAAGCAGACGGCTTTCTAATTTTGATAGATCATTGCTGATCGTAGCGATGGTCACGTTTAAATCATGAGCCAGTGAGACAAGCTTAACCGGTTCCTTCGCCTCCAGAAGGGAACAAAAAATCATGGTCTGCCGCTCTTCAGGCGTGTACTCGTTATACGATAAATGAAACAGCGCCAGCTTCAGTTCTTCCATTCTCTGTTCGTCCCCGATAATCTGTATACCCACTCCTGATTTTTTGATCAGCTCCAGTTCATACTCTTTTAGCGTATTTTCAAGTTCTTTTAGATCACGGTGAATCGTCCGGGTACTTACATCAATTTCATCCGCAAGATCCTTGACCGTCATCTCTTCTTTTTTTGACAATAAGATTTCAAATATCAGTCGTTCTCTTGCCGATATATACATGTTTTTCACTCCACGTTAATGACAATATTTAATTTGTATACCCTTAATTAAATAATAAAGCCCCGCCGTTCCTTAATACAACGAAATGAAAAGCCGATTTCGTCATGATCATTGTTGCCATGATTTAAAAAGAATAGAAAAAGTCCGATTCCTGGGAACCGGACTTTTCGATCAGTGCAGGCTTTTGGCTGCTTTTAACTTCTCAAGCAGTTCTTCATATTTCGGTGAGTTTAAAAAGTTCTCTACAGAAATATGTTTTGCGCCCGGTAGTTTAGCTTTTGCACGATCGGTTAAATCTTTGTGTGTGATGACCACATCTGCATCAGTGGGCAGATTGGTAATCGAAGTATTGGAAACGAAAACATCCAGCCCCGCTTTTTGAATTTTATTTTTGAGTATGGAAGCTCCCATCGCACTCGAACCCATACCCGCATCACAGGCAAAGATAATTTTCGAAACGTCTTCATAGTCGTTTTCTGCGATTGGCATACCTTGAGGCTCGGCAGGTGCTGTTGTACCTTTGCTTTCTACTAACTCATTCAGCAGTTTTTCATATTTAGGACTGTTCAAGAAATTTTCCACGGAAATGTGTTCGGCATTCGGCAGTTTTGCTTTCGCACGGTCTGTTAAATCTTTATGCGTAATGACGATATCTGCATCAGCTGGAATATTCGTAATCGATGTATTAGACACCGATACATCCAGTCCCGCTTTTCGCGCTTTGTTTTTTAAGATTGATGCGCCCATTGCACTTGAACCCATGCCTGCATCACAAGCGAAAATAATCTTTTGAACGTCTGCACGGCTTTTTTCTACAGCAATGTGGTGCCTGTCACCACCAGGCGGTTGTTGCGCTTGCGTTTCTTTTGGTTGGACAAGTGATGAAGCACGGCTTTCTTTTCCTTTAAGCACAGATGTTTTTTCTGTTGCTTTTGTCAAATCATCATCATCTGTTTGTTTGGAAGATTTTAAGATGACAGAAGAAATCAAGAAAGATACGGCTGCCGCAACCAGAACTCCAGCTATGACCCCAAGGTAGTGTCCTCTCGGTGTCATGGCAATAAGAGCAAAGATACTTCCTGGTGACGGAGCGGCTACCAATCCTGCGTCAAACAGCAAGAAAGTGAATACGCCGGATGCACCGCCTCCGATTACCGCTAAAAGAAGTAACGGTCTCATCAGAATATACGGGAAGTATATCTCATGAATCCCGCCGAGGAAATGGATAATGGCAGCCCCTGGTGCCGATTGTTTCGACATTCCTTTTCCAAAAAGGATGTAAGCCAATAGGACACCCAGCCCTGGTCCCGGATTGGATTCCAACAAGAACAGAATGGATTTTCCTGCCTTGGTGGCTTGCTCAATTCCCAGCGGGCTTAAGATCCCGTGGTTAATGGCATTGTTTAAGAATAACACCTTTGCCGGCTCGATAAAGATGCTGGCCAGCGGCAGCAAGTGTGCGTCTACAATGGCCTGTACTCCTGCAGCAAGCGTTTTGTTTAACGTTAATACAACCGGTCCAATTCCTTTGTAGGCAATGATTGTTAAGATTCCGGCAATAATCCCGGCGGAAAAGTTATTCACGAGCATCTCGAAGCCGGATTTCACTTTTCCTTCGATCATCTTGTCAAACTTCTTAATGGCATATCCGCCAAGCGGCCCCATGATCATGGCACCTAGAAGCATTGGAATGTCAGCTCCGACAATAACCCCCATCGTTGCCGTGGCACCAACGACACCGCCCCGCAGGTCATAAACGATGCGTCCGCCTGAAAATCCGATAAGCAGCGGCAGCAGGTAAGTGATCATCGGGCTAACCAGTTTTGCCATATCTTCATTTGGAAGCCATCCTGTAGGAATGAATAATGCCGTGATGATTCCCCAGGCGATGAACGCCCCAATGTTTGGCATGATCATACCGCTCAAATGGCTGCCAAACCTCTGTATTTTTACTTTAGCGCCTGTCTTTGTCTGTTCAGAACTTGCCATATTAATCGAAACCCCTTTCCTATTTGGTACTATTCGTACAATCTATAGGTCTTATGCTCTAATAATAAAGCGTTTACACACCATTCTTCAATTCAAAGAAAAGGGCATTTTGTCACCCTACTTGTTGTCATGTTTAAACATAAAAAAAGCTGCCATTCATAAAATTGGTTTGGCAGCTCTTTAATACGTATTTTGAATCAGCCAGTTTTAGCGTAATGCAGTTCACACGCGACCAGTGGTATATTGAAAAAATGTATAGTAAAATTTAAGCAAAGATAATTTATATAATGGGAATCTGTGAGGATTTTATGATTGCGAAGATTATGGCTATACTGCGAGGGAACAATCAAATCAAATCTGAGGTTGATGTATATTTACGTAAAGCCAAAAAGTGGCAGGAAGAATTTAAATGAGGTGTTCCTTGATGACAAAGAGTCTAATGAATCCTAAGGTTGATGAATTTTTAAGTAAAGCTAAAAAGTGGCAGGAAGAATATGAGAAGTTGAGAAATATCGTTCTTGACTGTGAGCTGACCGAAGAATTGAAGTGGATGCATCCTTGTTACACGTTTGAGAAAAAAAACATAGTTTTAATACATGGATTTAAAGAATATTGTGCGCTTCTGTTTCACAAAGGTGCCTTGTTACAGGATGCCCATGGGATTCTAATCCAGCAAACGGAGAATGTACAGGCGGCGCGACAGATTCGGTTCACCAATGTTCAAGAAATCGTTGAAATGGAAACCATCCTGAAAGCCTATATTTATGAAGCCATTGAAGTTGAAAAAGCCGGGTTGGAAGTGAATTTTAAAAAGAGTACAGAATTCATAATTCCTGAAGAACTTCAAAATAAATTCGATGAAATCCCTGCCTTGAAAACTGCTTTTGAAGCATTGACGCCAGGACGGCAAAGAGCATACATTCTTTATTTTTCTCAACCCAAACAATCCAAAACTCGACAGTCAAGGGTTGAAAAATGTATGCAGCAAATTCTCAATGGAAAGGGATTAAATGATTAGTACATTTTTATTGAAATGTCCATTTAGACCATAAGCTACTTTAATCGCTTCGCATTATCGCAAGAAAAGCGGTCATTTTTGGGTTGTATGTCTCTTTTAACTCCCATCACTTCGCCTCCCTATAATAAATCTTTTCCCTGAAGAACATTAAAAACCACAATCTTTACTAAAACATCCAAAAAAATAAAAGCCTCCTTTTAGGAGGCTTTTATTAATCGTACTTTACAAATATACTGATATCGACTTTTTTCCTTGCGGACATTTTCCACTGGCTTTTACTTAATACTTATTCTACTGTTACACTTTTCGCAAGGTTACGCGGCTTATCCACATCACAGTCACGGTGAAGTGCTGCATAGTAAGCAAGCAATTGAAGCGGTACAACAGATACGAGCGGAGTAAGGTACTCATGTACTTCAGGAAGTACGATGCGGTCGCCTTCGTCCTTCGTCGCTTCTGTACTGATCACGCAAGTTTCTGCTCCACGGGCTGCTACTTCTTTCACATTTCCGCGGATGCTCAAGTTAACGTGTTCTTGTGTAGCTAGAGCGATAACTGGCGTTCCTTCTTCAATCAAAGCAATCGTACCATGCTTAAGCTCTCCTCCTGCAAAGCCTTCTGCTTGGATATAAGAGATTTCTTTAAGCTTTAGAGAACCTTCTAAACAAACGAAGTAATCAACCGCACGGCCGATAAAGAAGGCATTGCGTGTTACGGATAGGTATTCTTGTGCTACACGATCCATGGTTTCTTTTTGGTCTGTCAATGTTTCCATTGCGTTTGCCACAATCGCAAGCTCTTGAAGCGGGTTGAAATCAAGCTCGATGCCTTTTGCACGAGCAGAATCAACGGCAAGAATAGCAAGGACAGCAATTTGCGCTGTATAAGCTTTTGTTGATGCTACTGCGATTTCAGGTCCTGCATATAGGTGAAGTGTATGGTCAGCTTCCCTTGAAAGGGTAGAGCCAGGAACGTTAGTGATCGTCAACGCTTTATGGCCAAGCTTTTTCACTTCTACCAATACGGCACGGCTGTCGGCTGTCTCTCCTGATTGAGAGATAAAGATGAACAATGGCTTCTGAGAAAGAAGCGGCATGTTATAAACGAATTCACTGGCAATATGAACCTCTACAGGGATATTGGCAATGTTTTCGATCAGCTGTTTACCTACAAGTCCTGCATTGTAGCTTGTTCCGCAAGCCACGATGTAAATGCGGTCTGCACCATTCATCGCGCCGCGAATATCGTCATCAAGCTTAAGATTGCCTTCTTCGTTTTGATACTGCTTGATGATGTTACGCATAACAAATGGCTGCTCATCAATTTCCTTCAGCATATAGTGAGGGTACGTTCCCTTTTCGATATCACTTGCATCCAATTCAGCTGTGTATGGAGCACGTGCTACTTCTTTGCCGTCCAGTGTTTTGATGGTATAGGAGTCACGTGTTACGATAACGATCTCCTCATCCATCAGTTCAACGTATTGATCTGTTTGAGAAATCATGGCCATAGCATCACTAGCTACAACGTTAAATCCTTCTCCTACGCCGACCAATAGCGGGCTTTTATTTTTACCAACATAGATGGTGTCTGAATCTTGGTTATCGACTAACGCAATCGCGTAAGAGCCTTTAATAACGGAAAGCGCGTGGCGGAATGCTTCTTCCACGTTCTCTCCTTCGCTGACAAACTTTTCAATAAGCTGTACAACAACTTCTGTGTCTGTGTCACTTACGAATTCAACATTCGGTAAGTATTCTCTTTTAATATTCTCATAGTTCTCAATCACACCGTTATGCACAAGCGTAAATCGCTCTGCAGTACTTTGGTGTGGGTGAGAGTTCACCTTGCTTGGCGCTCCGTGTGTTGCCCAGCGGGTATGTCCGATCCCCATTGATGTTTCAACGCCTGAGTCAACGATATCACGCAATACAGCGATTCTTCCTTTTTCTTTGAAGACTTGAACGCCGTCGTTGTCAATTACAGCAATACCTGCTGAGTCATAACCGCGGTACTCTAATTTTTCCAGTCCGCGAAGCAAGATTTCTTTAGCATCCTTATTTCCTACATAACCTACAATTCCGCACATTTAATATATCCTCCCTTGGGTCAGGTATAGCCCAAAATCGGCTGGCACCTGCCTCTGTAACAGGGGGACTGTGAGCGGGGCTCACAGCCCCACCTATGTTTGATTTATTTTGTTAGCCACTGCTTTTAATTTTGTACAGGAAGTCGCCTTGCCTGTTTTATTTAAAAGCTTACGAAAGTGACTGGTTCCGAGAGGCATCCGCCGAAAAATCGATGAACCTCTTCCTCGTCAACTATTTTCTTCCGTCCGAAAATAGTTCAGGCGCTTTGGTTATTAAATTGGCCGCTCTATCCACCTTCCCGTTTCGAAGTAAATTCAAACTTAATGATATCTTGTTTCGATTTAAGCGTCAATTGATTGCTAAGCAGCTTAATAAATATTTAATAAAATATGCATAAGCGAACCCGCTGGTGATACGCTTATGCATAGGTTTCGTGCCTATCTTGATGAATGAGGGTGCATTTGACTAAACAAGTTCCGTCTTGACCACATCAGCTATCTGATCAGCATAGATTTGGCATTGTTCCTTCGTAGGTGCTTCCACCATGACACGCACCAACGGCTCAGTTCCCGATGGACGGACAAGTACACGCCCGTTTCCGTTCATTTCTGCTTCGACCTTCTCGATCGCAGATTGGATCGTTGCATTGCCTTCAAGCTTTGTTTTATCGACAACTCTTACGTTGATTAAAAGCTGAGGGAACTTTTTCATTTCATCCGCAAGCTCAGATAATGGCTTTTTCGTCTGCTGGACGATGCTTGCTAATTGAATAGCCGATAACATGCCATCACCCGTCGTTGTATGGTCCAGGAAAATGATATGTCCGGATTGCTCTCCGCCCAGGTTATATCCGCTCTTTCTCATTTCTTCCATCACATATCGGTCGCCGACAGCAGTCTGAACCGATTTTACTTCTCTGTCTTCAAGTCCTTTATAGAATCCAAGGTTGCTCATCACAGTGGAGACGATGGTATCGTTCTTCAGTCTTCCCTGCTCTTTTAAATAGACGGCGCAAATAAACATGATTTGGTCGCCATCCACGATGTTCCCCTTTTCATCAATCGCAATCAGACGGTCTCCGTCCCCATCAAAGGCCAGACCCATGTCTGCTCCTTTTTCCTTGACCAGTTCAGCCAATTTTTCAGGGTGTGTGGAACCTACACCATCGTTAATATTTAGACCATTTGGGCTTGTTCCCATCGTTGAGATATCGGCTTCCAGATCAGCAAACAGATGCGGAGCCAAAGAAGATGTGGCACCGTGAGCGCAGTCGAGTGCGATATGCATACCGGAAAAATCGCCAGGGACGGTTTGTTTTAAATATTGAAGGTACTTTTGTCCGCCTTCGAAATAGTCGCCTACTGAGCCGATATCCCCGCCTGAAGGGCGCGGAAGCTCGTCTTTCTCCTGATCGAGGAGAGCTTCAATCTCTGCTTCCTGCTCATCCAATAGCTTAAAGCCATCCGCTCCGAAAAACTTAATTCCGTTGTCAGCGACTGGGTTATGGGAAGCAGAGATCATGACACCTGCCTGTGCGCCCAGTGCCTTTGTCAAGAAAGCAACGCCAGGTGTTGAGATGACACCTAAACGCAATACTTCAGCTCCCGTAGATAAAAGGCCCGCCACCAGTGCTCCTTCAAGCATATGACCAGAAATTCGTGTATCTCTGCCGATCAGTACTTTTGGTTTTTGGGTTTCCTTTGTTAATACATATCCCCCAAATCGGCCAAGTTTAAATGCTAATTCTGGTGTAAGCTCTGTATTGGCAACTCCTCTTACCCCGTCTGTTCCAAAGTATTTTCCCATGATTTAATTCTCTCCTTCAGTAATTGATTCGGTACGATCCGATTTTCCCTCTGCCTTTGATTGAGAAAAGGTTGGGTTATTGTCCGGCTTGCTGCCGGCAGTGCCGTTATTCTCGTTATTGCTGTTCTTATCCCCGCTCTGCGATGTGGTTTGGTCAGACTGGTTATCAGAGCCGGTCTGGGTTTCTGGGGTTTCGATTTTAATTCTCGCCGTCGTAAACTCCTTTTTCATTTGAAGGTTCTTGGAGTTTGAGGCTTTTATTGAAATCGTATGCTCACCTGGTTTCAGCTTGCTGACATCAACATATGCCGTAATATCTGAAGCCACCAATGCATCAACAGTTTTTTTGCTGCCTGTAATGGTCACATCCATCTTTCCGCTCGCAGGAGATAAGAAGGACGCCTGCTGTTCAGGAGTCTCTCCCCTCATTTCAATAGGGATATCCTTAAAGGTCTTTGTTTTAACGTCATTCTCTACATCCACTTTTACTTGGACTTGTTTGGGATTTACAGCTTCTGTGCCTTTTGGAAGAGGCACATCAACGTCTATCGTTGAATCTTCTTTAATCTTGTCTAAATCTATGTCTACGCCGCTTACTTCACTGATTTTATCAAGGGCGGATGAAGGACCTGTTAACGTCACTTCTTTCGGATCCATCGTTATACCTGCAAGGGTAAGCCCGTCAGGAAGGTTGCCTTTTTCATTCAGGCTCAGCGGTACCGTTTTACTTGGTTTTGTGATAGGGACCGTAACATTGACAGACTTCGGATCAATCAGTACATCGAGCAGATTGCCTTGACTGTCGTAAGCCCGCAGCGGCACCCTTGATTCTACCTTATCCTTGGCATTCGAAACATCCACAGATGCCCGGATACTTGCAATATCACTGATGTAATCCTCTGGACCTGTTACATACACACTCTTCGGCGAGTAGCTAAGTTTTCCGGCTTCATAACCCTCCGGCAATTTATTCTTGTTCTTGATATCCACAGAAATCGGGATCTGCTTCGTTTGTTTTCGGTGAAGCGTTACTTCCACTGCCTGAGGTGATGGAACGGCTTTTAACCCTTCCGGAACATTCCTGATTTTTACAGGAACTTTTTTTGTACCTGGACCCATCTTTGTAAGATCGATATAGACTTCCATTCGACGGTCCACTTTTAATGCTTTCGTCAGCAGATTGGAAGAACCCGTCAGCTTGACGTCCACCGATCTGGGCAAGTCTGTTAGTACGTATTTATTTTCATCAAATAAAGGCGTTATGGTAACCCCGCTTACCGTTTCACTCGTCTTGGATACGGAGGTGAACAGGGATTGCCGGTCAGATTGCTGCTGGTTTTCCATGGATAGGACGGTATAAAGCATTAATGCCAAAAGAAAAGCGATAATTTTTACAAACCAATTGCTCTTAAGGAGTTTGTCCATTTTTCTTCCCCCTCCAATTCCAGCGTGATGAGGAAGCATTTTTGCCTGATACCATTAATTCCGCATTCAATAAAGCTCTCAGTGTTTCCTCATTCAGGTTGCGATGGATTTCTCCGTTCTTCGTAATCGAGATGCTACCGGTTTCTTCTGAGACGATGACAGTAATCGCATCTGTTACTTCACTTACACCAATAGCCGCTCTGTGCCTTGTACCCAGTTCTTTGGAAACAAACGGGCTTTCGGTCAACGGAAGATAACAGCCTGCCGCAACGATTTCATTCTGCCGCAAAATAACCGCTCCGTCGTGCAGAGGCGTGTTGGGCACAAAAATATTGGTCAGCAGCTCTGATGACAATTTCGAATGAATAGGAATCCCTGTTTCCACATAATCGGTAAGACCGGTTTCTCTTTCAAACGATATGATGGCCCCAATTCGGCGCTTGGCCATATAACTGGTTGACTTAACGATCGCATCAATGGAGTTTCCCATCTCCTCTTCGTCAGCTAAACCAGATCGGGAAAACAGTTTTCCCCTGCCGAGCTGCTCCAGCGCTCTCCTTAATTCAGGCTGGAAAATAATAATAATGGCCAATAATCCATATGTAATGGCTTTATCCATCAGCCAGCCCATTGTCCGCAGTTCAAAGAAACTGCTCGCAAGCCATACAGCTACAATGACCACAATTCCTTTTAAAAGCTGTACCGCCTTGGTTCCTCTAATCAGCATTATTAATTTATAAAAAACATAGGTAACCAGCAAAATATCAACGATCTGGCTGATATAGCTACCTAAACTAAAATTTCCAACAGGCAACATGACATCACTCCACTTCAGGGAACTACTCTTTCTATGTTAATGTAGTGCAACAATGATCATAATTATTCGGTATCCCTTATTATAGCATATCCCATCCGCTGCCATAAAAGTTGGAGACTGAGCGGCCGGGTGTCGTTTGCTGTGTTATAAAGTCCCGAAAAAGTAAAAAGCCGGCCATAAACAGGCGGCTTTTTAGATCTTCATATTAGTTCGATGCTAAATATTATTTTTGTTCCTCTCCTGTGAAGAACATTTTAAGTTTATACCAGACCCATTCCACCACTTGATGGATTTCCTGGCTGTCACCGGTGATCTGGCCCGCGGAAGCCATATATTTTTTCCCCTTGATGACGACGACATCGCCGTCAACCTTTCCTTCCACCCTCACATCGCCATTTTCTACGACCAGATCACCTTTGACCGTCTTTCCCTTAGGAACGATAACCGTATGCGTGGATGGCTTGATCTGAACGTTATCCGAGCCGGAGACTACTGATAGTTCATTCCCGGTACTCCAGTTGGCCATTACTGAACCGAACATTAAGATTAAGAATACTGCAGCCGCAGTCAGGACTGGATAACGCCTGATCCATTGAGCCGGCATCCTTTTCTTTTTCACGGCAGGAAGCCTCTTCATTACATCCTCTGTAAAATGGTCAGGAGCAACAACAGGCGCTGATTCTTTCATGTCGGAAATGATTTCTTTCAAGGCATAATAGTGCTCTCTGCAGGCTTCGCAATTTTCCAGATGTATGTCCAGCTCTTTCTGCTCCAGCTCCGTTATATCCCTATCCAGGGCTTTATCAATCAGGCTCATATATTTTTCTGTATCACATGACATTATGTTCACCTCGATTTTGCAACCTTTTTATACACCTTTTTTAACGCTTCTCTTCCCCGATGTATCCGTGTTTTGACAGTCGGGACGGGCAAATCCATAACAGAGCTGATCTCTTCAAGCGATAGATCTTCGACATACTTTAGCAGGATCGCTGTCCTGTACTTTTCCGGAAGTTTCATGATTTCCTGCTGGAGATGATCCCGCTTCTCCTTTTCCTCCACTTCCTCTTCCGGAAGTGGAGCCGCTCCTGCCACCTGGCTGTAAAGCGTTGCTCCTTCTGTTCCTGGAATCTCGGCATCCATAGAGTAATCCGGTTTCTTTTTCCGCAGTTTATCAATACACAAGTTTGTGGCGATGCGATACAGCCACGTTGAAAACTTATAGCTTCCACTGTATTTATCAATGTTTACGTAAGCGCGGACAAATGCTTCCTGAGCAAGGTCCTCCGCCTCATGGCTGTCTCCGACCATTCTGTAGCACAGCCGGTATATTTTATCTTTGTAAATTTCAACAAGACCTTCAAAAGCCTCCTGGTTCCCTGCTCTTACTTGGGTAACCAGATTATTAATTAATGAATCCATTTCAATTTTCCACCACCAGTTGCGGTTCGTATTTTTCTACGTTTAGTATTCAAAAAAGTTTCATATTCCATAAAAAATTAAGCAATTTTTATTTTAGCATGAAAACAGACAGGGATAGAGAAATGTTTTGTACAAAATTTAGAAAATGAGTTTTAATTTGGATAATTGAGGGAATAGTGGAATAAAAGATTTTTTTTAAGGAGCGTGTACACATGGATCGCAATATCCTGCTAAGAGAAATTGAAGATTCACGAAAAAAAATGAATGAAATGTCTAAAATTATGCCTTTAATCGCTGAAGAAATTGTTGAAATCAGCCAACACATAGATGCTCTTTTAAATGAATTCCAAAAAGCAAACGTAAAAAACAGCTACTCTTAATTCGAGAGCTGTTTTTTTTGATTTATTATTATAATAATTTTTCGCCGAATAGTGATCCCATTAGCGCCACAGCCACTGTCGCTGTTTTGTTTCTTTCGTCAAGAATTGGATTGACTTCTACAAATTCAGCTGAGGTAATAATCTGAGACTCGGCCAGCATTTCCATCGCCAAATGGCTTTCTCTGTAGCTGATTCCACCAAGAACCGGCGTACCTACCCCCGGTGCGTCAAGCGGATCCAAACCATCAAGGTCAAGACTTAAATGAACACCATCCGTTTTTTTAGAAAGATATTCAATCGTTTCCTCCATTACCCTGGTCATGCCGATCCGATCAATTTCATGCATCGTGTATACTTTAATGCCACGTTCTTTGATCAATTCTTTTTCTCCTTCATCCAATGAACGGGCACCGATAATAACAATATTTTCAGGCTTAACTTTTTGCTCATATCCTCCAATGCCAGTTAAGGATTCATGCCCTATTCCCAAGCTTGCTGCAAGCGGCATACCATGAATGTTTCCGCTTGGTGAAGTATCAGCGGTATTCAAGTCTCCATGGGCATCATACCAGATAACGCCAAGATTTTCGTAGTGCTTGGCAATTCCAGCAAGAGAGCCGATCGCGATACTGTGGTCTCCTCCAAGGACAAGAGGAAACCGGTTTTCCTGAATCACATTAGAAACCGTGTCTGCCAGCTTTTCACTCGCAGTTGAAACTTCTTGAAGGTTCTTAAGATTGGTTTCTATTGTTTCTTCTATTGTCCCAGGCCGGGCAATCTCTATGTCCCCGAAATCCTGGACATTATAATTTATATCTTCTAAACGTTCCACAATACCTGCATATCGAATGGCGCTTGGCCCCATATCAACGCCGCGCCTTGTCTGCCCTAAATCCATCGGTACTCCGATGATCGTAATATCCTTCTTCATTCTGTACGGCCTCCCCTTATGCTGTGTTTCAAAAATTCTATAAATTCATTGTAGCCTGTCTATTCATGTTGGTTCAACTGGACAGAAATATGCATAGATATACCGATACGTAAGCGCTTTCGAGGAGGTTGATGGATAATTATTAGGACAAAAGCACCGACCTCTTTATTGGATCAGGAATCCTTGAAGATTTGAAAGACATAAAAAAGCCCTTAGACGAATGTCTAAGGACAGTGCTTATTATGTATGGTGGAGCCTAGCGGGATCGAACCGCTGACCTCCTGCGTGCAAGGCAGGCGCTCTCCCAGCTGAGCTAAGGCCCCATAATGGAGCGGGTGATGAGAATCGAACTCACGACCAGAGCTTGGAAGGCTCTTGTTTTACCACTAAACTACACCCGCAATATTATACTTTGTTACCATTGATATCATCTTTTATTCAGAAGTTCAAATGGTGAGCCATGAAGGACTCGAACCTTCGACCCTCTGATTAAAAGTCAGATGCTCTACCGACTGAGCTAATGGCTCGTGTTATAACATAATCTGTCGGAAATAAAGATGGTGGAGGGGGACGGATTCGAACCGCCGAACCCAAAGGAGCGGATTTACAGTCCGCCGCGTTTAGCCACTTCGCTACCCCTCCACATAAAAAAAGGCTTCAGACATTGCTTATAAAAAAAATGGTGCCGGCTAGAGGACTTGAACCCCCAACCTACTGATTACAAGTCAGTTGCTCTACCAATTGAGCTAAACCGGCCTGCCGTTGGGATAAATAATGGTGGAGGATGACGGGTTCGAACCGCCGACCCCCTGCTTGTAAGGCAGGTGCTCTCCCAGCTGAGCTAATCCTCCGTATTAAGGAATGTTATTTTCTTAACGAAAAAACTTGGTGACCCGTACGGGATTCGAACCCGTGTTACCGCCGTGAAAGGGCGGTGTCTTAACCGCTTGACCAACGGGCCGACTGGAGCTTCCAACCGGGCTCGAACCGGTGACCTCTTCCTTACCATGGAAGCACTCTACCTACTGAGCTATGGAAGCATGGCTCCACAGGTAGGACTCGAACCTACGACCGATCGGTTAACAGCCGATAGCTCTACCACTGAGCTACTGTGGAATAAGAATAAAACCACATACGAGTATGTTTGAAATGATAGCCTGGCAGCGTCCTACTCTTACAGGGGGAAGCCCCCAACTACCATCGGCGCTGAAGAGCTTAACTTCCGTGTTCGGTATGGGAACGGGTGTGACCTCTTCGCTATCGCCACCAGACTGTCTTTCAAAGCATGTCCTATTTTCTCAAGGACAAGTTACATTTTACAATGTATTTGCTCTTTTGACAAGAGCTTTTTTAGAAAAAATGAGGCATATTCCCTCAAAACTAGATAACTTCTTCATCCAAACTTTCACTGATGCTAACGTCCAGCTCCATGAACCATATCCTCGAGGTCGTTTCAATCCCTCCTACGAACACCAAAAACGTGTTCTCGTCAGGATATCTCCAACGCTTGTCGGATATAAACGGTTCATACCGCTTTTGTTAATAAGGATAAGCCCTCGACCGATTAGTATCTGTCAGCTCCACGTGTCACCACGCTTCCACACCAGACCTATCAACCTCATCATCTCTAAGGGGTCTTACTCACTTAATGTGATGGGAAATCTCATCTTGAGGGGGGCTTCATGCTTAGATGCTTTCAGCACTTATCCCGTCCACACGTAGCTACCCAGCTATGCCCCTGGCGGAACAACTGGTACACCAGCGGTGTGTCCATCCCGGTCCTCTCGTACTAAGGACAGCTCCTCTCAAATTTCCTGCGCCCGCGACGGATAGGGACCGAACTGTCTCACGACGTTCTGAACCCAGCTCGCGTACCGCTTTAATGGGCGAACAGCCCAACCCTTGGGACCTACTTCAGCCCCAGGATGCGATGAGCCGACATCGAGGTGCCAAACCTCCCCGTCGATGTGGACTCTTGGGGGAGATAAGCCTGTTATCCCCAGGGTAGCTTTTATCCGTTGAGCGATGGCCCTTCCATGCGGAACCACCGGATCACTAAGCCCGACTTTCGTCCCTGCTCGACTTGTAGGTCTCGCAGTCAAGCTCCCTTGTGCCTTTACACTCTGCGAATGATTTCCAACCATTCTGAGGGAACCTTTGGGCGCCTCCGTTACAATTTAGGAGGCGACCGCCCCAGTCAAACTGCCCACCTGACACTGTCTCCGAACCGGATCACGGTTCCAGGTTAGAATTTCAATACAGTCAGGGTAGTATCCCACCGACGCCTCCATCGAAGCTGGCGCTCCGACTTCTCAGGCTCCTACCTATCCTGTACAAACTGTACCAAAATCCAATATCAAGCTGCAGTAAAGCTCCATGGGGTCTTTCCGTCCTGTCGCGGGTAACCTGCATCTTCACAGGTACTATAATTTCACCGGGTCTCTCGTTGAGACAGTATCCAAGTCGTTACACCTTTCGTGCGGGTCGGAACTTACCCGACAAGGAATTTCGCTACCTTAGGACCGTTATAGTTACGGCCGCCGTTTACTGGGGCTTCAATTCAGAGCTTCTCCCGTAAGGGATAACCCCTCCTCTTAACCTTCCAGCACCGGGCAGGTGTCAGCCCCTATACTTCGCCTTGCGGCTTCGCAGAGACCTGTGTTTTTGCTAAACAGTCGCTTGGATCTATTCACTGCGGCTCTCTCGGGCGTTAACCCTATCAGAGCACCCCTTCTCCCGAAGTTACGGGGTCATTTTGCCGAGTTCCTTAACGAGAGTTCTCCCGATCATCTTAGGATTCTCTCCTCGCCTACCTGTGTCGGTTTGCGGTACGGGCACCTCTTTCCTCACTAGAGGCTTTTCTTGGCAGTGTAGGATCAGGGACTTCGGTACTGTAATTTCCCTCGCCGTCACAGCTCAGCCTTCACGATTGCGGGATTTGCCTCACAATCAGCCTAACTGCTTAGACGCGCATTTCCAATCGCGCGCTCTCCCTACCTTCCTGCGTCCCCCCGTCGTTCAAACGGAAAGGAGGTGGTACAGGAATTTCAACCTGTTGGCCATCGCCTACGCCTTTCGGCCTCGGCTTAGGTCCCGACTAACCCTGAGCGGACGAGCCTTCCTCAGGAAACCTTAGGCTTTCGATGGACAAGATTCTCACTTGTCTTTCGCTACTCATACCGGCATTCTCACTTCAAAGCGCTCCACCAGTCCTTCCGGTCTGACTTCACTGCACTTCGAACGCTCCCCTACCACTGTACCTTACGGTACAATCCATAGCTTCGGTGATACGTTTAGCCCCGGTACATTTTCGGCGCAGAGTCACTCGACCAGTGAGCTATTACGCACTCTTTAAATGGTGGCTGCTTCTAAGCCAACATCCTGGTTGTCTGGGCAACTCCACATCCTTTCCCACTTAACGTATACTTTGGGACCTTAGCTGATGGTCTGGGCTGTTTCCCTCTTGACTACGGATCTTATCACTCGCAGTCTGACTCCCGCGGATAAGTCTCTGGCATTCGGAGTTTGACTGAATTCGGTAACCCTGTGGGGGCCCCTAGTCCAATCAGTGCTCTACCTCCAGGACTCTAGCCGCGAGGCTAGCCCTAAAGCTATTTCGGGGAGAACCAGCTATCTCCGTGTTCGATTGGCATTTCACCCCTACCCACACCTCATCCCCGCACTTTTCAACGTGCGTGGGTTCGGGCCTCCATTCAGTGTTACCTGAACTTCACCCTGGACATGGGTAGATCACACGGTTTCGGGTCTACGACAACGTACTATGGCGCCCTATTCAGACTCGCTTTCGCTGCGGCTCCGCCTTATCAGCTTAACCTTGCACGTTATCGTAACTCGCCGGTTCATTCTACAAAAGGCACGCTGTCACCCGTTAATGGGCTCCAACTACTTGTAGGCACACGGTTTCAGGATCTCTTTCACTCCCCTTCCGGGGTGCTTTTCACCTTTCCCTCACGGTACTGGTTCACTATCGGTCACTAGGGAGTATTTAGCCTTGGGAGATGGTCCTCCCGGATTCCGACGGGGTTTCACGTGTCCCGCCGTACTCAGGATCCACTCAGGAGGGAACGAAGTTTCAACTACAGGGCTGTTACCTTCTTTGGCTGGCCTTTCCAGACCGCTTCATCTACCCCGTTCCTTTGTAACTCCATGTTGAGTGTCCTACAACCCCAGAGGGCAAGCCCTCTGGTTTGGGCTGATTCCGTTTCGCTCGCCGCTACTCAGGAAATCGCATTTGCTTTCTCTTCCTCCGGGTACTTAGATGTTTCAGTTCCCCGGGTCTGCCTTCTCATATCCTATGTATTCAGATATGGATACCATCCCATTACGGATGGTGGGTTCCCCCATTCGGAAATCCCCGGATCAATGCTTACTTACAGCTCCCCGAGGCATATCGGTGTTCGTCCCGTCCTTCTTCGGCTCCTAGTGCCAAGGCATCCACCGTGCGCCCTTTCTAGCTTAACCTTTATCGACGATTGATCAGCTTCCAATCTCTTCGTCAGCTTTGTTCTTCCGGTGCTCATGTAGGCGAACTACACTCCGCTCCTCCAGAACTTCGCTTCCTCGATCTTGTCGCTGCTGAATCGTCTTAATTGTTACTAAATCAGCGCACAACTAATGAATTAGTTGGCTTTGTTTGGATGTTTCGTTATCTAGTTTTCAAGGAACATGGTCCGTGCGCGCAAAAAAATGCGTCACATAACCTCTATTGTTTGAAAGAAACGATGTTCTTTCAAAACCAAACAAAAGCTCAGGTAAGTTCATGAGGCATCTAAGTGCGCTCATGTCTCCATAGAAAGGAGGTGATCCAGCCGCACCTTCCGATACGGCTACCTTGTTACGACTTCACCCCAATCATCTGTCCCACCTTCGGCGGCTGGCTCCTAAAAGGTTACCCCACCGACTTCGGGTGTTACAAACTCTCGTGGTGTGACGGGCGGTGTGTACAAGGCCCGGGAACGTATTCACCGCGGCATGCTGATCCGCGATTACTAGCAATTCCGGCTTCATGTAGGCGAGTTGCAGCCTACAATCCGAACTGAGAGTGGCTTTTTGGGATTGGCTCGGCCTCGCGGCTTTGCAACCCTTTGTACCACCCATTGTAGCACGTGTGTAGCCCAGGTCATAAGGGGCATGATGATTTGACGTCATCCCCACCTTCCTCCGGTTTGTCACCGGCAGTCACCTTAGAGTGCCCAACTGAATGCTGGCAACTAAGGTCAAGGGTTGCGCTCGTTGCGGGACTTAACCCAACATCTCACGACACGAGCTGACGACAACCATGCACCACCTGTCACTCTGTCCCCCGAAGGGGAAAGTCCTATCTCTAGGATGGTCAGAGGATGTCAAGACCTGGTAAGGTTCTTCGCGTTGCTTCGAATTAAACCACATGCTCCACTGCTTGTGCGGGCCCCCGTCAATTCCTTTGAGTTTCAACCTTGCGGTCGTACTCCCCAGGCGGAGTGCTTAATGTGTTAACGTCAGCACTGAGGGTGGAACCCCCCAACACCTAGCACTCATCGTTTACGGCGTGGACTACCAGGGTATCTAATCCTGTTTGCTCCCCACGCTTTCGCGCCTCAGCGTCAGTTACAGGCCAAAAAGCCGCCTTCGCCACTGGTGTTCCTCCACATCTCTACGCATTTCACCGCTACACGTGGAATTCCACTTTTCTCTCCTGCACTCAAGTTCCCCAGTTTCCAATGACCCTCCACGGTTGAGCCGTGGGCTTTCACATCAGACTTAAAGAACCGCCTGCGCGCGCTTTACGCCCAATAATTCCGGATAACGCTTGCCACCTACGTATTACCGCGGCTGCTGGCACGTAGTTAGCCGTGGCTTTCTGGTCAGGTACCGTCAAGGTACCGGCAGTTACTCCGGTACTTGTTCTTCTCTGACAACAGAGCTTTACGACCCGAAGGCCTTCATCGCTCACGCGGCGTTGCTCGGTCAGACTTTCGTCCATTGCCGAAGATTCCCTACTGCTGCCTCCCGTAGGAGTCTGGGCCGTGTCTCAGTCCCAGTGTGGCCGATCACCCTCTCAGGTCGGCTACGCATCGTCGCCTTGGTGAGCCGTTACCTCACCAACTAGCTAATGCGCCGCGGGCCCATCTGTAAGCGTCAGCACAAGGCCGACTTTCAAAAGAGAAACAGGCGTTTCTCTTTATCATCCGGTATTAGCTTCGGTTTCCCGAAGTTATCCCCGTCTTACAGGCAGGTTACCCACGTGTTACTCACCCGTCCGCCGCTAACCTCAGAGAGCAAGCTCTCTTTGGTTCGCTCGACTTGCATGTATTAGGCACGCCGCCAGCGTTCATCCTGAGCCAGGATCAAACTCTCCAATAAAGTGTTTGATATAGCTCTTAATGTTTAAAATAAGAATTGATGGGATTGTAAAATCCCTGACTTACCTGGCTTTTGTTTGGTTTTCAAAGAACATTTTGTTTACGTCGCTCGTTTTGGCGACTTTTATACTTTAACATTTTTGCAACCATCATGTCAACGATTATTTTGTTGATATTTTGTTGCTCATCACCGTCTCAGCGGCGACAAGGAATACTATATCATGTATCGCTTTTTAGTGTCAACACTTTATTTTAAAAAAGAGTTTGAATCCTTTTATGCCATGTTATTGGCTCTTTTTTCGTCTGCAGAAACGCGCGCATTCTGCAGGTTCGGCCAGTCTGGCAAAGAGATTAAAGAGAACCTGGTACCTTTCTTCGATTGCTGATTTTACTATCTTATCCAGCCTGTCATCTTGCAGATCAAACAAGAGCTCTTCCATTTCTTTTTTTAGAAGATATTCGAATTCCTTTGCTTCCCTGCGATCCATCATTAAGCCTAACATTACGCCACCATAGCTTCCTTTAGGGTTTGTTTTAAGCTATCGTTCCCGCCCCCTTAATTTTCTATGTATATAAAAGGCCGTTTCCTGTCTGTGGTCTATCTTGTCCTCACTGGTCATATATATTTCCTTAGACAGACAGCTCTGGCAAACGAAAAAGAAAATGGATCAGCTCAATATACAGGATTAGGGGGGACGGTATGAAATTTTTCATGGTGGTTAACGGTAAGAAAGTGAAGCAGTATATGGTCGTTGTGTTTGCTGCCTTCTTTGCCGCTTCACTGGCATTTATGGGACAAGAGCAATTATCTGTTTTTTCATCCAAAGATGGGCCCCGGGCAATCTATAAAGGTGAAGAAAAGGGGAACAAAGTCGCGCTGACGTTTGATATCAGCTGGGGAGACAAGAGAGCTATTCCTATATTAAACGTACTGAAAAAACAAGGAATCAAAAATTGCACCTTCTTTGTTTCTGCCGCCTGGGCGGAAAGGCACCCAGAAATTATTGAACGAATCGTAAAAGATGGGCACGAAATTGCCAGTCTCGGTTATCAATATAAGAACTATACGGATTGGGAAGTTCCCCAAATTCGAAGAGACATCTTAATCGCACAGGAAAAAATTAAAAAGGTTTCCGGAAAAACAACGTCGCTCCTTCGTCCGCCGAATGGCAATTTTGATAAACGGGTCCTTGAAGTCTCAGAAGGTACTCACCATTCAGTTGTGCATTGGAGCATCGATACGAAAGACTGGAAAAATCCCGGAGTCGAAAAGATCGTGCAAAATGCGACTGGTCACGTGAAACCTGGAGATATCCTTCTCCTGCATGCTTCTGACTCAGTCAAGCAGACACATAAAGCCCTGCCAGAAATTATCAGCAAATTAAAATCGGAAGGTTATTCGTTTGTCAGCGTTGGTGAAATGATTGCCAACACTCAGGCGCAAAGCCAGGAAGTCCATTAATTCTCACAAAAAAACTTCCGCCTAGACAGCGGAAGTTTTTGATTTTGTTCCTGTATTTTGATTGATGAGCCGGTGCAGCATTAAGATCTGATAAGTATTGCAGGCACCAAGAGCCGCAAATGCCATCCACATAGCACTTGGAGCGTTTGTTTTTAAAACAGGGACCCACTCCATCGTCGTAACCACGATGATGAAAAACAGCGTTGGGACAAATGCTCCCTTGTTGGTTTGCTTTTGTTTAAGATAAGCCGCCGCAAGCCCTAGAACCAGCACGCCGATTGGAATCAAGCTGTATGAAGCAAGGCTTTGTCCCGCTTTATGAAACGCGGTATACCGCAGATAAAATAAGTCAAAAAGAACAACAATAATAAGAACGATCTGTACACCATTCCAAAGGGATTGTGATTTAAATATTCCCAAACCGAATCGGTGAACCGTTAAGTACGCAAAAAAGCCCATTTGGCTGAACACACTGAACAATGCGCCAAAACCAACAAGACCGAGTATATAGATAAAAAACTCTTTCACTCCTCCGCTTTGCGGAAATTGTGATATCAAACCTGCCACGATAGCGCAGCCAATTCCTAAGAGCAACGTAGTAATAAATAAAAAGACCCAGTTTCTTGACTTCACGTGATTGCCTCCAATCCAAATGTAACCGTTATCGATTGTACCAATCCTACCCCAAAAAAGCCATACTGTTTTCCTATATTTGTTCTGCATAAATCTTCTCAAAACACCCAACCTAAAGGTAAGACCTAATAGAAAGGAGAAGGAGCAGACGTGAAAAAAACGTGGATCCCATGTCTCTTCTGTTTTCTTCTTTTTGCCCTAAGCGCCTGTGCGCAAAATGAAGCACAAGGAAGCAGTTCCCAGAACATCGATTATGATGCAACCAAAAAGATGCTGGTGGATATATTAAAAACAGATGACGGCAAAAAGGCCATTAAAGATGTATTATCTGATGAAAAAATGAAGGAACAGCTATTGCTTGATCAGGCATTAATTAAACAGACGATCGAGAAAGAACTGTTATCTCCCAAAGGCGAACAATTTTGGAAACAAGCCTTTAAGGATCCTAAATTTGCTGCGGCGTATGCGAAAAGCATGAAGCCAGAACACGAAAAGTTAATGAAAGGTCTAATGAAAGACCCTGCTTATCAGCAGCAGATCATGAACATTATGAAAGATCCCAAGATGGGACAAGAACTATTGGACCTTGCCAATTCCCCTCAATACCGAAAAGAAGTAAAGAAAGTCATGATGGAAACCTTCGACAGCCCGATTGTGCGTGCTCAAATCGCTCAGATGCTGCAAAAAGCAGCACATGATGAAATTGACCAGGCTGCCTCTAAAAAAGGACAGCAGGGCGGCGGTCAGCAGCAGGGTCAACAGCAAGGCGGCGGAGGCGGAGGCGGAGGCCAATAACCGTAACAAAACCTCGTACTGAATCAGTACGAGGTTTTGTTTTATTTTACCTGATCGATGACCTTTTGTGCGATGTCTTCATAAGCTCTTCCAAGACGATGATCCGCAGCATAGATACTTGGTGCAAAATCATCTTCATTAATATCAGGCTGGCCGAGTGGAAGCTGGCCAAGCATTGGGATTCCAAGTTCTTCTGAAAGGCGCTCTCCACCGCCTTTACCGAATACATATTCTTTTTCTCCAGTCAGCTGGCTCTCAAAAAAGGACATATTTTCAATAACACCGATGATCTCATGATCGGTTTTTAATGCCATTGTTCCCGCTCTTGCCGCAACGAAAGCTGCCGTTGCATGCGGAGTGGTAACAATGATTTCTTTGCATTTAGGCAGCATCTTATGAACATCCAGCGCCACATCTCCGGTTCCCGGCGGCAGATCCAGCAAGACGTAGTCAAGTTCTCCCCATTCTACTTCACTGAAGAAATTCATCAGCATCTTGCCGAGCATAGGTCCGCGCCAGATAACAGGTGCATTGTCCTCAACGAAAAAGGCCATGGAAATGACTTTTACACCGAAACGTTCGACCGGCTGTATGGTTTCGCCCACTACTTTCGGCCGTTCTGTGATACCCATCATATCCGGAACACTGAACCCATAAATGTCCGCATCAATCAATCCTACTTTTTTGCCGAGACGGGCAAGAGCAACGGCCAGGTTTACGGATACGGTGGATTTTCCAACTCCGCCTTTACCGCTGGCAATCGCGATAAATTCTGTCTTACTTTCCGGCGCTAGCAAAGACGGTACACCAGGTGCCGCTTTTTGGGCTTCCTGAGCGGGTTTGCGTTCTTCAAACCTCAGGCCGACTGATTCGAATCCAGCACCTTTTAGAATATTAACGATTTCCTGCTGAAGCATCATCTGTTCAGGTGTTCCTGTTTGAGGCAAAGCTACTTTTAAGCTTACGTAGCTTTCCTTTACTTTTATTTCTTGAATCGCCCCTGATTCTGTCAGGCTTTTATGTAAAAAAGGGTCTTGAATATGAGATAAAAGTTCAATTACTTTCTCTTCTGTCATGGTAAAGACACTTCCTTTGCATGTATTCGATTTCATTTTCATATTCAGTATAGCACATATGACTTTAATCGTTGACTCATAAGCTAAAAGGTGCAAGCCGAAGGGCCCGCACCTTAATCAGGTATCTTTTCTTTTGTATAATAACGAAGGATGCCTTGGTAAACTGATGCAGAAACCTTATGCTGATAGGACTTGGTTTTAAGCAGCTCCCGCTCGTTCGGATTGGACAAGAAGCCAACCTCGACCAATGTTGCCGGCAGTTTGCTCGTCCGCATCAAATAGATGCCATCAATGGATTTGGCAATCCGGTTGGTATTCTGAAGGTTGCGTTTAAGTTCATTTTGAATAAATTTAGAGGCCGCTTCCCCTTTTTTGTCAGCGGGATTAAAAAATACTTGTGCGCCTCTCCATCGGCTGGAGGGCAAAGCATTTAGATGAATGCTCACATATAAGTCCCCGTTGGATCCATTGATGATTTCTTTTCGTTTTCGTAAATCTTCCCATTTCCGGGCCCGAATTCGCCCAGAGTCTCTACCGCTTAAATCCTTATCTCTTTCCCTCGTCATTATCACGAGAGCCCCGGATTCCTGCAAATAATCCCTCAACTTAAGCGATATATCCAATGAGATGTCCTTTTCCAGCACACCGTCACTGCCGACTGCCCCGCCATCCATTCCGCCGTGTCCTGGATCCAGCACGATTACCTTACCCGATAGCGGCAGGTTCCACGATTTCCAAGACCGGTTTTCCGTAAACTGGTACGTTAAGATAAATAGCAGAAGTGTAAATCCTAAGGCAAAGGCAACTTGCTTTACCCGCTTCTTCATTTTTGCCCCCTAATAAACAGTCATATATGTCTATATATATGGGACAAGACGATGAATATAACTTAATGAAGCTTCATTCTGTATCTTTTCTCTCCGTTCCAGTATCCTTCGAGCCACCAATGCTGGATATACACTTCACAGCACATGTATAGAGATTCCATCATCTGTTCTGTTCCCCAGCACCAGAACTGCCAATATTCAAAGAGGCTGTCCGTCAATTCCTTTTCAGCTTGTTGGCTGCGTTTCTTAATGCCATCCAGCGATTCCCCGTGATACGCAAACCGGCTGTACGCGGCCCCAAGCAAGTAGGCATCAATCGCCAGATCAATGCAGGCGTCTTCAATGTCCTGCTGATAGAGCAAAGAATATTGAAAGAATGGCTGATACAGGGTTTGGAATTCCTTTTTGATCTTTCCCAGCGAAAGATCCCTCAGCACTTTTCTTTCGTACTCCGCTTTTTTCGTACGCTGCTTCTCCCTAAATGTTGTAATTACAATCGCCATCATTTTTCCTCTTCCCGCGCAGATGCGCCAATCACATATCTATATAATTAATGGGGTCACCCTTAACTACATTTTTTGCAAAAGAGTAAAGCATCATCCTGCGTAAATGATGGGAAAAAAGAAATGCTGAAACGCCTGTTTAGAGATGATAAGCACTGGAGGGCTTTGTCTAAAAACGCTTTTTGTGTTGTAGTGAGAGAGCGAAACGATCGGGGACGAAAATGAACCTTTTACGTCCAACTAGGCGCTGAGGCTGGACGGATCAAAAGCTTAAACGCTTGTTTAACCGTTATTCCTTATCAATCGGGGCCTCCAGCTTGTCTTTATAACAGTCAATGTACAGGTTACCGTTCGTTCCTTTTACAGCATAATATACGTCCGGCAGGGTCAGGTTTTTCTTTTTAACTCCTCCTGCAGCCAGGCTTCAGATAAATTATTCTGCATAAGGTTTTGCGTCAGAACTTGTTTTTCCATAATAAGCTCCACAGGAAACTGTGCGTCATTCTTTTGGGAAGCAATACCCATGTCTTGTTGCGTGAGCATTCTGAATGGCGGCTTTTTTTGAACAGAGATGCCTCCGTTTGTTTCCAGGATGGCATATTGGACCTCATTGATATCAAATACCCCCTTCTCTCTAAGAAGCTGGTTCAGGTTATCAATCGTAAATTTTGCTTTCCCCATGTTTTTCTCCAAGATGGTCCCGTCTTCAATCAGCACTGTCGGTTCTCCCGATATCCACCTGCGAGCCTTTCTGCTTTTTACCGTCCAAAGCAGAATGAGGATGGAGGCAACAAAGAAGGTAATCATCGCGAGTACTGCATGCCATGTCTCGATATTAAGATTAAATGCCAGGTTAGCGGTGATCGACCCAAGAGTGGCAGCAGCTATAAAATGATTCAGTGTCAAATACGACAAGGTTTGCTTTCCAAGCAGCCGGGCGATTCCTAAAAACAAAGCAAAGGCCAGCAAGGTCCTCCAAAATACCTCCATTAACTCCGACATCATGTCCCTCCTTCAGAAAACTCGGTCTGTTACAGCTATTGTTTACGAGTAGCGAAAGGAACATGAGCTCAAAGTGAAGATTTAGTGGCTGAACAACAAAAAAGACCCCCAACCAAATGGTTGAGAGCCTTGAAACGTAAAGATTAACGTTTTGAGAACTGTGGTGCACGACGAGCGCCTTTAAGACCGTATTTCTTACGTTCTTTCATACGAGCGTCACGAGTCAAGAATCCAGCAGACTTAAGGTTGCCGCGGAATTCTGGATCTGCTTGTAGAAGAGCGCGAGAGATACCATGACGGATCGCTCCTGCTTGTCCTGTATATCCTCCACCTTGAACAGTTACAAGAACGTCGTAGTTACCTTCTGTAGCTGTTTCATTAAGGGGCTGTCTTACGATAAGTTTTAATGTTTCTAAACCGAAATATTCGTCAATGCTGCGACCGTTGATTACGATACGGCCATCACCAGGAACTAAACGTACGCGAGCAACGGAGTGCTTACGACGCCCAGTACCGTAATATTGTACTTGTGCCACGTGAATACCTCCCTTTTATTATCCGCGTAATTCGTATTTTTCTGGCTTTTGTGCTTGGTGTTGGTGCTCAGCTCCAGCATATACGTGAAGCTTTTTGATCATTTGACGGCCAAGGCTGTTCTTAGGAAGCATACCTTTGATCGCTAATTCAAGCATTTGCTCAGAACGAGTTGTACGCATTTCTAATGCTGTTCTTGTGCGAAGTCCACCTGGGTGTCCAGTGTGACGGTAGTAAATCTTGTCACTTAACTTCTTACCTGTTAGATGAATTTTTTCTGCGTTGATTAGGATTACATGATCTCCAGTATCAACATGTGGTGTAAAAGTTGGTTTGTGTTTTCCGCGAAGGATTGCTGCAACTTCACTTGCAAGACGACCTAAAGTCTTTCCTTCAGCGTCGATCAATAACCACTTACGTTCTACTTCAGAAGCTTTCGCCATGAATGTCGTACGCATGAATTTTCCCTCCTGTATCTTCATTCGCTAAATCGCTCAATTTTTTTATGAATGCTGTTCTAACTCACAGTAAAATACGGTTCGCTGAACATTTTTGAATTACTAAACATTTCGCCGAATTATCTTCCGGGGCAGGGAGATAATCTTAGAAATACCAAAGAATATCTTATAACATATAAACAACGATGTCAAGTGTGTCGAGAAATTTATCAGGTGATTTTTTATAAAATCACTAGGTGATTTTTTAGAACTTTAATAGGTGACGTGATATAAATATAAACCGTGCGGAGGAGCCGTCTTTCCTGCAGCAATCCGGTTCTTTTCCTGCAGCATCGCTTCGATGTCCTTCGGCTCGATTCTGCCCTGGCCTGCATCAAGAAGAGTGCCCATCATGATTCGGACCATGTTATACAAAAACCCGCTCCCGCTCACTTTAAAAAGGATCTCATCTGTAGACGTGTCCATTTCAAAACGGTAGATGGTACGTATTTTGTCCTCGACAGTGGAACGGGCCGAGGAAAACGATGTAAAGTCGTGTGTACCCAAGAACATCCTCATGCCCTCTTCCAAGGCGCCGCGATCCAGAGAATAAGGAAAATGATAGGCATAATGCCGGCGGAAAACATCCGGTTGACTGCAGGTCAATAGCCGATAATGATACTCTTTCTTCTGTGCACTGAAACGCGCATGAAAATCCGGAGCAACAGCTTCCACTTTCGTGATGCGTATATCACTGGGCAGCAGCGCATTCAGGGCTTTCTGCCAACGGTCTCCGGCAATGGCCAACGGGCTGTCAAAGTGACATACCTGCCCAATGGCATGGACTCCTGCATCTGTCCTTCCAGAAGCCGAGATGCGCAGATCCTCGCCTTTATGCATTTTGGCCAGGCTCCGTTCAATCTCACTCTGTACAGTACGGCCCTCCGGCTGCACCTGATAGCCGGCAAACAAGGTGCCATCATAGCTTACGGTAGCTTTCCAGCGCTGCATACATCAAACTCCCTTAAAATTAATGCGTTCGGAATACGAAAAGAACAACGGCCAATGCGAGCAGAATGAGCAGAGAGGCTGTATCCCTGAATCTCCATTCCAGAATGCGCAGCCTCGTCCTGCCCTCTCCCCCTCGGTAACCGCGGGCTTCCATTGCGAGAGCCAGGTCTTCCGCCCGTTTAAAGGATGAGATAAACAAAGGCACCAGCAGCGGAACAAACGCTTTGACGCGCTCTTTTATAGGACCGGTTGTAAACTCTGCACCCCGGGCCATCTGTGCCTTCATGATTTTCTCCGTTTCCTGCAGCAGCGTAGGAATGAAGCGGAGAGAAATGGACATCATGAGGGCAAACTCATGAACGGGCAGCTTTATCTTTTTAAAAGGAGAAAGTAAGTATTCAAGTCCATCTGTTATATCGATCGGTGTGGTCGTCAGCGTCAGCAATGATGTGATGACCACGAGATAGACGAGACGAAGTGAGATGAATACCCCTTGCTTTAAGCCGCCTTCATAAATCTTCAGCCATCCCAGGTGGTAGATGACATCACCTTGCTTCGTCATTACAATGTGCAGGATGAATGTAAAAATGACAATAAGAAAAATGGGTTTAAGCCCTTTATAGATATAACGGAGCGATACCTGAGATGACAGCATAGCACCCGCTGCAAAAATACCGAGCAGGACATAGGTCAGCCAGTTATTGGCCAGAAAGACCACGAAAATAAACAAAAAGATGCTAAGCAGCTTCGCACGCGGGTCCATCTTGTGGATGACGGAACGACCCGGAATATACTGCCCAATGATCACGTTATCTAGCATGTTGAGCCTCCTTTGCCGAAGTCAGCTGCAATGGCTTTAGCTGTTTCTTCAATGGTAAAAGAGGATAGTTTCATTGGATTACTCGTCAATTCCTGCCACTTGAGCAAAAACTGCACCGTTTCCGGCACATCCAGCCCAACGGCCTGAAGCTCGTCCCGTTTATCAAAGATTTCCGCAGGAGTACCTTCTAGATAGGTGGATCCTTTATCCATGACAACAATATGGTCCGCATAATACGCAGCATCCTCCATGGAATGCGTAACAAGGATGGTCGTCGTTTTGCGCTGATCATGAAGGGCACGGAATAGGTCCATGATCTCTTTGCGCCCCTTTGGATCTAGACCCGCTGTTGGCTCATCCAGAATCAGCACTTCAGGCTGCATCGCAAGAACACCTGCGATAGCTACCCGCCGCATCTGTCCGCCGCTCAAGTCAAAAGGTGACTTTTGCAGTACCTCATCCGGAAGCCCGACAAGCTTAACCATCTCTCGAGCTGTTTTTCTGGCTGCTTCTTCACTCTGCCCGAAGTTCATCGGACCGAACATGACATCCTTCTCCACCGTTTCATCAAATAACTGATGTTCTGGATATTGAAAGACAATCCCTACTCTTTTGCGCAGGGCTTTTAGCTGTTTCTTTTTCTCATTGGCAGCAATGGTCAGGTCCCCAACCTGTATGGTGCCTTCAGAAGGCTTTAACAGGCCGTTCAAATGCTGAATGAGCGTTGACTTCCCAGAACCCGTGTGACCGATGACAGCAAGGAATGAGCCCGATGGAATAGAAAGGTTCACATCCTTAAGTGCAAGCCGCTCAAAAGGCGTTCCAGGCTTGTAGCGATGGGTTAGGTTGTTGATTTTAATGTCCATAATGCACCCACCAATTCTTCCTGTGTTAAATGTTGTTCTTTTAAGCCTATCCCATTTTCCTTAAGCGCTAATCCGAGTTTAAGGGAGAACGGCAGATCCAAGCCGGCATCCAGCAATAACGACTCGTTCTGGAACACGTGTCTCGGACTGCCTGTCGTGAGGATGGAACCTTGTTTCATGACCATGACCCGGTCAGCACGGACCGCTTCCTCCAGATCATGCGTAATGGAGATAACGGTAATCCCTTCTTCCTCGTTCAGTTGTTTCACCGTGTCGATGACTTCTTTCCGGCCCATCGGATCCAGCATGGAAGTCGCTTCATCCAGGATGATGATAGACGGCTTTTGGGCAATGATGCCGGCAATGGCGACACGCTGTTTCTGGCCGCCTGAAAGATGGTGAGGTTCACTTTCAATAAACTCCTGCATCTTTACACGCTGAATGCTTTGTTCAATACGGGAAATCATCTCTTCACGGGGCACACCGAAGTTTTCCAACCCAAACGCCACATCGTCTCTGACACTTGTCCCGACGAACTGGTTGTCCGGATTTTGAAAAACGATGCCGACCCGCCTTCTGATCTCCCATAGTTCTTGTTCGTTGGTCGTTGTATAGTCTTCTACCTTTATCTCTCCTGAGGAAGGCAGAAGCAGCCCGTTGAGCAATTTAGCCAGTGTAGATTTTCCGGACCCGTTATGGCCGACAATCGCCAGCCATTCTCCTTGGTACACCGAGAGGCTTAAATCCGCCAGTGTGGTTTTCTCCTCGCTCGGGTACTGGAAGGAAACGTTATTGACCGATATCAGTTCCTTCACGCTTTTCTCCCCCTCAGCTCAGCTATTACTTCTTTGAAAAAACACTTTACTTCCTGAAATGGTGTCTGGCACCGTTTTTTACATTCAGGTGCCTGACTCCAGATATTTAAGTAACTAATCGAAGCGTTACTACATTTGTGATTTGCATCACTAAACCCATCTTAGAAGGCAGCATACTTACTTTCAAAATTTACCGCCCCATTCAAGTCCAGCTACTAAACTTCCTTGCAGGATGTTTTTCCGTGCCAGGCACCTGAAAGTGAACTGCGGTGCCAGGCACTGTTTCTTCGATGCTTTCTTTTTTTATTTGGTGAAAAAAAATCACCAAATAAAAAAAGGGCAAGAAACGATCTTTACGACCCTGTCCCGCCCTTTATTCACTATTAAACTAATTCGATGATGACCATAGGTGCACCGTCACCACGGCGAGGACCGATTTTAGCGATACGAGTGTAACCACCATTACGCTCAGCATAACGAGGTCCAAGGTCACTAAATAGTTTTTGAATTGCCTTTTGTCCTGATTCTTCGTTAGCTACTTCGTTTCGAACGAAACTTGCAGCTTGACGGCGTGCGTGAAGGTCTCCACGCTTACCAAGCGTGATCATCTTTTCAACAAATTTACGTACTTCTTTAGCACGTGCTTCTGTTGTTTCGATACGATCGTTGATAATTAAGTCAGTTGCTAAGTCACGCAGCATTGCGCGGCGAACAGCTGAAACACGACCCAACTTTTGGTATGCCATGTCTATTCCCTCCTTCTGTGCTTTTTGCAGACAGGGGCTGTTTATAAAAACAGTCACCTGTGAAAAAGCAAATTCTAGTCTGTCAGATTAATCGTCAGCACGTAATGAAAGCCCGAGCTCGTCAAGTTTTTCTTGAACTTCCTCAAGAGACTTCTTACCGAGGTTGCGAACTTTCATCATGTCTTCTTCTGATTTATTAGCAAGTTCTTGAACTGTATTAATACCAGCGCGTTTAAGGCAGTTGTAAGAACGCACAGAAAGATCAAGTTCTTCAATCGTCATTTCAAGAACTTTTTCCTTTTGGTCTTCTTCTTTTTCAACCATAATTTCAGCTTTTTGCGCTTGATCGGTTAGTCCGACAAATATATTTAAATGTTCGGTAATGATCTTCGCTCCAAGAGAAACTGCCTCTTCAGGACGGATGCTTCCATCTGTCCAAATGTCAAATGTAAGCTTGTCATAGTTTGTCACTTGTCCAACGCGGGTATTTTCTACCTGGTAGTTCACACGAGAAATTGGTGTGTAAATTGAATCCACCGGAATAACTCCGATTGGAAGATCTTCACTCTTATTGCCTTCCGCCTGAACGTAACCGCGGCCTCTCTTTGCATTCAGCTTCATTTGGAAATGAGCGCCTTCTGCAAGAGTAGCAATATGAAGGTCCGGATTCAAAATTTCCACATCACTGTCATGTGTAATGTCACCAGCTGTAACGACTCCCTCACCCTGTACATCTATTTCCAATGTTTTATCTTCATCAGAATAAATCTTCATCGCAAGCTTTTTCAAGTTAAGGATGATCGTAGTAACGTCTTCTACAACACCTTCAACTGTTGAGAACTCATGCAATACTCCATTAATCTGAATCGATGTAACAGCTGCACCAGGCAGTGAGGATAATAGGATACGACGTAAGGAGTTGCCCAGTGTAGTACCATATCCACGTTCAAGTGGTTCAACAACAAACTTTCCATATGTGGCATCGTCGCTGATTTCAACCGTTTCAATTCTTGGCTTTTCGATTTCGATCATTCAACTAAACCCTCCTTCAAACGTCGAACCTCGACCGGGCAGAACCCAGCCGAAATTCCCCAATGGCATTCCCGACTTAAACAACTAATTAGTGTTCTTCACCAAAACTAATAGTATACATACCCATTATAGACAGGCTATGCATACTTTATACCGAAGAGTGTAACTATTGTTACACGCGGCGGCGTTTTGGAGGACGGCATCCGTTATGAGGAACAGGTGTAACATCGCGAATAGCTGTTACTTCTAAACCTACCGCTTGAAGGGCACGGATTGCAGCTTCACGGCCAGCACCAGGGCCTTTAACAGAAACCTCTAGTGTTTTCATGCCATTTTCCATTGCAGTTTTACCAGCAGTTTCAGCTGCCATTTGTGCTGCGAACGGAGTTGATTTACGAGAACCTTTGAATCCTAAGTGGCCAGATGTAGCCCAAGAGATTGCATTCCCGTGTGTATCAGTAATCGTAATGATCGTGTTGTTGAAAGTCGAACGGATATGCGCGATACCAGTCTCAATATTCTTTTTGACACGACGTTTACGTGTGTTAGTTTTACGTTGCTTAGCCATTAGAGTTTACCTCCTTTACTCTTACTTTTTCTTATTCGCTACTGTACGACGAGGTCCTTTACGAGTACGAGAGTTGTTCTTCGTATTCTGACCGCGAACTGGAAGACCGCGACGGTGGCGGATCCCACGGTAGCTGCCGATTTCAATAAGACGTTTAATGTTAAGAGACACTTCACGGCGAAGGTCACCTTCAACTTTAATTTTGTCGATCGCTTCACGAATTTTGTTTAATTCATCTTCTGTAAGATCACGAACACGAGTTTCTTCAGATACGCCAGCTTCAGCAAGAACTTGTTGTGCTTTAGCTTTCCCGATTCCAAAGATATATGTTAGTGAAATGACAATACGCTTATCGCGTGGAACGTCCACTCCTGCAATACGTGCCATAATTTAGCACCTCCTTGGATTAACCTTGTTTTTGCTTGTGTTTCGGGTTTTCGCAGATCACCATAACAGTACCTCTACGACGAATAACTTTACATTTTTCACAAATGGGTTTGACTGATGGTCTAACCTTCATCTTTTAAACCTCCTTATGTCACGGAGTACGATTTTTATTTAAAGCGATACGTTATACGACCACGTGATAAGTCATATGGAGACAATTCTACGGTTACTTTATCCCCTGGTAATATACGAATGTAGTGCATACGGATCTTACCAGAAACGTGCGCTAGAATTTTATGTCCATTCTCAAGCTCCACTCGGAACATGGCGTTTGGCAGTGGTTCGATTACCGTACCTTCTACCTCAATTACATCATCTTTAGCCATCGATATGGTCTCCCTTCTTCAGAGCAATGACTTTCTCGTCGGAAAACTTCGCTACTGCGTACCGTAGTTTGCCATTAGTTACACGGCCTGTTTCAAGAATGCTTCTTGCAACTTCCGGAGAAATAAAATCAAGAAGTTCTAAGTGAATCAGGTTTTTACGTTTGGCGCGATCATATTTGCGTTTATCGCCATCGGCTATAAGTACAAAACGATCATCCAGGATATTTACAATGACACCTAATTTCTCAGCGTCTCTTCCCTTTATGATTCGAACCATCTGACCTATTTGCGGCACCGATTCAGAATCGCTAACCATTATATCACCTTCACCTAGATCTTTGTTAAGATTTCGTAACCTTCCTCCGTAATAGCGATAGTATGTTCGAAGTGAGCACACCATTTGCCATCCGTTGTGACAACCGTCCAGTTATCGGATAATGTTCGAACGTAACGAGATCCAGCATTGATCATCGGCTCAACAGCCAATACCATTCCCTTTTTTAGGATCGGCCCTTTGCCGGGCGGTCCGTAATGAGGAATTTGCGGATCTTCATGCAATTCCTGGCCGACTCCATGACCCACGTACTCTCGTACAACAGAGAACCCTTCAGCTTCTGCATATACTTGAATGTCATGAGAAATGTCCGTTAGTCTGGCACCTGCCTTCGCTTTCTCTAATCCTTTGAATAGAGATTGCTCGGTTACATCGAGAAGCTTTTGAGATTCCTCAGAAATCTCTCCAACCCCGTACGTCCAGGCTGAGTCTCCATGGTAGCCTTTGTATTTCGCCCCAATATCTAAAGAGATAATGTCGCCATGGTTCAATACACGCTTTCCTGGGATCCCATGTACAAGCTCTTCATTCACGGAAGTACAGATGCTTCCCGTAAATCCATTATAATCCTTGAATGAAGGGATTGCACCCTGGCTGCGAATAAACTTTTCAGCAATGTTATCCAGTTCTTTCGTTGTCACACCAGGTATAATGTGTTTCTTTAACTCTTGGTGAGTTAGGGCAACGATTCTCCCTGCTTCCCGCATGATTTCTATCTCCCGCGGCGTTTTGCAGATAATCATTTTGCCAACCCTCCAATAAGTTTGTTGATATCGTTATACACTTTATTGATTTCCTGATCGCCATCAATGTTCTTGAGGTAACCTTTTTCTTTATAGAAATCAAGCAAAGGTTTGGATTGCTCCATGTTTACTTCCAAGCGGGTACGAACAGTCTCTTCGTTATCATCTTTGCGTTGAATTAATTCAGCGCCGTCCTTGTCACATTTTCCATCCACTTTAGGCGGATTGAAAATCACATGATAAGTGGCTCCGCATTCCGGACAAACCCGGCGACCAGTCAACCTTTGCATCAATTTATCTGTATCAACAGAAATATTGAGTACATAATCAATCTGGCGTTCCAAATCGCGAAGAATTTCCTCAAGCGCTTCAGCTTGAGCAACAGTACGAGGGAAACCATCAAGCAGGAATCCTTTTTCACAGTCATCTTTGGCAAGACGTTCACGGACAATTCCGATCGTTACATCATCCGGAACCAAGTTGCCGGAATCCATATATGACTTTGCCTTCAGACCGAGAGGAGTACCTTCTTTTATCGCTGCGCGAAACATATCTCCAGTAGAAATATGAGGAATTCCGTACTGTTCAACAATTTGTTCTGCCTGTGTCCCTTTACCGGCACCAGGCAATCCCATTAATACAAGATACATCTAATCCCTCCATACGTCACTAATCTAGTCAATAGACTGAGGGTTTGGGAAGAAAAGGCTCTTCCCTTTCCTCTACTTAATGAAGCCTTTGTAATGCCGTTTGATCAACTGGCTTTCAATCTGCTTCATCGTGTCTAATGCCACACCTACAACAATCAGTATGCTCGTTCCGCCGATTCGGATAGAAGGCGGAAGGTTAAGCCCTGGAATTGCTGTAAAGATTACCGGGAGAATAGCGATCAACGCAAGGAATAGAGATCCTACAAAAGTTAATCGATATAAAATTTTCGTAATATACGCCTGAGTGTTAGCTCCTGGACGGATGCCAGGAATATAACCGCCCTGTTTCTTCAAGTTGTCTGCCATTTGCTCTGGGTTGACTTGAATGAAAGTATAGAAGTACGAAAATCCAATAATTAAAAGCGCATATATAATCATTCCGACTGGCTGGGTGTAGTCAAACGTATTGACAATCCATTTGGTCACACTGTTTTGCTCGAAAAAGCCGGCAACCGTACGCGGAGTGATAATCAAGGAAATCGCAAAGATAACCGGGATAACTCCTGCTGCATTGACTTTGATCGGCAAGTGTGTGGATTGACCGCCAACAGGCTTATTTCCGACGACTCGTTTTGCATACTGAATCGGGATTTTACGCAAACCTTGTTGAATAAAGATAACGCCGACAACAACTAAGATAATAGCGATCAGTAACAGAAGTACAGTTACAATATGCATAAACAGCTGATCGTTTGCGCCTTTGAATTGCGCTGCATATATCTGGTTAACTGCTGTAGGAATAGCTGCGACAATCCCCGCGAAAATGAGAACGGAAATCCCATTTCCAATTCCCTTAAGGGTAATCTGCTCACCTAACCACATCAAGAAGGCAGTTCCTGCAGTCAATACTAACGCAATAAACAAATACGTCATGACTCCTGGATCTGAGATCAGCCCAGGGAACAGGTTGTTAAAACCTATTGACATCCCTACAGCTTGGATAAAGCCGAGGACAATCGTTCCGTACCTGGTGAACTGAGCCAGCTTGCGTCGGCCCACTTCCCCTTGTTTACTCCACTCCGTAAATTTAGGAACCACATCCATCTGAAGCAGCTGAACAATGATTGATGCTGTAATGTATGGCATGATACCCATTGCAAAGATGGAGAAGTTTTTTAATGCTCCACCACCGAACGTGTTCAAGAATCCAAAAATACTTGCGTTATTTTCAGTGCCAAACTGGAGAACTTCGCGATTCACACCTGGAACAGGAATAAATGTTCCGATTCTGAAAACGATCAGCATCAAGAGTGTAAATAGAATCTTGTTTCTCAGATCACCCACACGCATAATGTTGGAGATTGTCCGGAACATTAGATCACCTCAGTTTTTCCGCCGGCCGCTTCAATAGCTTCTTTAGCAGAAGCAGAGAATTTGTGGGCCTTAACTGTAAGCTTAACTCCTAACTTGCCATTTCCTAGAACTTTAATACCGCTATTTTCTTTGCTTACTACGCCAGTTTCGATAAGAAGTTCTGGAGTTACCTCTGTTCCTTCTTCAAAACGAGCAAGCTTTTCAAGATTAACAATTGAGTACTCTTTACGAGTTGGGTTTGTAAATCCACGTTTAGGCAAACGACGTGCTAATGGATTTTGTCCACCCTCAAATCCCGGACGAACTCCTCCACCAGAACGAGCCTTTTGTCCTTTGTGACCACGTCCACTGGTTTTACCATTTCCTGATCCGATACCGCGTCCTACACGGTTGCGTGTTGAACGGGATCCTTCAGCTGGTTTCAACTCATGAAGTTTCATCTGAGCACCTCCTCATGATTTATTTATCGTTTTACGCGTCGATTTCAGTAACAGTTAAAAGGTGAGATACCTTGTTAACCATTCCACGGATTGCTGCGTTATCTTCGTGAACAACCGTTTGATGCATTTTTCTAAGACCTAGAGTCTTAACAGTTACACGCTGATTCTCAGGACGACCGATAACACTGCGTGTGAGGGTGATTTCTAATTTCTTAGCCATCTACTATTCCCTCCTTAACCTAAAAGCTCTTCTACTGATTTGCCGCGAAGTTTCGCAACGTCCTCAGCGCGTTTAAGATTTCTTAATCCTTCGATCGTAGCACGCACCATGTTGATTGGGTTGTTAGATCCAAGAGATTTAGAAAGAATATCGCCAACACCAGCAAGTTCTAGTACCGCACGGACAGGTCCGCCCGCGATAACTCCAGTACCCTCGGAAGCAGGCTTAAGAAATACTTTTCCTGCGCCAAATTGTCCTGTAATTTGGTGAGGGATCGTTGTACGAACAACTGGTACTGTAATAAGATTTTTCTTTGCGTCTTCAATTGCTTTACGGATAGCATCCGGTACTTCTTGTGCTTTACCAGTACCAAATCCGACATGACCATTTTTGTCACCAACGACAACGACTGCAGCAAAGCGGAAACGACGTCCACCTTTTACAACCTTCGCTACACGGTTGACCGTTACGACACGTTCTTCAAGTTCAAGTTTATTAGGGTCGATACGCATCAGTTTCCCTCCTTCTATTAAAATTCTAACCCAGCCTCACGGGCTGCATCAGCTAATGCTTTTACACGTCCATGATATAGATATCCGCCACGGTCGAATACTACTACTTTAACGCCTTTTTCTGCACCGCGTTTAGCAATGGCTTCGCCAATTGCTTTAGCAGCTTCAACGTTACCGCCGTTTTTAACATCAACGCCTTTATCTAATGAAGAGGCAGATGCGATTGTAACTCCGTTTTGATCATCGATCAGTTGAGCATAAATATGCTTGGTAGAACGGAATACGTTCAAACGAGGACGTTGTGCTGTTCCGATTACAGAGCGGCGAACACGAGCATGTCTTTTTTTACGAGCGACATTTTTATCCGCTTTAGTGATCATCCTATGCACTCCTTTCCGCTAACTTCTTAACGGCCTTATTTACCAGTCTTACCTTCTTTGCGTCGTACAAACTCACCTTCATAACGGATACCTTTACCTTTGTAAGGCTCAGGAGCACGTACTGAACGGATGTTTGCTGCGATTTCGCCAACGCGTTCTTTATCGATACCTTTAACAATTACTTTCGTGTTAGAAGGAACATCAATGTCAATTCCTTTTTCAGGAACGATTTCTACTGGGTGAGAGTATCCAACGTTAAGGATAAGTTTGTTACCAGACTTAGAAGCACGGTAACCTACCCCAATGATATCTAGTGCTCTTTCATATCCAGTTGTAACACCAACAACCATGTTGTTAAGTACGCTTCTAGTTGTTCCGTGTAAAGCACGATGTTCTTTGTGATCGCTCGGGCGCTCAAAAGTGATTGTGCTTTCAGCCACATTGATTTTAATATCGTTGTGGAATTTACGAGTTAGTTCACCCTTAGGACCTTTAACAGTGACAAGGTTGTTCTCCTTCAAATCAACTGTTACGCCGCTTGGGATTTCAACAGGTTTATTACCTACGCGAGACATAATGACACCTCCATTCGCTGCTTAATTTTTACCAAACGTATGCTAATACTTCGCCGCCGACTTGTTGCTGACGAGCTTCTTTGTCAGTTAGAACGCCTTTAGAAGTGGATACTAGTGCAATCCCTAATCCTCCAAGTACTCGTGGAAGTTCAGTTGATTTTGCGTAAACACGTAGTCCAGGCTTACTGATACGTTTAAGACCAGTAATTACACGCTCATTGTTAGAACCGTATTTAAGGAAGATGCGAATCATCCCTTGTTTATTATCTTCAATGTATTCCACATCACGTACAAAGCCTTCACGCTTGAGGATTTCTGCGATTTCTTTCTTAATCGTTGAGCCAGGAACCTCTAATTTATCGTGACGAACAGTGTTAGCGTTGCGAATACGAGTAAGCATATCTGCAATTGGATCTGTCATGACCATTGATATTTACCTCCTTCCCTTTGTTCAGGGTATTACCAGCTGGCTTTTTTAACACCAGGAATTTGACCTTTATAAGCAAGTTCTCTAAAGCAAATACGGCATAGTTTGAACTTGCGGATTACTGAATGAGGACGCCCGCATCGTTCACAGCGAGTGTATTCCTGCACTTTGAACTTTTGCTGGCGTTGTTGCTTAGCAATCATAGATTTCTTTGCCACGGGTTTACCTCCTTTGGCTAAAAGATTATTTTTGGAAAGGCATTCCTACTTGAGTCAATAGCTCACGTGCCTCTTCGTCCGTGTTGGCAGTCGTTACGATAACGATGTCCATACCGCGAACTTTGTTAACTTTATCATAATCGATCTCCGGGAAGATCAATTGTTCTTTTACACCAAGAGTGTAGTTACCACGGCCATCAAAAGCTTTCTTTGAAATACCACGGAAGTCACGAACACGTGGAAGTGTAACAGAGATTAGTTTGTCTAAGAAATCAAACATGCGTTCTCCGCGAAGAGTTACTTTTGTACCGATCGGCATCCCTTCACGAAGCTTGAAGCCTGCGATAGATTTCTTAGCACGAGTGATTACTGGCTTTTGACCAGCGATAGCTGTAAGCTCTTCAACTGCTGTGTCCAATACTTTAGAGTTGGAAACTGCGTCACCAACACCCATGTTGATTACGATTTTTTCGATCTTTGGGACTTCCATTACAGAAGTGTAGTTAAACTTCTCTACTAGAGAAGGAACAATCTCACTTTTATAACGCTCTTGTAGACGGTTCATCAAGATGCCCTCCTTTCACTGCTATTATTTATCTAAAACTTCACCTGATTTAGCTACACGAACTTTTTTACCATCGACTTCTTTGTGACCTACGCGGGTAGGAGCACCAGTCTTTGGATCAAGAGGCATTACGTTAGAAACGTGAACCGGAGCTTCTTGGCTTACGATTCCACCTTGTGGATTAGCCTGAGACGGTTTCGCGTGTTTCTTAACGATATTAACGCCTTCTACAAGGACACGATTTTGTTTCGGATAAGCTTCAAGAATTACTCCTTGTTTGCCTTTATCCTTACCAGAAATCACTTGTACTTTATCGCCTTTTTTTACATGCATTGGCATGAGCGTGTTGCACCTCCTTACAAGCCTACTTTTTGAGCCTTGCATTCTATTGATAATTAAAGTACTTCTGGAGCAAGTGATACGATCTTCATGAATTGTTTGTCACGAAGTTCACGTGCAACTGGTCCAAAAATACGAGTACCACGAGGACCCTTGTCATCACGAACGATTACTGCTGCGTTTTCGTCAAAACGGATGGAAGATCCATCGTTACGGCGCATTCCGCGTTTTGTACGAACAACAACCGCTTTAACGACATCACCTTTCTTAACAACGCCGCCTGGTGTTGCAGATTTTACAGAACAGACGATGATGTCACCAACGTTTGCGTATTTACGTCCAGAACCACCAAGAACTTTAATACAAAGTAACTCACGAGCACCTGAGTTGTCAGCTACTTTTAAACGAGTCTCTTGTTGAATCATGCGAATTGACCTCCTTTCGGATACATTTTCGATCCGAACATATATTAAATAACTACTGCTACTTCAACCACTTCTACTAAACGGAAACGTTTGTCTTTAGAAAGCGGACGAGTTTCCATGATTCTTACCATATCATTTACTTTTGCAGTGTTGTTTTCATCATGAGCTTTAAATTTCTTAGAGTACTTAACACGCTTGTTATATAAAGGGTGTTTTTTGTAAGTCTCTACAAGCACAGTGATTGTTTTGTCCATCTTGTCAGATACAACACGGCCAACATAAACTTTACGCTGGTTACGTTCACTCATTGTGCGAACCTCCTCTCAATGTTAAGCGTTAGTAATCCCTAGCTCTCTTTCACGTAAAACAGTTTTTGCACGGGCAATTGCTTTACGAACTTCACGAATGCGGGCAGGGTTTTCTAATTGACCTGTAGCTAGTTGAAAGCGAAGATTGAAAAGCTCTTCTTTCAAAGACTTAGCGTTTTGTTCAATTTCAGCAGTGGTCAAGTTACGGATATCATTAGCCTTCATTAGTGTCACCACCCACTTCTTCGCGTTTTACAAATTTACATTTCACAGGAAGCTTGTGTGCAGCAAGACGAAGTGCTTCGCGAGCTACTTCTTCGGATACACCAGCGATTTCAAACATGATTTTTCCTGGTTTTACTACAGCAACCCAACCTTCAGGCGCCCCTTTACCAGAACCCATTCGGACTTCTAGAGGTTTAGCTGTATAAGGTTTAGATGGGAAAATTTTAATCCATACTTTACCGCCACGCTTCATGTAACGAGTCATCGCGATACGAGCTGCTTCGATCTGACGGTTTGTGATCCAAGATGCTTCAACAGCTTGCAAACCATATTCGCCGAATGCTACTTCAGCTCCGCCTTTTGCACGTCCGCGCATTTTCCCGCGGTGTTCACGGCGGTATTTAACACGTTTTGGCAATAACATAATTATTTGCCTCCTTCCGCTTTTTTCGTTCCTCTTGTTGGAAGGACTTCCCCACGGTAGATCCAGATTTTAACGCCGATTTTACCGTAAGTTGTGTCTGCTTCTGCAGTTCCGTAGTCGATGTCTGCACGAAGGGTATGAAGAGGAACAGTTCCTTCACTGTAAGATTCTGAACGAGCGATATCTGCTCCACCAAGACGTCCTGATACTTCTGTCTTGATTCCTTTTGCTCCAGCACGCATAGAGCGTTGGATCGATTGTTTCATTGCACGGCGGAAAGACACACGGTTTTCCAATTGACGAGCAATATTTTCAGCAACAAGCTTAGCATCAACATCAGCTTGCTTGATTTCAAAGATGTTTACGTGTACTCGCTTGCCAGTTAGTTCGTTAAGTGCTTTACGAAGTGCTTCGACTTCAGTACCACCCTTACCGATAACCATACCAGGCTTAGCAGTTTTGATCGTGATGTTTACGCGGTTAGCTGCACGTTCGATTTCAACGCCGGATACAGCCGCGTCTTTTAAACGCTTTTCGATATAATTACGAATTTTAAGATCTTCGTGTAATAGATCAGCATAGTCTTTGTCAGCGTACCACTTTGACTCCCAGTCACGGATGACGCCAATACGTAGTCCTATCGGATTTACTTTTTGACCCACGTCTTATCCCTCCTTCTTTTCAGAAACAACGATAGTGATGTGGCTAGTACGCTTGTTAATACGGCTTGCACGTCCCATTGCACGAGGACGGAAACGTTTTAACGTAATGCCTTCATCTACGAATGCAGATGATACCACAAGGTTGTTTGGTTCCATTTCATAGTTGTGTTCCGCGTTTGCGATAGCAGACTTTAACACCTTTTCAATCACTGGAGAAGCAGCTTTTGGTGTTAGGCGTAAGATCGCAAGTGCTTCGCCTACTTGCTTACCTCGAATCAGATCGATAACAATTCTAGCCTTACGAGGAGCAATACGCACTTGTTTAGCAACAGCTTTTGCTTGCATTTTGTGTACCTCCCCTCAATTAACGTCTTGTTTTCTTATCATCAGCGGCATGACCTTTGTAAGTACGAGTTGGTGCAAATTCACCTAACTTATGTCCGACCATGTCTTCTGTAACATAAACCGGCACATGCTTACGTCCATCATATACTGCTAATGTGTGTCCGATGAATTCCGGGAAAATTGTAGAACGGCGAGACCAAGTTTTAACAACTTTTTTGTCATTAGTTTCGTTCAAGCCTTCAACTTTTTTCATTAAGTGGTCATCAACAAAAGGTCCTTTTTTCAAACTGCGACCCATACGTGAACCTCCCTTCGCGATTGCGCTACGGTTCGATTGAACCGTAGAACAAACACGTTATTTTTTACGACGGCGTACGATGTACTTGTCGGTTGTTTTGTTTTTCTTACGAGTCTTGTAGCCAAGAGTCGGTTTGCCCCATGGTGACATTGGTGATTTACGTCCGATTGGAGCGCGTCCTTCACCACCACCGTGTGGGTGATCGTTAGGGTTCATTACAGAACCACGAACTGTTGGACGGATACCCATCCAGCGAGAGCGACCTGCTTTACCTACGTTTACAAGTTCATGCTCAAGGTTACCTACTTGACCGATTGTTGCACGGCAAGTTAGAAGGACCATACGAACTTCTCCAGAACCTAAACGAACAAGAGCATACTTTTCTTCTTTACCAAGAAGTTGAGCTTCAGCACCAGCAGAACGAGCAAGCTGTCCGCCTTTGCCAGGTTTTAGCTCAATGTTGTGGATTGTAGAACCTACAGGAATGTTCGCTAGCGGAAGTGCATTCCCTACTTTAATGTCAGCGCCAACGCCAGACATGATTTCTTGGCCTACTTTAAGTCCTTTAGGAGCTAGGATGTAACGTTTTTCACCATCAACATAGTTGATTAGCGCGATGTTTGCAGTACGGTTTGGATCATACTCGATTGTAGCAACGCGTCCTGGTATTCCATCTTTGTTGCGTTTAAAGTCGATGATTCTGTATTTACGCTTGTGCCCGCCGCCTTGGTGACGAACAGTAAGTTTACCCTGGTTGTTGCGTCCGGCTTTTTTGCTAAGTGGTGCAAGCAATGATTTTTCTGGTTTGTCTGTAGTAATTTCAGCAAAGTCAAGCTGAGTCATACCACGGCGACCGTTAGTGATCGGTTTAAACTTTTTGATACCCATTTGTGATTCCCTCCTTTACTTGTTGATCTTAAACTCCTTCAAAGAAGTCCAATTCTTTGCTTCCTGGAGTTAAAGTAATGATTGCTTTTTTACGCTTTGAAGTATAACCAGTATGACGACCTACACGTTTGAATTTCCCTTTGTAGTTCGCAGTGTTTACTGATGCAACTTTAATTCCGAAAATGTCTTCCAACGCAATTTTGATTTGAGTCTTTGTTGCGCGAGTGTCAACTTCGAAAGTGTATTTTCCGTCAGCCATAATTTCAGTAGAACGCTCTGTAATTACGGGGCGCTTAATAATATCACGTGCATCCATTATGCAAGCACCTCCTCTACTTTTTCCACAGCGTCTCTTGTCATAACAAGCTTGTCGTGGTTAAGCACATCAAGCACATTAACACCAGTTGCTGTAACAACAGTTACACCAGGGATGTTACGAGCAGATAAAGCAACAAATTCGTTGAAATCTCCTGTCACAACAAGTGCTTTGCGATCTGCGGATAGATTTGTCAGTACTTGCTTCATGTCTTTAGTCTTTGGAGCATCCAAAGAAAGAGCATCAAGAACTACTAGGTTATTATCGATTACCTTTGAAGAAAGTGCAGATTTAATAGCTAAACGGCGAACTTTCTTAGGCAATTTGTAAGAATAGCTTCTTGGCGTTGGTCCGAAAACGACTCCACCGCCTACCCATTGCGGAGAACGGATTGAACCTTGACGAGCACGTCCAGTTCCTTTTTGTCTCCATGGTTTGCGTCCACCACCGGCAACTTCAGAACGGTTTTTCACGTCGTGGTTACCTTGACGAAGTGACGCTTGCTGCATGATTACAGCATCAAATAATACATTTTGGTTTGGTTCAATACCGAAAACGGAAGCATTAAGCTCTAAATCGCCAGCTTGAGAACCATCTTGTTTGTAAATAGCTACTTTAGGCATCGATGTATCCTCCCTTCTTATTTAGCTTCTTTAGCTTTTACAGCTGCATTGATTGTAACGTAGCTCTTTTTCGCACCAGGTACGTTACCTTTGATTAGAAGTAAGTTGCGCTCAGCATCAACTTTAACAACTTCTAGGTTTTGAACAGTAATTGTATCTCCGCCTGTACGTCCAGGTAGGTTTTTACCTTTGAATACACGGTTAGGGTCAACTGCACCCATAGAACCAGGACGACGGTGGTAACGGGAACCGTGGCTCATAGGTCCGCGGGATTGTCCGTGGCGTTTAATAACACCTTGGAATCCTTTACCTTTTGATGTTCCGGTTACGTCTACAACGTCACCTTCTGCGAAAATATCTACCTTGACTTCCTGACCAACTTCAAAATCCGCGCCTTCTACATTGCGGAATTCTTTAACGAAGCGCTTAGGGTTTGTGTTAGCTTTAGCAGCATGCCCTTTTGCAGGCTTGTTCACACGGCTTTCTTTCTTATCATCAAATCCTAATTGGATTGCTTCGTAACCGTCGTTTTCAGCAGTTTTCTTTTGAAGAACAACGTTTGGAGTAACTTCAACTACAGTAACTGGGATAAGATCACCGTTCTCTGCAAATACTTGAGTCATTCCTACTTTTTTACCTAAGATTCCTTTGGCCATTAGTCACACCTCCTATTGATTGTTTAAAATTTTTTATATGTTAATTCTTATAGTTTGATTTCAATGTCAACGCCAGATGGAAGATCCAAACGCATTAATGAATCAACAGTTTGCGGCGTTGGTTCGATGATATCGATCAAACGCTTATGAGTACGCATTTCGAACTGCTCACGAGAATCCTTATATTTGTGCACCGCACGCAGGATTGTGTAAATAGCTTTTTCAGTTGGAAGCGGAATTGGTCCGGATACTTTTGCACCAGAACGTTTTGCTGTCTCAACAATTTTCTCAGCAGATTGATCAAGAATTCTGTGATCATATGCTTTTAATCGAATACGAATCTTTTGCTTTGCCATTATTTTCCCTCCTTTATTCGCCCATTTTGATAAACAGACATTACTCCCACGGAAATTTAACCTGACAGACATCCGCCATGGCAATGGGGCCGGGTGTGTCAGCAACCTTCCGGATCATCGCAAATGAATGACCAACATTACTTATTATAGTAAAAACAGCTGCCCATTGCAAGCTATTCTTATAAATATTTTCATCAGCCGCACACTTTTTCTATTATAGGCCCTCAATCCTGTAAAAGCAAGGTCTGATCGGGAATTACCAATAATAAAAAACGGGTTCTTCTATATAAATAAAACACAGCTAAGCCTTCTGTTTTAAGGAACATAAAAAAAAGCATCCCATAAAGGGATGCTTTTTTGAGAAATGAGCTTACGCTTGGATAGATGCTACTACTCCAGCGCCTACTGTACGTCCACCTTCACGAATAGAGAACTTAGTTCCTTCTTCGATCGCGATTGGAGCGATTAGTTCAACAGTCATTTCGATGTTGTCTCCAGGCATAACCATTTCAGTTCCTTCTGGAAGTTGGATGATACCAGTTACGTCAGTTGTACGGAAGTAGAACTGAGGACGGTAGTTAGAGAAGAATGGAGTATGACGTCCACCCTCTTCTTTAGAAAGTACGTATACTTCTGATTTGAATTTAGTGTGAGCTTTAACAGTTCCTGGCTTAGCAAGAACTTGTCCACGCTCAACATCGTCACGGGAAACCCCACGAAGAAGTGCACCGATGTTGTCACCAGCTTCAGCATAGTCAAGAAGCTTACGGAACATTTCAACACCTGTTACAGTAGTTGATTTTGGCTCTTCAGTAAGACCAAGGATCTCGATAACGTCGCCGACTTTAACTTGTCCACGCTCAACACGTCCAGTAGCAACTGTACCACGGCCAGTGATTGAGAATACGTCCTCAACAGGCATCATGAATGGTTTTTCAGTGTCACGTGGAGGAGTTGGGATGTACTCGTCAACTGCGTCCATAAGTTCGATGATTTTAGCTTCCCACTCAGCGTCTCCTTCAAGAGCTTTAAGAGCAGAACCTTTGATTACAGGAACATCGTCTCCTGGGAAATCGTACTCAGAAAGAAGGTCACGAACTTCCATTTCAACTAGTTCGAGAAGCTCTTCATCGTCAACCATGTCACATTTGTTCAAGAATACTACTAGGTAAGGTACACCTACTTGACGAGAAAGAAGGATGTGCTCACGAGTTTGTGGCATTGGGCCGTCAGCAGCAGATACTACTAGGATCCCTCCGTCCATTTGTGCAGCACCAGTGATCATGTTTTTAACATAGTCAGCATGTCCTGGGCAGTCTACGTGTGCATAGTGACGAGTATCAGTTTCATACTCAACGTGTGCAGTTGAGATTGTGATACCACGTTCGCGCTCTTCTGGAGCACCGTCGATTTGGTCGTAAGCCATAGCTTGACCTTTACCAGATTTCTTAGCAAGTACAGAAGTAATTGCAGCTGTTAAAGTTGTTTTACCGTGGTCAACGTGACCGATTGTACCAATATTGGCATGCGTTTTGGAACGATCAAATTTCTCTTTAGCCATGAGAATGATTCCTCCTTAATATGTGTAAAAAATTTATTTTTTATTTAAAACAGGCAGGTTGTCTGCCTATTTTAGATTACATGAAAAGCAAGCATGTTACAACTGGCAAGAATTATTGTCCAGTTGATTTTTTGATGATTTCTTCTGAAATTGATTTTGGTACTTCTTCGTAGTGGTCAAAGTGCATGGAATAAGTTCCACGTCCTTGAGTACGAGAACGAAGTGAAGTTGCATAACCAAACATTTCAGCAAGTGGAACCATCGCTTTAACGATTTGAGCATTACCACGAGCTTCCATACCTTCAACGCGTCCGCGGCGAGAAGTTACGTCACCCATGATGTCTCCCATGTACTCTTCAGGAACCGTTACTTCAACTTTCATGATCGGTTCAAGAATAGCCGGGTCGCATTTTGCTTTAGCGTTTTTAAGAGCCATAGATCCGGCAATTTTAAACGCCATTTCGTTGGAGTCAACATCATGGTAAGAACCGTCAACGATTCTTGCTTTAAGATCAAGCAACGGGAATCCTGCAAGCATACCATTTTTCATTGACTCTTCGATACCCGATTGTACCGCTGGGATGTATTCACGAGGAACAACACCACCGACGATTTTGTTTTCGAATACGAATCCAGATCCTTCTTCACCTGGTTCGAACTCGATCCAAACGTGTCCGTATTGTCCACGACCACCGGATTGACGTACGAACTTACCTTCAACTTTAGCCGCTTGGCGGATGGTTTCACGGTAAGCAACCTGTGGAGCACCTACGTTAGCTTCAACTTTGAATTCACGTTTCATACGGTCAACCAGGATATCAAGGTGAAGCTCACCCATACCTGCGATGATCGTTTGTCCTGTTTCTTCGTTAGTTTCAGTACGGAATGTTGGATCCTCTTCAGCAAGTTTCGCAAGCGCCATACCCATCTTGTCTTGGTCTGCTTTAGACTTCGGCTCGATAGATAGAGAGATAACTGGCTCTGGGAATACCATGGATTCTAAGATAACAAGGCTCTTTTCATCACAAAGTGTGTCACCAGTTGTAGTGTCTTTAAGACCTACAGCAGCTGCGATATCTCCAGCGTATACGATAGAGATCTCTTCACGGGAGTTTGCGTGCATTTGAAGGATACGTCCTACGCGCTCGCGCTTTCCTTTTGTAGAGTTCTGTACGTATGATCCAGAGTTAAGTGTTCCAGAATAAACACGGAAGAACGTTAACTTACCAACATAAGGGTCAGTCATAACTTTAAATGCAAGTGCAGAGAATGGTGCTTCGTCACTTGATTCACGAGTTACTTCTTCTTCTGAATCTGGAAGTGTACCTTTGATCGCAGGTACATCTACTGGTGATGGAAGGTAGTCAAGAACTGAGTCAAGCATAAGCTGAACACCTTTGTTCTTAAACGCCGATCCACAGATTACTGGATAGAACTCAACGTTACAAGTACCTTTACGGATACCTGCTTTGATTTCTTCGTTTGTAATCTCTTCACCTTCTAAGTATTTCATCATCAATTCTTCATCAAGCTCAGCTACCGCTTCGATAAGCTTTCCACGGTACTCTTCAGCAAGTTCCAAATGATCAGCAGGAATTTCACCTACTTCAATGTCAGTACCAAGGTCGTTACCATAGAATACAGCTTTCATCTCGATAAGGTCGATGATAGCTTCGAACTGATCTTCAGCACCGATAGGAAGCTGAATTGGATGTGCGTTAGCACCAAGACGTTCATGAAGTGTTTTTACAGAGTAAAGGAAGTCAGCACCAATCTTGTCCATTTTGTTAACGAATACTACACGGGGAACCCCGTAAGTTGTTGCTTGACGCCATACCGTTTCAGTTTGCGGTTCAACCCCAGACTGAGCATCGAGTACAGCTACAGCTCCGTCTAATACACGCAATGAACGTTCTACTTCTACTGTAAAGTCTACGTGTCCAGGAGTATCAATGATGTTGATACGGTGACCTTTCCACTGAGCAGTTGTTGCAGCGGAAGTAATTGTGATTCCGCGCTCTTGTTCCTGCTCCATCCAGTCCATTTGTGAAGCTCCTTCATGAGTTTCACCAATTTTATGGATACGACCTGTATAGTATAGTACACGTTCAGTTGTCGTTGTTTTACCAGCATCGATGTGAGCCATGATACCGATATTACGCGTATTTTTTAAGGAGAATTCTCTTGCCATGAATTTCTCTCCTTCCTATACATAGGAAATGATTTTTTATAGTGTGATAGAGACAGTTAAGAAACTGTCTCTTGTGTTTTTACCAGCGGTAGTGAGCAAACGCTTTGTTCGCTTCTGCCATTTTGTGCATATCTTCACGCTTCTTCACTGATGCTCCAGCATTGTTAGCAGCATCCATGATTTCGTTAGCAAGACGTTCTTCCATTGTCTTTTCCCCACGAAGACGAGCGTAGTTTGTTAACCAGCGAAGTCCTAGAGTCGTACGGCGCTCAGGGCGAACTTCAACTGGAACTTGGTAGTTAGCTCCACCAACACGGCGGGCACGAACTTCAAGTACAGGCATGATGTTCTTAAGAGCTTGTTCGAATACTTCCATAGGTTCTGTGTTTGTACGTTCTTTGATAATGTCAAATGCATTATAAAGAATGGTTTGTGCTACTCCTCTTTTACCGTCAATCATAATTTTGTTGATTAGACGAGTTACAAGTTTAGACTTGTAAATTGGATCAGGTAACACATCACGACGAGATACAGGTCCTTTACGAGGCATTGTGTCCCCTCCTTTCTCCTATTTATTTATGCATTATTTAAAAGCTTACTTTTTAGCAGCTTTAGGACGCTTAGTTCCGTATTTAGAACGGCCTTGCATACGGTTGTTAACACCAGCAGTATCAAGCGCACCACGAACGATGTGGTAACGTACCCCTGGTAAGTCTTTTACACGTCCGCCACGGATCAACACTACGCTATGCTCTTGAAGGTTGTGCCCGATCCCAGGGATGTAAGCAGTCACTTCAATTCCGTTAGTTAAACGTACACGAGCGTATTTACGAAGAGCCGAGTTCGGTTTCTTCGGTGTCATCGTACCAACACGAGTACATACTCCACGTTTTTGCGGAGAGGAAACGTTGGTTTGAGCTTTTTTGAAGCTGTTGTAGCCTTTGTTAAGAGCTGGAGAGTCAGATTTTTTACCTTTTGACTCACGGCCATTACGAACCAATTGATTAATTGTAGGCATTTGTTTTTTCCTCCTTTCCTTACGTTTTTCTAAGACCACTGAACCAGGTGGTTCATCTTTGGACAAAAGAAAGTTTTTGCGAGAGGCCACGCGGGTGACGTCGCAAAAACATTTATTTTATCCTTTTATCGCAACAGTTGCGGCTCCAACATCAATTCCGCAAGCTTTGCCAAGCTTTTTCATGGAATCGACTCTCGTAATCGGGACAAGTCTTTCCTGTGCAATCTGTAATACTTTACCGGTTACACGAGGGTCAGCATCATCGGCAACGACGAGCTCTTTAACTTCCCCGTTTTGCAAAGCCTTAATGGTTTGCTTAGTTCCTACGATAAAATCAGAAGCCTGTGTCACTTTTTCATAAGACATCGTTATATCCTCCAAAGTAACAATTCTTAGGAGCACTCAGATATAATATCACTGTTGTGCTCCCAATGTCAACACTTCTCTTATTAATCTTGTGAGACTAGCTCTGTTGCTTCGTGATCAGCAGTTTCACTTTCTTCTGTTGATACAGGAGAATCCATTCCTACATTTCTGTAAAGGGACATTCCAGTACCAGCCGGGATCAGTTTACCGATGATTACGTTCTCTTTCAATCCGAGCAATTCATCACGTTTACCTTTGATTGCTGCATCTGTCAGGACACGTGTTGTTTCCTGGAAGGATGCTGCAGACAAGAACGATTCAGTTTCAAGAGATGCTTTGGTAATACCAAGCAATACAGGGCGTCCTGTGGCAGGAATGCCGCCTTGAAGAAGAACCTTTCTGTTCACATCGGTAAAGGCGTGAATATCCATCAATGCGCCTGGCAGAACATCAGTGTGGCCGGCATCAATGATACGGACTTTACGAAGCATCTGGCGAACCATTACCTCTACGTGTTTGTCGCCAATTTCTACCCCTTGCATACGGTATACTTTTTGAACTTCACGCAGCAAGTATTCTTGAACGCCTTCTGCACCTTTAACTTTGATCAATTCTTTCGGGTCGATTGAACCTTCAGTAAGAACTTGCCCTGCAACCACAGCATCGCCTTCTGCAACTTTAATGCGGGCGCCGTATGGCACAGTGTAAGATCTAGTTTCAATCTCACCTTGAACAAGGATTTCACGCTTCTCTTTAGACTCATTAATATTGATCACTGTACCTTCAAGCTCAGAGATTAACGCCTGACCTTTCGGGTTACGTGCTTCAAACAACTCCTGGATACGCGGTAAACCTTGAGTGATATCGTCTCCTGCTACCCCGCCTGTATGGAAGGTACGCATTGTAAGCTGTGTTCCTGGCTCCCCGATTGACTGGGCAGCGATGATACCGACAGCTTCACCGACTTCAACATCAGATCCTGTTGCCAGGTTGCGTCCGTAACATTTTTTACAAACACCGTGACGGGTATCACAAGTAAATACTGAACGAAGCGTTACTTCTTCAATTCCTGCATCAACTACTGCTGCTGCAGAATCTTCCGTAATTTGCTCGTTTTTGCTGACAAGAACCTCGTTTGTTTCCGGGTGGTACACTGTTCTGAACACTGTACGCCCGACTAAACGCTCGTATAGGTTCTCGATCACTTCATTGCCTTCTTTAATAGCCGCAACTGTTAGACCACGGTCCGTTCCACAGTCATCTTCACGGACGATAACGTCCTGAGCTACGTCTACAAGACGGCGAGTCAAGTAACCTGAGTCAGCTGTTTTAAGTGCTGTATCGGCAAGACCTTTACGCGCACCATGTGTAGAGATAAAGTATTCGAGTACCGTCAGACCTTCACGGAAACTGGACTTGATCGGCAATTCGATGATTTTACCAGCCGGGTTGGCCATGAGACCACGCATACCGGCAAGCTGTGTAAAGTTAGATGCGTTACCACGGGCACCAGAGTCACTCATCATGAAGATTGGGTTTCTCTTATCAAGGGTAAGCATTAATTTTTGCTGAATCTCATCCTTCGCCTGGCTCCAGATGTTGATGACGCGCTCATAACGCTCGTCTTCTGTAATCAGACCGCGTCGGAACTGTTTCGTTACCGTAGTAACTTTTTCTTCAGCTGCGGTTAGGATGACTTGTTTCTCAGGCAATACGACGATGTCAGAAACACCAACGGTAATCCCTGCTTTTGTTGAATATTTGAATCCAAGCTCTTTCATACGGTCAAGCATCTTGGATGTTTCAGTAATTTTGAATCGTTTGAACACCTCTGCAATGATTTTACCGAGAATTCCTTTTTTAAACGGATCTACTTCATCATGCTTAGCGATTTCTTCTTTGATGTTCGCAGCTTGAGGAAGAAAATACTTCTCAGGCGTTTCAATTTGCAGGTTAGCTGTTGTTGGCTCGTTGATGTATGGGAATGACTCAGGAAGAATCTCGTTAAAGAGAAGCTTTCCGACAGTCGTCATTAACATCATATTTTGCTGGTGTTCTTTAAATGAAGGTTTGTTTAAAGTGGATACCGGAACAGCAATACGGGTATGAAGATGGACATAGCCATTTTCGTACGCAACGATTGCTTCATTCGCATCTTTAAACACAGACCCTTCACCAATCGCACCTGCACGCTCCATCGTAAGGTAGTAGTTACCCAATACCATATCCTGAGATGGTGTAACAACCGGTTTACCATCTTTCGGGTTCAAGATGTTTTGCGCAGCCAGCATAAGAATGCGTGCCTCAGCTTGTGCTTCAGCTGATAAAGGTACGTGAACCGCCATTTGGTCCCCATCAAAGTCAGCGTTGTAAGCTGTACATACGAGTGGGTGAAGACGGATAGCGCGTCCTTCAACCAGTGTAGGTTCAAACGCTTGGATCCCCAGTCTGTGAAGAGTCGGGGCACGGTTCAGCAATACCGGATGCTCTCTGATTACATCTTCAAGGACATCCCATACTTCCGGCTGAACACGTTCAACCTTGCGTTTCGCGCTCTTAATGTTATGAGCAAGACCTTTGGCAACAAGCTCTTTCATAACGAAAGGCTTGAAGAGCTCAAGTGCCATTTCCTTAGGAAGACCGCATTGGTACATCTTAAGGTGAGGACCTACTACGATAACGGAACGGCCAGAGTAGTCAACACGCTTACCAAGAAGGTTTTGACGGAAACGGCCTTGTTTCCCTTTTAACATATGGGATAGTGATTTTAGCGGACGGTTACCAGGACCTGTTACAGGACGGCCGCGTCGTCCGTTGTCGATTAGAGCATCTACCGCTTCTTGAAGCATACGTTTTTCATTCTGTACGATGATATTCGGCGCACCTAAATCCAAAAGACGCTTCAAACGGTTATTACGGTTAATAACACGGCGGTACAAATCATTCAAGTCAGATGTTGCAAAACGTCCTCCGTCAAGCTGCACCATCGGGCGAAGCTCAGGCGGAATAACAGGAAGAACATCCAGGATCATCCAGAATGGTTCGTTGCCGGAATGACGGAACGCTTCAAGCACTTCAAGGCGCTTGATCGCACGTGTACGACGCTGTCCCTGTGCAGTTTTCAGCTCTTCTTTCAGCTGATCGACTTCTTTTACAAGGTCGATGTCTTCAAGAAGGCGTCTGATGGCTTCTGCGCCCATTTGTGCAGTAAACCCTTGACCGTATTTTTCACGGTATGAACGGTATTCTTTTTCAGAAAGCAGCTGCTTTTTCTCCAGCGGCGTTTCACCCGTATCTGTCACCACGTAAGATGCAAAGTAAATAACTTCTTCCAGTGCTCTTGGAGACATATCGAGTACAAGACCCATACGGCTTGGTATTCCTTTGAAATACCAAATGTGCGAAACAGGTGCAGCAAGTTCGATGTGACCCATACGGTCACGTCGAACTTTAGCACGAGTTACTTCTACGCCACAGCGATCACATACGACACCTTTATAGCGGACACGTTTGTATTTTCCGCAATGGCATTCCCAGTCCTTTTGAGGTCCGAAAATACGTTCACAGAACAAACCGTCTTTTTCAGGCTTAAGTGTACGATAGTTGATCGTTTCTGGTTTTTTCACTTCTCCTCTTGACCAAGAACGGATCTTATCAGGAGAAGCGAGGCCTATTTTCATATACTCAAAATTGTTTACGTCTATCAAGGAGCAAACCTCCCTTATGATATCCTGTTTTTATTCACTTACAGTGTAAGATTCAAGATTTAAATTAAGCTTTTCACTCGCTTGATCTTCTTCATCATCAAGCTCGCGCATTTCAATTTCCTTATCGTCACCGGACATGATCTTAACGTCCATTCCGAGTGATTGAAGCTCTTTGATCAATACTTTGAATGATTCAGGAACTCCAGGTTCTGGTACGTTCTCACCTTTGACGATGGCTTCGTATGTTTTCACACGGCCCACAACATCATCGGATTTGACGGTTAGAATTTCTTGAAGAGTATAAGCAGCACCATATGCTTCGAGTGCCCAAACCTCCATCTCACCGAAACGCTGTCCACCGAACTGCGCCTTACCACCGAGCGGCTGCTGGGTAACAAGGGAGTATGGTCCAGTAGAACGTGCATGAAGTTTGTCATCGACCATGTGAGCCAGTTTGATCATGTACATGACACCAACTGAAACACGGTTGTCAAACGGAACTCCAGTTCTTCCGTCATAAAGAACGGTTTTACCATCTCGGGCCATTCCCGCTTCTTCAATGGTTGCCCAAACATCTTCTTCACGTGCACCGTCAAATACCGGTGTTGCCATGTGAACGCCAAGCTGTCTTGCAGCCATACCAAGGTGAAGCTCAAGCACCTGGCCGATGTTCATCCGGGAAGGTACACCCAGAGGGTTCAACATGATATCAATAGGTGTTCCATCTGGAAGGAACGGCATATCTTCTTCCGGCATGATGCGGGAGATTACACCTTTATTTCCGTGGCGGCCCGCCATCTTATCTCCTTCGTGAATCTTACGCTTCTGTACGATGTAAGCACGTACCAGCTGATTCACTCCCGGAGGAAGCTCGTCGCCGTCTTCACGGTTAAATACTTTAACATCCAGAATGATTCCATCTCCGCCGTGAGGCACACGAAGGGATGTATCACGGACTTCACGCGCTTTTTCACCAAAGATCGCGTGAAGAAGGCGTTCTTCAGCTGTAAGTTCAGTAACCCCTTTAGGTGTAACTTTACCTACGAGGATGTCTCCATCTTTCACTTCCGCACCTACACGAATAATTCCACGGTCATCCAGATTGCGAAGAGCTTCTTCCCCTACGTTCGGGATATCTCTTGTAATCTCTTCCGGACCTAATTTCGTATCACGGGCTTCTGATTCATATTCTTCAATATGGATGGATGTGTATACATCATCTTTTACCAGTCGTTCGCTCATGATGACCGCATCTTCATAGTTATAGCCTTCCCATGTCATGAAGCCGACAAGAACGTTTCGCCCAAGAGCGAGTTCTCCTTTTTCCATGGATGGTCCGTCTGCAAGGATTTCTCCTTTAACTACACGGTCGCCTTTGCTGACAATCGGACGCTGGTTATAGCAAGTTCCTTGGTTGGAACGTATGAATTTAAGGCAGTTGTAGCGGTCAAGCTGACCTTCTACTTCTTTCCCGTCAATAGTTTCAATGCGGCGTACTTGGACTTGTTTCGCAGTAACCTTCTCAACAATTCCTTCGTATTTACAGATAACAGCCGCACCAGAATCTTTTGCAGACACATGCTCCATTCCTGTTCCGACGACTGGCGCTTCCGGTACCATTAGAGGAACCGCTTGACGCTGCATGTTCGCACCCATCAGCGCACGGTTGGAGTCATCATTTTCAAGGAAAGGAATACAAGCTGTAGCAGCGGATACGACCTGTTTCGGTGATACGTCCATATAGTCGATGCGATCGCGTCTGACAATGGTGTTTTCACCGCGGAAACGTGCGATGACGTCTTCGTTCAGGAATTCCCCGTCTTCACCAAGAAGGGAGTTCGCCTGTGCTACCACATAGTTGTCTTCTTCATCAGCTGTCAGGTAATCGATTCGTCCTGTTACTTTACCAGTCTCAGGATCTACACGGCGATATGGTGTTTCAATAAAGCCGTACTCGTTTACTTTTGCATAGCTTGATAAGGAGTTGATCAAACCGATATTCGGTCCCTCAGGTGTTTCAATCGGACACATACGGCCATAGTGGGAGTAGTGAACGTCACGGACTTCGAACCCTGCGCGCTCACGCGTAAGTCCGCCGGGCCCTAGGGCTGAAAGACGGCGTTTATGCGTAAGTTCTGCAAGCGGGTTGGTCTGGTCCATAAACTGAGAAAGCTGAGAGCTTCCGAAGAACTCTTTGATTGCAGCAATAACAGGGCGAATATTGATCAGTGCCTGTGGTGTGATCGCATTTGTATCTTGAATCGACATACGTTCGCGAACAACACGTTCCATACGGGACAACCCGATGCGGAACTGATTTTGGAGAAGCTCGCCTACAGAACGCAAGCGGCGGTTTCCAAGGTGGTCAATATCATCTGTATTACCAACACTATGAAGCAAGTTGAAGAAGTAGTTAATAGATGCAATGATGTCAGAAACCGTAATGTTCTTTACTGATTTCTCAACATAAGCATTGCCAATTACTTTAATAACGCGCTCTCCATCAGCATCATCCGGAGCATAAATGTTAATAGACTGAAGCGGAATATCCTGATCTTCAGCTACCCCGCCTGCCGGAGTCACATGACGGAAACCAATGCCGTTCTCAAGATAAGGAAGTATCTTGTCCAGTGTACGGCGGTCGAGTAATGTTCCTGCTTCAGCAAGCACTTCGCCCGTTTCTGGATCAGCCAGTGTTTCAGCCAGCTTTTGGTTAAATAAGCGGTTTTTAATATGAAGCTTTTTATTGATTTTATAACGTCCTACACTTGCAAGATCATAACGCTTCGGATCAAAGAAGCGTGAGTCTAACAAACTCTTGGCGTTATCAACAGTAGGAGGTTCGCCGGGGCGAAGGCGCTCATAGATTTCTAGGAGTGCTTTTTCCGTACCTTCTGTATTGTCTTTATCAAGGGTATTTCTTAAATACTCATCTTCCCCAAGCAAGTCGATGATTTCTTGATCAGACCCAAACCCTAATGCACGAAGCAATACGGTAATAGGAATTTTCCTAGTGCGGTCAATGCGCACATATACTATATCTTTGGCGTCTGTTTCGAACTCAAGCCAGGCACCTCGGTTTGGTATAACAGTGGCAGTGAAACCCTTTTTACCGTTTTTATCAATCTTTTCACTGTAATAGACACTTGGTGAACGAACAAGCTGGGAAACAATTACACGTTCAGCACCGTTGATCACAAACGTGCCTGTATCTGTCATTAACGGGAAATCTCCCATAAATACTTCTTGCTCTTTCACTTCGCCAGTCTCTTTATTAATGAGACGCACCTTTACACGAAGCGGCGCAGCATAAGTTACATCACGCTCTTTTGATTCTTCCACAGGATACTTTGGCTCTCCGAGGCTATAGTCAATAAACTCTAGCACGAGATTTCCAGTGAAATCTTCAATCGGCGAAATGTCCTGGAACATTTCACGCAGTCCCTCATCAAGAAACCATTGATAGGAAGCAGTTTGAATTTCGATTAAGTTCGGTAATTCAAGCACTTCGCTAATTCTTGCGTAACTTCTTCGTTGGCGGTGGCGTCCAAACTGAACTAGTTGACCTGTCAACTGATTCACCCCTCAAATCCAGCGTTTTTTCTTGTTCCTATATACTCTAACATTCTATTATTGAATGTCAGAAAGACAAAAAGAAAAAGGGTTTTTATTAAAACCACAATTTCAATCGAGCAACAGATTATATAATTTTGTCCAAATTCTTCTCTTGATATACCTTAAAAGGTTGTAATATCGAGGTTTTTTCTGCATTTGAACACAAGGGCAGAAAATGTGAATTCATTGGCATTTTATAATATTAGCATAGACTCCATACAGAGTCAACGTTTTATCGCTCGAATAATATAATACCCTTTGCTTTTTGAAACAGTCTCCACTTCCGCAAATACGGATTGAAGTTTTTCAATCGCAGATGGAGCACCTTGTTTCTTTTGAATGACGATCCATAATTCCCCATCAGTCTGCAATTTATCATACGAATCTTCAAACAGCTGATGGACAACCTTTTTTCCTGCACGGATTGGCGGGTTTGTAAGAATGGCCGCAAATCCCATTTCTGCAACATTTTCAAACAGGCTGCTTTTTCGCACTTCGATGTTGGAGATCCCGTTTTTCTTCGCGTTTTCCGCAGACAATTCCAGGGCGCGCTCGTTAATGTCCACCATCAGCACACGCCGGCTTGGATTTTCTTTAGCAATCGCGAGTCCAATCGGCCCATAGCCGCATCCAACATCCAAATAATCTCCTTCAATTCCCGGAGATACAAATTCTTCAATCAGCAATCGGCTTCCGAAGTCTACTTCCTTTTTTGAAAAGACACCGGAATCAGATGTGAATTTGAACTCATGGTTTCTAAGCGTAAACGTCCAGTTTTTCGGATCGCTCTTTACGTCCGGCCGCTCAGAATAATAATGACCACCCATGTTCATCTTCCTTTCCTTAAAAGGAATTCCTGTTTTCAGTATGACCAAGATTACTCAAGATAAGCGCAAGTGCCCTGTTTAAGTCCGACAAGCGCTGGAACTCTTGCCCCTCAACACGCTTTTTGTGTTGAGGGGCAAGAGTGAAGCGACCTAAGACGAATTGTGGTTTTTCAATTCGTCCTCCGAGGACTTATGCTGAAAACAAGAAATACGTTTTCAGCCCTGGGCGCTGGAGCTGGACAATACTTCGCCGAATGCTCCATAGTTTTTATGCTTTCTTATCCTCCAAATAAAAAGGTCCGCCTGTTGGCGAACCCTTTTTGATTTAAAATTACTTAACTTCTACAGAAGCTCCAACCTCTTCAAGTTTAGCTTTCATTTCTTCAGCTTCTTCTTTAGCAATGCCTTCTTTAACATTGCTTGGAGCGCCGTCAACTAGTTCTTTAGCTTCTTTAAGACCAAGTCCTGTAAGCTCACGAACTACTTTGATAACTTTGATCTTAGAAGCGCCAGCGCTTGTAAGAACTACATCAAATTCAGTTTGCTCAGCAGCAGCGTCTGCACCAGCAGCTCCACCAGCTACAGCTACAGGAGCTGCAGCAGTTACACCAAATTCTTCTTCAATTGCCTTAACTAGGTCGTTAAGTTCTAAAACTGTCATAGTTTTTAAGCTTTCAATGATTTCTTTAGACATTATAATTTCCTCCTTAGTTAGTTAAATCTATAAATCAGTTAAAACGCAAAGCTTATGCGCCTTGTTCTTCTTTTTGTTCAGCAACCGCTTTAGTAACCAACGCAAAGTTGCGAATTGGAGCTTGAAGCACGCTGAGTACCATAGAAAGAAGTCCTTCGCGTGATGGAAGATCTGCAAGAGCTTTAACTTCCTCAACCGATGCGATACGGCCTTCAATTACACCAGCTTTGATCTCAAGAGCATCATTTTCCTTAGCAAAGTTGTTAAGAATTTTAGCTGGAGCTACTACATCGTCATTGCTGAATGCAATTGCTGTAGGACCAACCAAATGCTCGTTAAGCTCAGATAAGCCAGTTTCGTCAGCTGCACGTCGAGCCATTGAGTTTTTGTAAACTTTAAACTCGATCCCAGCATCACGAAGTTGTTTACGAAGCTCAGTTACTGCCGCTACAGTCAAACCGCGATAGTCAACAAGAATTGTTGATTTGCTCTCACGCAATTGTCCAGCGATATCAGAAACCAATTGCTTCTTAGTTTCAAGAATACTGCTCATCCTTACACCTCCTGTAGAATAGTCTAGTCATCTTCATACCGTAGCCATAAGAAAAGCCTTCATGTTAGACATGAAGGCGTAGTGTCAGAAATTAAGCAATCAATAATTGATTTATTCTGTGCTACACACCTCGGCAGGATAATTAAGCATTAAGCCCCCGCTGTCTACGGCATGACATAGATATTTATTTACAACATTAACAACTATAACAGTCTAATTAATGTGTGTCAACTATTTTTTAAGAGAAAAGTTAGATGGGTTAACTTTGATTCCAGGTCCCATTGTAGAAGAGATTGCTACGTTACGAACGTAAGTCCCTTTCGCAGCAGCTGGTTTCACTTTAAGCAATGTGTCGATGATTGTACCAAGGTTCTCAGCCAACTTGTCGTTGTCGAAAGAAACTTTACCGATCGGCACGTGAATATTTCCAGCTTTATCTACACGATATTCTACTTTACCAGCTTTAATATCGTTAACCGCTTTTTCAACTTCAAATGTAACTGTACCAGTTTTAGGGTTAGGCATTAAACCTTTTGGCCCTAATACGCGTCCAAGACGACCAACTTCAGCCATCATGTCTGGTGTTGCTACGATTACATCAAAATCAAACCAACCTTGTTGGATTTTGTTGATGTAGTCAGTATCGCCTACGAAATCTGCTCCAGCAGCTTCTGCTTCTTTCGCTTTTTCGCCTTTAGCAAATACTAGCACACGTTGAGTTTTACCAGTTCCGTGCGGAAGTACTACAGCGCCACGAACTTGTTGGTCCGCTTTCTTAGGATCTACTCCAAGACGTACTGCTACTTCTACAGACTCATCAAACTTAGCTGTCGCAGTCTTTTTAACAAGCTCGATTGCTTCAGAAGCTTCATAAGATTTTTGGCGGTCTACTAATTTAGCCGCTTCTTGGTATTTCTTTCCTTTTTTAGCCATTGTAAAAATTTCCTCCCTTATGTGGTTTAGCGGATATTCCTCCCACTTAAGCGGTCTCTCGAGATTTTGAGGCCGCCATGCCTTTTGGGAACGCCGATGATTATCATGCGTTCCGTCCGGCTTTGGTTCCATTAATAAAGGTTGCGAACCGTTACCGGTAGGATGTCTCCTTTACTCGCAACCCTTTGGAAGCATTAGAATTAGTCTTCGATAACAATTCCCATGCTGCGTGCTGTACCTTCAACCATACGCATTGCAGATTCAACATTTGCAGCGTTTAGGTCAGGCATTTTTGATTCTGCAATTTCGCGAACTTTATCACGTTTTACAGTTGCAACTTTTTTCTTGTTCGGCTCACCTGAACCAGACTCGATTCCAGCAGCTACTTTTAGTAGAACAGCAGCCGGAGGAGTTTTAGTGATGAATGTAAATGAACGGTCTTCAAAAACCGTGATTTCAACCGGAATGATTAAACCAGCTTGATCAGCAGTACGAGCGTTAAACTCTTTACAGAATCCCATGATGTTAACACCAGCTTGTCCTAGTGCAGGTCCAACCGGTGGTGCCGGATTTGCTTTACCAGCAGGGATCTGAAGCTTTACCATTTTAATAACCTTTTTAGCCACGCGACACACCTCCTTAAGTCCGTGATGTGGTATATGGGTATGATATACCCTCCCACTCAAAAATACGCTTCCCCCTTGCTTAGGAGAAAGCAGTTGTTTAGAAATATCAAACATTAAAAAGTCTATCACTTTTTAAGTTGGATTTCAAGTGTTTTTGAAATTACTTCAAAAATTAAAGCTTGACGACCTGGTTGAAATCTAATTCAACCGGGGTTTCGCGGCCAAACATATTCACGTGAACTTTGAGTTTTCGTTTCGTCGGATCGATTTCTTCGATGGTACCGACAAAGTCAGCAAACGGTCCTTCTTTAACTTTGACTGCTTCCTTCAGCTCATAATCCACTTCGATGCGAGGCTCTTCCATGCCCATGCCTTTAAGAATGTGTTCAACCTCTTCAGGCAAGAGCGGAGTCGGTTTTGAACCCGCTCCTGCAGATCCGACGAATCCTGTAACACCCGGCGTATTTCGAACCACATACCATGAATCATCCGTCATGACCATTTCAGTCAAAACATATCCAGGAAACACCTTTTTCATAGCGGTTTTTGTTTTGCCGTTCTTGATTTCTGTTTCTTCTTCAACAGGAACCAGCACACGGAAGATCTTGTCCGACATTCCCATTGATTCCACGCGCTTTTCCAGGTTCGTTTTCACTTTGTTTTCATACCCTGAATAAGTATGAACGACATACCAGTTTTTTTCCATATTCATCGGGACAACCCGTGTCCTTTCCCTCCTAAGCGGATATACTCTAGCATTGTATCCAGTTATGTTTCTATATAATCAAACTAGTCTAAAATGAGTTCAATAAGCTTTGAAATGCCAAGATCAACTGCCCAGAAAAAGATTGCCATCAAAACCACTGTTACGAGCGTTATAGTTGTATAGCGGATCAGCTCATCACGTTTCGGCCAGCTTACCTTTTTCATTTCCTTCTTAACGTCGGATAAAAACTTTGCAGGTGATTTCCTTGTTTTTTCAGCAATGTCAGCCATCATGTTACCCCCATTACCTGATTGATATATGAGTAAGAAAAGCGCATGCGATCTGGGTGGGCGCTGCAGCTAGACATAGCCCTGCCGAATTCCTCACAGTCTTACCTTTCTTACTTTGAAAACAGCCGGCTAGCCGGCCTTTTATTTCGTTTCTTTGTGGGTAGTGTGCGCATTGCAATGACTGCAAAACTTTTTAACCTCGATACGTTCAGGATTTTCTGCCTGGTTTTTCATGGTGGTATAATTTCGGCTGTTGCATTGACCGCAGGCTAAAATAACTTTTTTTCGCATAATAACACCTTCCGTGCTGTTAAGACCCACTCATCCACGATATCTATACTACTTTTACCACATTATCACAGCCCAAAAGGCTTGTCAATAAAGGTCGGAACGGCTCATGAGAGAAGATCGTGCCCTTTCGGGTTCCGGAAAACTTTATTGAAATAAAAAAAAGAAAAGCAGGGGGATCCCTGCTTATAACGTTATTTCTCTTAACTCAAGATATCGTTCGAGCTTCCTTTTCACCCGCTGCAATGCATTGTCGATCGATTTCACATGCCTGTCCAGATCGATCGAAATTTCCTGATACGATCTTCCGTCCAGGTAGAGCATCAGCACTTTTCGCTCGAGGTCACTCAATATCTCTCCCATTTTCAGTTCAATATCATCAAACTCTTCCTGGTTAATGATCAACTCTTCCGGATCGGTAACCTTCGTCCCGCAAATTACATCCATCAGCGTCCTGTCCGATTCTTCATCATAGATCGGCTTGTCCAATGATACATAGGAATTGAGCGGAATATGTTTCTGCCTTGTGGCTGTCTTAATAGCCGTTATCATTTGCCGCGTGATGCACAGTTCGGCAAAAGCCTTAAAGGATGAAAGCTTGTCCTCTTTATAATCCCTGATTGCCTTATAAAGGCCAATCATGCCTTCCTGGATGATATCCTCCCGGTCAGCTCCGATTAAAAAGTAGGATCTAGCTTTTGCGCGCACGAAGTTTTTATACTTGTTAATTAAAAATTCCAGTGCAGCACTGTCTCCTTCATGGACATGTTCAACCAGACTTTCATCTTCAATCTGTTCATAATCCAGAACCGTCATTTCTTTGAGGTAAATGCTCACGACAATCCCCCCGTCAGAGCCTGAATGCAAGGCAAAATATAACAATATTATACAGCATGTCATGAAAAAGCGTCAAGATTGTTTATTTTTGACCTCTTCGCCATTTTTCGAATATTTCAGCTACTTCCTCGGACAGGGAGATGCTGGAAAAGTTTCGTTCTCTCGCTTTCTTGACTTTCCGTCCAATTCTTTTCTCTATATCGTCCATTTCGACCTTTAGTTCTCGGGATGACTTTCTTAAAGCGCCTTTGGCAAAAACAACCCATTGCTCCGTATAATCGGAGGTTGCTACAAAGATGCGTGTATTCACATTTTTGTACTCTGAAGCCAGCCTCTCGATTCTTTCATCCGCCGTTTCATTTTCCCTTGTGAAAATCACTTCAACCTTGTAATTCTTTGCTTTCTTCTCCATTCCAGCTACCATATGGGCATCGAATACAATGATGACCCGGCAGCCTGTAAAGGCCTGATACTCTGCCATTTTTTCAATCAGGATATCGCGTGCTTTTGCAAAATCCGTATCCTTTAATGACCGGAGTTCAGGCCAGGCGCCTATGACATTATAGCCATCAACGAGTAAAATAGTATCCATTATGATGACAGCGGATGGCGTTTGCGGTAAACCTCATACAATAAAAGGCCGGCTGCGACTGAAGCATTGAGAGAAGTAACTTTCCCTTCCATCGGCAGCCGTACAAGAAAGTCACACGTATCTTTAACCAGCCTGCCCATGCCCTTGCCTTCACTTCCGATGACAAGTCCGATTGGCATATCAAGTCCGGCTTCCCTGTAATCTTCCTTTCCTTTCATATCGGCTCCTACAAACCAAATGCCGCGCTCCTTAAGCTCTTTCATTGTTTGTACGATGTTGGTCACACGGACGACCGGAATATATTCGATCGCTCCAGTTGAGGCCTTTGCTACAGCTGCCGTCAATCCGACCGCCCTCCGCTTAGGGATGATAATTCCGTGGGCGCCTGCTGCGTCTGCCGTACGCATAATGGATCCGAGGTTGTGGGGATCTTCAATCTCATCAAGGATGATGAAGAAAGGCTCTTCACCTTTTTCCTCTGCTTTTTTAAATAAATCATCGATCTCTGCATATTCGTATGCGGCAACTGCAGCGATCACTCCTTGGTGATTGCCTCCGTCACTCAGCAGATCGAGCTTGCGCTTCGGAACAAATTGCACGAGGACATTGTTCTCCTTCGCCATATGAATGACCTGGCTGACCGGCCCTTTCTGTGAGCCTTCACCTACAAATATTTTGTTTATGTCTCTTCCCGCACGCAATACCTCAAGTACAGGGTTTCTGCCAATAATAAATTCTTCGCTCATTTTTTTCCTCCCTCTCCCGCCTGTTCGACGAAAGAAACTACTTTTTCAAAAATGGTCTGTAACCGCTCTTCATTCCCAAGCAGATGATGATAGCCAATAATCGCTTCAAAGCCTGTCCCATATCTGTACGTTTGTACATCTGTGTTTTTGGGCACGGAACCTTGCTTTGCGTTTCTGCCCCGCATAATGACACTAACTTCCTCTTCGTCAAAAAATTTCTCTTCAAGCAAGCGAAGAACCACGGAAGCCTGGGCCTTGGCTGAAACATATTTGGTTGCCAGGGTATGAAGCCGGTTCGGTTTCACCTGGCCGGTATGGATGAGGTGATGCCGTACAAATGTTTCAAGCACAGCATCTCCCATATAAGCCAGCGTCATCCCGTTCAGCTGCTTTATATCCGAACTCGAAATCTGTCTGCCCATTTATTGCCTCTTCCAGCGGACACCCTGCGGAGTATCCTCCAGGATGATGTTCATATCCTTCAGCTGGTCACGAATTTCATCGGCCCTCGCAAAATTACGGTCTTTTCTTGCTTTGTTGCGTTCTTCGATCAGTGCTTCAATTTCTTCATCGAGCAGTTCTTTTTCTGCTGACAGGGTCAAACCAAGTACGCCGGTTAGCTCTTCAAAGAGGGTGATAAAATCAGACAGCACACCTTTGGATGTATTTTCAGACTGCAGGTAAACGTTAGCTTCCCTGGCCGCGTCAAACAAGACAGCAATTCCGTTGGCTGTATTAAAATCATCATCCATCTCAGAAATGAAGTCATTTTTAAACTGCGAAACTTTCGCTTCCCAAACTGATGTATCTTCCGCCAGGTTCGCACTGACTTCCTGTCTGTGTTTCAAGTTCTCGTATGCTGTACGGATTCGATTCAAACTGGCATGTGCACTTTGAAGCAGTTCATCACTGAAATTGATCGGATTTCGGTAGTGCACCGCCAACATGAAAAAGCGGATGACTTGAGGATCATATTCTTTGATCATGTCATGGACGAGAACAAAATTCCCAAGCGATTTGGACATTTTTTCGTTATTGATATTAATATAGCCGTTATGCATCCAATACTTAGCCATCGGCGCTTCGTTCAGGGCTTCGGACTGAGCAATCTCATTTTCGTGATGCGGAAAGGTAAGATCCTGGCCGCCGCCATGAATATCAATGGAATCACCAAGGTATTTTTTAGCCATGGCCGAGCACTCGATATGCCATCCCGGACGTCCATTGCCCCAAGGGCTTTCCCAGAAGATCTCCCCTTCTTTCGCCGCTTTCCACAATGCGAAATCCAACGGATCCTTCTTAATTTCACCCACTTCGATACGTGCTCCCGAACGAAGGTCATCGATCGACTGATGAGAAAGCTTGCCGTATCCTTCAAACGAGCGGGTTTTAAAATAAACATCGCCTTTTGCTTCATAGGCATAGCCTTTTTCAATCAGCTTGCTGATAAAATCAATGATTTCAGGCATCGTTTCGGTCACCCGCGGGTGGTGGTCCGCTTTTTGTACACCCAACGCGCAAACATCTTCATGATAGGATTGGATAAAACGCTCTGCGACTGACGGCACATCAGTACCAAGCTCTTTTGCCGCCTTAATGAGTTTGTCATCCACATCCGTAAAGTTAGAAATAAAGTTTACATCATAGCCGCGATATTCGAGATAGCGCCTTACGGTATCAAAGACGATGGCCGGACGCGCGTTGCCAATATGAATATAGTTGTAGACGGTTGGTCCGCATACATATATCTTTACTTTCCCTTCTTCGAGAGGTTTGAATACCTCTTTTTGACGCGTCAACGTATTATAAATAACTAAACTCATCGTACTTCACTTCCCTTTCGTAAACGTTCAATCTCTTCCTGCAATCGTTCCAGCTCTTCCTGAACCTCTCTGAACTGAGAGGCCACCGGATCAGGCAGGTTACAATGATCCAGTTCCTTGCCAATTTTCATTCCATCCTGGATAACAATCCGCCCAGGAATCCCAACAACTGTCGAATTCGGAGGTACATCCCGCAAAACAACAGATCCTGCTCCTACCTTAGAATGTTTCCCAATTGTGATGGATCCCAATACTTTTGCACCTGTCGCAATTAAAGCATGATCCTCAATGGTAGGGTGGCGTTTCCCTTTTTCTTTACCAGTACCACCAAGTGTTACCCCCTGATACAAGGTAACATCATTACCGATAATACAGGTCTCCCCTATCACCACACCCATACCATGGTCTATAAAAAACCGGCGCCCGATCTGTGCACCCGGATGAATCTCAATTCCTGTAAAAAAGCGGCTGATCTGCGAAACGACGCGGGCCCAAAACAAAAAGTTTCGTTTGAACAACTTATGTGCCAGCCGATGTGCCCATATTGCATGCAGGCCAGAGTAGGTAAGAACAACCTCCAGCTTGCTGCGTGCTGCCGGATCATTCTCAAAGACAGCCTGTATATCCTCCCTCATGCGTTTCAACATTGTAATCCCCCCTTAGTTAGAAAAGCTGAAGCAGGCGTTTAGGGCCGAAAGACGGTGGAACACTTACACAGCAACACGCTTTTTGTGTTGTGGTGGGAGTGTGAATCGGCCGAGGCCCTGCCTGCTGAAGCTGGATCAAGATAAAGAAAACACGCTTTGTGTTGTTAACAAAGCGATGTTGCACTTATGCCCTGCGGGTAAAAGCTGAAGCAACCTTCAAATACTTTAGCGCAACCCGCTAGTTTACCGTAATCCCCATTTGGCCAGTAAACGTGTGCTTTTCGCCAGTAAATTTTCATTTTGGACAGTAAATGTGCACTTTCAGACAGTAAACCCTTCATTTCCGCCAGTAAACCTATCCATGACCCTTGGCTCTGCCCCGCTCCAACAAAAAAAGCGCCCCTGTGCGTATGCACAGAGACGCTTTTTGCGCGGTTCCACTCTGTTTAACAGCAAAAACGGAATAAAATCCCGTAATTTGCTGTTCTCCTTGTACTCCGTAACGTGGAGGGCCGCTTTTATCTACTGTATCGGTTCGATAAAAGGCTCCGAGGTGCATTTCAGTTTCCTTTTCATAAACCGCTCTCAGCCCATGGCGGTTCTCTCTGATAGGAAAATGGCAAACTTACTCTCCTCATCCTTGCTGTCGCTGTAATTAATTTCTTTTAATATATTACATTAGGAGCAAAATGTTAACTAATTTTGCCTGACAAAAAATTATGATACGCGGGATGCTGTTTTATCCAGGCGTTTCAGGATCTCTTCCTTGCCAAACAATGAGATGGCTTGAGGAAGGTCTGGACCATGCGTCTGGCCTGTCGTCGCCACGCGAATCGGCATGAACAGGTTTTTCCCTTTTTGCTTCGTTTCCTTTTGTGTCGCTTTAATCGCCGCTTTCACTTCCTCTGCAGAGAAATCCGTGATCGCTTCAACATGCCCTTTAAAGGCAGCGATGACTTCAGGAACCGTTTCGCCTTTCAAAACTTCAAGCGCTTCTTCTTCATATTCAATCTGATCCTTAAAGAAGACATCCGTCTGTTCCACGATCTCAGCGCCATAGCTTAATTTTTCCTGATAGAGGGCGATGAGCTTGGAAGCCCACTCACGATCTTCCTCAGTCATGTTCTCTTTAAGCCTTCCTGCTTCAATAAGATGCGGAAGGGTAAGTTCCATCACTGTTTCAAGGTCTTGCTTCTTCATGTATTGGTTGTTTACCCAAAGCAGCTTCTGCTTGTCAAAAATAGCGGGTGCTTTTGACAGTCTGGAAGGATCAAAGATTTCAATGAACTCTTCCTTCGTGAAGATCTCTTCTTCTCCAACCGGAGACCAGCCAAGCAAGGTAATGAAATTGAACAAAGCTTCAGGAATGTATCCCAGCTGTTCGTACTGTTCAATAAACTGGATGATGGACTCATCGCGTTTGCTCAGTTTCTTGCGGTTTTCATTAAAAATCAGTGTCATATGGCCAAACACCGGCGGCTCCCAGCCAAACGCTTCATATACCATAAGCTGTTTCGGTGTATTGGAGATATGATCATCTCCACGCAATACGTGAGAGATCTTCATCAAGTGATCATCTATGGCAACTGCAAAGTTATAAGTCGGAATGCCGTCTTTTTTCACGATGACATAGTCGCCGATCCCATTGGAATCAAACGAAACATGTCCTTTTACCATATCATCAAACGCATACGTATGATCTGCCGGCACAGCAAAACGAATACTTGGTTTTCTTCCTTCCGCTTCCAGCGCTTTACGCTCATCTTCCGTCAAATGGCGGCATTTGCCTGAATAGTGCGGAGTTTCATTTTTAGCGACCTGTTCCTCACGTGATGCTTCTAGCTCTTCCTCAGTACAGTAACAAGGATACGCCAAACCGCGGTCTAACAAGTCCTCATAGTGTTTTTTGTAAATATCCAGGCGCTCCATCTGAGTATACGGTCCATACTCCCCGCCTACATCAATGCTTTCATCCCAATCGATGCCCAGCCATTTTAAGTACGTCAGCTGGCTTTCCACTCCGCCCTGGATGTTTCGTTTTTGGTCAGTATCCTCAATTCGGATGATAAGCTTGCCATTATTGTGGCGGGCAAACAAATAGTTAAACAATGCTGTTCTTGCGTTCCCTATATGTAAATGTCCTGTTGGGCTTGGTGCATACCTTACCCTTACTTCGTTTGACATTTTAAATCCACCTCGATATTATTTTTGCTTTTCCCATTGTAACACTTTGTCTATTTTTTTGTAATAAGGATGACTGCGTTTGCGGCGATCCCTTCACTGCGGCCTGTAAAACCCAGCTTCTCAGTCGTTGTCGCTTTCACATTAATCTGGTCCGTTTCTGCTCCGAAAATTCCGGCGATTACACTTCGCATCTCTTCAATATATGGAGCCATCTTCGGCTTTTGTGCAATGATCGTACAATCGACGTTCCCTAGAATATAGCCTTTGTTCTTTACAAATTCCCACGACTCCTGAAGCAGTTTTTTAGAATCCGCATCTTTAAAAGCCTCATCCGTGTCCGGAAAATGCTTGCCTATATCGCCTTCACCCGCTGCTCCGAGCAGCGCATCGGTTACGGCATGAAGCAGAACGTCCGCGTCTGAATGGCCGAGCAGCCCTTTTTCATAAGGAATAGTGATGCCTCCGATAATCAGAGGGCGCCCTTCGACGAGCTGGTGTACATCATAGCCTTGTCCCACTCGAATCATGTTTTTCCCTCTCCCTTTGTGCCAATATGGCATTGGCAAATAGTATGTCATGCACCGTTGTTAATTTAATGTTTAAATAATCTCCCTCGACGATGGATACCGGGTAGTTCATTTTTTCTACGAGGCTGGCATCGTCCGTGCCGAGAAAATCAGCTTCAGCTGCCACCCGGTGAGCGTCCAGTACGATAGGAAGACGAAAAGCTTGTGGGGTCTGGACAGCCCACAAGCTCGCACGGTCTACCGTTTCACTCACGGTTCCGCCTGTTGCTTTTTTTACCGTATCTTTTAAAGGAACAGCCAAAATGGCCGCTCCTGTTTCATTCGCTTTCAGCACAAGTTCATGAATGTTTTCTCTTTCCACAAAAGGGCGTGCACCATCATGAATCAGTGCCAGGTCCGTTTGCTGCACTGCTTTTAATCCTTCAAAAACACTGTGCTGTCGTTCTGCCCCGCCTTCAACAATCCGGGCAATCTTTTGAAAACGCCCATTTTCGGCCAATTCTTGAAATTGAGCCTGTTCTAACCGATTCACAGCCAGGATGATTTCCCGGCACCACGGATCTTGCTCAAATACTGAAAGTGTATGAGCAATGAGCGGTCTGCCGTTCAGTTCGATCCATTGTTTGTTCTTTCCTGCATTCATCCTTTTTCCCTGTCCTGCAGCAGGAATGACTACGCTATATTCCAACAACCTTCTCCACCACACTATACCGCGTACAGAGAAAACCTTGGCTCTCTTGTAAGCTCGTTAATTATAAAGCTTTCTCCAGAAGTTTCGGCTTGGCAAAAATCATCCGTCCCGCAGAAGTCTGCAGTACGCTCGTCACGAGGACATCGATGGTCTTACCAATATAGTTTCGGCCTTCTTCCACCACGATCATCGTTCCATCATCAAGATAGCCGACACCCTGGTTATGCTCCTTGCCGTCTTTTATCACCTGCACGATCAATTCTTCACCAGGCAATACGACTGGTTTCACCGCGTTGGCAAGGTCATTTATGTTCAATACTAACACATTTTGAAGCTCGCATACTTTGTTTAAATTAAAATCATTCGTTACAACGATGCCGGACAGAAGCTGGGCGAGTTTCACCAATTTGCTGTCCACTTCACTCACTTCTTCAAAGTCACCTTCGTAGATCTCCACTTTGATGGAGAGTTCCTTTTGGATGCGGTTCAGAATATCAAGTCCGCGCCTTCCTCTATTCCGTTTCAATACATCGGACGAGTCGGCAATATGCTGTAGTTCTTCCAGCACAAAGCGAGGAATAATCAGCGGGCCTTCAAGGAAACCGGTCTGGCAGATATCCGCGATTCTTCCGTCAATGATGACGCTCGTATCTAGAATCTTATATTTTCCTTTAAGCTTTTCTTCTTCCGTATCCCTTTTCCGTTCTTTTCCTGAGCGGTTAATGGAGAACAGATTAATCAGCTCATCCCGCTTTTTAAAACCAACCTGGAAACCGAGGTAGCCCAATAACAACGTTAAAAATATGGGCAGAACCGAACTGAACACCACAATATTGATGTTATTAAGAGGAAGTTGTACAAAAAAAGCAACTATAAGTCCGAATATAAGTCCCATCGTTCCAAAAAGAACATCAGTGACCGGAGCTTTTACGACGGTTTCTTCCACCCACCGGATCAGCCCAACTATATAATCAGTCACCCAAAACGTAGATAAAAAGAATATAAGTGCCCCTAAGACGGCGCCCGCATAAGATGAAGTCAATTCTGACGGCAGATCACCCAAATTGAGAATACGGATAATGTCAGGGACATAGATAAAACCAAGCATGCCACCAACAACAACAAAAAACAGCTGTACAAATCTTTTAAGCATGCATTTCACCTCCCTTAACCATTATTTACAGATTGTCTGTTTTGAAACGTGCTCTTTTGATAATTTCCATAAAAATTACCCATTTATATATGCCTGTCTACAAAAAGCTGCTCCTGAATCCGTTTCAGGCCTTCTTTAATTTTCTTGGCACGGATTTCTCCGATGCCCTCTACTTCATCCAGCTCTTTGATAGAAGCTCGCAAAATACTCGGAAGACTGTCGAATGTTCCGATTAAATTTTCCACAATGAGCGTCGGCAGCCTTGGAATCTTTGAAAGGATGCGGTAGCCACGCGGATGAACGGTTTCATCCTGCACATTGGAAGAAGGGGAGTGTCCCAGCAGTTTCACGATGACATTTTCATCAAACAGCTCGTCGCTGGAGAGCTTTTTGAGCTGACGGAGAATGTGTGCCGGGTCATGTTTTCTGTCTTTTACATAATCTTTGATTAAAAGAACTGCCTCATCTTCTATGTTAGATACAAGTTCTTCCATCTGCATCCGTATTAATCTTCCCTCTACACCCAATTCATTAACATATTTTATGATTTCGCTCTTTATTCTTAGAACCATTTCAATACGGTGGATGACTTGGGAGACCTCCTGGAATGTCACAAGCTCCTCAAATTCAAGAGCACCAAGGTTTGTTACGCTCTGGTCGAACACAACCTTGTACTTTTCGAGGGTCTGGATGGCCTGGTTTGCTTTTGTTAAAATGACGCCGATGTCTTTCAATGAATAGCGGATCACACCTTGATAGAGTGTGATGACATTACGTCTCTGAGATATCGATATAACAAGATTTCCGGTCTGCCGGGCTACACGCTCAGCAGTCCTGTGCCGGATTCCGGTTTCGGTAGACGGTATAGACGTGTCAGGCACCAATTGCGTATTGGCATATAGGATGCGAGAGGCATCTTCACTCAGGATGATGGCTCCATCCATCTTAGCGAGCTCATAAAGAGATGCCGGGGAATATTTACAGTTGATGGAGAATCCTCCGTCAACAAGCTGTGTAACTTTATCATTATAGCCGACAACAATGAGGCCGCCAGTATTGGCGCGGAGTACATTGTCTATACCCTCTCTGAGGGGTGTTCCTGGCGCAACGAGCTGGAGCATGTTGCTGATGATTGCTTCTCTTAGTATATGATCCATACCTTATCCTCCCAAAGTATAGTGCAATGCCTCTTCAACAGTAGACACACCAATCACTTCAATTCCTTTAGGGATTGTCCATCCCCCGAGGTTTTTATCCGGGATAATCGCCCTTTCGAAACCAAGTTTTGCAGCTTCATGAATCCGCTGGTCGATTCTTGAAACCCGGCGCACTTCTCCTGTCAGGCCGACTTCCCCGATCATGACATCTGTCGGCCGGGTAGGAGCATCCCGAAAGCTCGATGCTATGCTTACAGCAACGGCCAAATCAACAGCTGGTTCATCCAGACGCACACCGCCGGCGACGTTTAAATAGGCGTCCTGATTCTGAAGCAGGAGGCCCACCCTTTTTTCAAGGACCGCCATAAGCAATGAGACTCGGTTATGATCGATGCCTGTTGCCATCCTTCTCGGATTTCCAAAACTTGTAGGAGACACTAATGCCTGTATTTCTACAAGCATGGGCCTTGTTCCTTCCAAAGAAGCAACAACAGTCGATCCGGCTACTCCTTTTGAACGCTCCTCAAGAAAAATTTCAGAAGGATTGAGGACCTCTGACAGCCCAAGCTCCTTCATCTCAAACACGCCGATCTCATTGGTTGATCCAAAGCGGTTTTTGACTGCACGCAAGATTCTGTACGTGTGATGCCGCTCGCCTTCAAAGTAAAGCACCGCATCCACCATATGCTCAAGCATTCTCGGTCCGGCAATCGCACCTTCCTTTGTTACGTGTCCGACGATAAAAATAGCAATCCCTTTCGTCTTGGCAATCCTCATAAAATGGGACGTGCACTCCCGGACCTGGGAGACACTTCCCGGGGCACTTGTAACCTCCGGACGGTACACCGTCTGTATGGAGTCGATGATGACGACCGACGGATTGATTTCTGTTACGGCTTTTTCAATAAGATCAAGGTCAGTTTCAGCCAGGACAAAAAGATCTCCTGCCGATATATTCAGCCGGTCAGACCGGAGTTTCGTCTGTTTTACTGATTCTTCACCTGAAATATAAAGCACTTTTTGCCCGTGCTGGGCCAGTTTTGCCGAGGTTTGCAGCAGAAGGGTGGACTTCCCGATTCCAGGATCTCCTCCCACGAGCACCAATGAACCAGGAACAATTCCTCCGCCGAGCACCCGGTTCAGCTCAATCGTATGAGTGTTGATGCGCGGCTCCTGTTCACTTTTTATATCAACTATGGATTGGGGCTTTTGCTGGGTGCCTGAAGCCGAAGAAGTTGTCAGGCCTCTTGTCTGGGTATCACGCTTGATGACTTCTTCCACCATCGTGTTCCATTTGTTGCATCCCGGGCATTTTCCCATCCATTTCGGTGATTCATACCCACATTCCTGGCACATAAAAACAGACTTGTTTTTGGCCATCTATTTCTCCTCTATTTCCAGACTGCTATGGAGCAGCTGGACCATTCTCTCTTTTTTTAATCTTGCTGTCTTTATCTTAACAAAAAAGCAGGCTCTCTTTCCAATGGGGGCATTTGGAATTTAGATAAAATACAGAAAATGATTCGACAAAAACCCGGAAGACGTGACTGCCTCCCGGGTTTTTGTATTTATTTCTATACAATTGGACAAAATCCCATCATTTACGATGTAGCACCGACGGTCTCAACAACAAAGTCATTATTATCCACATCAATTTTGACGGTGTTTCCTTTGCTGATGTTTCCTCTTAGCAGTTCTTCTGACAGGCGGTCCTCAATCTTACGCTGAAGGGCTCTGCGCAATGGACGCGCTCCGTACTCCGGATCATAGCCTTCATCGGTGATCTTATCGAGTGCCGCTTCAGTGATTTCGATCTCGATGCCCTGATCTTTCAAACGTTTGATAAGTGAATCGGCCATAAGTGTAACGATCTGTTTGAGATGTGTCTTTTCAAGGGCATGGAAGACAATAATCTCATCAATACGGTTTAAAAACTCTGGACGGAAGGCTTTTTTCAGCTCAGCCATCACTTTCGTTTTCATGTCATTATACTGCTGATCTTCCGTGTGAACCGTAAACCCTAGAGAGCTGTTGCGCTTGAGCGTGCTGGCTCCAACGTTGGATGTCATGATGACGACGGTGTTGCGGAAGTCTACTGTACGCCCTTTCGAATCTGTCAGTCGTCCGTCTTCAAGCACTTGAAGCAGAATGTTGAACACTTCAGGATGCGCTTTTTCGATCTCGTCAAGCAGGATAACAGAGTATGGCTTGCGTCTTACTTTTTCTGTCAGCTGTCCGCCTTCCTCGTGTCCAACATAGCCTGGAGGTGAACCAACTAGTCGTGAAGTCGTATGTTTCTCCATGTACTCAGACATATCAATGCGGATGATCGCATCCTCATCACCGAACAGGGATTCGGCTACCGCACGGGCCAGCTCGGTTTTACCTACTCCAGTAGGTCCCAAGAAGATGAACGAACCGATCGGACGCTTCGGATCTTTCAAGCCGGCACGGGCTCTGCGAATGGCTTTTGAGATGGACTGAACCGCTTCATTTTGCCCGATGACACGGTTATGAAGAATATCTTCCAGCTTCAACAGGCGTTCCGTTTCTTCTTCAGCCAGTTTGGAGACTGGAACACCGGTCCAGCTGGAGACAACCTGCGCGATATCTTCCGGCGTTACCTCTGTATTCTCCTGACCTTGCTTCTCTTTCCATACGTTCTTCGTTTTCTCAAGTTCCTCGCGAAGACGCTGCTCAGTATCTCTTAAGGAAGCTGCTTTTTCAAACTCCTGGCTTTGAACAGCAGCATCTTTCTCCTTGCGAACTTCTTCAAGCTTCAGTTCAAGCTCTTTTAGGTTTGGCGGTGCAGTATAGGAACGCAGTCTCACTTTAGAAGCTGCCTCGTCGATCAGGTCAATCGCTTTATCCGGTAGGAAGCGATCAGAAATGTAACGGTCAGACAGCGTTACGGCTGCTTCAATGGCATCATCTGTAATGGTGACACGGTGATGCGCTTCATAACGGTCGCGGAGACCTTGTAAAATCTGTGTACTTTCATCTTTTGTCGGCTCATTTACTGTGATTGGCTGGAAGCGGCGTTCAAGCGCTGCATCCTTTTCAATATACTTTCGGTACTCATCCAGTGTGGTCGCTCCGATACATTGAAGCTCACCGCGGGCAAGGGCAGGTTTAAGAATATTCGATGCATCGATGGCGCCTTCTGCACCGCCTGCTCCAATCAATGTGTGCAGCTCATCGATAAATAGAATGATGTTCCCCGCCTGGCGGATCTCATCCATGACTTTCTTGAGACGGTCTTCAAATTCACCGCGATACTTGGTACCGGCAACGACCGTTCCCATATCGAGTGTCATGACCCTTTTATCACGAAGCGTTTCCGGAACTTCATTATTGATGATCTGCTGAGCAAGACCTTCTGCAATCGCCGTTTTACCAACACCCGGCTCACCGATGAGGACTGGGTTGTTCTTTGTTCTGCGGCTCAGTACCTCAATGACCCTTTGAATCTCTTTTGAACGGCCGATGACTGGATCAAGACTTCCATCCTTAGCAATCGCCGTCAGATCTCTTGCAAGGCTGTCAAGTGTCGGTGTGTTCGCATTCGTAGAAGAACCCCGGTGATTGGATGATGCCTCATTGCTTCCAAGAAGCTGAAGCACCTGCTGGCGCGCTTTATTCAAGCTCACTCCGAGATTATTCAGTACACGGGCTGCCACTCCTTCACCTTCACGGATCAGTCCCAGGAGGATGTGCTCCGTGCCCACGTATGAGTGTCCCAATTTACGGGCTTCATCCATGGATAGTTCAATAACCTTTTTTGCTCTTGGAGTGTAATGGATGGTTTGCACGGATTCCTGGCCGCGTCCAATTAAGGTTTCTACTTCTTTTTGGATCTTTTCAGGTCCAAGACCAAGAACGTGAAGCGCCTTAGCGGCAATTCCTTCACCCTCACGGATCAAGCCAAGCAGAATGTGCTCGGTGCCAACATTATTATGGCCTAAACGGATTGCTTCTTCCTGTGCCAGCGCAAGTACCTTTTGAGCTCGTTCTGTAAATCGACCAAACATCATAATCATTCACACTCCCATTCAAATTTTAAGCTTCTTCAAGTTTGATTCTTTCCCTTATTAGCGTTGCCCTACGGATATCACGCTCATCAGGATTCAACATTTCATTGGCATATTGCTGCAAAAAGCCCGGTTGTGTAAGTATCATTAATTCATTTAATATGGATCGGGAAATTCCTTCAACAATCCCAAGGTCTATTCCCAGCCTGACGTCGGATAGGCACTGTGCAGCTTCCTTCGATTGGATGATCCGGCTGTTCGCCAGAACTCCATACGACCTGAAGATCCGGTCTTCAAGCTGGATTTTTAAACCGTCCTGCAGAGTTTTTCTTGCAGTTCTCTCTTGCTGAATAAGCTGAAGGACCACACCCCGCAAATCCTCCACAATATCTTCTTCTGATTTTCCAAGGGTTATCTGGTTGGAGATTTGAAAAACATTGCCCTGAGCTTCCGTTCCTTCCCCATATATCCCACGGACTACGAGACCCAGCTGGTTGATGGCCGGTATAATACGGCTGATTTGTTTCGTTAAGACCAGAGCTGGCAGATGCATCATAACGGAAGCACGCAATCCTGTTCCAACATTCGTCGGGCAGCTGGTCAAGTAGCCTCGTTCCTCATCAAACGCATAATCCACCTTTTGTTCGATCCAGTCATCCAATTCAGCTGCGAGGGTTAAAGCCTCATTCAGCTGGAAACCCGAAAAAAGGCACTGGATCCGGAGATGGTCTTCTTCATTGACCATGATGCTCACAGACTCATCATGATTAAGCATCACTGCACCAAACTTTGATTGTTCTGCAAGATGAGGGCTGATTAAGTGCTTCTCTACCAATACCCTTTTTGCGAGAGATTTTAGCTGGTCGAGATGAAGAATTTCAAACTCTCCGAAATTCCCGCAGCTTTTTTCCTTACAAGCCCCCGCTAATGTCTGAATAACAGCCTCAGATTCCTCCTTGGAAGCCAGATCTGGAAAATTATACTTTTCGAGATTTCGGGCCAGCCGGATTCTGCTGCTTAACACAATATCTGAATCAGGTCCTTCTTTTTTCATCCAGGGACTGATAGCTTCACTTATAAAATGTTCAAGTGACATGCTCTATTCCCCCTTTTCCCGGTGCTTTTGCTTTTCCAAAAGCCGAATTTGATCACGGGTCTCTGCCGCTTTCTCAAATTCCTCATTTAAGATATACTGCTGCATCGCTTGCTTTAATTTTTCCAATTCGCGTTTTTCTTGAAGCCCGCTGCCAATCCGTTTCGGAATTTTCCCGGCATGTCTTGTATTCCCGCCATGCACCCTCTTTAAAATAGGGTCCAGCTTCGAATCAAAAACTTCGTAGCAATGGCTGCAGCCAAATCTGCCGGATTTGGCAAACTGATTGTAGGTCATGCCGCACTGAGGGCAAGCGAGGACCGACTGTTGAGAAAGTCCTGAAGAAGCCGTTCCCGAAATGGAAGGATCTCCATAAAGCAATCCAGAGAGCAGCTGATGAATAGAGAAAGTATTCGACCCCGGAAGGAATTCTCCTTTTTCTTTTGCACAATGCTCACAAATATGGAATTCTGTTTTCTTGCCGTTTACAATCTTCGTAAAGTGTAAAGTGGCAGGCCGCTCATGACATTCCTGGCAGAACATTTTTTTCCCCTCCCTATTAATAAATGTGATACATCGTTATCTGGTTCTAAATTTTAATGTCCGAATCATTGCTTTTAATAATTCGGCTCGTAGCTGATCACGTTCAGGAAGGTCTAACACGTGTAAAACAGAGCGATCTGTCACGCTTAGCATAATCCTCGCCTCGCGTTCGGATACGATCTGCTCATCAAGCAACCGCAAAATAACATTCTCCGCGTTTCCTTGTGAAATACGATCATTGATAAGAAGCAGCAGCTGATCAATAAGGTCGACGTAATTCTCTGTTTTGACTTTAATGATTCGAATGTATCCCCCGCCGCCCCGTTTACTCTCTACAACAAAGCCTTTTTCCACCGTAAAACGGGTGTTGATAACATAATTAATTTGGGAAGGGACACACTGGAACTTTTCAGCAATATCCGTACGCTTGATTTCAATGAACGTCTCATTTGATCCCGCGATGACCTGCTTTAAATATGCTTCAATGATGTCTGAGATGTTTTTCAACCTGCTCCCCTCCCCTCTGACTTTGACTATCTTTGACTATACAATCATATTATAGACGCTTTTTCAGGGTTTATGCAACTAATGTATACTTTTCGCATGATTGGGGGACTATCTGTTTCTATCACAGTATTACCCGATATTTTTGGGATTAATCGTAACAATTGAGGACTTTTCTGTGTCGAAAACAAACAACACTTTACAGAGCCTGGGCTCAAGGAAGTTTTAGATTTCAAAAGTTTTGTGCGGTTTTTAGGTTTTGTTGAAAAAGGGACTAATGAGAGCGATTGGAGGGCTGCGGGCGAAATAAGAGTGATCCAGACGGTCTGCCTTGGGTGATTTGGGAGTGTTACTTGCGGGTTTGTACGGTTTACATCCGGCTTTGGCCTTTTTACGTGCGACTTTGAAGGTTTTACATGCGGGAATGGAGACTTTACGTGCGACTTTTCACCCTTTACATGCCAAACCCATCATTGTCATAAAAAAGAACAGACAAAAAAGCACCGCTGGATAATCCAACAGTGCTTCATTCGTGCCCGGCAACGTCCTACTTATACAGGGGCAAGCCCCCAACTACCATCGGCGCTTAAGAGTAAACTTCCGTGTTCGGTATGGGAAAGGATGTGACCTCTTCGCTATAGCTAACCACCGAATTTCCTTTGCTCCGAGCACGCCCTAAGCAGCGAGATGCAGACCACCTCATTTGGTTGATCCCTCGATGGTTTAATGAAAAATAGAACAAGTAATTAGCTTGTATAGGCTTCATTCTTTCGTATTCTCTTTGAAAATCATCTTTTTGCGGCTAATGGATAAGGTTTTGAAGGTTCTACTTTGTTGGTTCGGGATCGTTACTTGCGGATTTGGTGGGATTACTTGCGGCGTTGGCTTGTTTACTTGCGGTTCGGCAGCGTTTACTTGCGATTTCACAGCCGTTACTTGCGATTCGACAAGATTTACTTGCATATCACGTCATTTTCATACTTATGGGTTGATCCCTCGATGGTTTTATGAAATATAGAACAAGTAATTAGTTTGTATTGGCTTTATTCTTTCGTGTTTTGTGGCTAATGGATAAGGTTTGAAGGTTCTACTTTGTTGATTCGGGATCGTTACTTGCGGGTTTGTACGGTTTACATGCGGCTTCGGCCCTTTTACGTGCGACTTTGAAGGGATTACATGCGGGAATGGAGACTTTACGTGCGACTTTTCACCCTTTACATGCCAAACCCATCATTGTCATAAAAAAGAACAGACAAAAAAGCACTGCTGGAATCTTTCCAGCAGTGCTTCGTTCGTGCCCGGCAACGTCCTACTCTTACAGGGGGAAGCCCCCAACTACCATCGGCGCTGAAGAGCTTAACTTCCGTGTTCGGTATGGGAACGGGTGTGACCTCTTCGCTATCGCCACCAGACATATTTTGAGGTATATTCCCTCAAAACTAGATAACTTCTTCATCCAAACTTCTGATTATTTTAAGGATAAGCCCTCGACCGATTAGTATCTGTCAGCTCCACGTGTCACCACGCTTCCACACCAGACCTATCAACCTCATCATCTCTAAGGGGTCTTACTCACTTAACGTGATGGGAAATCTCATCTTGAGGGGGGCTTCATGCTTAGATGCTTTCAGCACTTATCCCGTCCACACGTAGCTACCCAGCTATGCCCCTGGCGGAACAACTGGTACACCAGCGGTGTGTCCATCCCGGTCCTCTCGTACTAAGGACAGCTCCTCTCAAATTTCCTGCGCCCGCGACGGATAGGGACCGAACTGTCTCACGACGTTCTGAACCCAGCTCGCGTACCGCTTTAATGGGCGAACAGCCCAACCCTTGGGACCTACTTCAGCCCCAGGATGCGATGAGCCGACATCGAGGTGCCAAACCTCCCCGTCGATGTGGACTCTTGGGGGAGATAAGCCTGTTATCCCCAGGGTAGCTTTTATCCGTTGAGCGATGGCCCTTCCATGCGGAACCACCGGATCACTAAGCCCGACTTTCGTCCCTGCTCGACTTGTAGGTCTCGCAGTCAAGCTCCCTTGTGCCTTTACACTCTGCGAATGATTTCCAACCATTCTGAGGGAACCTTTGGGCGCCTCCGTTACAATTTAGGAGGCGACCGCCCCAGTCAAACTGCCCACCTGACACTGTCTCCGAACCGGATCACGGTTCCAGGTTAGAATTTCAATACAGTCAGGGTAGTATCCCACCGACGCCTCCATCGAAGCTGGCGCTCCGACTTCTCAGGCTCCTACCTATCCTGTACAAACTGTACCAAAATCCAATATCAAGCTGCAGTAAAGCTCCATGGGGTCTTTCCGTCCTGTCGCGGGTAACCTGCATCTTCACAGGTACTATAATTTCACCGGGTCTCTCGTTGAGACAGTATCCAAGTCGTTACACCTTTCGTGCGGGTCGGAACTTACCCGACAAGGAATTTCGCTACCTTAGGACCGTTATAGTTACGGCCGCCGTTTACTGGGGCTTCAATTCAGAGCTTCTCCCGTAAGGGATAACCCCTCCTCTTAACCTTCCAGCACCGGGCAGGTGTCAGCCCCTATACTTCGCCTTGCGGCTTCGCAGAGACCTGTGTTTTTGCTAAACAGTCGCTTGGATCTATTCACTGCGGCTCTCTCGGGCGTTAACCCTATCAGAGCACCCCTTCTCCCGAAGTTACGGGGTCATTTTGCCGAGTTCCTTAACGAGAGTTCTCCCGATCATCTTAGGATTCTCTCCTCGCCTACCTGTGTCGGTTTGCGGTACGGGCACCTCTTTCCTCACTAGAGGCTTTTCTTGGCAGTGTAGGATCAGGGACTTCGGTACTGTAATTTCCCTCGCCGTCACAGCTCAGCCTTCACGATTGCGGGATTTGCCTCACAATCAGCCTAACTGCTTAGACGCGCATTTCCAATCGCGCGCTCTCCCTACCTTCCTGCGTCCCCCCGTCGTTCAAACGGAAAGGAGGTGGTACAGGAATTTCAACCTGTTGGCCATCGCCTACGCCTTTCGGCCTCGGCTTAGGTCCCGACTAACCCTGAGCGGACGAGCCTTCCTCAGGAAACCTTAGGCTTTCGATGGACAAGATTCTCACTTGTCTTTCGCTACTCATACCGGCATTCTCACTTCAAAGCGCTCCACCAGTCCTTCCGGTCTGACTTCACTGCACTTCGAACGCTCCCCTACCACTGTACCTTACGGTACAATCCATAGCTTCGGTGATACGTTTAGCCCCGGTACATTTTCGGCGCAGAGTCACTCGACCAGTGAGCTATTACGCACTCTTTAAATGGTGGCTGCTTCTAAGCCAACATCCTGGTTGTCTGGGCAACTCCACATCCTTTCCCACTTAACGTATACTTTGGGACCTTAGCTGATGGTCTGGGCTGTTTCCCTCTTGACTACGGATCTTATCACTCGCAGTCTGACTCCCGCGGATAAGTCTCTGGCATTCGGAGTTTGACTGAATTCGGTAACCCTGTGGGGGCCCCTAGTCCAATCAGTGCTCTACCTCCAGGACTCTAGCCGCGAGGCTAGCCCTAAAGCTATTTCGGGGAGAACCAGCTATCTCCGTGTTCGATTGGCATTTCACCCCTACCCACACCTCATCCCCGCACTTTTCAACGTGCGTGGGTTCGGGCCTCCATTCAGTGTTACCTGAACTTCACCCTGGACATGGGTAGATCACACGGTTTCGGGTCTACGACAACGTACTATGGCGCCCTATTCAGACTCGCTTTCGCTGCGGCTCCGCCTTATCAGCTTAACCTTGCACGTTATCGTAACTCGCCGGTTCATTCTACAAAAGGCACGCTGTCACCCGTTAATGGGCTCCAACTACTTGTAGGCACACGGTTTCAGGATCTCTTTCACTCCCCTTCCGGGGTGCTTTTCACCTTTCCCTCACGGTACTGGTTCACTATCGGTCACTAGGGAGTATTTAGCCTTGGGAGATGGTCCTCCCGGATTCCGACGGGGTTTCACGTGTCCCGCCGTACTCAGGATCCACTCAGGAGGGAACGAAGTTTCAACTACAGGGCTGTTACCTTCTTTGGCTGGCCTTTCCAGACCGCTTCATCTACCCCGTTCCTTTGTAACTCCATGTTGAGTGTCCTACAACCCCAGAGGGCAAGCCCTCTGGTTTGGGCTGATTCCGTTTCGCTCGCCGCTACTCAGGAAATCGCATTTGCTTTCTCTTCCTCCGGGTACTTAGATGTTTCAGTTCCCCGGGTCTGCCTTCTCATATCCTATGTATTCAGATATGGATACCATCCCATTACGGATGGTGGGTTCCCCCATTCGGAAATCCCCGGATCAATGCTTACTTACAGCTCCCCGAGGCATATCGGTGTTCGTCCCGTCCTTCTTCGGCTCCTAGTGCCAAGGCATCCACCGTGCGCCCTTTCTAGCTTAACCTTTAACCGAATCAGCTTTTCAGCTGAATCGTTTCACATGATCGTTAGATCATGGGTCTTGCATAATCAGCGCACAACTAATGAATTAGTTGGCTTTGTTTGGATGTTTCGTTATCTAGTTTTCAAGGAACATGGCTACAACGCTGTGTAACCTTCTGTGTTACATGCACCGAGTAATCGCAGGTGCATATCGGCGTTGTCTTCAAGAGACAACTTTCATATTATACCGACTAAAAAAGAAAATATCAACTATATTTTCTAGTGGTGGAGCCTAGCGGGATCGAACCGCTGACCTCCTGCGTGCAAGGCAGGCGCTCTCCCAGCTGAGCTAAGGCCCCATCTTGTCTGTATGAAAATGTTATGGTGGGCCTAAATGGACTCGAACCATCGACCTCACGCTTATCAGGCGTGCGCTCTAACCAGCTGAGCTATAGGCCCATGCACCATATTATAGATGAGAGAAGTTCTCTCAAAACCAAACAAAAGCTCAGGTAAGTTCATGAGGCATCTAAGTGCACTCATGTCTCCATAGAAAGGAGGTGATCCAGCCGCACCTTCCGATACGGCTACCTTGTTACGACTTCACCCCAATCATCTGTCCCACCTTCGGCGGCTGGCTCCTAAAAGGTTACCCCACCGACTTCGGGTGTTACAAACTCTCGTGGTGTGACGGGCGGTGTGTACAAGGCCCGGGAACGTATTCACCGCGGCATGCTGATCCGCGATTACTAGCAATTCCGGCTTCATGTAGGCGAGTTGCAGCCTACAATCCGAACTGAGAGTGGCTTTTTGGGATTGGCTCGGCCTCGCGGCTTTGCAACCCTTTGTACCACCCATTGTAGCACGTGTGTAGCCCAGGTCATAAGGGGCATGATGATTTGACGTCATCCCCACCTTCCTCCGGTTTGTCACCGGCAGTCACCTTAGAGTGCCCAACTGAATGCTGGCAACTAAGGTCAAGGGTTGCGCTCGTTGCGGGACTTAACCCAACATCTCACGACACGAGCTGACGACAACCATGCACCACCTGTCACTCTGTCCCCCGAAGGGGAAAGTCCTATCTCTAGGATGGTCAGAGGATGTCAAGACCTGGTAAGGTTCTTCGCGTTGCTTCGAATTAAACCACATGCTCCACTGCTTGTGCGGGCCCCCGTCAATTCCTTTGAGTTTCAACCTTGCGGTCGTACTCCCCAGGCGGAGTGCTTAATGTGTTAACGTCAGCACTGAGGGTGGAACCCCCCAACACCTAGCACTCATCGTTTACGGCGTGGACTACCAGGGTATCTAATCCTGTTTGCTCCCCACGCTTTCGCGCCTCAGCGTCAGTTACAGGCCAAAAAGCCGCCTTCGCCACTGGTGTTCCTCCACATCTCTACGCATTTCACCGCTACACGTGGAATTCCACTTTTCTCTCCTGCACTCAAGTTCCCCAGTTTCCAATGACCCTCCACGGTTGAGCCGTGGGCTTTCACATCAGACTTAAAGAACCGCCTGCGCGCGCTTTACGCCCAATAATTCCGGATAACGCTTGCCACCTACGTATTACCGCGGCTGCTGGCACGTAGTTAGCCGTGGCTTTCTGGTCAGGTACCGTCAAGGTACCGGCAGTTACTCCGGTACTTGTTCTTCTCTGACAACAGAGCTTTACGACCCGAAGGCCTTCATCGCTCACGCGGCGTTGCTCGGTCAGACTTTCGTCCATTGCCGAAGATTCCCTACTGCTGCCTCCCGTAGGAGTCTGGGCCGTGTCTCAGTCCCAGTGTGGCCGATCACCCTCTCAGGTCGGCTACGCATCGTCGCCTTGGTGAGCCGTTACCTCACCAACTAGCTAATGCGCCGCGGGCCCATCTGTAAGCGTCAGCACAAGGCCGACTTTCAAAAAAGAAACAGGCGTTTCTCTTTATCATCCGGTATTAGCTTCGGTTTCCCGAAGTTATCCCCGTCTTACAGGCAGGTTACCCACGTGTTACTCACCCGTCCGCCGCTAACCTCAGAGAGCAAGCTCTCTTTGGTTCGCTCGACTTGCATGTATTAGGCACGCCGCCAGCGTTCATCCTGAGCCAGGATCAAACTCTCCAATAAAGTGTTTGATATAGCTCTTAAAGTTTAAAAATTGATGGGATTGTAAAATCCCTGACTTACCTGGCTTTTGTTTGGTTTTCAAAGAACTAATGCGCTGCTTCGAACAGCAACTTTCATATCATACCCATTAAAAAAGAAAATGTCAACACATTTTCGAAATGGTGGAGCCTAGCGGGATCGAACCGCTGACCTCCTGCGTGCAAGGCAGGCGCTCTCCCAGCTGAGCTAAGGCCCCTTAACAAAGATGGTCGGGAAGACAGGATTTGAACCTGCGACCCCCTGGTCCCAAACCAGGTGCTCTACCAAGCTGAGCCACTTCCCGATATGGCGCGCCCTGAGAGATTCGAACTCCCGACCTTTTGATTCGTAGTCAAACACTCTATCCAGCTGAGCTAAGGGCGCATATAAATTTAATTGGTGCCGAGGGCCGGACTCGAACCGGCACGGTAGTCACCTACCGCAGGATTTTAAGTCCTGTGTGTCTGCCAATTCCACCACCCCGGCAGGCAGAAAAAAATGGAGCGGAAGACGGGATTCGAACCCGCGACCCCAACCTTGGCAAGGTTGTATTCTACCACTGAACTACTTCCGCATCCGTATGGTGCGGGTGAAGGGACTCGAACCCCCACGTCATAAGACACTAGATCCTAAGTCTAGCGCGTCTGCCAATTCCGCCACACCCGCATATAAAATTTTTGAAAATGGTGAGCCATGAAGGACTCGAACCTTCGACCCTCTGATTAAAAGTCAGATGCTCTACCAACTGAGCTAATGGCTCTTGAAAGTGGTGCCGGCTAGAGGACTTGAACCCCCAACCTACTGATTACAAGTCAGTTGCTCTACCAATTGAGCTAAACCGGCGAAATAATGGTGGAGGATGACGGGTTCGAACCGCCGACCCCCTGCTTGTAAGGCAGGTGCTCTCCCAGCTGAGCTAATCCTCCATATGTATATGCCTGGCAACGTCCTACTCTTACAGGGGGAAGCCCCCAACTACCATCGGCGCTGAAGAGCTTAACTTCCGTGTTCGGTATGGGAACGGGTGTGACCTCTTCGCTATCGCCACCAGACATATTTTGAGGTATATTCCCTCAAAACTAGATAACTTCTTCATCCAAACTTCTGATTATTTTAAGGATAAGCCCTCGACCGATTAGTATCTGTCAGCTCCACGTGTCACCACGCTTCCACACCAGACCTATCAACCTCATCATCTCTAAGGGGTCTTACTCACTTAACGTGATGGGAAATCTCATCTTGAGGGGGGCTTCATGCTTAGATGCTTTCAGCACTTATCCCGTCCACACGTAGCTACCCAGCTATGCCCCTGGCGGAACAACTGGTACACCAGCGGTGTGTCCATCCCGGTCCTCTCGTACTAAGGACAGCTCCTCTCAAATTTCCTGCGCCCGCGACGGATAGGGACCGAACTGTCTCACGACGTTCTGAACCCAGCTCGCGTACCGCTTTAATGGGCGAACAGCCCAACCCTTGGGACCTACTTCAGCCCCAGGATGCGATGAGCCGACATCGAGGTGCCAAACCTCCCCGTCGATGTGGACTCTTGGGGGAGATAAGCCTGTTATCCCCAGGGTAGCTTTTATCCGTTGAGCGATGGCCCTTCCATGCGGAACCACCGGATCACTAAGCCCGACTTTCGTCCCTGCTCGACTTGTAGGTCTCGCAGTCAAGCTCCCTTGTGCCTTTACACTCTGCGAATGATTTCCAACCATTCTGAGGGAACCTTTGGGCGCCTCCGTTACAATTTAGGAGGCGACCGCCCCAGTCAAACTGCCCACCTGACACTGTCTCCGAACCGGATCACGGTTCCAGGTTAGAATTTCAATACAGTCAGGGTAGTATCCCACCGACGCCTCCATCGAAGCTGGCGCTCCGACTTCTCAGGCTCCTACCTATCCTGTACAAACTGTACCAAAATCCAATATCAAGCTGCAGTAAAGCTCCATGGGGTCTTTCCGTCCTGTCGCGGGTAACCTGCATCTTCACAGGTACTATAATTTCACCGGGTCTCTCGTTGAGACAGTATCCAAGTCGTTACACCTTTCGTGCGGGTCGGAACTTACCCGACAAGGAATTTCGCTACCTTAGGACCGTTATAGTTACGGCCGCCGTTTACTGGGGCTTCAATTCAGAGCTTCTCCCGTAAGGGATAACCCCTCCTCTTAACCTTCCAGCACCGGGCAGGTGTCAGCCCCTATACTTCGCCTTGCGGCTTCGCAGAGACCTGTGTTTTTGCTAAACAGTCGCTTGGATCTATTCACTGCGGCTCTCTCGGGCGTTAACCCTATCAGAGCACCCCTTCTCCCGAAGTTACGGGGTCATTTTGCCGAGTTCCTTAACGAGAGTTCTCCCGATCATCTTAGGATTCTCTCCTCGCCTACCTGTGTCGGTTTGCGGTACGGGCACCTCTTTCCTCACTAGAGGCTTTTCTTGGCAGTGTAGGATCAGGGACTTCGGTACTGTAATTTCCCTCGCCGTCACAGCTCAGCCTTCACGATTGCGGGATTTGCCTCACAATCAGCCTAACTGCTTAGACGCGCATTTCCAATCGCGCGCTCTCCCTACCTTCCTGCGTCCCCCCGTCGTTCAAACGGAAAGGAGGTGGTACAGGAATTTCAACCTGTTGGCCATCGCCTACGCCTTTCGGCCTCGGCTTAGGTCCCGACTAACCCTGAGCGGACGAGCCTTCCTCAGGAAACCTTAGGCTTTCGATGGACAAGATTCTCACTTGTCTTTCGCTACTCATACCGGCATTCTCACTTCAAAGCGCTCCACCAGTCCTTCCGGTCTGACTTCACTGCACTTCGAACGCTCCCCTACCACTGTACCTTACGGTACAATCCATAGCTTCGGTGATACGTTTAGCCCCGGTACATTTTCGGCGCAGAGTCACTCGACCAGTGAGCTATTACGCACTCTTTAAATGGTGGCTGCTTCTAAGCCAACATCCTGGTTGTCTGGGCAACTCCACATCCTTTCCCACTTAACGTATACTTTGGGACCTTAGCTGATGGTCTGGGCTGTTTCCCTCTTGACTACGGATCTTATCACTCGCAGTCTGACTCCCGCGGATAAGTCTCTGGCATTCGGAGTTTGACTGAATTCGGTAACCCTGTGGGGGCCCCTAGTCCAATCAGTGCTCTACCTCCAGGACTCTAGCCGCGAGGCTAGCCCTAAAGCTATTTCGGGGAGAACCAGCTATCTCCGTGTTCGATTGGCATTTCACCCCTACCCACACCTCATCCCCGCACTTTTCAACGTGCGTGGGTTCGGGCCTCCATTCAGTGTTACCTGAACTTCACCCTGGACATGGGTAGATCACACGGTTTCGGGTCTACGACAACGTACTATGGCGCCCTATTCAGACTCGCTTTCGCTGCGGCTCCGCCTTATCAGCTTAACCTTGCACGTTATCGTAACTCGCCGGTTCATTCTACAAAAGGCACGCTGTCACCCGTTAATGGGCTCCAACTACTTGTAGGCACACGGTTTCAGGATCTCTTTCACTCCCCTTCCGGGGTGCTTTTCACCTTTCCCTCACGGTACTGGTTCACTATCGGTCACTAGGGAGTATTTAGCCTTGGGAGATGGTCCTCCCGGATTCCGACGGGGTTTCACGTGTCCCGCCGTACTCAGGATCCACTCAGGAGGGAACGAAGTTTCAACTACAGGGCTGTTACCTTCTTTGGCTGGCCTTTCCAGACCGCTTCATCTACCCCGTTCCTTTGTAACTCCATGTTGAGTGTCCTACAACCCCAGAGGGCAAGCCCTCTGGTTTGGGCTGATTCCGTTTCGCTCGCCGCTACTCAGGAAATCGCATTTGCTTTCTCTTCCTCCGGGTACTTAGATGTTTCAGTTCCCCGGGTCTGCCTTCTCATATCCTATGTATTCAGATATGGATACCATCCCATTACGGATGGTGGGTTCCCCCATTCGGAAATCCCCGGATCAATGCTTACTTACAGCTCCCCGAGGCATATCGGTGTTCGTCCCGTCCTTCTTCGGCTCCTAGTGCCAAGGCATCCACCGTGCGCCCTTTCTAGCTTAACCTTTATCGACGATTGATCAGCTTCCAATCTCTTCGTCAGCTTTGTTCTTCCGGTGCTCATGTAGGCGAACTACACTCCGCTCCTCCAGAACTTCGCTTCCTCGATCTTGTCGCTGCTGAATCGTCTTAATTGTTACTAAATCAGCGCACAACTAATGAATTAGTTGGCTTTGTTTGGATGTTTCGTTATCTAGTTTTCAAGGAACATGGTCCGTGCGCGCAAAAAAATGCGTCACATAACCTCTATTGTTTGAAAGAAACGATGTTCTTTCAAAACCAAACAAAAGCTCAGGTAAGTTCATGAGGCATCTAAGTGCGCTCATGTCTCCATAGAAAGGAGGTGATCCAGCCGCACCTTCCGATACGGCTACCTTGTTACGACTTCACCCCAATCATCTGTCCCACCTTCGGCGGCTGGCTCCTAAAAGGTTGCCCCACCGACTTCGGGTGTTACAAACTCTCGTGGTGTGACGGGCGGTGTGTACAAGGCCCGGGAACGTATTCACCGCGGCATGCTGATCCGCGATTACTAGCAATTCCGGCTTCATGTAGGCGAGTTGCAGCCTACAATCCGAACTGAGAGTGGCTTTTTGGGATTGGCTCGGCCTCGCGGCTTTGCAACCCTTTGTACCACCCATTGTAGCACGTGTGTAGCCCAGGTCATAAGGGGCATGATGATTTGACGTCATCCCCACCTTCCTCCGGTTTGTCACCGGCAGTCACCTTAGAGTGCCCAACTGAATGCTGGCAACTAAGGTCAAGGGTTGCGCTCGTTGCGGGACTTAACCCAACATCTCACGACACGAGCTGACGACAACCATGCACCACCTGTCACTCTGTCCCCCGAAGGGGAAAGTCCTATCTCTAGGATGGTCAGAGGATGTCAAGACCTGGTAAGGTTCTTCGCGTTGCTTCGAATTAAACCACATGCTCCACTGCTTGTGCGGGCCCCCGTCAATTCCTTTGAGTTTCAACCTTGCGGTCGTACTCCCCAGGCGGAGTGCTTAATGTGTTAACGTCAGCACTGAGGGTGGAACCCCCCAACACCTAGCACTCATCGTTTACGGCGTGGACTACCAGGGTATCTAATCCTGTTTGCTCCCCACGCTTTCGCGCCTCAGCGTCAGTTACAGGCCAAAAAGCCGCCTTCGCCACTGGTGTTCCTCCACATCTCTACGCATTTCACCGCTACACGTGGAATTCCACTTTTCTCTCCTGCACTCAAGTTCCCCAGTTTCCAATGACCCTCCACGGTTGAGCCGTGGGCTTTCACATCAGACTTAAAGAACCGCCTGCGCGCGCTTTACGCCCAATAATTCCGGATAACGCTTGCCACCTACGTATTACCGCGGCTGCTGGCACGTAGTTAGCCGTGGCTTTCTGGTCAGGTACCGTCAAGGTACCGGCAGTTACTCCGGTACTTGTTCTTCTCTGACAACAGAGCTTTACGACCCGAAGGCCTTCATCGCTCACGCGGCGTTGCTCGGTCAGACTTTCGTCCATTGCCGAAGATTCCCTACTGCTGCCTCCCGTAGGAGTCTGGGCCGTGTCTCAGTCCCAGTGTGGCCGATCACCCTCTCAGGTCGGCTACGCATCGTCGCCTTGGTGAGCCGTTACCTCACCAACTAGCTAATGCGCCGCGGGCCCATCTGTAAGCGTCAGCACAAGGCCGACTTTCAAAAAAGAAACAGGCGTTTCTCTTTATCATCCGGTATTAGCTTCGGTTTCCCGAAGTTATCCCCGTCTTACAGGCAGGTTACCCACGTGTTACTCACCCGTCCGCCGCTAACCTCAGAGAGCAAGCTCTCTTTGGTTCGCTCGACTTGCATGTATTAGGCACGCCGCCAGCGTTCATCCTGAGCCAGGATCAAACTCTCCAATAAAGTGTTTGATATAGCTCTTAAAGTTTAAAAATTGATGGGATTGTAAAATCCCTGACTTACCTGGCTTTTGTTTGGTTTTCAAAGAACATTTTGTATCAAACTTCAACTATTAAGCTGTCGTTTGCCGTCGCTCATTGGCGACTTTATTATATTACCATGCTGTCATCAGCCTGTCAACATTCTTTTTAAAAAGTTTTTATCAAGTTTGTTGAACTCATAAGCTTTGCAGCGACAGGTAATAATATACCACCTATTTAAACACCTTGCAATACTATTTAAGAAAAAAGTTTCAATTTCGTGTAAAAACATATAAAACCGCCTGCACACTGCATGCAGGCGGCGTTAAATTCTTTTGTTATTACTTGTCGGTATGGCGCATTTGCGGGAATAACAGTACATCACGGATTGAAGGTGAGTCTGTCAAAAGCATGATAAGGCGATCGATTCCGATCCCCAGGCCGCCAGTAGGAGGCATACCGTACTCAAGCGCTTCTACAAAGTCCTCATCCATCATGTGAGCCTCATCGTTCCCTTGGTCACGCTCTTTGAGCTGTGCTTCAAAACGCTCTCTTTGATCGATTGGATCATTAAGCTCAGAAAATGCGTTAGCGTGCTCACGGCCCACGATAAACAATTCAAACCGGTCAGTGAATCTTTCATCTTCAGGATTCTTCTTAGCAAGCGGAGAAATCTCAACTGGGTGGCCATATACAAATGTAGGCTGAATGAGCGTCTCTTCGACGAAGTGTTCAAAGAACTCGTTCACAATATGCCCATAAGACATGTTTTCTTTCACAGGAACATTATGTTCTTTAGCAAGGGCGAATGCTTCTTCCCTGCTCATCTGCGGCCAGAAGTCTACACCTGTTGCTTCTTTTACTGCATCAACCATGTGCACCCGTTTCCAGCGAGGTTCGAGGTCAACTTCGTATTCACCGTATTTCACAGTCGTGCTGCCGTGTACTTCTTTAGCAATATGAGCGATAAGATTTTCAGTAAGTTCCATAATATCATGATAATCTGCATAGGCTTCATAAAGTTCTATCATTGTAAATTCAGGATTATGACGAGTAGATACTCCTTCGTTTCTGAATACCCGGCCAATCTCATAAACCTTTTCCAAACCGCCGACGATCAGGCGTTTCAAATGAAGCTCGATAGCGATCCGCATGTAAAGCTCCATATCAAGCGCGTTATGGTGCGTAATGAACGGACGTGCAGATGCACCGCCAGGAATAGAATGCATGGTTGGCGTTTCTACTTCCAAGTAGCCGTGATCATCCAGGTAGCGTCTCATTGAACGGATTATTTTACTGCGGGCGATGAATGTGTCTTTTACTTCAGGGTTCATGATTAAATCTACATAACGCTGGCGATAGCGCTGTTCCACATCTTTAAGGCCGTGGAATTTGTCAGGCAGCGGACGAAGTGATTTCGTAAGCAGCTGAAAGTCTTTCGCTTTTACAGAAAGCTCTCCAACTTTAGTTTTAAAGACCGTACCAGTAATTCCGACAATGTCACCGATATCGATCGTGTTGAACAGCTCATACTGATCCTCGCCTACTGCATCGGTTCTTACATAGATTTGAATTTGTCCAGTCAGATCCTGAACGTGCGCAAATCCGGCTTTCCCTTTTCCGCGCTTGGTCATGATGCGTCCAGCAATGGTTACTTCAATGCCTTGCTCCTCCAGGTCTTCTTTCGATAGATCCTGATATTGCTCAGTAATGTCTGCCGCTGTATGGGTGCGGATATATTTAGTGCCGAACGGATCTTTCCCGCTTTCACGGATGCTGTTCATTTTTTCTCTGCGGACACGCAGCAAATCATTTAATTCTAAATCCTGGCTCATGAAAACTCTCCTACCTTTTGCAATTTTGTATGTTTATGATTTTATATGAAATATGGCCCCCCGGAAGGGAGATATGAATCTTAGCGTTCAGAGGCTTGCCGATTACCGCTTGGGCTACCGGGGAATCCGCGGCAATTTTAAACTCTCTCGGATCGGCTTCAAATGGATGTACGATCGTATACGTCATCTCATCCTGAAATTCAAGTTCCAGCAATGTGATTGTAGAACCTACTTCCGCCGTTTGTCCGGGCTCTTTTTCACTGGAGAGAATCCGGGCATGGAACAGGACTTGTTCGAGCTGTTTGATCCTCTTGTCTAAAAAAAGGCCTTCATCCTCAGTGCGGCAGTGTACTTTTTCCTCGATTAAACTTCTAAGCTCATGCTTTAGCCTCCTGGTGCCTTCGTTCGTAAGCAAAACCGTTTCATGGTTCATTTGCTTTTCCTCCATATCATTATTAAAAATAATAATTTTGAAAACACCAGGAAGCCTTTATTAAGAAAACATAAGTGCAACAAAAGCCAGAATTGGGTTCTGGCTGTTAGTAAGATTCAATAGGGCGATTGGCTCAGCTCACTTTACCTTGCTGTTTAGCTTCTACTTCTTCAATATAGCCGTAGAGGAGCTTGCTCATTTCATCCCTTGTTGTTTTTGTATTTACTTCGTTTCGGACCGTTCCTGTTTTAGGAAGGCCTTTTAAATACCATGCAGCGTGTTTGCGCATCTCACGAACGGCCACATCTTCACCCTTGAGATCAATGAGGCGGTCCATATGAAGCATGCAAATATCGATCTTTTCTCTTGGTGTCGGTTCTGCAGGAATTTCTCCTGTTTCAAGGAACTGAACGGTGCGATAAAGCATCCATGGGTTGCCAAGCGCCGCGCGGCCGATCATAACGCCATCTACGCCATAGGTTTCAAGCGCATGTTTGGCATCGTGCGGAGTAGAGATGTCTCCGTTTCCGATTACCGGAATCGAAACACTTTCTTTTACTTGCTTGATAATGTCCCAGTTCGCTTTTCCTTCATACATCTGCACGCGCGTGCGCCCGTGCACAGATACTGCAGCACCGCCGGCACGTTCCACCGCCTGTGCGTTTTGCACAGCGAAGATATGGTCTTCATCCCAGCCGACACGCATTTTTACAGTAACCGGCTTTTGCACAGCATCTACTGTAGCTGCAACCATCTCATAGATTTTGTTTGGGTCTAACAGCCATCTTGCTCCAGCATCACATTTCGTGATCTTAGGCACAGGGCAGCCCATATTGATATCTATAATATCGGCATTTGTATTTTTATCTACATACTTTGCTGCCGCAACAAGAGATTCGCGTTCTCCTCCAAAGATCTGAAGGCTGAGCGGTTTTTCCCTCTCATCTACATACAGCATTTTTAAAGATTTTTCGTTCTCGTACAGAATACCTTTATCGCTTACCATTTCGGCACAAACGAGCCCCGCTCCAAAATCTTTGGCGATCAGGCGGAATGCCGGGTTGCAGACACCTGCCATAGGTGCAAGCACAACGGGATTCTTCATGGTAATAGCACCGATTTTCAACATTCTTTTCACCCCGCTTATTTTTGAACATGGTCTTGCGTTAATTCATCTATAGAAACCTGAAAGATCGTTGCAATCTTAATCATAAGTTCTTCCTTCGGTTTGCGGTTTCCGCGTTCTACTTCTCCAAGTATAGAAACAGAGATCCCCAAGTCCTTCGCAAGGCCTTCTTGTGTATAGCCTTTCAGTTTTCGAAAGGCCCGTATTCTCCTGCCCCACTTTTCCTCTTCCATATATGCACACCTTCTTTATTCTGCAGCTGTCTGAAGACGTCATCCAATGATACGTCTGTATCTGGGAATGTGAGATCTGGAGCAATCTCAAATAACGGAATCATCACAAAAGCACGTTCCAGCATACGGGGATGCGGAATGTGCAGCTGTTCTGACTGTATACGTTCACTATTATACAACAAAATGTCAAGGTCGATTGTTCTGGGACCCCATCTGATTTTCCGTGTTCTTTCCAGATGGTTCTCGATTTCCTGGGTTATGCTCAGTAAATCTTCAGCAGACAGGCTCGTCTGCAGTTTTACCGCCAGATTCAGAAAAGGAGGCTGATCGGTGTAGCCGACCGGTTCTGTTTCATACAGTGATGATATCGTTTCCACTTTAATAGCGGGATGGTCATTTAATGCATCGATCGCCTTCTGGATATACTCTTCCCGGTTCCCAAGGTTGGAACCAAGCGAAAGGTAAACACTATTCATCAGGCTCTGCTCCGGGTTATCTCTATGGCAACAGAGTCATAATGGCCCGGGATAGGCGGATCCGGTTTAGTAACTTTAACCGTGCATTGCTGAATCAGCGGGTAACTGGAAAGAAGGGCAGAGGCAATGCTTTCCGTTACCGTTTCAACCAATTTCTTCGGTTCGCCTTCTACAATTTCTTTTACCGTTGAATAAATGTCACCGTAGTTCACTGTTTTTTCAAGGTCATCCGTTGTACCGGCTGCCTGAAGATCCATCTCAAGAATCAGATCGGCGAAAAATCGCTGGCCCAGTTTATTCTCTTCAGGAAAAACACCATGATAGCCATAAAACGAAAGGCCGTTCATATATATTTTATCCATGCGTCTTCATCCTTTTTCCGAGCATGGCATCCATCATTCTTGCCATGCGGCTCATTTCTTTTACATCATGGACGCGTACAATCGTACATCCCCGTTCAATGCCAAGGCATACTGTGGCGCCCGTTCCTTCCATTCGTTCATCCACCGGAAGATCGAGGGCATTCCCGATCATGGATTTTCTTGATGTTCCTAGGAGTACGGGATATCCCATCGCCACGATCTGGTCGAGGTTCCTCATCGTTTCAAGGTTCTGCTCATATGTTTTGGCAAAACCGATTCCAGGATCTAAAATGATGTTCTCCGGCTTCACGCCTTCTTTCGAAACAATGGCGATGCTCTTGTTCAGATCGGCAATGATATCAGGCATCAATTCTGCATAATCACGATCACTCCGATTATGCATAAGGATGATGGGTACGTTGAGCTTTGCTGCTGTGGAGGCCATCTGATCATCCGCCTTAGCTCCCCATACATCATTAATGATATGGGCTCCGGCAAGAATGGCTTTTTCAGCGACTTCTGCTTTGTACGTATCGATGGAAATCGGAACGCTCACTTCGCGGGAGACTGCCTCAATTACCGGGACGACACGCCTTAACTCTTCCTCTGCTCCAACCTTCTCACCGCCTGGACGGGTGGATTCTCCCCCGATATCAATAATATCGGCTCCGTCTTCTACCATTTGCTTGGCATGCTCAACTGCTCGTTGAATCGTGTTGTATCTGCCGCCATCAGAAAAGGAATCCGGAGTGGCATTTAATATTCCCATGACATAGGTTTTCTTGGATAGATCCAGCGTGTATGGGCCACAGGATATGAGATGATTAATATTCTTGGCTGTTACTGTCTGTCCCATAATAGGTTCTCCCTTCAAACAATTCATCAATGCTCCATAGACTTTTGCTGCATGAATGATAAAGAAATAAAAGCGATTGGGCCGTCTGCCCACCAGCACCCGGAAAGTCCTTTCCTTGAAAGGTGCGAACCGGGACGATTTCCTGTATCGAATTTGTTAAAAAAATCTCGTCCGCATTTTGTACATCAAGGGACGAATATAGACCCTCTTCTGCCGGCATTCCCATCTTGGCCGCACTGGCCATGACGAACTGCCTCGTGATTCCGTTCAGAATTCCTGTATTTATGGAAGGGGTATAAAGTACACCATCTTTTATCCAAAAAACATTTGAAACGGTTCCTTCGCTGACAAATCCATCTTCTGTCAAAAACAGGCCTTCCTGCTCATGAGGCCTGTTCAACTCCCTTTTACCGAGGATGCTGTTCAAATAATGATGGGACTTCAAGCGTATTCTTCCTTCAGGGGTGTTCCGCCTTGTCTGAAGCACGACAAGCTCTTTTTCGTTAAAAGGACCCTGTTCCGGCAGTGGTTTGCCGTAAATAATGACAGTCGGGTTTAAATAAGGGTCTGTCTGCAGGCCGATCTCACCTGCTCCTGCTGAAATATTGAAGCGGATATAAGCATTCTTCCATTTGTTCCGCCGCATTAAACGCCTTGTATCGATCCAGGCAGCCGCACTGTCCAGTTCATGCTTTATATTCAGCTCAACAAGCGCTTCTTTTAAACGCTTCATATGTTCTTCCCAAAGAAATGGATGTCCATTGTAGACTCTGACGGTTTCAAATGCACCGAGGCCATACATATATCCATGATCCAACGGAGAGATAGAAGCTTCATTTTTACTTACAAGTTTTCCATCTATTGAGAGGTACATACCATGTTCCCTTTATTTTTGTATTGATCGATAAAATTCCGCAGCAGCTTTTTGCCTGCTTCTGTCATGATCGACTCAGGGTGAAATTGTACACCTTCTACCGGAAGCGCCTTATGGCGAATGGCCATAATTTCTCCTTCAGGGGTCCATGCTGACACACTGAAACATTCTGGCAGTGTTTCTTTCTTTACAATGAGAGAGTGGTATCTCGTAGCAGTAAATACTTTTTCAAGCCCGTTGAAAATGGTCTTTCCGTCATGAGAAATCTCTGAGGTCTTTCCATGCATCAGACGTTCGGAGCGAATGACATCTCCTCCAAATACTTGGGCGATGGATTGATGCCCTAGGCATACACCAAAAATCGGAATCTTACCTGCAAAGCGCTTAATGGCTCCCATACTGATTCCAGCTTCGTTCGGTGAACAAGGGCCCGGCGAGATCATCAAAAAATCCGGCTGAAGCGCCTCGATTTCTTCGAGAGTGATCTCATCGTTTCTCTTGACGACAAGCTCTTCTCCCAGCTCTCCTAAATATTGTACAAGGTTGTACGTGAATGAATCGTAGTTATCAATCATTAAAATCATTCTCATCTTCCTCCTCTAAGCTCAGCTAAACTAACTCGTACTTGCTTTCTTCACTTAATTCCTTGGCCCGCCATAAAGCAGCGGCTTTTTTCAGCGACTCTTTATACTCCGCTTGGGGGTCTGAGTCGATAACGATGCCGGCACCAGCCTGTACGTGGGCCATTCCGTCCTTGCAGACCATCGTCCGGATCGCGATGTTCAATTCCATGTCACCATTGTATCCAATCCAGCCGATAGAGCCAGTATATACTCCTCTGCGCACAGGCTCAAGCTCTTCAATAATTTCCATTGTGCGTATTTTCGGAGCCCCTGTAATCGTCCCGCCTGGAAAAGTGGCTGCAATCAGGTCAAACGCATCGCAGTCTTCACGAAGTATTCCCCTGACGTTCGAGACAATGTGCATGACGTGGGAGTATTTTTCAATCGTCATAAACTCGTCCACTTCAACACTGCCATACTTACTCACTTTGCCCAGGTCGTTTCTTTCCAGGTCAACCAGCATCACATGTTCCGCGCGTTCTTTCTCATTTTCGATCAGTGTTAATGCGAGCTTACGGTCTTCTTCTTCCGTCTTGCCCCTTGAGCGTGTCCCGGCGATCGGGCGGGTACTGATATGTTCTCCCTTTTTTTTCACTAACAATTCAGGTGAACCGCTGACGAGCTGAAAATCAGGTGTATGAAAGTAAGCCATATAAGGCGATGGATTAAAACGGCGAAGTTCATTATAAATTTCAAATGGCATCGACAGAAGAGGCTTTGACTGCCGTACAGATAGATTAACCTGAAAGACATCGCCTGCAGCAATATACTCTTTGACTTGTTTTACTGCCTGCACAAACTTTTCTTCAGACATGGATACCGATTCCTGCAAAAAAGAAAAGGGCACCTTTTCGTTCTTTGCCGAAACGCCGCTGTGATTTGCCGAGGTCCATTCCGCTCGATATTGTTCCAGTCTTAATTCTGCCCTTTTTTTATGCTGTTCTTCATAGTGAAGAATAAGCCATAAACATTCTTCTTCATGGTCATATACGAATACATCATCAAATACCATGAGAGAAACGTCCGGAAGCTGAAGATCATCTTCTGCTTTTTGAGGAAGCTTCTCAATCTCCCTGGCCACATCATAACTAAAATATCCGATAGCTCCTCCGTTAAAATCAGGAAGCCCTGCCGGAACATCGCACTTAAACAAGCTAAGCCAATCTTTAATGATCGGAAGGAGTTTTCCTTCTCTCGTTGTATTGCTGCCTTTATATTCAAAAGAAACTTTATTGTTTTTACCTACAATATAAGCAACTGGGGAAAGACCTATGATGCTGTATTTTCCGCTCCGTCCGCTTTCAAGGAGAACGTGGTTTTCTTCACTGCCCGAAAGGCTCCTATAACGGCTGAACCATTCGCTTTTGGTTAGGGGAATTTTTTTAAAGATGATTTGTCGCTCTTCACAAATTGGGTAAGGCACACCTGTCACGCTCCTGATCTTTCTTATGGATACTATTGTAACTGATGCAGTGATTAATGTGGGGATAAAAATCCAATTACTTTTGAGAAAAGCGCAAGCGGTGGAACACTTATCCAGCAACACGCATTTTGTGTTGAGGAATAAGTGTGAAGCGACCTAAGACGAATTGTGATTTATCAATTCGTCCTCCGAGGACTTATGACGAATGGTGTTTCAAATTTCGTCCTGGGCGCTAGAGCTAGACAATACTCCCATGCATAGAAAAAGCTGACAAAATTGTCAGCTTGATGTCTTGTTATTCTGTTTCATCAAATTGATATAGCGGTGTGCTCAAATACCGTTCACCATTACTCGGAATGATGGCGAGCACTTTTTTGCCTTTGCCCAGCTTCTCAGCCACTTTAAGAGCAGCAGCGATAGCAGCTCCTGAGGAGATCCCGCCAAGGATTCCTTCTTCTTTAGCCGCACGGCGTGCAAATTCAAAAGCTTCATCATTTGTAATCTGGATAACTTCATCATATACAGACGTATTTAAGATTTCCGGAACAAATCCAGCGCCAATTCCCTGAATCTTATGAGGACCGGGCTTTCCGCCTGACAGTACAGGAGAATCAGATGGTTCAACGGCGTATAATCGAATATCAGGGTAAGCTTCTTTCAGCACTTCCCCAGCACCGGTGATGGTGCCGCCTGTACCGATTCCTGAAATGAAACCGTCCAGTCCGTCCGGAAATTGTTCAAGAATTTCTTTCCCTGTGGTTTGCCGATGGATCTCCGGGTTCGCTTCATTGTTGAACTGTTGTGCCAAGAAATAGCCGTGTTCTTTTGATAAAGCTTCCGCCTTGCGGATTGCTCCGCCCATTCCTTCAGCGCCAGGTGTCAGTACAAGCTCCGCTCCATAAGCGCGCAGCAGATTTCTTCGCTCCAAGCTCATCGTGTCCGGCATGACAAGAACAGCCTTATAGCCTTTAGCTGCGGCTACCATTGCAAGCCCGATACCCGTGTTCCCGCTTGTAGGTTCAATAAGCGTATCGCCTGCTTTAAGTTTGCCGTCCGCTTCCGCTTTTTCAATCATAGCCAAAGCAATGCGGTCTTTAACACTGCTTCCCGGGTTCATGAATTCCAGTTTCAAATACACGTCTGCATGAGTATCATTTGTAATACGATTGAGTTTAACAACAGGTGTCTGTCCAATAAGCTCTGTAATTGAATTTGCTATTCTCGCCAACCTTATCACTCTCCTAATTCCGAGTAAATACATTGGTTTAAGTTTAACAACAGTACGAATCGTCTGTCAATTCATATGCACTGCTTTAGACCTATAGACCCAAAGCATTCTAAGTTTGATCGATTTTCTTTAAATTTATCTGCTTTCGTTATAAAGCTCTTCCAGTTCATCCTTTGCAAATAAATAAGTTTCATTGCAGAAATGGCAGTGGGCTTCAGCCTGCCCTTCGTCTTCAATAATTGAACGGATTTCCTCTCTTCCCAATGACACAAGTGCATTGGCAATGCGGTCCCGTGAACATGTGCACTGGAAGGAAACCGGCATCTTATCCAGTATTTTTACATTTTCTTTCCCAAGCAGTTCAAACAGGATCTCTTCTGGGGTGAGGCCTTTTTCAACTAATTTAGAGATTGGAGGTATAGCAGAAATCCGCTCTTCCAAAAGATCAATAATTGTATCTGATGCATTTGGCAGCACCTGAATCACAAATCCTCCTGCAGCAAGAATGCTGTTATCCGGGTTAACGAGAACACCTACACCCACTGATGAAGGCACTTGTTCAGAGGCTGCGAAATAATAAGTAAAATCATCGCCGATCTCTCCGGATACAAGCGGAACCTGACCGGTGAAGTTATCACGCAGACCAAGATCTTTGACTACTGATAAAAATCCATTTTTACCCACTGCACGTGCAACATCTAATTTCCCCTGCTGGTTCAAATCAAAATGGACTTGCGGGTTCGTTACATATCCTCTTGTATGACCGCTTGGTGCAGCGTCTACAACAATAGCACCAATGGGGCCTCCGCCTTCAATCTTTACCGTCATCTTGTGCTTATCACTTTTTAGCATGGATGCCATCATAGTGCTCGCCATCATCGAACGGCCTAACGCTGCTGAAGCCGTAGGCCAGGTTTGGTGCCTGCGCTGCGCTTCACCCACCATTTCACTGCCGCTCATAGCGTACGCGCGTATTTGCCCGTCAAAGGCCAGCGCCTTTATTAAATAATCCGACATATTTATCACCTATCCTCATGTATTAACTCAGAAGTTCTCGTTCATTTCCGATTGTTTTTTAAGTAGATCAGCTGCAGGCCCTTTAAGGTTAAATAAGGATCAACCACATCGATCAGCTCGCATTCCTCTGCGATCAGACCTGCCATTCCTCCAGTAGCCACTACCTTTGGACTCGTTTTCTCCTGAGCTTTTATCCTTTTAACAATACCCTCAACCTGTCCAACATATCCAAATAAAAGTCCTGACTGCATGGCACTTACCGTGTTTTTTCCAATAATGTTCTCAGGTTTGGCAAACTCTATTCTCGGAAGTTTCGCCGCATTTTTATAGAGGCCTTCTGTCGCTACATTAATTCCCGGGGCAATTGCGCCCCCCATATAATGGCCCGCCTCATTGATGTAGCAATATGTCGTGGCCGTACCAAAGTCAACGATAATGAGCGGTTTACCGTAATTGTGAATCGCTGCAACGGCGTTAACAATCCGGTCAGCCCCCACTTCTCTTGGATTTTCATATTTTATATTCAAACCGGTCTTTATGCCAGGCCCGATCACCAGCGGTTTTTTATGAAAAAATTTGAGGCACATACGCTCAAGCGTCGCCATAATGTGAGGCACAACAGATGAGATAATAATCCCTTCAACTTCTTTTCTTTCAATCTCCGCATTCCGAAACAGGCTGAGGATCAGCATTCCGTATTCATCTTCTGTTTTTTCTCTGGAAGTACTGACCCTCCAATGATGTTTCAGATCATCTCCGTCATACATACCCAGTACGATATTCGTATTTCCTACGTCAAAAACAAAGATCATGGAAATGCCTCGCTTACTTTTGATTTGATTTTTTACTTTTAAAAAGGATGCCTCTGAGTTAGAGGCATCCTTCGTTTTAATCTTCCTTGCGTTCTTCTTCGTCTTTTTTATGAATTGTAACCTTTACATCATTTTCCGGAGAAGAAATGACTTTACGCTCAGGAAGCTGTCCTGTTTTTACAAGCTCCTTAATTTGCTCTTCATCCAATGTTTCTACATTGAGAAGAGTTTGAGCGATAATTTCAAGCTTTTCATTATGCTCTGTAAGGATTTGTTTACAGCGCTGGTAAGAATCCTTAATGATATTTTGGATTTCCATGTCGATTTCATGGGCAATGGCATCACTGTAGTTTTGCTCATTGTTGAAATCGCGTCCAAGGAATACCTGTCCGCCAGAGCTTGAGCCAAATTGCATCGGTCCAAGCCTGTCACTCATCCCGAACTCCGTAACCATGCGGCGGGCAATGCCTGTAGCACGCTGGAAGTCATTGTGAGCACCTGTGCTGACTTCATTAAAGGTAATCTCTTCGGCAACACGGCCGCCAAGGAGACCGACAATCTTATCAAGCAGTTCCGGTTTTGTCATGAAGTACCGGTCTTCTTTTGGAAGCATCACGGTGTATCCGCCTGCCTGGCCGCGAGGCACTACTGTTACTTTATGAACCGTATCTGCCCCTTCCAGCACTAGACCGATGACGGTATGCCCAGCTTCATGGTAGGCCACGATATTCTTTTCTTTTTGTGAGATAACCCTGCTTTTCTTCGCAGGACCCGCGATGACTCGGTCAATCGCCTCATCCACATCGTCCATGTTAATCTTCTTCTTGTTTTGCCGCGCTGCCACAAGAGCTGCTTCATTCAGCAGGTTCTCAAGATCGGCACCGGAGAAACCAGGAGTCCGCATGGCAATGGTTTTCAAGTTTACTTCTTCACTTAATGGCTTATTGCGTGCATGTACACCCAGTACTTCTTCTCTTCCTTTTACATCAGGGCGGTTTACCGTAATCTGACGGTCAAATCGTCCCGGACGAAGAAGAGCAGGGTCAAGAATATCCGGACGGTTGGTCGCAGCAATGATAATGATTCCTTCATTAGCTCCGAATCCATCCATTTCAACGAGTAACTGGTTAAGCGTCTGTTCCCGCTCATCATGTCCGCCGCCAAGACCGGCACCGCGCTGGCGTCCGACTGCATCGATCTCATCGATAAAGATGATACACGGTGCATTCTTTTTAGCGTTTTCAAACAGGTCACGTACACGTGATGCACCGACCCCAACGAACATCTCAACAAAATCAGAACCTGAAATTGAGAAGAAAGGAACTCCCGCTTCCCCTGCAACCGCACGGGCAAGCAACGTTTTACCAGTACCTGGAGGTCCCACTAAGAGAACCCCTTTTGGAATACGGGCTCCTAAAGCAGCAAATTTCCGTGGATCTTTTAAGAATTCGACCACTTCAACAAGTTCCTGCTTTTCTTCGTCCGCTCCGGCAACGTCTTTGAACGTCACTTTTTTCTTTTCTTCGTTATAGAGCTTGGCTTTACTCTTACCAAAGTTCATCACTCGGCTTCCGCCGCCCTGAGCTTGGTTGAGCAAGAAGAAGAACAGAATGAAAATAATGACAAACGGAATAATGGATGTAAAGAACGTAACCCAACCGCTCGTCTGCTCTTCTGGTTTAATGTCAACGTCAGCTGTTTTAGCTAGCCGGTTAAGCTGTTTGATGGATTCTTCAGAGTCTGGTGTATATGTTTCAAACACTTCGCCCTGTTTCGCATTCTCCAGCTTTCCTCTAACAACATAAACGCCGCCTTCAGGCTGGTACTCAATGCTTTTTACGCGCCCTTCCTGAATGTAATTCGTTAATTGATCATAACGAATTTTCTTCACTTCATTGTTGGTTCCGTTAAAAAAGCTTACGACACCAACTACAACTAAAAAGATTAACAAGTAAAATATGGTGTTCCGGAAGATCCGATTCATTCCTTACCTCCTCAACGACAATGAGACGATGAAATACATTTATTATTGCATGTTAACAAATAAACAGGATTACTTTTCGTATACTTCAGGCTTCAGAACCCCGATATAAGGAAGGTTGCGATAGCGCTCAATATAGTCCAGGCCATAACCGACAACAAACGCATCCGGTACGATAAAACCTGTAAGATCCGGTTTGATATCCACTTTTCTGCCAGTCGGTTTATCCAGCAGAGTAACAATTTTAACCGAATTGGCGTTACGGGTTTTGAAAAGCTGAACAAGATAACTTAACGTCAGACCGCTGTCTATAATATCTTCGACAATGATGACATCTCGTCCTTCAAGAGATGTATCCAGGTCCTTAATTATTTTAACTTCCCCTGAAGAAACAGTGGATGCTCCATAGCTTGAAACGGCCATGAGGTCAATCTCAAGGTGGATGTCCATCCGTTTGATAAGATCCGCCATAAAAGGAAGGGCTCCTTTTAATACTCCGACAACAAGCGGAAATCGATCTTGATAATCCTCTGATAATTGCTTTCCGAGATCCTTGATCTTTTCCTGGAGAACTTCCTCGGAAATTAATACTTCTTTAATTTCATCATGCATGCTGCTTTGGCCTCCTAGACGTCCTGGCAGAAATTTTGAAACTGTAAGACTAACCATTGCTTAGGTTTGCTTGAGTGTGGAACGGGGGCGTGCTTTATACCCGGAATCCAGATAATGTTTCCCTTCCCATCTTGCAGGACGGGCCATACATCGCGTTTCTCCCTCTCAAGCTTTTGGTCGATAAATATATCCTTGACCTTCCGAGTTCCGCTTACCCCTTGAATGGCCATCCGGTCACCGGGTTTGCGGCTCCTCGCAATGATTGGCAGACTTACACTTTTAACATCACATACAAAAACATCTTTTCCCTTTTTTCCATCCGGATACTCTTCTTTATACTCAGCGGTGATGAAACCTACAGGAAGTTCGAGCGTTCCTGGCACTTTCAATTCCATTTGATAGCCTTCCTGCTTTTCGGCTTCCCCAAACGTCAGCCTGCACCGGTCATAGGAACGGATTACCTGCAAACCATGGGGAAAATCCAGCCTTCCAGATGGATGTTCGCTTCCGAGCAAAGTTAAAAAGCTTTCCTTATGTAGTGAGGAAAGAGATGAAGGTGTTTGCTTATATAGATAGTTTAATATTAGTGTAATCGCCCTTTTTTGTAAAGGAATAGGCATGTTGAGAAATTTAGCAGCCGAAACTTCAATCAACGATGCTTTTTTCACTGTTACAACAGCTCCCAGGCTTCTTTTTGCCTGTTCCAATAAATACGTTTCATCCTCATAAAAAGTTTCACTTATTTGCTGAAATCGAAGATGAACATTCGGATTTTCTTTTTTAAGAAAAGGCAGCACATTATGCCTGAAGCGGTTTCTGACATAGTCATCCGCTTCATTGCTCGGATCCCTTCTCGGAAAAATCGTATGTACTTTACAATAATGCTCTATTTCGGCCTTCGTTATTCCTAAAAAAGGACGAATAATACATCGGCCTTCAAAAGAGCGCTTCGCCTGCATCCCGCCAAGCGCGGTTCCTGAGCTTCCCCTTGTCATCCGCATCAGAATGGTCTCCGTCTGGTCATCTCCATGGTGAGCCAATGCGAGTGAATCGGCCTTATGCCTTGCCATGACTTCACCATAAAACGCATACCGGCATTCTCTCGCAGCCAATTGGGTGCTCGTCACTTGATTCTCCTTTTTATAGGAAGCCACATCCACACGTTTGCCCTCAAACTGAATATCATGCTCCCGGCAATAGGACTGCACGTACAAGAGGTCTTCTTCCGACTCTCTGCCCCGCAGCATGTGGTCGACATGGGCAGCAATAATGTTCAGCTCATCCCCCTTTCTGCGGTTCCAAAGATAATGAAGCAATGCCATGGAATCAGGGCCGCCGGATACACCAACGACGATTGTCTGTCCCCGGCGAATCAGCTGATGCTTTTTAATAAATTGTTCGACTGCCTGAAGCATTCCCTTCTCTCCTTATCCGATGCGGCTCAACCTTGCCTTCGTCCATTTTTTCATGAAAACAGCCTCTCGGGTAGTATACCAAAAACAAGGAGGACCCTGTAAGGAATTGAAACTGCCGCTACATGGACTGGCTGACCAGGTAAAACAGATAGACGATAAACAGAAATGAGCCCAAGAGAACCGTTTCGAACATGACCGCTCTTTTCCTCTTTTTCTTTATGATCTTCTGTCCCGACCGTCTGCTTGACCGCTGTCCGTTTACAGGCTGGGCCGTCATTTTGCTTCTTCCCTTATTGTTCAGGGTGGAAACCATTTCATTGCGCATCTCTTCGGCGCTTTTATATTTTCCGTACAAGCCTTTCAGGAGAACAGATTGGAAGGGAGACAGCATGGCGCTTTTTTTGACAGCGTCCTTCAGCTGCTGTCCCCCGTCCTTCCTTTTATCAAACCGTTGGGGATAAGCCAGGTTAATCATAATCATACTTGCAGCGAACAGGTCATAGGACGGTTCAGCCTTCCGGGTACCAAGACCCCAGTAGCCCCTGTCAAAAAACTCAGTATATTCCTTGATCGACCGCCCAATTTGAGTCGTTCCTCCCACATCGATCCAGCGAATGCGGTGCGGGGGCCCTACGACAAGCAGGTTGTCGGGCTTTAAATCGCCGAAAATCCACCCGGCCTGATGAAGCATCTGCAGATCCGTGAGAAGCTGGACGAGGAGGATGGCCGCCCATTCTTCTTTATGGTTCTTCATGAAGTGAAACAATGTATCTCCTTTTAAATACTCCATCACATAAAAAGGGATCTGCTGCTGTCCTTGAAGATAGTCATCCACATCGATTAAAGAAGGCCCAAGGATTTTGCCTTGGACCCTTGAAAAGTGTTTTAACACGTTGACTTCCGAAATAATCGCCATGCTGTCATGGCCTGTTTTAACAGCGACCTTGCCGTTTCTTCCGGCAGCAAGATACACAGTTCCTGTAGCCCCTGAGCCCAGCTCTCTAATGATGGAATACTCGTTTCGGTGCCATTTGCCGGTAACCCGTTCACCGGCCCCGAGCTTAAAAACCTGACCCTTCGAAGTATTCTTCTTCATCACCGGTGATCAATCTCCTTTTTGAACGCCTGTTCGTAAATTCATTGATCGCGGCTTTTATCGCCGGACCGGTCGGGGTAATACCTCCCGATGAAAGCTTGCTGAACGCACTGGTGATCGAATTTAACTGAGGGGTCCAATCAATCAGCTTTTCTGTATCATCCTTCTTGCCCGGAAATGCATACAGTGCGAATGTATTGTAGCCCATCCTGGAGTTCAGGGAGATGGATAAGTCAATGAGCGACTCCTGTACAGTAGCCAGCTTCTTCTCCATGCTCCCGGACGAATCTACGAGAATGAGCAATTCCAGATCCATGGTTTCACCGAGATCATCTACCACTTCCATAACTTCCCCCCGTTTTTCTGGAGGAAGGTCCTCGATAGTCGAATCTTTTCCAAGAATCTGCTGAAGTTCGCTGTTGATGACGCCATGAATTGTCTGTGCCATCCCTTTTCTCGTGACCATCTGAACAGTCTGGGAAAGCTGTGCCGTATAGACAATCTGGCTCACACCACCTCCTGACAAGGATATATCCTCCACTTCTTTCAAGCCTTTATGAAGGTATTCAGGACTGTTCTCTTCCATAATGCCGATAACATTTATCGTAATGCCATGTTCGCGTGCAAGCGCCGCCATCGCAACCGGATCCTCGCCCTGGTTTGAGCAGCCATCTGTGATTAGAAGCACCTGGCGCAGTGTACCTTTTTTTATGTCCATATAAATCGTCTCCTCTCATCATGATTTGCTGTTATCATCCTTGTCATCGGTGAGGGGATTTATACTATGATTCTTTGAAATTATTGAGCTTTCGGGCGTTTAATATTGATTTTCGGAAAATGAGGGATGGACGCCCATTTCGGAATGTTACGGTTGATTTTCGCTACCACCACCGTCATATCGTCTTCAATCGAATTCGATCCTGTGCGAATGACCTCTTCCATAAGTAAGTCTGCCATGGCCTGAGGATCGTCTGTCCCCATCTCTTTGATCTTCCGCTTCATCCACGCATTAATGTTCTCCACATGCTTTGGCCCCTCATAGATTCCGTCGCTCATCATGATGAGCAGGTCCCCTGCCTTCAGCTGCTCACTGACCACATCGACTTCAAATTCTTCAATGATTCCAATGGGAAGGTTGCTTGCCTCAATCATTCTTACCTGGTCACCGCGTTTGACAAAGCTTGGTGATGAGCCGATCTTCAAAAATTTCAGTGAAGCATCCTGCAGGTCAATCATAGCGAGATCCAGCGTAGAAAAGATCTCATCTGTCGTACGAAGAGAAAGAACTGAGTTGACCGATTTGATAGCCACTTCTTCATCGATCCCTGATTTTAATATCTTTTGAAGCAGCTCCAGTGTTTCATTGCTCTCTTTAAAAGCCCTTTCGCCATTTCCCATGCCGTCTGAAATCGCAATGGCATATTTTCCGCCGCCGAGCTCGATCGTAGAATGGCAGTCGCCGGAAAGCCATGCTCCTCCCTTTGCCGCAGAAGCAATGCCTGTCTCAATGACAAACTCACGTGCCGATCCGAACGACACATGGCAATTGCCGTTCTGGTAATAGCCGCACTCCTCTTTCTTTACAACAATCGTCTCCTGAAGGATATCTGATAAAAGAGGGGCAATGATTTTTTCACACTCCCCGCTGCCCTGGCAATATGGGAGGCTCAATTCAATATCCACATTGGACGCTTCAAGGCTGTATACGTCGATATGCCCCAGCTCAATGCCCGCATGCAGGATCGCCTCTTTAATCTGCTCCTCCTGCACCTGATGGTTGGCATGCTCTCGTTGGATTTCCTTCGCAAAATCCCCCATCACCTGCGATACGCCAAGCAACTGATTAGCAACCAGCTTCCTGCTTTCCTGCACCTGCTGCTTCAGCTTCTGGCTGGCCCGATACTGAGAGAGCTCTTTCGAAATGGCATCTGTAATCTTTTGAGGCTTCACACAATGCTTTTCCCATTCTAGTTTAAGCCGCCGATCTTTTATTTCCTGATATTGCTCCTGCTCGTACATAATTTGGGACATCATCTCATACGTTTTAGTAAAATTAACTGCCCAGCACTGTTCCTTCTTAAAACAAGTCTGGCACGTTTTCTCTGTGATGTTGCTTAAAAACAAATCAACTTCGCGGTCGCTGCTCTCTTCATATTCATCTTCTCCATAGGAAGAGAAGGAATGAGACAGCGCCTGGAACATTGACGAAAACTGTTCTACACGGTTCGCCGTCACGTCTCTGATCTTTTTAACATACTGCTGCTGTTCGTTAGAATGTTCCCGGGATCCCGGCACATAGCGGGCAATGCTCGAAATCACGGCATTCGGCGTGAGTAAAAAAAGAGCAATAGCAATAGCTGACTCAATCATCGTCTGCAGAATGGCTGCATTTCCTTCGCCATACAGACCGATCAGTAATGTGCCGATCAACAGGCCGAAACCGACACCAAGCCGCTTCCCTTCTTTCAGCAGCCCGCCCAAGAGACCCGCAAAAGCAAGCAAGCTCATTTGGTAGAGGCTACCTACATTAGCCAAACTTAAAATCAACCCCGTTACGACGCCGACCGTTGAGCCGATCGCCGCTCCGCCAACAAACGCGAACATCAGAACTAAATATCTTGAAACGATATGTTCAACCGAATAATGGTGAATTTCCCATCCGATGGTCCCGGTCATGACAGAAGCCAGCAATATCATAAAACAAATGATTTCTTCATTTTTTAACGATTGTGGAATTCGTTTGAAGTTCAATAGAGGAATACTTTGCAAAAAAATCAAGGTAAGTACGAGTGAAAGGCCCGCTTCAACAGCTCCCATCATGTACTCACTGATTTGAGGGTTTCCTGACGTAAGAAAGATGGTCGCCATCCTGGCCGTTAGGCTTGTCAGGAATACGACGGCCGGCACCCATCTGGCACGGTTCTTTGTCATCAGGTCAGCTGCCTTTTGATAAACAGCATAAATGACAACTCCCGTTATTATGTAAAATGCGTTGATGGGCATATGGGACAGCGCACCGGCCATCAGTGCAAGAATCGCAATACCTGTCCGTTCTTTCCGCAAAATGTATACTGAAGCGATCAGCGGCAGGGCAAAAGGTGTTATCTCTGATAGAATCATAGCTCGTCCAAGTAAAAAACCAACAGCAAACAACAACAGTCTCCAGTTTAAAAGCACACTTTCCAGCCTGTGCATAAAGCGTTTACTCATGCCGATTGAAAGATTCTGCGTCTTCTCAAACCACACCATCGCCCGAAGAGGTCCCATTACATTTCTGTCCGCCTTTTGATACATCCTCCACACCACCCCTATAGTTTTTGTGTGTATCATTATACCCACAGGTAATTCACATTTTTTGTCAAACGATTAGAGCATGTTCAAAAAACTTCTCGACGTACAAATACAAAAAATCTGTATTGTCTTGGACAAATACAAAAAACCCTGTATTTTTTTATAAAAATACAGGGTTGAAAATTATATGTAATTGGTGACCCGTACGGGATTCGAACCCGTGTTACCGCCGTGAAAGGGCGGTGTCTTAACCGCTTGACCAACGGGCCAGTCTTATTTTTTTTGTAGAAAAACATGGTAGCGGCGGAGGGAGTCGAACCCACGACCTCACGGGTATGAACCGTACGCTCTAGCCAGCTGAGCTACACCGCCATGTTAAAGACACAAATAGTATATTACAAGAATCCATACCACCTGTCAACGGTTTTTCAAAAAAGATTAAAAAGAAAAGCTGAATCAGCCGATCCGCCTGAAAAAATCAAAAAGAAAAGACATCCCTTGAGAGATGTCTTTGTATTTATATAAGGTTGTGAAGCTTGAGCATTCAAGTCAGCAGCCTATTAGCCTCGGCGAGCTCCGCGTCCGCCGCGTTTTGACTCTGTTTGGCGTTTCAATGTTGCCAGACGGTCTTCACTGTCTTTTAAGAATTTACTCATTTTATCTTCAAATGTTACAGCCGTGTTAAAACCACCATTGCCGCGAGGGGAACCTTTGCGCTGTTTATTAAATCCGCCTTTTGACGGACCGAAGCCACCGCTTTTCGGTGCACCAAAGTTTCCTTTGTTTGCTCCGTAGCTGTTTCTCACCGGTGCAGGATTATCTTTCGCCTTTTTAATGGACAAGCCGATTTTGCCGTCTTTTTCGATATTCATGACTTTAACTTCGACTTCATCACCGACTTTTAAGTGGTCGTTAATGTCCTTAACATAATTGTCTGCAACTTCACTAATGTGCACAAGTCCGGTTGTTCCTCCTGGCAGCTCGACAAACGCTCCAAAATGAGTAATTCCTGTAACCTTACCTTGCAACTTGCTGCCTACTTCAATTGACATGAAGAAAATGCTCCTCCTTAGGTATTCATAAGTTTACTTTATTATACATGTGAAAAATTCGGGATGTCAATCCGACGAAGACCCTGGTACTTTAAATACGGTCTCCCCCTTCTTTGACATGAAGTAATCACGCCTTGCAATCTCCCCGATATAATCAACGTCTTTTAGTTTATGCACTTCATCTTTTAATTGTGACTTCTTATTTTTTGTCTGCTCTAATTTGGCCTTCAGGTGTTTTTCTTGCTTCCCCTTATCCTCGAGTGAGACCATTTGGGAAGTGATGGTTGAGATCAGCATAAAGGCAAAAAACGAAAAAACCACCATAAAAGCTGCCAGGCGTCGATATAAACCACGTTTCTTCTTCGCGTCGATCTTTTGCTGGAGATGATGTTCTTTAACGTAGCCCGTATTTAATTCAGTAATCTTCTCTTTATTAAACTGGACCATGTCCACCCTCCTATTTCTCCTGTTTGCGGAACCAATTTTTGACTGTATTCTTCAGAGAAATAAGAATCCCTGCTTTTTTTAGCCATTTACCTTTTAAATTATACCATGTTTGCTTAGGAATGAAACGTGAAATCAGTCTAAATAACCAGTTTATTGGAGAAAAAATAATCTTGAGCAGCGTGACAACAATGGCCCAAACCCATCTTGCCGCCAAAATGCCTATAGCTAAAATGATAGAGATTACCCATTTTACAGGCTTTATAATAAGTCCATAGAAAAGCCGTACGAAAAAACGGAACACTTGTGTGACAATGCGGATCATCACTTCCAGCACGTGTTTATAGCCGGTTTGCAGCAACGCTTTATAAAAACTGAAGCCGCACAAAAGAGCCGCAAAAATATACAAACGGAGATTGGCATGGTTCACATGAAGCAAAACATAAAAGACGATCAGTGCCTGCAGAAGCCAGAAAATCAAGTCATTGATAAAGTGCAGCCAGTACCATTTTCGGCGTTCATGGACGAAACGGCCATACGTATCAATCGCCATCCCGATCCATATTCCCATGGCTGCCATAGACAGCATCGTCTGGAATTGTACAGATAAGGTCATTTGAAAAGCTTGCCGAAAAATCCTTTGGTTTTTTCCCCGCTCTGCTGGTCAAGATAAACAAGGTCAAATACTTTCCCTTCTATGGACACCATGCCGGATTCCACATCCAGATTCTTCATTTTCAGGTTGGTACCCCGGATTGCCAGAAAGCCCATCGTTGTTTCCAGTAGAAACTCCTCGTTATCAAAGCTTTCAACCTGTTTGACACCAGTGATCTCAAGTTTTTTCCGGCCAACCATTTTCACGTCATGATCTGGAAGGTTCGCATTATTTAAGGAGCCATAGTTATGATATTGGTCCATTCTAATCCCCCTCTTTCGCTTTATGTTTATGAAAAAAGGGACAACTTTAGAACTTGGACTAAACAAAGAAAAGCGCATCTTTTCAGGACTGGGGATGAAATAACGTTTTAAGCTGAAAACAAAAGATAAGTTTCCCCCTCTGGTCGCTAAAGGCATATTGTTGATTTTCTATTCTATTGGACATCGCATCCTGATGCTTAAATGAGACCCCCAAGTCTTTTTCTCCAATCACACCTCACCAAAAATCAGCAGCATACATGGACTAACAGAGCTAAATAAAAAAGAAGAGCCTAAAACTTAGGCTCTTCTTCCGTTGATTGAAGTGATTCCTCATTGATGATGGTATACATTTGGCCAGCTTCCTCTTTTTTAGTGAACTCCTTTAGCTCATCTACGCGAACGGTCACGAGTTTCTGTCCGAAGCGGATAGAAAGTTCGTCACCGGCTTTCAGAACCGAAGAGGATTTGGCCTGTTTGCCGTTGATGGCGATGCGGCCTTGATCAGAAATTTCCTTTGCTACCGTCCTTCTTTTAATAAGACGGGAGACTTTAAGAAATTTATCAAGACGCATTTACTTTACGGCTTCCTTTAACTTGTTCCCTGGACGGAAAGCCGGAACTGTAGAGGCAGGGATACTGATCTCTTCTCCAGTTTGCGGGTTGCGCCCTGTACGGCTTGAACGCTCTCTTGTTTCAAACGTTCCGAATCCTACGAATTGTACTTTGTCTCCGCTCTTCAACGCATTTGTAATCTCATCAACAAGACCACTTACTACCACTTCAACGTCTTTCTTGGTTAAACCTGATTTCTCAGCAATATTTGTAACTAGTTCATTTCTGTTCATTTTTAAAAACCTCCTTAGCATTCTTTCAAAAGATTCGGGCAAAGTCCAGAAAACTTAAGGGTTCTGCTTGCTCTCGAACAATATTCTCTAAGAAAAAACAGATTCCTTCCCGGTTTTACAAATTTTCTTTCGCCTGATTCCAGAGCTGGTCCATCTTTTCCAGAGAGGCCTCCTCTGGAGTTAGCCCTTCTTTGCTTAGTTCATTTTCGATATAGCGGAACCGTGCATAGAACTTTTGATTCGTCAGAGCCAGGGCTTCTTCCGGATGGATGCCGTAAAAACGTCCGAGGTTCACCATGGTGAACAGCATGTCCCCAAATTCGTTACGGCGTTCATCGGCGGATTCTGCGGCTTTCCATTCGTCGAACTCTTCCCTTAACTTATCTAAAATAGGCGTGACCTCATCCCAGTCAAAACCGGCCTTTGCCGCTTTTTTCTGATAATCAAAAGCTTTGTGCAGTGCAGGAAGCCCTTTGGCTACCCCATCAAGGAGCGAGCGGCGGTGCTCATTACCTTTTTCCTTGGATTTAATCTGCTCCCAATTTTGAAGCACTTCATCCGCTGTATCGGCTTCTGCGTCACCGAATACATGAGGATGGCGCCTGATCATTTTATCTGCCAGACCTGAGATCACTTCATCCATTGAAAAATAACCTTCATCTTCACCGATTTGGGCATGCAGCAAGACTTGAAGGAGAACGTCCCCCAATTCCTCAGCTAGATGCTCATCATCTTCATCATCGATGGCTTCAAGCACTTCATAGGCTTCTTCAATTAAATATTTTTTCAACGATTCATGCGTTTGTTTCTTGTCCCATGGACAGCCGTCCGGCCCGCGCAGTTCTCTGATGATACCCCGCAGATGCTCAAAATCCCGGTACAGCATTTCCTTTTTATCAACAGGAGGAACGTAGACGGCCGTCAAATTATTGAGCGTGACAGAACGATCCAGCTCATAAAGGGGAACCCACTGAATGGATTCTTCGGCACTTCCTGCAGCGGTCACAACAGCAACGTTAAAGTCATCCGGATACTTTTCCATTAACGTCAGTTTTACTTCGGAAGCGATGAATCCATCATACACCTGCACGATGATGAGGTGGTTGCGGATCTGGATGTGTTCCTTCTTCAAGTTGGTGCCGTCCAATATTTGACATCCGTCAATCGGGTCAATTTTTAAAGCGGTATACATCTCATCCAGAAAGCTTTTGCCTCCTGCCACTTTCACTTCAACGCCGCGGCTGTCAGCTTCCTTCAGCAGCAGCTGAACGGTTTGCTCGGCAACAAGCGGATGGCCCGGCACGGCATAGATGATGTGATCTGAAGAAGCCTTTTGGAATAAAACAGAAGTGATTTCACGATAAACATCTTCAAAAGCATCATGTTTTTCATAGAGGTCATCAAAGAAAGTCATCTTGACGCCTTCCTGCTCCAGCTGAGCTACAGCTGGATGATCGTTTGTACGGACAAAGACATGTTCTGCCTTAAGCAGCATCCGGTACACTCCTACAGTGAGCTGATCCAGGTCCCCTGCTCCCAGTCCAAGTATTGTTATCGAATAAGGCATGTTAACTCCTTCTTTCTTTCCAGCGTTTCAACATATGCTGTAATTTTTGTAGTTTAGGAATGCGGACCAGTTCTTCCACCTTTAATACGTTAGCTGTTGTGAGTGCCACAAAAAGAGCGACCCCGCCGCCTGCACTGGCAGCAAGTGAAATGACAGCCTCCGCCAATCTGGATTCTGTCATCACACGATCCAATCCTGATTTTATGAGCCATGCCGTAAGCGACATCACAGCCGCAGCGCCGCCGATGCGTATGCCATAAAATTTTTCTGCAGCAGCAAAGCCTGTTGTTCTTTCTAATATGACAAGGTTTATTGCCGCTGCGGCAATGGATGCCAATACAGTGGCAAAACTTGCTCCCATTGGACCCCATAACGGCATCATAGCAAGGTTTCCTGCCACTTTAACAATAAAAGCAGCTGATACACTCATCACAGGATAGGTACTGTAACCCATCCCCTGCAAAAGGCCGGTGGATACAAGGAAAAGGGAAACGGTCAGGATAGAGATACCCAGAACTGCGATCTCCAAGGATCCTTCTGCGCTCTCAAAAAGCATCCGGTTTACAGGCTCGATAATCACGGCAAGGCCTGCCGCTGCGGCAAGACCGATAATAAAAACAGCCTTTATCGAGATCCCGCATATTTTTTGAATTCTGGCAGAGTCCAAGCGTACTTTTGCCGCGGCCACTGCCGGGACAGCAGCAAGGGAAATGGAGGTTGCAATGACCGTACCCAGCTGAAGGAGCGGCTGCGCCCTGTCAAAGATCCCTTTTAAACTTCTTGCCTCCCCTAGCGGCACCCCATTTTGCCGCAGAAGATTTACGAACGTAAAAGCATCCGCCAGCTGGAATAAAAGTAAAATCATTGAGCTCAATGATAATAGAAGCCCCGCTGAAAGGAGCTGAAAAGCTATCTTTCTTGATGGTTTGGCCCCTACTATCCAGCTTTTCTTCCGACTCCCGGATCGGTAGAAATAGAGAACTAAAACGAGCAGCCCTGCCAAAGAACCGACAACAGAGCCAGCGGAGGCTCCCGCACCAGCAATATAGACATTATAGCCATGTGAAATAAAATAATAGGAAAACCCAATGATACAGGCAACCCTGACGAACTGTTCTGCCACCTGGGAAAAAGCTGTGGGTTTCATTTGTTCAAACCCTTGAAAGATCCCCCTGAAAACGGCCACAAAGGGTACGGTTAAGTAGATCAGCGAAGTCGCCTGAATCGGAAGCTGAAGCCCCGGGTCACCCATCCAGCTTGCGATCTTGGCTGATGCAAAAAACAACAGAAAAAAAAGAAGCAAGCCTGCCGCAATAAATGCAGTAAATGCACTTCGGATGATCGTGCCCCTCTCGTTTTCTAAAAGGCCTTCTGACCTTTCAGATAGAAGACGGGAAAGAGCAACAGGAAACCCAGCCACCGCAAACGCTGAAGCGATGCCGTAAAACGGATACACCTGCTGAAACACATAAAACCCCGTATTGCCTGTTATATTTTGATAAGGAATGCGGTAAACCACACTCAGAATTTTTACGATAAACATGGCGACAGTCAACAAAAACGCCCCATGCCAAATCCGTTTCGATTGTTCGTCCATACCTGCTCCTAAACACTGCATCGAATAAAAGTATAAGTATTATAGCATAGTTAGAAAAGCTGAAGCCGCTGTTTAGAGACGAAATGCACTGGAGGGCTTTGGCATAAAACGCTTTTTGTTTTCTGACAAAGACCGAAGTGGTCGAGTCTCTAGCGGCTGAAGCTGGATCAAGAAATGCTGAAGCGCCTGGTTAATGGCAGAAAAAAAGAAGGAGCCTCAGCTTCCTTCTTTTAGTGTTCCATTTGTCTGGCAAGAAAGCCGGCTGCAGTCTCTGCAAGCTTTTGCTCGAGTTCTGTGATTTTCTTGCCTTCTTTTGATATTAAAGCAACGGCTCCAATCGGATCACCGCTCGCTACAATCGGTGCAATAACGTAGGATGATGACTCTTTCGTTCCATCTACAATCTCTACTTCGCTTCCATTGGAATCAAGCAGTGATTTTCGGTCGTTCATTGATGATTCAATCATTTTGCCGATGCTTTTGTTCAGATAGTCTTTCTTTGATCCGCCAGCTACCGCAATAAAAGAATCACGGTCAGCGATGAGAACTAAATGTCCCGAACTGTCAGCCAAGGATTCTGCATATTCTTTTGCAAAATCACCGAGTTCATTGATCGGTGAATATTTTTTTAATATCACTTCGCCATCCCTGTCCACAAAAATTTCAAGTGGATCCCCTTCTCTGATGCGGAGCGTACGGCGAATCTCTTTCGGTATAACAACCCGGCCAAGGTCATCAATACGGCGTACAATGCCTGTTGCTTTCATAGAATAATGCCCTCGCTTTCATATGGTGTAATCACTGGATGTAATACATAAATGAAACCTTCTTTTGAAGATTGTTCCATTCCCTGCTAGTATTATTTGTTACCTTGCGAGTTCTATTCATCAAAAGCATTTTGTTTTTGGCCGGGTGCCGCTTCTCTTTATGATCTGGACTTGGCTTTATCTTTTTTGACGCTTTTTAGCTTCTTCAGTACCTGCTCCATTGCCTGAAGCAGTTCTTTATCCGAGATGCGTTTTTTGTTAAATAATATTTTAAGTCTTTCTTTTTCCACACCAAGATTAATGAACCGGCCGAGCTTATTGACGATATCAAACAGCTTGGCACCATCTATTTTCGCTGTCGCTTCCTGCGACAGCATGATGGTTACCGTATCGCCTTTTTGCTCAATGCTGTCCGCGCTTTCTTGTTTGGCCAGCTCTTTAATCCTCGCAATTAACAGCAAGCATTCCACTTCAACCGGATAATCGCCAAAACGGTCGATCAGACTGTCATGAAGCTCATCGACATCAGCAAGGGAGTTCGCCGCCTTAAATTGCTTGTACATGTCAATCTTCTGTTTGCTGTCGTCGATATAGGTCGAAGGAATATAGGCATCCACTTCAATATTGATATCAATCACAGGCACAGTTTTCTTCGGCTTGTCGCCTTTTCTTTCTTCAATGGCTTCCTGCAGCATTTGAGAATAAAGGTCAAATCCAACAGAGTCAATAAAACCATGCTGCTGAGCCCCCAGAAGGTTCCCCGCTCCTCGGATCGACAGGTCACGCATTGCAATTTTAAAGCCTGAGCCAAGTTCTGTGAACTCCTTAATCGCCTGAAGTCTTTTTTCAGCCACTTCCGTAAGCACTTTATCCCGCTGATAGGTAAAATAAGCATAAGCGACCCGGTTGGAGCGCCCAACCCTCCCTCTTAACTGATAAAGCTGGGAGAGGCCCATTTTGTCGGCATCATAGACGATCAATGTATTGACGTTCGGTATGTCTACACCCGTCTCTATAATGGTCGTGGACACTAGCACATCTGTATTGCCTTCAAGGAAATCAAGCATAACAGATTCCAGTTCGTTCTCCGACATCTGTCCGTGAGCCGCAGCTACCCTGACATCAGGGATGAGAGCTGCTATCTGTTCGGCCATCCGATCAATCGTTTCTACACGGTTATATAAAAAGTAAACCTGGCCGCCGCGCCCAAGTTCGCGCTCGATCGCCTCTCTCACAAGGGATGCGTTGTATTCCACTACATACGTTTGAACAGGAAAACGGTTTTCAGGCGGTGTTTCAATGACTGATAAGTCCCTTACACCAAGCATGGACATATGGAGCGTCCTCGGTATAGGGGTAGCCGTTAATGTCAGTACATCAACGTTTGATTTTAACCGTTTGATTTTTTCTTTATGAGTAACCCCAAACCGCTGTTCCTCGTCAATAATCAGAAGGCCCAGATCATGATACTGGACGTCCTTGGATAGTAAACGGTGTGTTCCGATGACAATATCAACAGTTCCGTTCTTAAGCCCTTTCGTCACTTCCGACTGTTCCTTTTTAGAACGGAACCGGCTGAGTGAACCAATGGTAATCGGAAACTCGGCAAAACGTTCACGGAAGGTTTCGTAGTGCTGCTGAGCCAAGATCGTCGTTGGAACGAGGAATGCCACCTGCTTGCCGTCCATAACTGCCTTAAAGGCGGCACGAATAGCCACCTCCGTTTTGCCATAGCCGACATCGCCGCAAAGAAGGCGGTCCATTGGGCGGGTCCTTTCCATATCGACCTTAATTTCATTAATAGCCCGAAGCTGATCATCTGTTTCCTGATAAGGAAAGGAGGACTCAAATTCCTGCTGTTCAGCTCCATCTTTTCCGAACGCATACCCAACACTGGCTTCGCGTTCAGCATAGAGCTTGATCAAGTCATCCGCAATATCCTGCACCGAAGACTTAACTTTGCTTTTGACCTTCTTCCAGTCACTTCCGCCTAAGGCATAGATTTTCGGTTCCTTCGCTTCAGAACCGACAAACTTCTGCACTTGGTCGATCTGCTCGACAGGCACATAGAGCTTGTCATTTCCGGCATACCGAATGTGAAGGTAATCCTTGTGGACCCCTTTTATTTCAAGGGTTTCAATCCCTAAGTATTTTCCAATCCCATGGTTAACGTGTACGACATAATCGCCGACTTTAAGTTCTGAATAGCTTTTGATCCGTTCGGCATTGGACATTTTTTGAGAGCGTACCGGACGTCTAGCCTTCTTCGTAAAAACTTCTTCCTCTGTAATCACAGCAAGCTTCTGTTTCGGTGATTCAAAACCACTCGATAAGTCACCGATCAAAATTTGATTTACTTTCGGCTTAAGAACCGTATCGCCAGAAATAAGACTCGCTTCCATTTCGTAGTCAGCCAGCACTCTTTCCAGGCGCTTTGCCCGCTCCTCATTGGCGGCAAGAAAGACGACTGTATATCCTGTTTTCTTCCACCGTTCCAGTTCACCCTTCAGGACCTGAAGCTGCCCATGGAAATTCTGCATTCCTTTGCTTTCGACATTTACAATATTCTGCGGATTGGTGTGCGGAACATGGCGCAGGAAAAGCGATAGATAAATTTTATGGAATGGTGCCTGCTGTAAGATATCGCTCTCTTGTGATAAACGGATATCCGTCAGAATTTCCCCTTGCATCAGCAGGGAGGTATGCCATTCTGCTTCTTCTTTTTCCAGCTGGTTCGACATCTCCTGAACACGGCTGACTTCATCCATTACGATAATACTGTCCTTCGGTACGTAATCCAGGAGACTGGCAGGCTCATCATAAAATAAGGATATATACTTATACATCCCCTGGAAGCGCTGCTTTTCCTTAAATTGGCCGATTTCATAGGCTGTATGTTCAACAAGCGTTTCTTTAACCTGCTTGTCTTTAATCTTTTTTAGTGTGGAGGCCACTCCGGCTTCCATCTTTTCAACCGCTGTTTCAAATTGTTCACTATAGAGCAGAATCTCCTGTGCCGGCCCGATCAATATTTTTTCTGTCTTTTTGTCAGACCGCTGCGTATCCGCTTCAAAAAAGCGGATCGAATCGATTTCCGTATCAAACAGCTCAATTCGGACCGGCAATCTTTCTGTTAAAGGATAGATGTCCAGAATTCCGCCGCGCATACTAAACTCTCCCGGGGAGGAAACCATGCTTACCCGCTCGTACCCAATGGCCACGAGTGTATTCAATACGTGTTCAACCTCAAGATCCATTCCTGTTTCAAATTCAAGCTGACTTTGTTTCCATAAACTTTTCGGCGGCAGAAATCTCCTGACACCGGCAATCGGAGCTATAATGACGCCTTTATCCTTATGGGCCAAAAAGTTAAGCACTTCTAACCGCTGAGCTTTTAACTCGGGACTGGCAATTGCAATTTCTGAAGATATCAAATCATTGACCGGGTAAAGAAAAACCTCTTCTTCCGGAAGCAGGCTGCATAGATCTTCATAGAGCTTCTGAGCCTGATAAAGATTATGAGTAATGACGAATTGTGTTTGTCCCGTCTGCTCATATAAAGAGGCAATTAGAAGCGTCCTTGCCGATCCGGATAATCCGGCGACCAGCTGTTCTTTCAGGTTTTCCTTTAAACCCGTCAGTACAGCCTGAAAATCATCGCCCTTGCTGTAGAGCTTTTTAAGTCCTAACATGTAAACCTCCCCCCTGATGAAATACAAACCCGTGTATTCCTCAGTACTATGTTGTATATGCTTACTGATGGTGTTTCTTGCTCTTTTCCCCGTTTATGATATGAATATTCTATTCTGTTTCAAACAGAAAAAGCCTTGGCCAGCTGCCAAAGCGACTTTCTTATTGAATAAAAGAATGGAGCGCATAGTAATCCGGGTTCCTCTCAAGCGCTTCATGACAATCCTCGCAAATGGTTTTGACTTGTAAATGCCCTTGCTTGTCATACTCAAGCATCGCTTGCCTTTCTTCAGAAGTAAGCTCGTGAAAACCAAGCTGTTCCGAAGTAAGATTCAAGTGCTCCAGGCTTCCCACGTGCTTTCCACAGTGGCGGCAATGATAATGAATAGCCAATGACTCAGCCCCCTTATCCGGTTCATATTATGTTATGTTACTCCCATTATGAACGGAACAGGGGATTTCTATTCAGCCGTTGTACTTATTCATGACGCGTGAAAACGGCATAGACAGAAAGGCTTCACACGCATCAGATGACCGTTGAAGAGCTGACTCAATAAGAGGAGCGTCCTCTTTAGAAAACGGACTGAGAACATAATCCGGTACAGGCTGGGCATTGGACGGCCTTCCAATTCCGAACCGGACTCTGTTATACTCCTGAGTGCCAATATGGGCGATAATAGATTTCATCCCATTATGGCCGCCGGCACTTCCTTTTTCCCTCAGCCTCAGTTTACCTGCAGGGGTATCCAGATCATCGTAAATGACCACCATGTCCTCAACAGCCAATTTAAAATAATCTTTAAAAGGGCGGACACTTTCTCCTGATAAATTCATATACGTTAAAGGCTTTAACAAATACACCTTTTCTCCATTAATTACACCCGTTCCATAAATCCCTTTAAACTTTGATTGGTTTAAAGGAATGTTAAAACGCTTTGATAATTCATCGATCACCCAAAAGCCCACATTGTGGCGTGTATTTTCAAATTCTCTGCCCGGGTTTCCGAGACCTACAAACCATTTCATATGAAATCCTCACTTTCATGGCCACTGTCTTACACCAACAGCCTATGATGATGCCACCTCATATTATACACTAAACTGTGCTGGTCATTAATTAAGAACGCCTACAGAAAAGCTCATTGGGCATCAATCAAAACAAACGGCGCAGCTTGCAGGCTGCGCCGTTCTTTATCTTCTGCTATTAATTATTCTTTAGACCCGCCGGAATCCTTGTCCTCATTATCCACAGCTTTTCCTTCTGCATCTCCGCCTGGATCCGCTTCTGCTTCTTCTCGATCTTCAGCATCTTCGTCTTCCGTTTCAGCAACCGTCGGAGGTGTAACAGTCAGAACAACTTCTTCCTCGTCATCAACAATTTCATAAGAAGATGAGGATGGAAGATCTTTTACAAGGAGGGAATCCCCAATGTTAAGATTTTCTGCATTGACTTCAATATGATCCGGGAAATCATTCGGCTTGGCTTTTACCGTCACCGTATGAAGAATACGCTGAAGGACTCCGCCTTCTTTCACTCCCGGAGATTCGCCAGTAACCGTTAGAGGCACATCAGCTTCGATTTCTTTTTTAAGGTCAACCACGATGAAATCAATATGTCTGACTTCATTTTTCAAGTGATCTCTTTGTACTTCCTGAACCATTACCGACAATTTTTTCTTATCATCTGTAACCAGGGAAATAACCCCGTTTAGTCCATGGTCTTTTATTACTTTTATAAACTCTGTTTCTGTAACAGCTACAGACTGAGGTTCTGTGCCGCTGCCGTATACAACTGCAGGCACATTCCCTTCTTGTCTAAGTTGAGTGATATAAGAACGCTTTGTGGTATTTCGTTTATTGGCTTTGAGTTCTGTTGCCATATTATTTCACCCTTCCTAAATATAAGTCTCTATAAGAATTACCCTATTTTACGAAGTTTAAAACTAAGCAAGCAAAAACCATACCTCCGAAAGCTGTCTATTAATCAAATAGTTTGGAAACAGAAAGCTGTTCGTGAACGCGAATAATCGCTTCTCCAAGCAATGGAGCCACAGATAGCTGAGTGACTTTGTCCGTGCGTTTTTCGTCTGGAAGGACAATCGTGTTCGTCACGACAAGTTCTTTAATCCTGGAGTTCTGGATGCGTTCCATTGCAGGACCTGACAATACAGGGTGTGTACAGCACGCATAGACTTCCTTCGCACCGTTTTCAACAAGCGCGTTTGCAGCAAGTGTGATCGTACCTGCAGTGTCGATGATGTCGTCAATCAAAATCGCCGTTTTTCCTTCAATGTTACCAACGATGTTCATGACTTCTGCAACATTCGGACGCGGACGCCGTTTGTCAATGATCGCAATCGGAGCTTTCAGACGGTCTGCCATTTTTCTTGCACGTGTTACTCCACCGTGATCAGGAGAAACCACGACAATGTCATCAAGTTTCTTATCTTCAAAGTAATTGGCAAGAATTGGAACACCAAGAAGCTGATCCACTGGAATATCAAAGAATCCCTGGATTTGGGTAGCATGAAGGTCGATAGTAATAACCCTTGTCGCCCCTGCAGTTTCTAATAGGTTTGCTACTAGTTTTGCTGTAATAGGTTCACGCGCACGCGCTTTGCGGTCCTGGCGGGCATACCCGTAATAAGGAATGACCACATTGATCGTTTTGGCTGAAGCACGTTTAAGCGCATCAATCATGATAAGCAATTCCATTAAGTGCTGATTAACTGGGTCGCTTGTAGACTGAATAATATAAACTTCGCTCCCGCGGATGCTTTCTTCGATATTGATTTGAATTTCGCCATCGCTGAAGCGGGTTACAGAGCTTTTTCCAAGATCAATTCCAATATGCTTCGCAATTTCCTGTGCGAGTTCAATATTTGAATTTAACGTAAAAACCTTTAACGTAGAATCAACATAACTAGTAGCCATTAACACCTATTCCTTCCGTTTTTTAAACTACTTGCTCAATTTTCTTGTAAACAGCTTTTATGCTTTATTTTTTGTTCTTTAATTTTGAAACATAACCTTCTTTAGTTGTCTGTCTGCTTCTTGCGATCGAGAATGCTTCACCCGGAACATCATCAGTAATCGTAGATCCTGCAGCGACATAGGCGTTTTGCCCGACTGTTACAGGAGCAATTAAATTGGAGTTGCAGCCGATGAAAGCTCCGTCTTCAACTTTCGTCAGATGCTTGTTCTCTCCATCATAATTCACGGTAATCGATCCGCAGCCGAGGTTCACCTCTCTGCCAATCTCCGCATCACCGATATAGCTTAAATGAGAAGCCTTGCTTCCTTGTGCCATTACCGATTTTTTCACTTCCACAAAGTTACCAATCTTTACCTGATCTTCAATAGAAGAAGCTGGGCGGATATGGGCGAATGGCCCGATGTTTACTTCATTACCAACCTCACTGTCATGAACGACGGACTGTTTGATCGTATTTCCATTTCCGAACTTACTGTCCTTAATTTCACTGTTTGGTCCAATAATATTGTTTTCACCGATGACAGAAGATCCATGGATCATTGTTCCCGGATAAAGAATGGTGTCTCTTCCGATGACTGCGTCAGAAGAAATATACGTCTGTTCAGGGTCAATGATGGTTACGCCGTTCCTCATATGCCCTTCATTGATTCGTTTTTTCATCGTTTTTTCCGCTTGCGAAAGGGCTACACGGTCATTGACACCAAGTGTTTCATCAAAAGATGGAGTCTGATAAGCTGCTACGACTTCACCTTTCTTCTGAATGATTTCGATTACGTCTGGCAAATAGTATTCACCCTGAGAGTTATCGTTATTGACAGAAGAAAGAGCCTCAAATAAGGACTGGTTATCGAAGCAGTAGGTTCCTGTATTAATTTCCTGTACTTTCTTTTCTTCGTCACTTGCATCTTTATGCTCAACGATTCTTTCAACCGTTCCGCTCTCATTGCGAAGTACACGTCCATATCCTGCAGGATCTTCTGCTTTCGCAGTAAGAATCGTGACCTTCGCGCCGGCAGCCTGATGCTCATCAATCAGCTTCTGCATCGTTTCTGCAGTGATCAGAGGAGTGTCGCCACATACGACAAGCGTAATGCCTTCCTCTTTTGACAGTTCCTCATCAGCCTGCATGACTGCATGCGCTGTTCCTAGCTGTTCTTCCTGAAGTACATATCCTGAACGGTCTCCTAGCTGGTCTTTAACCTTTTCGGCGCCATGGCCTACTACCGTTACAATCTTCTGCATGTCCAATTGAGAGATCTGATCGACCACGTGTTGTACCATCGGTTTGCCGCAGACAGGATGCAGTACTTTATATAAACTGGATTTCATTCTCGTTCCTTGACCTGCAGCTAACACTACTGCGAAGCGTTTACTCATAAATGACCTCCACTATTATTTACTATTACTCTGCTGATATTCCCTTACGAATATATCTTATAATCACAGTCATTTCAAGGAGTGTGAAGGATTTGTCAATGTATTGTTAAAAAGCTCCAATGGTTTGGCAGAGACGCCGTGCACTGGAGGCCTTGAGATCCAGCACGTCCTTTGTGCTGGGCCGAAGGGGCGAAGTGACTCAAGTCTCTAACCATTTGAGCGGGATTAGTTAAAAAGCTCTAATAACGCATTATTACTCATAATGACATTACCATTGGCTATGAATATAGCTATCCTTGCAGAACTTTAATGACTAGATACATCATTGGAACTTCTCTTTTCATTCCTGTCTTAAAACCACCCATACTGAAAAAAACATAAAAAAAGAACTCCTTGAGTAAGGAGTTCTTTTATACGCTGTTTAGGATGCCCCTGCTTCTTCAAAAGCAGATTCCATTTCACCCATTCTGTGATATTCTGTCAACACCGCGTTTTGAATCTTTTCGCGTGTGCTGGACGTAATCGGGTGAGCGATATCTCTAAATTCCCCATCCGGTGTTCTTTTGCTAGGCATAGCAACGAACATACCGTTATTCCCATCAATCACACGAATGTCATGGATAACAAATTCATGATCGATCGTAATCGAAGCAATCGCTTTCATACGTCCTTCTGTATTTACCCTTCTAAGTCTTACATCAGTCACTTCCATTCCAAACACCACCTTTTTCCATAAATAAGAACGTATAACAACATTTCTTCATTCTTTTTCAAAATCCTTCTATATATAATAAAAATTTTTAAAAAATTATGTAAAATAGAAAATAGCACCTTCTCAAATGAAAAGGTGCTATTTTCCTATCTTTTTATTTTTACGCTTTGACTAAGGCAATGACTTCAATTTCAATTTGCACATCCTTTGGCAGGCGGGCAACTTCCACACAAGAACGGGCAGGCTTGTGTTCAGAGAAATACTCTCCGTATACTTCATTAATGGTTCCAAAATCATCCATATTCTTGATAAAGACAGTCGTTTTTACCACTTGCTCGAATGAAGAGTTCGCTTCCTCCAAAACAGCCTGAAGGTTTTTAAAGACCTGATGGGTTTGCGCAGCAATATCGCCTTCCACCAAGGTGCCTTCTGCAGTAAGAGGAATCTGGCCTGAACTGTAAAAAAGATTATTAACAACCATCCCCTGTACATACGGGCCGATAGCTGCAGGTGCTTTTGCAGTCTGTACCTTGTTCATCGTTATCTCTTCTCCTTTTGAATGAAGTAATTTCCTTCCTCAACCTCTATCCTCTGTTCCTTTTCATTCACACTGGCCAGCCGGGTTAATGACACATAATCATCGACGAGCCTCTCTGCTCCATCCTGTGCCTCAACGAGCACACCGATTCCAGCCACTTCCGCCTGGAACTCTTTGATCAGGCTGATCATGCCGCGGATTGTGCCGCCAGCCTTCATGAAGTCATCAATAATGAGTACGTTGGCATCCTTCTTGATACTTCTTCTCGCCAGCGCCATCGTTTGAATGCGTTTCGTTGATCCCGATACATAGTTGATACTGACAGTAGATCCTTCCGTCACTCTGCTGTTGCTGCGTACGATTACGACAGGAACATTCAACTGCGAGGCCACTGCATACGCCAAAGGTATTCCCTTCGTTGCCACGGTCATGACGGCATCAATTTTTTGATGCGAAAAAACGGAGGAAAAAAGCCGCCCCACCTGGTTGACCAGATTAGGATTTCCAATGATGTCCGTTAAGTAAAGGTAACCGCCGGGAAGCAGCCGGTCAGGATCTTCAAGCATCCCGGTCAGTTCTTCAATGATTTCTTTTGCTTCCGCTTCAGAAACAGAAGGAATATACTTTACGCCGCCGGCTGCGCCAGCCACCGTAATGATAGAGCCAATCCCTTGGTATTCAAAATTTTCTTTAATGATGGCCAAGTCTTCGCTGATGGATGATTTGGCAGACTGATACCTCTCCACAAAGTATGATAATGGAATCAACTGATGTGGATGCTGCAATAGGTATGTGGTTAAGTCAACCATTCTTCCGCTTCGTTTTAACTTCATCCTGCGCCTCCAAAAACCGAATATTTGAAGTTAATATACCATTTTCATACGGTTTTTATCAACATACAAATGAAAATCGTTCAAATTATCCGTTTTTTTAAAGAGGACGAAAGAACATTAGTATTTAAAGTCTTCCTGTCCCTCGCCCAGCAGACGTACAGCGTAAACTTCATGGCAAAAACCTCTCAGGCCGTTGTACACACGGTTAACCCGCGACTCATGCTGAAACAGTCCAAAAACGGTTGGGCCGCTTCCGCTCATGAGCACGCCATCTGCACCGAGCCGATGCATTTGATCTTTGATCTGCTTTACTTCCGGATAAAGGGGAAGTGTAACCGTTTCGAGAACGTTTCCTAGCTGGCCGCAGACACCTTCATAATTATTCGTTTCAATCGCATGAACCATCGCGTCAATGTCAGGGTGATCAATGGTTTTTGTATCAAGCCTTCGGTACACTTCAGCAGTCGATACACCGATCGGGGGTTTGGCAAGCAGCACCCAGCAAGGCGGCGGCGCTTTAATATGCTGTATATGTTCCCCTCTGCCAGAAGCGATAGCCGTACCGCCGTAAACACAAAAGGATACGTCAGAACCGATCTTCGCCCCAAGTACAGCCAGTTCATCCAGAGAAAGTCCGAGTTTCCAGATCTCATTCAGGCCTTTTAATGCCGCGGCTGCATCGCTGCTCCCCCCTGCAAGTCCAGCTGCAACAGGAATATTCTTAGCAATGTGGATCCCGACTCCTTTTTTAACCCCAAAGGTCTTCTTGAGAAGCAAAGCTGCTTGATAAGCCAGGTTCCGCTGATCGAGAGGGACGAACCCGCCTGTAGATTCAATCGTTATTCGATCTTCCTCAAGGAGTGTCAGTTCCACACGGTCAGAGAGGTCTACCGTCGTCATAATCATTTTTACTTCGTGGTACCCATCTTCCCGTTTACCTAGAACATCCAGAGACAAATTGATTTTTGCCGGAGCCTTGATGGATATCTTATTATCATTCATAAAGATTCCCCTATATTTTTAAGATAATTTGATACTATCATAAAACGGGAAGCGCCTCTATATACAAAAAACCGGAGCATGGCTCCGGCGTCTCGCATATTTTATTGCTGTCGGGACAGGTTCTGCTGCGCCATTTCTATCGCGCGCTTTACCATATTGCCTGCGTCCTTGGACTTAATGCCGCCCCAGCCTTCCTTTTGGACCGTATCATAAAACCCAAGGTCTTTTGCAAGCTCCATCTTGAAATGTTCAGACATCATTCCACGTCTACGGCTCATGATGCAATACCCCTCTCAAAAAATAAGCGATAAGGGTAGTATTTTACAGATTATAAAATGTTATGTATCAACCATTGGTTTGCTTATGTCTTCGTTTTTTGAAAAAAGGCAAAAAAAAAGCAGTAAGGATTCTTACTGCCCGCTAACCACCTGGGATTCTTCTAAGAAAGTTAGTTCAACGGTTTCCGTTAATACGTCAGCGTAGCTGTAAGAAACACGTTCAAAAGCGTTGGTGTCCTGATCCAGTTTAATAATGAATACGGCAGGGTATGTTTCTTCTAAGGTACCAAGTCGTTCAATCGTTTTGCGACGACCTCCGTTGGCTCTTAGAGAAAGTCTTTTACCCACGTTAGACTCTAAAATTCGTCTAATGTCCACAATTGTTTTACCCATATCGGCTCCACCTCACTTAGACAAATTGTAACACAAATCGCTACTTTTTGTCAAATTAAAACTAAAATTATAGCAATTTTGAAGTTCAGATGTCAATGAAAAATTATCCTTTTTTTCACTTTTATTATGTGGGAAATTGTAAAAAGTATGTATGCCTGCCAATAATCTTTTTTTAAACATAAAAAAACCTCCAGCAAACAGGCTGGAGATTTTCTTATTGGATGTAGGTTTGTGATTTAATCGGCATGCCAGTCCGCAAGAACCCTTTTGTTTCGACTCCGCCCAATCCTTCCCGGCCCGTGAGCGTGTTCCGCAGGACGTCCATCACATTCACATGTTCCATAAAGGAAGTCAGGCTGATCTTGGATACGATATAAACAGGGTCCAGGGCGTGGATGTTGATCCTAGCCGGTGAGCTGGCAAAATTGCTGCCCGCTTTTATCAATGACTCAAAATGAGATTGGCATGCTCCTGCAAAAATCATTAAATGATCAAGCTGAGGATTTTTCCTCCGAATTTCTTTTACGGTTCTTACAAAGAATTTAGTGTGCCGATACGCCTGAATATCATCAATTGATCCTTTGCTCTTCATGTAGGCGTCATGCCCGGTGATGACCAGGATATCCGGCCGCACTTCATCGACAAGGGCGGGAACTTTTTCAGGCATTTCTGTTTCCTTCAGATGGATGCCATATACAGGAACACCAAGCCGCTTATAGAGCTCAAGGCATTTGCTTAAATAGAGGGGATCACCATCTACGTGAAGAACCCGGCCGGGCAGCTCGAAATACGATTGGTCATATTCATAGCCGTTTGTTGAAAGGTATTCTCTCTTCTGCCTGAGCAGGTAGTAATCCTGCCTGAACAGTTTATAGGAGGACTCTTCCTTTTCCTGCCCCGCCTGCCGTCTTTCGTGCTGCTGCTGCGGAGACATGGTTACAAGATCAGCAACCGGGGCATCGGCAAGCAGCCTCATCTCTTCACCGGCAAGATCTGCCACTGTTTTATCTTCATTGAACCCTACAATACGAAACAATAGATCACATTTATATGACGTCCTGCCAACCACTGATCCGATTTCAAGTTTCATCGAACTCCCCCTGTTTGGAGAAAAGTACAAATCCCAGTTACATCATCCTTTTTAAAGATATGTCACCGGGATTAGAAACATGAGTCTCATTTTAGAAGGGGAGCTAAAGCGTCTGCAAGTTTTGCAAATTCTTCGATGGTCAGGGTCTCGCCTCTTCGTTTTGGATCGATCTGAATTTCATCAAAAACTTCTTGGAGCTCTTCTCTCTTCTCTTTTAATGGAAGGTTATTCAGCAAGTTGTTCCAAAGTGTTTTTCTTCTTTGGCCAAAAGAGGAACGAATCACTTCAAAGAAGAAGGTTTCATCCTTCACTTGAACAGGCGGCTCTTTTCTCAGGGTCAGCCTGATAACGGCAGAGTCCACGTTAGGCGCCGGCACAAAAACCGTTTTAGGCACTTTCAGAACCGTTTCTGCTTCCGCATAGTACTGTACAGCAATCGACAAGGAATTGTAATCCTTCGTTCCCGGTTTAGCCGCAAGCCTGTCCGCTACCTCCTTTTGGATCATACAGACGATTCCCCGGATCGGAAGCTTTTCCGTTAAGAGCTTCATAATGATTGGTGTGGTCACATAATAAGGAAGGTTTGCCACAACCATAATATCCTCTATCCCTTCAAACTCTTGTCTGATCACTTGAGAAACATCGGCCTCAAGAATATCAGAATGAATAACTTTCACATGAGGATAAGGCTCCAGGGTCTCGCTTAAGATGGGAAGCAGCCGCTGGTCAATCTCAAAAGCAACGACCTTTTTTGCCTGGCGAGCGATATGCTCTGTCAACGCACCAATTCCCGGCCCGATTTCTATAGCCCCGGATTCCTCTGTTAAATCAGCCTGGGCGACGATATTGTTCAGTATATTACGGTCAATCAAAAAGTTCTGACCGAGACTTTTTTTAAATGTGAAACCATGTTTCTTCAGTATGGCCTTTGTACTTTGCGGATTTGAGATATCCTTCATCTTTCCTGTTCCTCCTGTAAAATTTCCTTCATGGCATCAGCAAATTGCTGTTCAGTAATCTGAAACATCATCAAGCGCTTGTGCAGCTGCTTTCCGTTCATATATCCGATCTTTAAGCTCTTTCCAAGCTTTTCTCTTCTGGCCTTTGCCTGCTGTCCGCCGACTAGCCCTGCTGATACAAGATCGTTCCATGAAATTTTTTCTGTTTCTTCTATATATTCTTCTTTTACATGACGCAGTGCTTCTCTTATTGAATCCTTTGAGGCATGCTCCACTCCAATGCCTTTTTTATTTCTTGCCATCGCTTCCTTTTTGGGAAGAAATGCATGCTTGCAACCGGGTATCTTGTTTGAAATGATTTTCCGGATGCGCTCCCCCGGATAATCAGGATCTGTAAACACGATAACCCCTCTTTTTTCCTGAGCAAGCCTGATCTGTTCTATCGTTTCATCACTTATTTCTGAACCGTTTGTTTCAATGGTGTCCGCATTGACCGCATTCTGTATCACGATGGTATCACTTTTGCCTTCAACCACAATTATTTCTTTAATTTTCATGATTTCCTCCCAGGTCATGCAAAAAACTACTTCCTAGTATACCCTTACTTTCCCTTAAGGAAAATAAAAAGCAGAGGATTGGCATCAATACCCGCTTTTGCGGGTATGGACACAGCTCCCCTGCTTCTCTTCTATATCCGGAATTTAGCTTTATTTAATAATTTTAACTCTTACCGTTTTTCTTCCCCATTTGACAGCCTCTGACTGAGAGGAGAAGAAAACATCGATGCGATTGCCATTGATGGCACCGCCTGTATCAGAAGCGATAGCATAGCCATAGCCTTCTACATACACTTTGCTCCCAAGCGGAATGACTTTTGGGTCTACCGCGATGACTTTCGCTTTAGGATTGGCGTGAAGGTTCAGGCCTGTCCTCGTCTTGCCCGAACATCCGGCGCAGCTCGCAGTGTAAGCGGTACTTGTAACATAAAGTTCCTTGCCTCCGGAAGGAGCACTCTTTCCGCGCGAAACCGTAACAGGTTTCGGCTTTGTGCCTTCGGCTATTACCTTATCTGAACTATCTTCCAATGTTTTTTTACTTTTTAATTTTCGGGAAACCTCTTTCCCGTTTTCAAGTACGACCTCATACTTTTTCGATACCCGGCCTTTGGAGCCCGGTTCTACCACTTTCTCTTTTCCTTTTGCCAGTTTTCCGTCTTTACGGGTGACGGTAGCAAACGGCGTATCTTCTTCCACTACATCGGTGACCTTTTCTACTCTGATGATATTAACCTTCATGTCGTTGTTTAACTTCGTCTCTTTAGCGGGCTCTACCCGGTCAAGATCCCCTAGTTTCACTTTGTTTTGTTTTAAAAGGTCAGCGACCGTAGTCGAAGTGGTCCAAACTTGCTTTTCTTTTCCGCCTACAACAAGGTCAACTGAGACAGCTTGCTGAAGGTTTATGTGCTGCTGAGTTTTGAGCGGCGTTGCTAGACCAGGTTTAAGTTTATCATGCTGGTTCACGCTGATATTGCGTTCGCCTAAAAATTCTTTAACAGTGCTGGCTGTTGACCAAACCGATTGTTTTTCTCCATCCTGCGTAAAGTTAATTTTATGTGCAGGTGTATACTCAATCTTCATGCCGTTTTTAAGCGGCTCGTTTAATCCTGGTTCCACCTCATCATGGCGATTAACCGATATACCGTAGTCAGAAAGTGCATCCCTAACATTTTCTGCGTGTGAACTAAACGATTTCTCTTTCCCATCAACCATGATCATAACGTCGGTTTTCGAAGTTTCATAGCTTACGAAACCTGTTGTTACAGCCAGAACGATGATCGCGGCAGCAGCCATTACGAGCTTTTTCGTGAAGAAATCATAAAAAAGCTTACTCTTGCTCCTGTTCATGTCATCCATTCCCCCTTTACAAGGATTGAAGTATAATCGTTGAATAATTCGTTGTCAAATCCCCCCTCTTATGCAAATTAATTACACAAGCCCAATTATGTAAGGAAAAAGGGTGAAAAGGGAAGGAAAACCGTTCGACAGTTTCCTCTTCCGTAATGTTGATTTTGCTGGATTTACAACGTTTTTGCCTGTTTTTTTCTCTTTTCGACAAAACCGGTCAGCGATTGATGCCGAATAATTGTCTGGCATTGTCGGAAGTTTTTTTAACTAAATCTTCCAGAGGCATTTCTCTTAACTCGGCGATAGCCTCAGCTACGTACTTTACATATGATGGTTCATTTCGCTTGCCCCTGAGCGGATGGGGACTTAGGTAAGGACAATCCGTTTCGATAAGGAGCCGGTCGATCGGGATTTCTTTCGCCACTTCTTTTGGCTTCTTGGCATTTTTAAATGTAACTGGCCCGCCAAAAGAAATGTAGAAGTTCATGTCCAAACACTGTTTAGCAACCTCCAGGCTGCCGCTGTAACAGTGCATGATTCCGCCAACTTCCTCGGCACCTTCGCTTTTAAGAATATCAACGACATCCTGTGTCGCATCGCGATTATGAATAATAATCGGAAGCTTCACTTTCTTAGCAAGTTGAATCTGTTGGCGAAAGACATCTTTCTGAACATCTTCCGGTGATGTATCCCAATGGTAATCCAGCCCCATCTCACCTAAAGCCACCACTTTGGGGTGAGCTGCGAGTTCTTCGATCCACTGTAAATCTTCCGGTGTCATATCCACCGCGTCCACGGGGTGCCATCCTACAGCTGCATAGATAAAATCATATGTATCAGCCAACTTTATAGCGCCTTTGATTGTCGGCCGGTCAAACCCAACGACAACAATATGTGAAATTCCTTCATCCAAAGCTCTTTGTATTACCTCTTCAAGATCTTCTTCAAACTGAATTGCATTTAAATGTGCGTGTGTATCAAACATGAAGAAAGCCCTCCTAATTAATACTTTCACAGTTTATCATACCTTTGTCCTATAACACCAAGACGTCTGGATAACAATTGCATTACAGTTTTATTACATATTGGAAATAACATGCCCCATTTGACCCCTTTAAGAAAAGCGCAAGTGGCCTGGTTAAGTCCGACAAGCGCTGGAGCTAGACATCACATCTTTGCAGGCTAAATATTACGCTTTCTTCCTATCAAAAAAGGGAACCCTTTTAGGCTCCCCTTTCACGCGTACTTTATTTGATTTTTGATCCATTCGGCAAGCTTTGATCGACCGTTGCCAGAGTCAGCTGATCTCCGGCTGAACCAGCGAGGATCATGCCTTCTGACAGTTCTCCCCGGAGTTTTACCGGTTTAAGGTTGGTGACGCAAATGACTTTTTGTCCTACCAAATCTTCAGGTCGGTAATACTTTGCGATACCTGAGACTACCTGCCTTTTCTCATAACCGAGATCTAGCTGAAGCTTCAAGAGTTTGTCCGCTTTTTTAACTGGTTCCGCCTCGATGACTTGAGCCACTCGAAGGTCAACTTTCATAAAATCATCAATCGAGATCTCAGCTGTTTCTTCTTTTTCAACGATGGCTTCCGGTGCCTTCTCTTCTTGCTCTGCAGCAGGTGCACCACCCATAGACTGCTGAATATAGCTCACTTCTTCCTCAGTTTCAAGACGAGGGAAGATTGGATTTCCTTTTTGTACCTTCGTTCCTTCAGGCAGTTTACCAAATTCATAAACGGTGTTCCAGTCTGTAAGCTCACCTTCCTGGATCCCAAGCTGTCCCCAGATTTTCGCAGGCGCATTCGTAAGAAACGGCTGAATCAGTACGGAAACAATACGGATGGACTCCGCCAAATGGTACATGACTGCTGCCAGAGCCTTTTTGTCTTCTTCATTTTTTGCTAGGATCCAAGGCTGGGTTTCATCGATATATTTATTCGTGCGGCTGATCAATTGCCATATGCTGCTTAAAGCTACTGAAAACTCCATGTTCTCCAGAGATTCTTCTGCTTTTTTCACAGTGTTTTGAACAAAATCAACAAGCGTTTGGTCAAAGTCCGTTACATTCCCTTCATAAACAGGAATCGCTCCGTCAAAGTACTTATTGATCATCGCCACCGTACGGTTCACAAGGTTGCCCAGGTCATTGGCAAGGTCATGGTTCACCCGGTCTACAAAGCTTTCAGGCGTAAACACGCCGTCAGAACCAAAAGGAACTTCACGGAGAAGATAGTAGCGCAGGGCATCCAGTCCATATCGGTCAATCAAGGTTACAGGATCGACAACGTTTCCTTTGGATTTGGACATTTTTCCGTCCTTCATAAGCAGCCAGCCGTGGGCAAAGACTTTTTTGGGAAGTGGAAGGTCCAGTGCCATTAGCATGATCGGCCAGTAAATCGTATGGAACCTGACGATCTCTTTACCGACGAGATGAACATTTGCCGGCCAGAATTTTTTATACTTTTCATCGTTTTCTGATCCATAACCGAGCGCTGTAATATAATTGGAAAGCGCGTCAATCCACACATAGATAACATGCTTCGGATTGCCGGGCACCTTCACACCCCAGTCGAAAGACGTACGGGAAACCGCGAGATCCTCTAATCCAGGCTTGATAAAGTTATTGATCATCTCATTTTTGCGGGATTCCGGCTGAATGAACTCCGGATTCTCTTCATAGAACTGAAGAAGCCTGTCCGCATACTTGCTCATATTAAAGAAATAGCTCTCTTCCTTTACGCGCTTTACTTCTCTTCCGCAGTCCGGGCATTTTCCGTCGACAAGCTGAGTCTCAGTGAAGAAGGATTCACACGGCGTACAGTACCAGCCTTCATACTCGCCAAGGTAAATATCTCCTTGATCAAGAAGGCGCTTAAAGATTTTCTCCACACCCTCTTTATGCCTGTCTTCGGTTGTACGGATGAAGTCATCGTAAGAGATATCGAGTTTCTGCCAAAGGTCTTTGATCCCCGTCACGATATCATCTACATAGTGCTGCGGAGTTACTCCGTTCTCTTCCGCCTTCTGCTGAATTTTTTGGCCGTGCTCATCTGTTCCAGTCAAATACATAACTTCATAGCCTTTTAAGCGTTTATATCTTGCCAAGGCATCGCCCGCTACTGTTGTGTACGCGTGGCCGATATGGAGTTTTCCGCTTGGATAATATATTGGTGTTGTAATATAAAATGTTTTTTCTCCCATAATGAATTCCTCCGGTTAAAAAATTTAATAAACTATGAAAAAAGCCCCTGCAAAAAGAGGGACATTTTATTTACAGAAAAAAGTGACTGCTCATTTCGCCTATCAAATTTGTCAGTTCTATGAAAAGTGTAAAAAAATGTTTGTTCTGGGACATAAAATACAAAACAAGTGCGAAATCACTTTATGTAAATACTTTCATTATGCTCTTTTCTTCACTCAAAATATACCTAATCCCGTAAAGTCATGTCAAGGTAAACAGGATGCACGGTGAAGAATAGGCTAAGGGAGTATTTTTTAAAAGTCAGTTTTGTCGAATAATGACGAATTTATCAAGAATAATTCCCAGTAATTTTTTTGAAAAACAAGGATAATTTTCTAAACCTATTTTTACCTGTTTGTAAAGATAATCTGGTATGATTGAACTTATAGAAAAACGGGTAAATAGATAGAGAAATTTTTGTTTGCAAAATAGTTGACCTCATCTGGAAATATTGTTATGATGAATCCGTAAGATTTTGTCGAATTCTGACGATTATATATATAAATAATATTAGGATTTAAATATCTACTATTCGGGAGGAGATTACTAAAATGAAATCTACAGGTATTGTTCGTAAAGTTGATGAACTAGGACGTGTGGTAATTCCAATCGAATTACGACGCACACTCGGAATTGCTGAAAAAGACGCACTTGAAATCTACGTTGATGATGACCGCATCATCCTTAAAAAATACAAGCCCAATATGACTTGTGCAGTAACTGGGGAAGTTTCTGATGACAACTACTCACTTGCTGGCGGCAAAATCATTCTTAGCCCAGAAGGCGCACAAGAAATCATGAATGAACTTCAAAAACAATTTCAAGCAACAAAGTAAGGATTGAACAAAAAAGAGCCTCCTGATGACAGGAGGCTCTTTTTTATGTGATTAGCTTTCATTTTCAACGTGATAGGCCTGGTATACTTCTCGCTTTGGCAGATTTCGGTCAGCCGCTGCTTTTTTTACCGCTTCTTTACTTTTTAGCTGTTCTTCATCGATGTAATGCTGGACGTGTTCAACAAGCGTCAGAGGATCCCACCACTGAGATTCTGCCTTTTCTTCAGGTGCATCTGACGAGCCTTCAATCACCAGGCAAAACTCGCCTCTGATCTCTGTTTCCTTAGCCCAATCCACCAACGTGCTTAATGGACCTCTGATGAACTCCTCATATTTCTTTGTCAATTCTCTCGCCATCGAAACACTCCGCTCACCCAAAATGTCATGCATAATGGATAAGGTTTCTTTCAGTCGATGGGGAGACTCATAAAAGATCATCGTAAATGGATAGGACTTGAGCCGCTCAAGCTGTTCTTTCTTTTCTTTCTTGCCCCGTGGCAAAAATCCGTAAAAGTAAAAATCCTTCGTATTAAGTCCTGAAGCAATTAATGAAGATAATGCCGCATTCGCCCCGGGGAGAGGAACAACAGGAATCTTTTCCTGCAGTGCGCTCACAACAAGTTCATAACCCGGATCGGAAATGGCCGGTGTTCCTGCATCTGAAACAAGTGCCACTGTTTTTCCTTCTTTCAGCAGGTCGATGAGCTTCATGCCGCTCACTTCTTTATTATGTTCATGGTAGCTGAAAAGAGGGGTCTGGATCTCAAAGTAATTGCAGAGCTTTTTCGTCTGCCTTGTATCTTCCGCTCCTATGTAATCAGCTTCCCTTAAAATCCGTATCGCACGAAAAGTCATGTCCTCCAGATTTCCAATCGGCGTAGGAACTAAATAGAGTAAACCTGTTTCATGACCGCTCTGATAGCTGTTCTGCTGCCACATGGTATACAGCGCCTCCTTTCCTGATCAAGTGTTCCTTCTCTTTCTTCGTCATTCTTTTTATTCGGTATTCTGCTTTCATCGCATCTTCTTTAGTTGGAAAATCAGCGAAGAAAACAAGCTGCAGCGGGGCTCTCCCTCTTGTGTACTTTGCTCCCTTTCCTGATTCATGAGCCAGTACCCGCTTTTCCAGGTTATTGGTATAGCCGGTATAGAGGGTATCATCACTGCACTTCAGAATATAAACATAAAATTTATTTTCCATAGAAGACCTTCTTCAATTCTTCCGTATATTGCCCGTCTTCTTTATACACGGTCAGCGGAGGGAGAATATGAAGATCAGGCTTGCCGTCCTTCATTCCCTCAACAAGCAGCATGTTCGCCTCACCGCCTTGCTTTGGATAAACAAACTGCAGCCTTTTGGGCTCAAGCCTATATTTTCTCATCAGGCTCAATATATCCATCAGCCGCTGTGGGCGGTGAACGAACGCAGCTTTACCTCCCTGCTTTACCAGCTTGCTGCTCACTGAGATCACATCTTCAAGTGTACAATGGATCTCGTGCCTGGCTACCGCCAAATAAGGGTTCTCATTATAATCTTTTTCATTTACCGAGGAAAAATACGGCGGATTGCATACGACCGTATCAAACTTTCCTGTACCAAGCTTTCCAGGAAGATTGATGATGTTCTCTGTCAGTATTGATACCTGATCCTGCATCCCATTAACTTCCACGCTACGGCCGGCCATATCACTCAGCCGTTCCTGAATCTCTACTCCTGTGATGGCTGCCTTCGAACGCTGTGTCAATAACAAGGCGACGGCTCCGTTTCCTGTGCACAGATCGATAATGTTTCCCTTTTGAATGGGTACGTAGGCAAACCTGCTCAGCAGTACGGCATCCAGAGAAAAAGAAAAGACGGATGGGCTCTGTATGATTTTCAAAGATTCATCAACTAGATAGTCTAACCGCTCGTCTCCTTTTAACAGGTTTTCCATTTCATCACTCTTTCTGCCTCACTATTTTCTTTGGCTTTTTTAAAGCATATTGTTGATTTAATCACACCCTGCTCAAAATCAACAACATTGACGAACAGAGTTTTTCTTTAAACATAGAAAAGAGTCTTCCCCTGTGGAAAGACTCTTTATTTTTTATTAAGAAATGACAGACAGAACAGGCAGTCGCCCTCTGTTCGCACACTTCCATAATGAAGATTGCAAATATGAAATCCTTCTTGATACAGCCTGGCCAGGTTGTCATAGCCTTCCCCGATATCTGCCGATTCTTGTGACAATGGCCGCTTTTTAACAGAGGATTTGGATCCTTTTTTTTCCTGTGGCTTCAGAGCACTTCGCAAATTGTAATTTTCCATTTGCAGGTTGTGATTCTGTTCCAATAAGGCGACAAGATCTGCTTTTAAGTCTCCAATTTGTTCCGTTAAAGCTGCCAATTGCTGCTCCATATGGGTCACCCGGGAAAAAATCTGATCTTTCTCCACGTGCTTTCCACCTCGTTATTCTGTAGCTTGCGTAAATAATTCCTTTTCTTTCATGAGCTCTTCAATTGTATATTCCGTTACTTTTTCAAGTTCCGGCAGTTCGACCTGTACAAGTTTTTCGAGCATATTCAATCCAACAACGCGACCTCTTCCATCTGGAGTGGCAATATGTTCACCCACATCTGGAAGCTCTCTTTTGACTTCTTCATAATAATCATTTTCGTATTTTAAACAGCACATTAAACGGCCGCATAATCCAGAAATCTTTGCGGGGTTAAGCGATAGATTCTGGTCTTTGGCCATTTTAATTGATACGGGTTCAAAATCACCAAGAAAAGTGGAACAGCACAGCATTCTTCCGCATGGGCCGATGCCTCCGAGCATTTTTGCTTCATCACGGACTCCGATTTGCCGAAGCTCGATCCGCGTCCGAAAAATGGAAGCGAGATCTTTAACCAGTTCCCTAAAATCGATGCGTCCATCTGCAGTGAAATAAAAAATGACTTTATTTCGGTCAAAGGTATATTCGACATCTACCAATTTCATGTCAAGCTTATGCTCGGTTATTTTTTCCGTACACAGTTCAAAAGCATTTTGGGCAGCTTTTTTGTTTTCATCAACCGCAAGTGTATCTTTCTCGTTTGCGCTTCTTACTACCTTTTTTAAAGGAAGTACAACATCATTCTCCCCAACTTGCTTCTTGTCTATGACGACTTTTCCGTACTCAATTCCGCGCGCTGTTTCAACAATTACGAATGTATCCTTTATGATATCAAGGTCGCCAGGATCGAAATAGTATATTTTTCCCGCTTTTTTAAAACGGACTCCGACTACTTCATACACAGGCTTTTATCCCTCCCGTAATCGTAACACCAGCTGCTCCATCAGGAGCTGGGGGTTTACGTTTGCACCTAGACGTTGCTTGGCTGTTAAGATAGCCAGCATTTTCTCACTGATTCTTTTCTGTGAGGTATGTAGAGCTTGCTGCTCTAACGCTTGCCGCTGATCGACAAATACCAGGTGCTCCGGCTCTGAAAGCTGTATAAATAAAAGATCTTTGTACCAGATCAGTAAAAGGCTTAATGCATTGTCGAGTTGATCTTTTTCCTTAAAAAACGACAACCAGTTATCCTGTAATGAAACAAATACCTGGCTGGGACGAGTTCTCAACTCTTCAGTTAATTGTATCACTTTGTCTCGTGCTTGTGCAAACCACTCTTGCCTACAAATTTCGAGTGCTTCTGACTTATCACTCGTTAATGCAGCTGCCATAGCAGCCATAGGCAAAGAGATATCTTCTTCCTGCAAAGATTTCACAAGCTGTTCTGGCGGAAGAGGGGAAAAGGAAACAACCTGTGACCTGGAAAGAATGGTTTCCAGCAGACGATGCACCTGTTCTGTCAATAAAAAGGCGATCGTGGATGACGTCGGTTCTTCCAAAAATTTAAGCAGGCTGTTTGCGGCCTGTACCGTCATACGATCGGAATGTTCAACAATGTATACTTTTTTATCTGATTCCATTCCATGATAAGCAAATTCCTTTTGAAGACCGCGGATCTGATCAATTTTAATGGATTGCCCTTCAGGCTGGACGATATGAACGTCCGGATGATTTCCTGAGTCGATCCTCTTACAATCCTTACATTCTCCGCATGGTTCAACACTTGTTGTTTCCCTGCACAAAAATGTTTTTGCGAGCTGCAGGGCCATATCCATTTTTCCTGTTCCATGGCCCCCCTCAAACACATAAGCATGAGCGAGACGATCTTTCTTAACACTATTCGTTAACGTTTTTACAGCTCTTGGCTGCCGTTCACTTAATTGTTCCCAGCTCATTTTTTTTCCACCTACGTATACAGATTAATCAAAAGACCTTTGACTTCACCGATCTTATCGAGCAGGCCGATTGATTTTTCTTCCTTTTTCAACATCAAATCTGTCATTTCCAGAAGCTTCGTATCTACTTCTTGGACAAGTCTCGTGGTCTGCTGCCTTCCCTGGCTGTTCCAGCCGCGGCTCTGTTTCAGATTCATGCCAAAATCAACAGCTTCTTTTACAAAACGCTGCACAAGCTGTTTATACTGATTAAAATCTCTCATGGTCTGATACTGAGCAAGCCGCTGCCCCTGCTTCTCTACGTCCTTAAAAAGAGTGCCTAGCTGATCGGACTGCAGCTTTTCCTGATGGCTCGTAACAGCTTCGCCAAAAGCATGTCCGCTTTTTCCGCTGAGCTTTCCTTCTTTTTGTTTCGTATCGATTAAAGGGCGGGGATCTTGGCCAATTTTCATTTTGATTCCTCCGTCATTTTAAAACTGCTGAAAGCTTTCCACAGGAAGAACAAATACAGTGGCTCCTCCAACTTCTACTTCAACAGGATAGGGAACGTATGCATCAGCATTACCGCCCATCGGCGATACAGGGGCAACCAGCTGATTGCGGCTCTTGCAGTTCTCTTTGATGATGTCCATTACACGGTCCACTTGCTGATCTTCCACACCAATCATGAACGTCGTATTCCCTGCTTTAAGGAAGCCTCCGGTCGTCGCCAGCTTGGTCGCACGGAACTCATGTTTAACAAGCGCATCCGCCAAACGGCTGCTATCCTTATCCTGAACCACCGCAATGATCATTTTCATACTTTTCCCTCCTGTTATTTATTAGTTATATCGGTTCGCTAGAAGAAGTTTAATATCCTTTTTGATGACATCAAAAACTTGGTCTATAGTCTGGTTTCCATCTACAAGAAGAAAACGTTCCTTGTTTTCTGAGTAAATTTTCCTGAATCCTGATCTTACTCTCTCATGATACTCCAGCTGTTTCTGCTCTATACGGTCAAGTCCTTCTTCAGTATATCGGCTGACCATCCGTTCCCTGCCTGCTTCAGGAGAAATATCGATGAGGTAGCTTCGGTCCGGGCTTAATCCACCTGTTGCAAAGCGATTGATCGCGGTGACGTCCTCCACAGGAATACCGAGTCCATAGGCTTGATAGGCAATGGACGCATCGACAAAACGGTCACACAGTACCAGTGTGCCCTCCTGCAACGCCGGAACAATTTTTTCTTTCACATGCTGTGCCCGTGAAGCGGCATACAGCAGCACTTCCGTCTCATCCGCCATTTCTGGGTGAGCCGGATCTAAAATCAAAGAGCGGATCCGGTCGCTGACCGCTGTTCCTCCCGGTTCACGGGTTAAAAGATATGGAATACGGCTTTCTTCTAAATAATCAGCCAGTTTTTTAATCTGTGTTGATTTTCCTGAGCCATCCGGGCCCTCTATCGTAATAAATAATCCGTTCACGTCTATTCTTCCTTCTGTTCAGCATATACGTTTATTTTTTTGCCTTGGCCTCCCTGAAAACGGGCGCCCTGCTCTAATAGATATTGGTAGTTTTTCACCATTTCATCAGAAATTCGTTCTCCCTTGGCAATCAAAGGAATGCCGGGCGGATATGGAATAACGGACTGGGCAGCTATGTGTCCGGAGGAGTGGGATATCCATATTTCTGCACTCTCCATCTTAAGCATCTCTTTATAGCTTACTGCAAGGGGGCTGATGCCTGTCCCTTCCCTCTGTAAAGGGATTCGAGAATGTTCCTTGTGAAACATCCCGTCTGACAGGGCGCCTTGAATGGCTTCAATCAATGCGCTGAGATCCGGTATCCTTCCAAGGGGCAGAACAAACAGGACATTCATGGGATCTGCGAGTTCCGTAAAAATCCCCTTCTCCTCTAGCTTCTCCTGCAGCTCATATCCGGTAAGACCCGTCGTGCTCTGTACGGTAACTTTTAGAGGGTCCATCACGCAGCCGGCCGAAGCAGTCAGCACATTTAGTTGAGGAATACGGTTCAGAGCTTTCCGGAAATGATCACCATCTTTTTTTATTTCATTAAAATCCCTTGGAGTCAGTCTGGCTAAATAGGCTCTGGCCAAATCCAGCGAGGCCATGATGGGATAAGATGGCGAACTGGATTGAAGGGCTTGTAAATAATGTTTTACCCTCTTTTCATCAATACGAAAACTATTGAAATGCAAGTACGCACCCATGGTCATAGCAGGCAATGTTTTATGAGCAGAATGAACAACCATGTCAGCTCCAGCTTCAAGTGAACTTTCGGGAAACTGCCCATCCCGTCCAAAGTGGGCTCCATGGGCCTCATCCACCAGTACAACCAGTCCGTTCTCGTGCAAATAATGAATTATTTCCTTAAGATCTACCGACATTCCATAATAGTTGGGGTTAGTCAGCATAATGCCTTTGGCTGCCGGAAACTTCCTTATACCTTCTTTTACCACTTCAAGAGTAAGACCCGTGGCAAACTGGCCAACCGGATCGATGCCCGGAGAGAGAAACACCGGCTGCAGCCCTGCCAGCTCAAGCCCGTTTAAGACAGACTTATGGCAATTGCGCTGAACGAACACTACATCATTCTCTTGAAAAGCGGACAAAAGCATGACCAGGTTTCCCGCGGTACTTCCTCCCACTAAAAAATAACTGGAGTTAACGCCATACAAGGAAGCCGTCAACACTTGCGCCTCCTGAATGGCTTCAGATGGTTCATGCAGATCATCCAGTCCAGTCAGCTCCGTCACATCTATAGGAAGAACGGAGGCAAAGGTTTTGTTTTGCTTGCCGCCAAAACCGATGGCTCCATTTTTATGACCTGGAACATGAAAGGACCATTTTGTTTTATGGCTATGCCGTATGAGGGCATCATATAAGGGAGTTCTTTGTTCATTTATCATGTGCAATCCTTTTTTCTTGCATGAAGTTACTGTTTATCCTTCTATTTTAGCATATCTCAAACCTCTCTGCTTTTCGCTCCAAAGAGAAAAACAGGCCAACATGGCCTGTTTTATACAGAAGAATTAACTAATTTTAGTTTTCTTAATTGATTTAAATAGTGTTTGTAATACTCGTCATTGGTTTCAGCAGAAACTATTTTTTCCTCGCAGTCCATACAAATGTATTGATGTAAAATATGAATACCAGTCTGCTTATGCTCCTCGCATATTAAACACATTTCCCCTGTTGGTTTCAATGATGATTTCATTTTCATCCACCTCCATTACTTCATTCTTCCCAGAGTTCCTCCGATCTATACTCTCGTACCTTATTAATCTTCGTTTCTGTTTAGGCTCTAGTTCAATGTATGTGAAACAGAATTTGTTCGTGTCTGTCTTGGAAAATTAAAGCCTTCCCGGCCGGTTCAGTGAAATAAATATTCTATGCTCGAAGGACAAGATGGTAAAAGTAATGGCTTCTGACTGTATGATTGGATTCCGTTGGCTGAATGGATCGTTACTTGCGGATTTAGTGGGATTACTTGCGGCGTTGGCTTGTTTACTTGCGGTTCGACAGCGTTTACTTGCGATTTCACAGCCGTTACTTGCGATTCGACAAGATTTACTTGCATATCACGTCATTTTCATACTTATTGGGTTGATCCCTCGATGGTTTTATGAAAAATAGAACAAGTAATTAGTTTGTATAGGCTTTATCCTTTCGTGTTCTCTTTAAAAATCCTCTTTTTGTGGCTAATGGATAAGGATTTGAAGGTTCTACTTTGTTGATTCGGAATCGTTACTTGCGGGTTTGTACGGTTTACATGCGGCTTCGGCCCTTTTACGTGCGACTTTGAAGTGTTTACATGCGGGAATGGAGACTTTACGTGCGACTTTTCACCCTTTACATGCCAAACCCATCATTGTCACAAAAAAGAACATACAAAAAAGCACTGCTGGAATCTTTCCAGCAGTGCTTCGTTCTTGCCCGGCAACGTCCTACTCTTACAGGGGGAAGCCCCCAACTACCATCGGCGCTGAAGAGCTTAACTTCCGTGTTCGGTATGGGAACGGGTGTGACCTCTTCGCTATCGCCACCAGACATATTTTGAGGTATATTCCCTCAAAACTAGATAACTTCTTCATCCAAACTTCTGATTATTTTAAGGATAAGCCCTCGACCGATTAGTATCTGTCAGCTCCACGTGTCACCACGCTTCCACACCAGACCTATCAACCTCATCATCTCTAAGGGGTCTTACTCACTTAACGTGATGGGAAATCTCATCTTGAGGGGGGCTTCATGCTTAGATGCTTTCAGCACTTATCCCGTCCACACGTAGCTACCCAGCTATGCCCCTGGCGGAACAACTGGTACACCAGCGGTGTGTCCATCCCGGTCCTCTCGTACTAAGGACAGCTCCTCTCAAATTTCCTGCGCCCGCGACGGATAGGGACCGAACTGTCTCACGACGTTCTGAACCCAGCTCGCGTACCGCTTTAATGGGCGAACAGCCCAACCCTTGGGACCTACTTCAGCCCCAGGATGCGATGAGCCGACATCGAGGTGCCAAACCTCCCCGTCGATGTGGACTCTTGGGGGAGATAAGCCTGTTATCCCCAGGGTAGCTTTTATCCGTTGAGCGATGGCCCTTCCATGCGGAACCACCGGATCACTAAGCCCGACTTTCGTCCCTGCTCGACTTGTAGGTCTCGCAGTCAAGCTCCCTTGTGCCTTTACACTCTGCGAATGATTTCCAACCATTCTGAGGGAACCTTTGGGCGCCTCCGTTACAATTTAGGAGGCGACCGCCCCAGTCAAACTGCCCACCTGACACTGTCTCCGAACCGGATCACGGTTCCAGGTTAGAATTTCAATACAGTCAGGGTAGTATCCCACCGACGCCTCCATCGAAGCTGGCGCTCCGACTTCTCAGGCTCCTACCTATCCTGTACAAACTGTACCAAAATCCAATATCAAGCTGCAGTAAAGCTCCATGGGGTCTTTCCGTCCTGTCGCGGGTAACCTGCATCTTCACAGGTACTATAATTTCACCGGGTCTCTCGTTGAGACAGTATCCAAGTCGTTACACCTTTCGTGCGGGTCGGAACTTACCCGACAAGGAATTTCGCTACCTTAGGACCGTTATAGTTACGGCCGCCGTTTACTGGGGCTTCAATTCAGAGCTTCTCCCGTAAGGGATAACCCCTCCTCTTAACCTTCCAGCACCGGGCAGGTGTCAGCCCCTATACTTCGCCTTGCGGCTTCGCAGAGACCTGTGTTTTTGCTAAACAGTCGCTTGGATCTATTCACTGCGGCTCTCTCGGGCGTTAACCCTATCAGAGCACCCCTTCTCCCGAAGTTACGGGGTCATTTTGCCGAGTTCCTTAACGAGAGTTCTCCCGATCATCTTAGGATTCTCTCCTCGCCTACCTGTGTCGGTTTGCGGTACGGGCACCTCTTTCCTCACTAGAGGCTTTTCTTGGCAGTGTAGGATCAGGGACTTCGGTACTGTAATTTCCCTCGCCGTCACAGCTCAGCCTTCACGATTGCGGGATTTGCCTCACAATCAGCCTAACTGCTTAGACGCGCATTTCCAATCGCGCGCTCTCCCTACCTTCCTGCGTCCCCCCGTCGTTCAAACGGAAAGGAGGTGGTACAGGAATTTCAACCTGTTGGCCATCGCCTACGCCTTTCGGCCTCGGCTTAGGTCCCGACTAACCCTGAGCGGACGAGCCTTCCTCAGGAAACCTTAGGCTTTCGATGGACAAGATTCTCACTTGTCTTTCGCTACTCATACCGGCATTCTCACTTCAAAGCGCTCCACCAGTCCTTCCGGTCTGACTTCACTGCACTTCGAACGCTCCCCTACCACTGTACCTTACGGTACAATCCATAGCTTCGGTGATACGTTTAGCCCCGGTACATTTTCGGCGCAGAGTCACTCGACCAGTGAGCTATTACGCACTCTTTAAATGGTGGCTGCTTCTAAGCCAACATCCTGGTTGTCTGGGCAACTCCACATCCTTTCCCACTTAACGTATACTTTGGGACCTTAGCTGATGGTCTGGGCTGTTTCCCTCTTGACTACGGATCTTATCACTCGCAGTCTGACTCCCGCGGATAAGTCTCTGGCATTCGGAGTTTGACTGAATTCGGTAACCCTGTGGGGGCCCCTAGTCCAATCAGTGCTCTACCTCCAGGACTCTAGCCGCGAGGCTAGCCCTAAAGCTATTTCGGGGAGAACCAGCTATCTCCGTGTTCGATTGGCATTTCACCCCTACCCACACCTCATCCCCGCACTTTTCAACGTGCGTGGGTTCGGGCCTCCATTCAGTGTTACCTGAACTTCACCCTGGACATGGGTAGATCACACGGTTTCGGGTCTACGACAACGTACTATGGCGCCCTATTCAGACTCGCTTTCGCTGCGGCTCCGCCTTATCAGCTTAACCTTGCACGTTATCGTAACTCGCCGGTTCATTCTACAAAAGGCACGCTGTCACCCGTTAATGGGCTCCAACTACTTGTAGGCACACGGTTTCAGGATCTCTTTCACTCCCCTTCCGGGGTGCTTTTCACCTTTCCCTCACGGTACTGGTTCACTATCGGTCACTAGGGAGTATTTAGCCTTGGGAGATGGTCCTCCCGGATTCCGACGGGGTTTCACGTGTCCCGCCGTACTCAGGATCCACTCAGGAGGGAACGAAGTTTCAACTACAGGGCTGTTACCTTCTTTGGCTGGCCTTTCCAGACCGCTTCATCTACCCCGTTCCTTTGTAACTCCATGTTGAGTGTCCTACAACCCCAGAGGGCAAGCCCTCTGGTTTGGGCTGATTCCGTTTCGCTCGCCGCTACTCAGGAAATCGCATTTGCTTTCTCTTCCTCCGGGTACTTAGATGTTTCAGTTCCCCGGGTCTGCCTTCTCATATCCTATGTATTCAGATATGGATACCATCCCATTACGGATGGTGGGTTCCCCCATTCGGAAATCCCCGGATCAATGCTTACTTACAGCTCCCCGAGGCATATCGGTGTTCGTCCCGTCCTTCTTCGGCTCCTAGTGCCAAGGCATCCACCGTGCGCCCTTTCTAGCTTAACCTTTATCGACGATTGATCAGCTTCCAATCTCTTCGTCAGCTTTGTTCTTCCGGTGCTCATGTAGGCGAACTACACTCCGCTCCTCCAGAACTTCGCTTCCTCGATCTTGTCGCTGCTGAATCGTCTTAATTGTTACTAAATCAGCGCACAACTAATGAATTAGTTGGCTTTGTTTGGATGTTTCGTTATCTAGTTTTCAAGGAACATGGTCCGTGCGCGCAAAAAAATGCGTCACATAACCTCTATTGTTTGAAAGAAACGATGTTCTTTCAAAACCAAACAAAAGCTCAGGTAAGTTCATGAGGCATCTAAGTGCACTCATGTCTCCATAGAAAGGAGGTGATCCAGCCGCACCTTCCGATACGGCTACCTTGTTACGACTTCACCCCAATCATCTGTCCCACCTTCGGCGGCTGGCTCCTAAAAGGTTACCCCACCGACTTCGGGTGTTACAAACTCTCGTGGTGTGACGGGCGGTGTGTACAAGGCCCGGGAACGTATTCACCGCGGCATGCTGATCCGCGATTACTAGCAATTCCGGCTTCATGTAGGCGAGTTGCAGCCTACAATCCGAACTGAGAGTGGCTTTTTGGGATTGGCTCGGCCTCGCGGCTTTGCAACCCTTTGTACCACCCATTGTAGCACGTGTGTAGCCCAGGTCATAAGGGGCATGATGATTTGACGTCATCCCCACCTTCCTCCGGTTTGTCACCGGCAGTCACCTTAGAGTGCCCAACTGAATGCTGGCAACTAAGGTCAAGGGTTGCGCTCGTTGCGGGACTTAACCCAACATCTCACGACACGAGCTGACGACAACCATGCACCACCTGTCACTCTGTCCCCCGAAGGGGAAAGTCCTATCTCTAGGATGGTCAGAGGATGTCAAGACCTGGTAAGGTTCTTCGCGTTGCTTCGAATTAAACCACATGCTCCACTGCTTGTGCGGGCCCCCGTCAATTCCTTTGAGTTTCAACCTTGCGGTCGTACTCCCCAGGCGGAGTGCTTAATGTGTTAACGTCAGCACTGAGGGTGGAACCCCCCAACACCTAGCACTCATCGTTTACGGCGTGGACTACCAGGGTATCTAATCCTGTTTGCTCCCCACGCTTTCGCGCCTCAGCGTCAGTTACAGGCCAAAAAGCCGCCTTCGCCACTGGTGTTCCTCCACATCTCTACGCATTTCACCGCTACACGTGGAATTCCACTTTTCTCTCCTGCACTCAAGTTCCCCAGTTTCCAATGACCCTCCACGGTTGAGCCGTGGGCTTTCACATCAGACTTAAAGAACCGCCTGCGCGCGCTTTACGCCCAATAATTCCGGATAACGCTTGCCACCTACGTATTACCGCGGCTGCTGGCACGTAGTTAGCCGTGGCTTTCTGGTCAGGTACCGTCAAGGTACCGGCAGTTACTCCGGTACTTGTTCTTCTCTGACAACAGAGCTTTACGACCCGAAGGCCTTCATCGCTCACGCGGCGTTGCTCGGTCAGACTTTCGTCCATTGCCGAAGATTCCCTACTGCTGCCTCCCGTAGGAGTCTGGGCCGTGTCTCAGTCCCAGTGTGGCCGATCACCCTCTCAGGTCGGCTACGCATCGTCGCCTTGGTGAGCCGTTACCTCACCAACTAGCTAATGCGCCGCGGGCCCATCTGTAAGCGTCAGCACAAGGCCGACTTTCAAAAGAGAAACAGGCGTTTCTCTTTATCATCCGGTATTAGCTTCGGTTTCCCGAAGTTATCCCCGTCTTACAGGCAGGTTACCCACGTGTTACTCACCCGTCCGCCGCTAACCTCAGAGAGCAAGCTCTCTTTGGTTCGCTCGACTTGCATGTATTAGGCACGCCGCCAGCGTTCATCCTGAGCCAGGATCAAACTCTCCAATAAAGTGTTTGATATAGCTCTTAATGTTTAAAAATAAGAAATTGATGGGATTGTAAAATCCCTGACTTACCTGGCTTTTGTTTGGTTTTCAAAGAACATTTTGTTTGTGCCGCTCGTTTTGGCGACTTTATTAGAATACCACATGGGCACCTACCAAGTCAACAACTTTTTTGAAAAAGTTTTTTGGTTACTGACTTAGTCAGCAAGCAAAAGAAGCAGCTCAATAAATATACCACCCTTATTCATACGTTGCAAGAGTTTTTTTCAAAATAAAAAAGAGACCCTCTGATTGCCGAACAAATTGCTCGGCAGCAAGAGGGCTATCCTACGATAAAATATTGAATGGCTGCAAGTGAGGCAAGGCCTGGCAAGCCAAGCAGCCCTGATATGAAGACAGTAGCCGCATTGATCGGCACGTGTATATCATAGGATGCACCGGCAGTGTTCAAAAAGAACAGCAGCAAAGCTCCGATGGATAATCTGATGAGCATCTGACCTGTCCACCTTAATGGTTTTAACGGCGCCCCGATCAACAGGAGCAGCAGAATTGCACTACCGAGAATGGAAATGACCATCACGGGTTCCATAGTTATCATCCCCCAGCTTCTTTTATAGTAAATGTATGGGGGATGTCCCAAAAAAAGAACAGGAAGACTATTTCAGTCTTCCTGTGGTTACTTTTCTTATTTTAGCCTCTTTTAAGAGAAACAGATACTTGGCCTCAGCGAGCTTAAGTTCATATATAACCTGTTCAGAAGGCTCGACGCTTCTTTCCACCAGACCTTTCTGGTGCGTCCATACTGATTTTACTTGTTGGAGAGTTTCTAGAAGACGTTCATCCCCTGCTTTTCTTAAACGTCCTTTTCGGGAGAAAAACATGCTGTGTGTCTCCTTTTTTTAAATTTCACGTCTGCCTTCCATTGCTTTAGATAACGTCACCTCGTCGGCATATTCCAGATCTCCGCCTACTGGCAAGCCATGAGCGATACGTGTAACCTTAATGCCGGTCGGCTTCAGCAGACGGGCAATATACATGGCAGTTGCCTCTCCCTCAATATTAGGGTCGGTGGCCAGTATAATTTCCTGGATGGTATCATCGGAAAGCCGTTTTAACAGCTCGGCAATCTTGATATCCTCCGGCCCAATTCCTTCTATTGGAGATATGGAGCCATGCAGCACGTGATAAAGCCCTCTAAAGTCCTTCATTTTTTCCATAGCTATCACATCTTTTGAATCATGAACGACACAAATGGTCGTACGGTCCCTGCTGGAATCGTCGCAGATCATGCATGGATCACGGTCCGTAATATGGAAGCAGTTGGTGCAATAGATTAAATTCCGTTTAGCGTTGACGAGGGCACGGCCGAAATCGAGTACATCGTCTTCGCGCATCTCTAATACGAAAAATGCCAGACGGACCGCCGTTTTTGGTCCGATCCCTGGCAATTTCATAAAGCTGTCGATCAGCTTTGATATTGGCTCTGGGTAATGCATGTTCCGCCCCCTAGAATAATCCCGGTATGTTTAACCCTTTAGTGAATTTACCCATATCCTGGTTCACAAGCTCATCTACTTTTTTCAAAGCATCGTTCGTTGCTGCAAGCACTAAGTCTTGAAGCATTTCGATATCTTCAGGATCCACTACATCTTCTTTAATATTAACTTCGAGTACTTCTTTATGGCCGTTGGCAATAACAGTAACCATTCCGCCGCCAGCTGTTCCTTCAGCTTTCTTATCCTTAAGATCTTCCTGGGCTTTTGCCATTTCCTTTTGCATCTTCTGCATTTGTTTCATCATATTGTTCATGTTTCCGCCGCCACGCATCATACGTATCGTCCTCCTAAAGGTTTATTCTTTTATTTCAATTAATTCTTCACCAAACAGCTTTTTGGCTTCCGCAATTAAAGGATCTTCCGCTTCAGCTTGGCTGTTGCCGTCCCCGCGCTGCTGCTGCTGGATGAATTCTTTTTTCACAGTATCCCATTCCGGCTGCAGGATGGTTAACATCGTTAGGGACTTCCCTATTGTACTATAAATCACGCCTTCTACACAGCTTCGAATATTGTCGGATGAAGCCATTTGGCTGTGAATTTCATGCTGGAAAGACAACAGGACATCCTGTTCGGAACAAGCAACCGGTTCAGCGCCGGATAAAAGGGCGTAGACACTCACTTTTTCCGATTTTATCTTTTCCATGATCGCTCCCCAATTGTTTTTCAATTGGACCAAATTCGGTTTCGAAGCTTTTTTCAGCATTTCTTTTATACGGCCTGTATTCGTGCCGCTCCCCCTGCCTGCTGTACGGAAGGTTTTCTTTTCCTGGACAGCAGGGGTAGAAGGATCAGCTGGAGCAAGGGCTACCCCTTTTTCTTTTAGTTCCTTCACCTGCTGTTCCAGTACTTCTATTTTCTTTAAAAGCTCCTGTCCCGCTCCCGCTGATTCCTGTCGTTCTTCCTGACAGATTTTAATCAGGGAAAGCTCGAGGAAAATCTTAGGATGGTTTGTCCATTTCATTTCCTGCTGAGACTGGTTAAGGAGTTCTATAACCTTGTAGATCCATGTACGGTCCGTTTCCTGTGACAGCTCCTTAAATTCTTCATCGACTTTTACACGGTCCAGCACTTCTTCAAGTCCAGGAGCTGTCTGATATAAAAGCATGTCACGGTAATAATAGATCAAATCCGTGATAAACCGGACAGGGTCTTTTCCTTCAGCCATTAGCCGGCCGGCAACATGGAGTGCTTTTGCGACATCCTGTTCTTTGAAGGCTGCTGCCACTTGCGACAAGAATCCCTGGGACACTGCTCCGGTTACAGCAAGAACGTCTTCTACCCTGACTTCATCTTCACTGTAGGATATTGCCTGATCAAGCAGGCTGAGTGCGTCACGCATTCCGCCTTCTGCTGCCCGGGCAAGCAGATGCAGGGCGTCATCATCAGGAATAATGCTGTTGGAGTCCAGGATCGTTTTCATCCTGTCCACGATCGACTGGCTGGAAATGCGTTTGAAATCGAACCTTTGGCACCGTGAAATGATGGTCAGCGGAATTTTATGAGGCTCTGTTGTAGCAAGTATAAAGATAACATGCGGTGGAGGTTCTTCCAGTGTTTTAAGCAATGCGTTAAACGCTCCGGTTGAAAGCATGTGTACCTCGTCAATAATGTAAACCTTATAGCGGACAGTTGACGGGGCAAATTTTACCTTGTCGCGGATATCCCGGATGTCGTCTACCCCGGTGTTTGATGCTGCGTCAATCTCTAATACATCAGAGATCGAACCGTTCGTGATTCCAATACAGTTATCACACTCATTGCATGGTTCCGCTGTAGGGGCTTTTTCACAGTTTACTGCTTTTGCTATGATCTTTGCTGCACTTGTTTTTCCGGTTCCCCTCGGGCCTGAGAATAAATAGGCATGGGAAAGCTTGTCCTGCATTAGTGCGTTCTGGATTGTCTTGGTGATATGTTCCTGACCGACCACATCATGAAAGGACTGCGGCCGCCAGACACGGTAAAGCGCTTGATAGCTCATCCCATGCCCTCCTTCATTCATTTCGTCAATTTGCTCTATCTTCTATTATACTGAAAACGAACAAAAAACTCACCCCATAAGGAGTGAGTTGTTGTTTGAATATATAAAATGCCGCGCACCTCTCTTTGGTGTAGCCAACCTATGCGTTACGCAAGCAGTTAGCTCGATCCAGGCTGCCCCACGGCACACGAAGATGACCACTTACTGCTGCTTCCTTCCGGACCTGACAGGGTTCATGGGTCTCCGTTGCGCAGGACCCGAATGTCAACACCACTTACTTGCGTCAGACCATACGCAGGACTAACCGAGGAGAGGAATTCAGCCTCGCTACAGCGGATTGCGAGTACAGGGCACCGCTACCTCCCCGCCTAGCGCGACAAAGTGTATAACGTTGTTTGAGCACATATCAAATGTGCAAGATTAAGTATACAACGCATACGTTAAAAAATCAACCCGTACCAGGTATTCCCATCAAAGACTGCTCTGATTTTTTTTCTTTTCCTTGTTCCGTTTTCTGAGTCCCCTGAAAAAAGAAGACAGCATCTCACTGCACTCCTGCCCGCGCACGCCCGGAACAACTTCACATTGGTGATTGAAGCGCTCCTCCTGCAAAAGGTTCATCAACGTTCCTGCACAGCCGCCTTTTGGATCATGTGCGCCATAGACAACACGGTCGACTCTCGAGAGCACAATTGCTCCTGCACACATGGCACAAGGCTCCAGGGTAACATACAGCGTGCTTCCGGTAAGCCGCCATGCCCCTTTGCTCTTGCATGCTTGATCAATAGCGATCAATTCAGCATGAGCAACTGAACGGTGTTCTATTTCACGGCGGTTATAAGCGGCAGCGATTACCTCATCTTCCATTACCAATACAGCGCCGATCGGAACTTCACCCAGTTCTTCTGCTTTTCTGGCTTCTTTCATAGCCAGTAACATATATTGTTCATCTTTTTCGTTTTGAAGCATGATTCCGACTCCATCTTCTTATTTTATGTGATTATACATAAGGTTTGGCCAATAATAAAGAAAGGAATAGTTATGGATGTGCAAAACAGACTTTAAAGGAGTGGATTTCACTTGTCCTCAACACCATCTTATCCACCAGTTGCTCTCCTTATTATTGATGTCATCAATGATTTTGATTTTCCGGAAGGCCATATGCTTATTGAACAGGCATTGCCTATTGCCCCGAACATCGCAGATCTCAAAAGTAAAGCGAAAGAGAACGGCATTCCGGTTATCTATGTGAACGATAATTTCGGAAAATGGCAGTCCGACCGAAAGAAACTGGTCAATTACTGCCTTGAAAAGGAAGGGAAAGAATTTGTCGAGCAGCTCGTGCCTGAAGATAACGATTTTTTCATTATTAAACCCATGCATTCGGCCTTCTTTTCAACACCATTATCCACGCTGCTGCATGATATGAAAATAACAACCTTAATACTCGCGGGCTTGGCTGGCAACATTTGTGTCCTGTTCTCGGCAAACGATGCATTCATGCGTGATTTCACGCTTTATGTGCCGGAAGACTGCTCCGCTTCCAATATTTCTGAAGATAATGAACGGGCTATTCTTTTAATAAAAAATACATTGAGAGCCGATACTTCCTCTAGCCATGAACTTAACTTTAAAAAAATCATAAAAGAGGCGGAACAAAATAATAAACGGACAATTCTATAGAATGAAGAAGATTTTAATTTAACAGTATTTTGTTCTATTCCCTCCGCCCTTCATATGCTACAATATTTTCTGTCTGTTATTTTTTTGTAATTGAAAATAGGGAGGAAAAGCAGCATGAATTCTACCCCCTTTATTGCAGTTGAAGGGCCGATTGGTGTTGGAAAAACATCATTAGCAAAAGCCATCTCAGAACACTATAAATTTAAGCTGTTGAAAGAGATCGTTGAAGAAAATCCGTTCTTGGGGAAGTTTTACGATAACATCGAAGAATGGAGTTTCCAAACAGAGATGTTCTTCTTATGCAACCGCTACAAACAGCTTGAAGATATACAAACACACTACTTAAATCAAGACATTCCGGTTGTGGCTGATTATCATATTTTTAAAAACCGCATCTTTGCGGGCCAGACACTCGCCGCCGATCATTATAATAAATATATGCAGATTTTCGATATTCTCACGAAAGACATGCCCGTGCCCAATATGATAATCTATCTGAACGCCAGCCTTGATACGCTGCTGGAACGCATAGAACTTCGGGGCAGAAATATCGAGAAGCAGATCGATCCATCATACTTAATGAGACTCATCAATGATTACGAAATGTTTATGGCGGCTTTTCAAAACGAGCATCCTGAGATCCCTGTTCTATCTTTTAATGGTGATGAACTGGATTTTGTCACTCAAAGCAGTGATAAGGAAAAGATATTTGCTGCGATTGAAGCCACCTTGCATAAAGGAGAACTGACTCGATGAATTTAGCCGAAAAATACAACATTCCCTCAGATGCAGTCATCACTGTCGCAGGTACGGTCGGAGCAGGTAAATCTACACTGACTTCAGCTCTCGCTCAAGCCTTGAACTTCAGAACATCAATGGAAAAGGTCGACAACAATCCGTACCTGGATAAATTTTATAAAGATTTTAAGCGATGGAGCTTTCATCTTCAGATTTTCTTTCTGGCTGAACGTTTTAAAGAGCAGAAGAGAATGTTTGAATACGGCGGAGGCTTTATTCAGGACCGGTCAATCTATGAGGATACAGGCATCTTTGCAAAAATGCATTACGATAAAGGGACAATGTCCGAAGTGGATTATGATACATATACGCGTCTGTTTGAGGCAATGGTCATGACCCCTTATTTCCCCCACCCGGATGTTCTGATCCATCTCGAAGGATCGCTTGATGATATCTTGCAGCGCATTAAACAGCGTGGCCGTCAGATGGAACAGGATACACCTGTTGAATATTGGGAAGAGATGTATGAACGATACGAACAATGGATTTCTAACTTCAGCATCTGCCCCGTCCTTCGCTTGAACATCAATGATTACGATCTGCTTCATGATCCTGAATCACTCGAAAGAATTATGGCGAAGATCGGCCAAAAGATTGAAGCCAAAAGAGAAGTCCGGTTATAGGAAAGCGCAAGCGCCCTGTTAAGGTCCGACAAGCACTGGAGCTGGACATTACTTCTATGCAATCGACTCTATAAAAAAAGTGCCCCCGTTACACAGCGGGAGGCACTTTTTTTATATCAAACTCATCTGAAGACATTAAAAAAACATCTGCACAGCGGCAGATGTTGAAATTATGTATGGAGGAGGTAGAGGGATTCGAACCCCCGCGGGTTGTTACACCCCTGTCGGTTTTCAAGACCGATCCCTTCAGCCGGACTTGGGTATACCTCCGTGGTCTTACTGACAAAAATAATAATACCATGTGACTCAATTATATGTCAACATTCTTTTATAAAAAAATGAAAAAGGAAGGAGTAAATCCTTCCCTTTCTCTTTTTACTTGATAACTTCTTTGTTCCCCATATATGGGCGAAGCACTTCAGGGATGACGATAGAGCCGTCTTCCTGCTGATAATTCTCGAGGATGGCAGCTACAGTACGGCCGATTGCCAGTCCTGATCCGTTCAGTGTATGAACAAATTCCGGTTTTCCTTTCGCTTCGCGGCGGAAGCGGATTTGCGCCCTTCTCGCCTGAAAGCTTTCAAAGTTAGAACAAGAAGAAATTTCACGGTACGTTCCGTAGCTCGGCAGCCATACTTCAATATCGTACTTCTTCGCAGCGGTAAATCCTAAATCAGCTGTACACATGCTCAGTACACGATATGGAAGCTTTAACAGCTGAAGAATTTTTTCTGCATGGCCTGTCAGCTTTTCAAGCTCTTCATAAGACTCTTCCGGTTTCACAAAACGGACAAGCTCTACTTTATTAAACTGATGCTGACGGATGAGACCGCGTGTATCACGGCCAGCAGATCCCGCTTCAGATCGGAAACAAGCGCTGTAAGCAACATAACCTTTCGGAAGCTCTTCGGCAGTTAAAATTTCATTGCGATGAAGGTTGGTTACCGGAACTTCAGCAGTCGGAACCAAAAAGTAATCTTCTTCGCGGATTTTAAACGCATCTTCCTCAAACTTCGGCAGTTGCCCAGTTCCTGTCATGCTTTCTCTGTTCACCATGTAAGGAGGCAAGATTTCAGTATAGCCGTGTTTATCTTCATGGTAGTCCATCATAAGGTTGATCAAAGCTCGTTCAAGGCGTGCTCCCGCTCCCTTATAAAAAGCAAAACGGCTTCCAGTTACTTTAGCAGCTCTTTCAAAATCGACAATATCTAGATCTGTCGCCAAGTCCCAGTGAGCTTTTGGTTCGAATGCAAACTCCTGAATATCTCCCCAATGGCGTACAGGTACATTATCGTCCTCTGTTTCACCAACCGGTACACTTTCATGAGGCAGGTTCGGCAGCGTGAGCATCAGGTAGTTCAGATCCTCTTCTACCGTGCGCAGCTCGTCATCGATGGATTTAATCCGGTCTCCCACTTCACGCATATCTGTGATCAAGTGGTCGGCATCTTTCTTTTCACGTTTAAATTCCGCTACCTGTTTGGATACTTCGTTACGTTTAGACTTTAATGTTTCTGTTTCACCAATCAGTTCACGGCGCTTTTCATCCAATTCAACAAAACGGTCCAAGCCTGTTAAGTCTTCTCCCCGTTTGCTCAATTTCTCTTTTACATCATCAAAATTCGCTCGAACATATTTCAAATCAAGCATGTTTCTTCCTCCTTTAATCAATAACCTTTTCTGACAAAACCCAAATAGCTAAAGAAATCCGTAATTGCGGCCCGGTATCCGTTCAAAAAACAAGGAGTTCGAGGCAACGAAGAAATCCGTCGCTTTGCCCGAGTAGCCGAACAAGAAGCAAGGAGTTCGAGGCGCCGCTGATTCCGAGGACCGGAGTTTGGTATACCCCAAATGAGGATCCGAGGAAATCAAGGCAACGAAGAAATCCGCCGCTTTGCCCGAGTAGCCGAACAAGAAGCAAGGAGTTCGAGGCGCCGCTGATTCCGAGGACCGGAGTTTGGTATACCCCAAATGAGGATCCGAGGAAATCAAGGCAACGAAGAAATCCGTCGCTTTGCCCGAGTAGCCGAACAAGAAGCAAGGAGTTCGAGGCGCCGCTGATTCCGAGGACCGGAGTTTGGTATACCCCAAATGAGGATCCGAGGAAATCAAGGCAACGAAGAAATCCGCCGCTTTGCCCGAGTAGCCGAACAAGAAGCAAGGAGTTCGAGGCGCCGCTGATTCCGAGGACCGGAGTTTGGTATACCCCAAATGAGGATCCGAGGAAATCAAGGCAACGAAGAAATCCGCCGCTTATTGTTCGGCGTACAAATACAAAAAACTCCCGTCCCTATAAAGGGACGAGAGTTAACCCGCGTTGCCACCCTAGTTGCAAGTAAATACACCTGCCACCTTGTCATTGATAACGGACAATGTATACCGGGAAAGCTTACGTTATAATTTCAGCTTCCCACTCAAGGATGGATTCACAAATGACTTTGGTCGGTTTACACCAGCCACCGACTCTCTAGGCAAAGATCATTTTGCTACTGGTTCCTGTCAATGATTTAACAAATAATGTTTGTATAGTAATGTACAATATTTTCCGCTTTTATGCAATAACCTTTTTCTTCTGAGATGCCATTTCCACAAAAAACTGGTGAAGACGGTAATCATCGGTCAGTTCCGGGTGAAAGGCTGCACATAGGAAGTGTCCTTGTTTTGCAGCAACGATACGGTCATTATGAACAGACAAAACTTCTACTTCTTCCCCGACTTCTACAATATAAGGAGCTCTGATGAAAACACCATTCACATCTTCGCCTACACCCTCAATGTGCAAGTCAGCTTCAAAGCTGTCCACCTGCCGGCCGAATGCATTTCTCTCAACGGTCATGTCAATGAGCTCGAGGTGAGCGTGGTCTTGACCTTGAATGCGTTTTGCCATGAGGATAAGGCCTGCACATGTACCGAAAACTGGCTTTTCTTGCGCAAACTCCTTCAATGGTTCAAGGAAATTATATTTATCGATCAGACGCCTCATCGCAGTGCTTTCGCCGCCTGGGATCACAAGCCCGTCCAAATCATTCAACTCTTCAATACGCTTTACGCTCACTGCTTCTGCGCCGCTTTCTTGCAAAGCTTTAATATGTTCTCTCACAGCGCCTTGCAGGGCAAGAACACCAATTTTAATCATCGCGTTGCTTCCTTTCTTACCAGCCTCGTTCCTGCATGCGGTCTCCAGGAAGTAACGTGGAGATCTCGATTCCTTTCATTGCAGTACCGAGTCCTTTTGATAGTTTAGCAATCAGCTCATAGTCTCTGTAGTGAGTGGTTGCTTCTACAATCGCACGGGCAAATTTCTCAGGGTTTTCGGACTTGAAGATTCCTGATCCGACAAATACTCCATCAGCGCCTAACTCCATCATTAATGCTGCATCTGCAGGAGTGGCTACGCCGCCAGCTGCAAAGTTAACGACAGGAAGTCGTCCGTCTTTTTTGATTTGAAGAAGGATTTCATATGGTGCTCCAAGATTTTTAGCCTCAGTCATGAGTTCATCTTCACTCATAGCTGCTACCTTGCGGATTTGGCCTTGAATCATGCGCATATGGCGAACAGCTTCCACGATGTTTCCTGTTCCAGGCTCACCCTTTGTACGAAGCATAGAAGCGCCTTCTCCGATACGGCGGGAAGCTTCCCCAAGATCACGGGCTCCACATACAAAAGGAACTGTGAAATCACGTTTGTTCAAGTGGAATACTTCATCCGCAGGAGTAAGTACTTCACTTTCATCAAGGTAATCAACACCCATTGATTCAAGAACACGTGCTTCCACGATATGTCCGATTCTAGCTTTCGCCATTACAGGGATACTGACTGCATTTAGTACTTCCTCTACGATTGTAGGATCCGCCATGCGCGCTACTCCGCCCGCTGCACGAATATCTGCTGGAACTCGTTCTAACGCCATAACGGCTACTGCTCCGGAAGCTTCGGCAATTTTAGCTTGCTCTGCATTGATAACGTCCATAATGACGCCGCCCTTTTGCATTTCAGCCATTCCGCGTTTTACACGATCTGTACCTGTCTTTAACATGCTACATATCCCCCTGTTTATTTATTAACTCATTTATGAGTTTTTTTAATAATCAAATTCACATTCATTTTAACGTAAAACCAATAAATTCGCTAGGGTTTAAAAAATACTCTTCAAAAGCAATGCTTTTGAAGAGTATTTCATCAAGATCAGAACCAGCCTTTTACAGTGTCAACTGCAGAATCCCAGACACCGCCAAAGAAATGGCCAGTACCTCTCATGGCAAGAACAAACCAATTGGCTTTTTCTACTGCCTTGGTTGTTACAACACTAGCTTGTCCTTTACCGGATCCGTCATTCAGCAAATAGCCGTGATCCGCATCTTTACCTGTATATTTCAATTGAATATGGCCGATTGTTTCACCTTTTTTTAGAGGAGCTTTCAATTTGCCGTCTTTATCCAAGTGCTTCTTGTCGATCACAAGCACTGGTTTATAATTTTGCTTTTCGCCATTTTTCACAAGCATCGAAACCGGTTCTTGTGTTGCAATCCCAACTTCTTTCTCTTTTCCTTGGATAACAGGAAGAGATTTTTGTTTCTTCAGCTGATAGCCTTTTGGAAGAAGTGTTTCTTTTGTATAGTTGGAAAATCCGTAATCAAGCAATTGTTTCGTCTCACCAAACCGGCCTGCATAGCTGTTCGATTTCATAAGAACAGAAATCAACCGTGTTCCATCTCTTTTCGCTGTAGCTGCAAAAGAGTAACCCGCATTGTCCGTAGTACCCGTCTTTAGTCCGTCTACTCCCTTATACCCATAAACGAGGGACGGAAGCATCCAGTTCCAGTTCTTCATCATGATTTTATCGTCAGTCCCAGGACGGAACCATTTGGATGGAATACTTGCTGTATCCAAAACTTCAGGATAGTCACTGATTAATTTGAATGCAAGGATCCCTACTGATTTTGCGGACATCTTATTTTCATCCGTCTTGCTCCCAACGGAATCATACCCTTGGAGGTCATTGTTGTTCAGACCTGTACTGTTAACAAAACGAGCATCCTTGATTCCCATCTTTTTAGCTTTGTCATTCATCATCCCGACAAACTTGGACTCTTTACCATCGCCAACAAGCTCTGCCAATGCGATCGAAGCACCGTTTGCAGAATAAATGGCCATAGCTTCATATAATTCTTTTACTGAATATTTATAATCACTTCGCAATGGTACGTTTGAAAGGTCTCTGTTTTGAGAAATTTTATGTGCATAATCACTAATGGCTGTTTTTTGATCCCATTGAATTTTGCCTTTTTTAATTGCTTCATTGACCAGGTATTCAGTCATCATTTTTGACATACTGGCTGGCGGCAATACTTGATCGGCTTTATTTTCGTATAAAATCTTACCTGTATCTCCATCAACTAAAATCGCCGTCTCCGATTTTGTTTTCAATTCCGGAGCAGCGCTTGCTTTTTCTGAATATCCAAATACACTGGCTGATAGCATTGAAACCATGACAGCTGAAAAAGTAAATCCTCTAAGTTTGTTGCCGAACAAAACTGACACCTCCATACAATTTACACAAACGTAATTGTACCATAGCAATATACAAAAAAATAGACAGAGGAATGACCTCTGTCCACTTTTTTTATAAAATCCATCTTTAGACTGAATAATTTGGTGCTTCTTTGGTAATTTGTACTTGGTGAGGGTGGCTTTCTCTTAATCCAGCACCGGTAATCTTAACGAACTTAGAATTATTTTGAAGCTCCTCTAATGTAGGAGTTCCGCAATATCCCATACCTGAACGAATTCCGCCGATCAGCTGGAACAATGTATCAGCGAGTGGCCCTTTATAAGGTACTCGACCTTCAATGCCTTCCGGAACAAGTTTTTGATTATTTTCCTGGAAATATCGGTCGCGGCTTCCTTGCTCCATAGCCCCGATCGATCCCATTCCCCGGTAAACTTTAAATTGGCGCCCTTGGTAAATTTCCCGTTCTCCTGGGCTTTCGGTTACTCCGGCAAGCAAGCTTCCGAGCATAACAGCATTTCCGCCTGTAGCAAGAGCTTTCACGATGTCTCCAGAATATTTAATGCCTCCGTCAGCAATGATCGGAATACCGTGCTTGCGGGCTTCTGTTGCGCAGTCATAAATGGCCGTAATCTGAGGCACACCTACACCGGCAACAACACGGGTCGTACAGATCGATCCAGGCCCGATTCCGACTTTAACCACACTTGCTCCAGCTTCGATCAAATCTTTTGTCGCTTCTGCTGTTGCTACGTTTCCAGCAATGATGGTAAGGTCAGGGTATTTAGCACGAACTTCTCTTACTTTAGTCAATACACCTTCAGAGTGGCCATGAGCCGTATCGATGACGATAACATCCACTCCTGCTTCGACCAATTTATCAATACGAACCATCGCATCTTTTGTTACCCCTACTGCTGCACCAGCCAGCAAACGACCTTGGCTGTCTTTTGCAGAATTAGGGAACTCAATAACCTTTTCGATATCTTTTATTGTAATTAATCCTTGAAGAGTGCCTTCATTATCGACCAATGGAAGCTTTTCAATCTTATGCTTTTGAAGTAATTGCTCTGCTTCTTTTAGGGTAGTTCCTACTGGGGCAGTCACAAGATTTTCTTTCGTCATTACATCTGAAATCTGAATGGAGTAATCTTCAACAAAACGAAGATCACGGTTGGTGAGAATGCCTACAAGCTTTTTATCTTCATCAACAATGGGAACACCGCTGATTCTGTATTTCCCCATAAGATGTTCAGCATCAAAAACTTGATGATCAGGTGTAAGGTAGAACGGATCAGTAATAACTCCGCTTTCAGAGCGTTTTACTCTGTCCACTTGCTCTGCCTGCTGTTCGATAGACATGTTTTTATGGATAATTCCTAATCCGCCCTGGCGAGCCATGGCAATCGCCAATTCTGCCTCTGTTACCGTGTCCATTCCGGCGCTTATAACAGGGATGTTTAACTGTACAGAATCTGAAAGACGTGTCTTTAATGAAACATCTTTTGGCAAAACAGACGATTTTGCCGGCACTAAAAGCACATCATCAAACGTTAATCCTTCTTTTTCAAACTTGCTCTCCCACATGCATACTCCACCCTTCTCTTCAATTAACTTCCTGAAAAATATTATTTGTAGATTAACAACTGGATAAACTACTGTCAAGGAAGGAACAATAAGTCTAACTTTTCAAAAAATAACACGGAGGTGAGCGCCCGGTGTCCGATGCAAATACCTGGTCATTATACTACAGTTTTTTCTCCTCAAGCAGGGCGCAAAAATACCTTTATGGCTGCTACGAAAACGCTGGAATTGAGCAGGCAGAAAGCAAAAGCTATCAAAACTGCTATCCCTTCATTTATTTTCTGGAACATGGAAAGAAATATTATGACCTGGCAGGTGCAGCACCGACTGAACTCCAGCCGGTTTTGCTGTTCTATGGCATGATCCAGCTGCTAAAGGCGTGCATACTGACCGTTGACCCTGACTATCCAGAAAACAGTTCTGTTCTTGCCCACGGTGTAACAACCAGGAAACGTAAAAAGAAGTATTATGAATTTCTTCATGATGAAGTGAGGATTCAGAGGAGCGGTCTTTTTAATCACTTTTCCACTAAATTGTTTCATGTGAAACATGCAGAAGGCGAAAAGCTTAAGATGAATGATATTATGGCTCTTATACCCGAATTGAGAGATCTTTTTCTTCATGTTCATAACGAAGATATAAACGTTCAAGTAATGCGAAACGATCAGGAGCTTACTATTCCCATTGATGTGCTGGATGGTCTTCATATGAATACCGGGAGACTGATCTCCTTTCTCAATGAAAACCCGGAAATCACCTTTCAACTTTTAAAAGAATCAAAAGAACATATCATTGTCCATTCTTCCAAAGAACTCCATCCCCTTGAATGCGAACCATTCAGCTATCACACTAACGGTTCATATTATCTCTACAGCAGCCGCCGAGAGATGAAAGAATTGAATGAATGCATGATTCATTATGCTGTTCTTTATAACCTGAGCATGCTGTGCCGATATGAGACCGAGTGGTGGAGTGATATCTTCCATTCCTATACTACCAATGATCTCCCTTTTATCAAGGAATTCCTATCCATTACACGTACAAAAATACCCTATTTGCTTGGACAATTCCTGCAGCGCAAAGGGTGAGCAGGATTCTTGATTTAAAGGGTTCGTGGGTGCTTGAGGGAGGGGTTCTGAGGGTTCGATGGCCAGTCGGGAGTGATTTAGGCGTTCTTCCTTGAGTGATTTTCGTTACTTGCGGATTTGGTGGGTTTACTTGCGGCGTTGGCTTGTTTACTTGCGGTTCGACAGCGTTTACTTGCGATTTCACAGCCGTTACTTGCGATTCGACAAGATTTACTTGCATATCACGTCATTTTCATACTTATTGGGTTGATCCCTCGATGGTTTTATGGAAATTTTGAAGGTTCTACTTTGTTGATTCGGGATCGTTACTTGCGGGTTTGTACGGTTTACATGCGGCTTCGGCCCTTTTACGTGCGACTTTGAAGGGATTACATGCGGGAATGGAGACTTTACGTGCGACTTTTCACCCTTTACATGCCAAACCCATCATTTTCATAAAAAAACATACAAAAAAGCACTGCTGGAATCAATCCAACAGTGCTTCGTTCGTGCCCGGCAACGTCCTACTCTTACAGGGGGAAGCCCCCAACTACCATCGGCGCTGAAGAGCTTAACTTCCGTGTTCGGTATGGGAACGGGTGTGACCTCTTCGCTATCGCCACCAGACATATTTTGAGGTATATTCCCTCAAAACTAGATAACTTCTTCATCCAAACTTCTGATTATTTTAAGGATAAGCCCTCGACCGATTAGTATCTGTCAGCTCCACGTGTCACCACGCTTCCACACCAGACCTATCAACCTCATCATCTCTAAGGGGTCTTACTCACTTAACGTGATGGGAAATCTCATCTTGAGGGGGGCTTCATGCTTAGATGCTTTCAGCACTTATCCCGTCCACACGTAGCTACCCAGCTATGCCCCTGGCGGAACAACTGGTACACCAGCGGTGTGTCCATCCCGGTCCTCTCGTACTAAGGACAGCTCCTCTCAAATTTCCTGCGCCCGCGACGGATAGGGACCGAACTGTCTCACGACGTTCTGAACCCAGCTCGCGTACCGCTTTAATGGGCGAACAGCCCAACCCTTGGGACCTACTTCAGCCCCAGGATGCGATGAGCCGACATCGAGGTGCCAAACCTCCCCGTCGATGTGGACTCTTGGGGGAGATAAGCCTGTTATCCCCAGGGTAGCTTTTATCCGTTGAGCGATGGCCCTTCCATGCGGAACCACCGGATCACTAAGCCCGACTTTCGTCCCTGCTCGACTTGTAGGTCTCGCAGTCAAGCTCCCTTGTGCCTTTACACTCTGCGAATGATTTCCAACCATTCTGAGGGAACCTTTGGGCGCCTCCGTTACAATTTAGGAGGCGACCGCCCCAGTCAAACTGCCCACCTGACACTGTCTCCGAACCGGATCACGGTTCCAGGTTAGAATTTCAATACAGTCAGGGTAGTATCCCACCGACGCCTCCATCGAAGCTGGCGCTCCGACTTCTCAGGCTCCTACCTATCCTGTACAAACTGTACCAAAATCCAATATCAAGCTGCAGTAAAGCTCCATGGGGTCTTTCCGTCCTGTCGCGGGTAACCTGCATCTTCACAGGTACTATAATTTCACCGGGTCTCTCGTTGAGACAGTATCCAAGTCGTTACACCTTTCGTGCGGGTCGGAACTTACCCGACAAGGAATTTCGCTACCTTAGGACCGTTATAGTTACGGCCGCCGTTTACTGGGGCTTCAATTCAGAGCTTCTCCCGTAAGGGATAACCCCTCCTCTTAACCTTCCAGCACCGGGCAGGTGTCAGCCCCTATACTTCGCCTTGCGGCTTCGCAGAGACCTGTGTTTTTGCTAAACAGTCGCTTGGATCTATTCACTGCGGCTCTCTCGGGCGTTAACCCTATCAGAGCACCCCTTCTCCCGAAGTTACGGGGTCATTTTGCCGAGTTCCTTAACGAGAGTTCTCCCGATCATCTTAGGATTCTCTCCTCGCCTACCTGTGTCGGTTTGCGGTACGGGCACCTCTTTCCTCACTAGAGGCTTTTCTTGGCAGTGTAGGATCAGGGACTTCGGTACTGTAATTTCCCTCGCCGTCACAGCTCAGCCTTCACGATTGCGGGATTTGCCTCACAATCAGCCTAACTGCTTAGACGCGCATTTCCAATCGCGCGCTCTCCCTACCTTCCTGCGTCCCCCCGTCGTTCAAACGGAAAGGAGGTGGTACAGGAATTTCAACCTGTTGGCCATCGCCTACGCCTTTCGGCCTCGGCTTAGGTCCCGACTAACCCTGAGCGGACGAGCCTTCCTCAGGAAACCTTAGGCTTTCGATGGACAAGATTCTCACTTGTCTTTCGCTACTCATACCGGCATTCTCACTTCAAAGCGCTCCACCAGTCCTTCCGGTCTGACTTCACTGCACTTCGAACGCTCCCCTACCACTGTACCTTACGGTACAATCCATAGCTTCGGTGATACGTTTAGCCCCGGTACATTTTCGGCGCAGAGTCACTCGACCAGTGAGCTATTACGCACTCTTTAAATGGTGGCTGCTTCTAAGCCAACATCCTGGTTGTCTGGGCAACTCCACATCCTTTCCCACTTAACGTATACTTTGGGACCTTAGCTGATGGTCTGGGCTGTTTCCCTCTTGACTACGGATCTTATCACTCGCAGTCTGACTCCCGCGGATAAGTCTCTGGCATTCGGAGTTTGACTGAATTCGGTAACCCTGTGGGGGCCCCTAGTCCAATCAGTGCTCTACCTCCAGGACTCTAGCCGCGAGGCTAGCCCTAAAGCTATTTCGGGGAGAACCAGCTATCTCCGTGTTCGATTGGCATTTCACCCCTACCCACACCTCATCCCCGCACTTTTCAACGTGCGTGGGTTCGGGCCTCCATTCAGTGTTACCTGAACTTCACCCTGGACATGGGTAGATCACACGGTTTCGGGTCTACGACAACGTACTATGGCGCCCTATTCAGACTCGCTTTCGCTGCGGCTCCGCCTTATCAGCTTAACCTTGCACGTTATCGTAACTCGCCGGTTCATTCTACAAAAGGCACGCTGTCACCCGTTAATGGGCTCCAACTACTTGTAGGCACACGGTTTCAGGATCTCTTTCACTCCCCTTCCGGGTGCTTTTCACCTTTCCCTCACGGTACTGGTTCACTATCGGTCACTAGGGAGTATTTAGCCTTGGGAGATGGTCCTCCCGGATTCCGACGGGGTTTCACGTGTCCCGCCGTACTCAGGATCCACTCAGGAGGGAACGAAGTTTCAACTACAGGGCTGTTACCTTCTTTGGCTGGCCTTTCCAGACCGCTTCATCTACCCCGTTCCTTTGTAACTCCATGTTGAGTGTCCTACAACCCCAGAGGGCAAGCCCTCTGGTTTGGGCTGATTCCGTTTCGCTCGCCGCTACTCAGGAAATCGCATTTGCTTTCTCTTCCTCCGGGTACTTAGATGTTTCAGTTCCCCGGGTCTGCCTTCTCATATCCTATGTATTCAGATATGGATACCATCCCATTACGGATGGTGGGTTCCCCCATTCGGAAATCCCCGGATCAATGCTTACTTACAGCTCCCCGAGGCATATCGGTGTTCGTCCCGTCCTTCTTCGGCTCCTAGTGCCAAGGCATCCACCGTGCGCCCTTTCTAGCTTAACCTTTAACCGAATCAGCTTTTCAGCTGAATCGTTTCACATGATCGTTAGATCATGGGTCTTGCATAATCAGCGCACAACTAATGAATTAGTTGGCTTTGTTTGGATGTTTCGTTATCTAGTTTTCAAGGAACATGGTCCGTGCGCGCAAAAAAATGCGTCACATAACCTCTATTGTTTGAAAGAAACGATGTTCTTTCAAAACCAAACAAAAGCTCAGGTAAGTTCATGAGGCATCTAAGTGCGCTCATGTCTCCATAGAAAGGAGGTGATCCAGCCGCACCTTCCGATACGGCTACCTTGTTACGACTTCACCCCAATCATCTGTCCCACCTTCGGCGGCTGGCTCCTAAAAGGTTACCCCACCGACTTCGGGTGTTACAAACTCTCGTGGTGTGACGGGCGGTGTGTACAAGGCCCGGGAACGTATTCACCGCGGCATGCTGATCCGCGATTACTAGCAATTCCGGCTTCATGTAGGCGAGTTGCAGCCTACAATCCGAACTGAGAGTGGCTTTTTGGGATTGGCTCGGCCTCGCGGCTTTGCAACCCTTTGTACCACCCATTGTAGCACGTGTGTAGCCCAGGTCATAAGGGGCATGATGATTTGACGTCATCCCCACCTTCCTCCGGTTTGTCACCGGCAGTCACCTTAGAGTGCCCAACTGAATGCTGGCAACTAAGGTCAAGGGTTGCGCTCGTTGCGGGACTTAACCCAACATCTCACGACACGAGCTGACGACAACCATGCACCACCTGTCACTCTGTCCCCCGAAGGGGAAAGTCCTATCTCTAGGATGGTCAGAGGATGTCAAGACCTGGTAAGGTTCTTCGCGTTGCTTCGAATTAAACCACATGCTCCACTGCTTGTGCGGGCCCCCGTCAATTCCTTTGAGTTTCAACCTTGCGGTCGTACTCCCCAGGCGGAGTGCTTAATGTGTTAACGTCAGCACTGAGGGTGGAACCCCCCAACACCTAGCACTCATCGTTTACGGCGTGGACTACCAGGGTATCTAATCCTGTTTGCTCCCCACGCTTTCGCGCCTCAGCGTCAGTTACAGGCCAAAAAGCCGCCTTCGCCACTGGTGTTCCTCCACATCTCTACGCATTTCACCGCTACACGTGGAATTCCACTTTTCTCTCCTGCACTCAAGTTCCCCAGTTTCCAATGACCCTCCACGGTTGAGCCGTGGGCTTTCACATCAGACTTAAAGAACCGCCTGCGCGCGCTTTACGCCCAATAATTCCGGATAACGCTTGCCACCTACGTATTACCGCGGCTGCTGGCACGTAGTTAGCCGTGGCTTTCTGGTCAGGTACCGTCAAGGTACCGGCAGTTACTCCGGTACTTGTTCTTCTCTGACAACAGAGCTTTACGACCCGAAGGCCTTCATCGCTCACGCGGCGTTGCTCGGTCAGACTTTCGTCCATTGCCGAAGATTCCCTACTGCTGCCTCCCGTAGGAGTCTGGGCCGTGTCTCAGTCCCAGTGTGGCCGATCACCCTCTCAGGTCGGCTACGCATCGTCGCCTTGGTGAGCCGTTACCTCACCAACTAGCTAATGCGCCGCGGGCCCATCTGTAAGCGTCAGCACAAGGCCGACTTTCAAAAGAGAAACAGGCGTTTCTCTTTATCATCCGGTATTAGCTTCGGTTTCCCGAAGTTATCCCCGTCTTACAGGCAGGTTACCCACGTGTTACTCACCCGTCCGCCGCTAACCTCAGAGAGCAAGCTCTCTTTGGTTCGCTCGACTTGCATGTATTAGGCACGCCGCCAGCGTTCATCCTGAGCCAGGATCAAACTCTCCAATAAAGTGTTTGATATAGCTCTTAAAGTTTAAAAATTGATGGGATTGTAAAATCCCTGACTTACCTGGCTTTTGTTTGGTTTTCAAAGAACATTTTGTTTGTGCCGCTCGTTTTGGCGACTTTATTAGATTACCATACTAGCATCTATTAAGTCAACCATTTTCCTGAAAAAGTTTTTATCAGAAGTTCGCCTGAAAGAATAGGCAAAACAAGAAGCTCAATAAATATACCACCATAATGGATCTATTGCAAGTGTTTTTTAAAATAAAACTGTGTAAACATGAAAAAAGAGAGTCCCTGCTAGCTTTAGGACTCCCTTGCTTCCGTTATTCAGAGAGAACTTCTTCAATAAAGACATCATTGTTGTCCCTTAAAGAGATAATGGCCGACGATTCATCCAGCTGGATAATCGGTCTCGCAGGATGAGAGTCTTCCTTAAAAACGATAGTTCCTGTCTGGCCGTCCGATAGTCTTACTCTCGTCCCTGCTGAAAAGATAGACAGTCCGTCCGTCACCGCCCGAATGATAGCTGGATCAAACTGGCCGAATTGATCTTTCATCATTAGCTCGATGACTTTAAAAGGACTTAGTTTTTTCCGGTAGGGCCTTTCTGAAGTCATCGCAAGGTAGACGTCCGCTGCGGCAAGGATTCTGCTGTAAGGATGAAGCTTGCTTCCATGAACCTTGAGTGGATAGCCGCTTCCATCCTGACGTTCATGATGCTGCAGGACCCCGAGAAGAACACCTTCTTTTATAGCAGGCAATTTTTTAAGCATGTTATAGCCTTGGATGGAATGCTGCTTCATTTCTTTAACCTCATGAAGGTTCAAGGGCCCTTTTTTCTTTAAGATAGCTGGAGATATTTTGGACATGCCGCAGTCGCACAGCGCGCCTGCCACTCCGATCTGGAGACAGTCCCCTCTTGAGAATCCAAGTTTTTTAGCTATGAAAGCACTAAGTACAGAAAGAGACACTGCATGGTAATACAAATAATCGTCTGTATTTCCCGCCTGCTGCATGTCCTTTAATCCTCCAGGCTGGTCCATTCCTTTTTCCACAACAGGTACGATTGCATTCCTTAATGTAAGCACATCGATTTGAGCACCTGCTCTCCAGTTGATGAACAGCACTTTAAATCGCTTTACGGCTTCGTTATAGAGAGGCAGGAAGGCACCGGGCATCTCTATAGAAGAAACAGGAGATGGCTTGCTTTTTTCAGGAGCAGTCTTTGTTGTCTGTTTATTTTCGGAAGTTTCAGAGACGATTTCAATTTCCCTGATCATGAACAACGATAAAATGTCCAGGTGCTCATCTGTCAGGACAGTATTCTTCTTTATAATCGGATGATTCGTACGGCCGAAATGATCGGTAGCAAGAACTTGGCCGACTTTTGCCGCTGAAGGATGGATTATCATCTTGGTTCCCCGCTTTTTATGTATATGAAATTCCTTTTTCATTTTACATATAAAAAAGAGGAAAATATATGATTATTTTCCTCTTTTTATCAATTATTCTTCTGTATCGTTTTCATTAGAAGCTTCTTCTGGTGCCTGTGTATCTTCGTGGCCTTCCATTTCTTCTTCCAATCCGTCTTCAAGATCTTCATCGAGTTCTTTTTCTACAACCGCAACAGTGGCTACATGGTTGCCTTCGTGCATGGAGATCAATTTCACACCCTGAGTATTTCTTCCCATGGATGAGATGCCGGACATGTTCATACGGATCAGGATGCCGTCAGCGGTAATGATCATGAGGTCTTCATCATTCGTTACCGTTTTAAGCGCGATGATCGCTCCGTTTCGATCGGTGATGTTGCAGGTTTTGATTCCTTTTCCGCCGCGTGACTGCAGACGGTATTCTTCCATTGGTGTACGTTTTCCGTAACCTTTTTTCGTAACGATTAATACATCCTGTGCTTCATCGAGAACTTCCATTCCGACGACATAATCGTCTTCGCCAAGAGTTACAGCTTTTACTCCTGCAGCTGTACGGCCCATTGATCGTACATCATCCTCTTTATAGCGAATCGCCATTCCCTGGCTTGTTCCAACGATAATCTCCTTGCTGCCATCTGTCAGTTTAACACCCATCAGCTCGTCATCTTCACGCAAGGTAATGGCAAACAGACCGCCCTTTCGGATATTAGCAAACTGAGAAAGCGGAGAACGTTTCGTAATCCCATGTCTCGTCATGAAGTTGAGGTACCACGTATCCTCGAATTCTTCTACAGGAATGACAGCTGAAATCGTCTCATCCCGTTCAACCTGAAGCATGTTGACAATCGGAATTCCTTTTGCCGTTCTGCTCATTTCAGGAATCTCATAACCTTTCAGGCGGTACACTTTACCTTTATTCGTAAAGAAGAGGATCGTATTATGAGAGTTTGTTGTAAAGAGATGTTCCACGAAATCATCTTCACCCGTTCCCATGCCTTGGATGCCGCGGCCGCCTCGACGCTGTGAGCGGTAGGTGGAGATGGGAAGACGCTTAATGTATCCCTTGTTCGTCAAAGTAATGACGACATTTGTTCTTGGAATGAGGTCCTCATCTTCAATCATGTCGAAGCCGACGGTAATGTTCGTACGGCGCGCATCACTGAAGCGTTCTTTAATCTCAGTGAGTTCTTCACGAATGATTTCGAGAATCCTTTCCTCATCTGCCAGGATGGCTTTCAGCTCTGCAATGAGAGCGACAAGCTCTTTATACTCATTTTCAATCTTGTCCCGCTCCAGGCCTGTCAAACGTTGAAGCCTCATTTCCAGGATGGCTTGAGCCTGTTCATAGCTTAGAGAGAATTTCTCCATCAAGCCGTCTCGCGCAATCTCTGTTGTTCTTGAAGAACGTATAAGGGCGATGACTTCATCAAGATGATCCAGCGCAATTCTTAAGCCTTCAAGAATATGAGCACGCGCTTCTGCTTTCCGAAGATCGAACTCGGTTCTGCGGCGGATGATGACCTGCTGATGTTTCAAGTAATAATACAGACATTCTTTAAGGTTCAGTACTTTCGGCTGCCCATCGACCAATGCCAGCATATTGATACCGAAGCTGGTTTGCAGCGCCGTCTGTTTATAAAGGTTATTTAAGAGTACATTGGCATTCGCATCACGGCGGACTTCGATGACAATACGCATTCCATTTCGGTCTGATTCGTCGCGAAGATCAGTGATGCCGTCAATCTTTTTATCCCTGACTAATTCTGCGATCTTTTCGATCAGGCGGGCTTTGTTGACTTGGTAAGGAATTTCATTAACGATAATCGTACTTTTGCCGTTCGCCTGTTCTTCAATCTCTGCTTTGGCACGGATAATGATGGAGCCTCTTCCAGTCTGGTAAGCTTTCCTGATTCCTTCACGTCCTAAAATTTCACCTGCTGTCGGGAAATCCGGCCCAGGAATGAATTCCATTAGTTCCGGAATAGAAATATCGGGATTTCGGCTGAGTTCCAAAATACCGTCGATGACTTCTCCGAGATGGTGAGGAGGAATATTGGTTGCCATCCCAACCGCAATCCCGGAAGTACCGTTGACCAAGAGGTTTGGAAAACGGGAAGGCATAACAATCGGTTCACGTTCGGAGCCGTCATAGTTATCCTTATAGTCAATCGTGTCCTTGTTGATGTCACGGACCATTTCCATCGCAATTTTTGACATTCTTGCTTCTGTATAACGCATTGCCGCAGCGGCGTCCCCATCCACGGAACCAAAGTTGCCGTGGCCATCGATCAGCATGTGGCGATATGCAAAATCCTGCGCCATACGAACCATCGTTTCATATACGGCAGAGTCGCCGTGAGGGTGATACTTACCGATAACTTCCCCGACGATACGAGCGGACTTTTTGTACGCTTTATCGGCGGTCATGCCCAGGTCGTTCATTGCATAAAGAATCCGCCGGTGAACAGGCTTCAGGCCGTCACGGACATCAGGAAGAGCACGGCTTACGATAACGCTCATCGCATAATCCATAAATGATGTACGCATTTCCGAGCTGATATTTATTTCCTTCACCCGGGATTGATCTGCTTCAGACATTAGTTCTAACCTCCATTTACTGCATGATCCATAAGAAATTCTCTTTACGGTGCACTCATTTCCTTACAAATAATATCTATAAAAACGGTAAGAGAAACAGGGGTATGCCCTGTTTCCACTGTTGTTAAATATCCAAGTTTTTGACGTAATGGGCATTTTCCTGAATGAAATCACGCCGCGGTTCGACCTTATCCCCCATCAAGATCTCAAAGGTTTCATCCGCTTCCATCGCATCTTTCAGTTCAACCTGCAGCAGCGTTCTTGTTTCTGGATCCATGGTCGTTTCCCACAGCTGAGTGGGATTCATTTCTCCAAGACCTTTATATCGCTGAACTCCCGGTTTTGGATTCTGCGGGATCTCTTTCATAATTCTATCCATTTCTTTATCGTTATAAGCATATTCAATCCGCTTGCCCTGCTGAATCTTATAAAGAGGCGGCTGTGCGATGTAGATATATCCATTCTCGATGATCGGTCTCATATACCGGTAAAAGAACGTCAGCAGCAGTGTACGGATATGAGCGCCATCGACATCAGCATCTGTCATGATGATAATTTTATGGTATCTCGCTTTTGAAATATCAAAATCTTCACCGATACCCGTACCGAGTGCCGTAATGATGGCTCGGATCTCATTGTTTGATAAGATTTTATCAAGACGTGCTTTTTCTACGTTGATTATTTTTCCCCGCAATGGCAGAATCGCCTGAAAATGGCGGTCGCGCCCTTGTTTGGCTGATCCACCTGCCGAGTCACCCTCAACGATGTACAATTCAGATACGCTGGCGTCCTTTGAAGAACAGTCTGCCAGTTTACCGGGTAGAGAAGAAACATCAAGTGCGCTTTTTCTGCGTGTCAGCTCGCGGGCTTTTTTGGCAGCGACGCGCGCACGAAGCGCCATCATTCCTTTTTCCAGTACCCGCTTGGCGATATTTGGATTTTCCAGCATAAAGGTGGAGAACTGTTCAGAGAATAGAGATTCCGTAATCGTTCTCGCCTCAGAGTTTCCAAGTTTCGTTTTCGTCTGTCCTTCAAACTGTGGATCTGGATGCTTGATGGAGATGATGGCAGTCAAACCTTCACGCACATCATCACCCGACAAGTTTGTATCGCTGTCTTTGAACATATTGTTTCGGCGCCCATAATCATTGATGACACGTGTTAACGCAGTCTTAAACCCAGATTCATGGGTTCCGCCTTCATGCGTGTTAATGTTGTTGGCGAAAGAATAGATATTGCTCGTATAGCTGTCGTTATATTGAAGTGCGATCTCTAGAGAGATTCCATCTTTCTCTCCTTCGATGAAGATCGGCTCATGAATGGCTTCACGTGAACGGTTGATGTGTTCAACGTAGGATTTGATCCCGCCTTCATAATGGTACTCCTGTTCGACTGGCTCTTCTTCGCGCTTGTCTCTAGCGATAATCTTGATTCCGCGATTAAGGTAGGCAAGTTCTCTGATCCTTTGAGAGAGTGTGGCAAAGTCATATTCCCTCGTTTCCGTAAAGATTTCTTTATCCGGAACAAAGTGAATGATCGTTCCCCGTTTGTCTGTTTCTCCAATCACGGCCAGGTCGGCCGCCGGAACACCGCGGTGGTACTGCTGATAATGAATCTTTCCGTCACGATGGACGGTTACATCCATTTCACTGGAAAGCGCATTTACAACGGACGCACCAACACCGTGAAGTCCTCCGGATACTTTATAACCTCCGCCGCCAAATTTACCGCCGGCATGAAGTACGGTCATGATGACCTCTACAGCAGGACGTCCCATTTTTTCTTGAATCCCGACAGGAATACCTCGTCCATTGTCCGTAACAGTAATGCTGTTATCTTTTTCGATCGTGACAGTAATCTCATCACAGTAACCAGCCAAAGCTTCATCGATCGAGTTATCGACGATTTCCCACACTAAGTGGTGCAGTCCTTTTACGTTCGTGGAACCGATGTACATTCCGGGACGTTTACGGACAGCTTCGAGCCCTTCTAATACCTGAATATCACTTTCATCATAATGCTGTTCTAATTTCTGATCAGTAGTCATTTTTTTCTTCACCTACATTTCGGTTTCGGGAACAATTTCAAATAAAGCCTTTTATTTTAAATACCAGCTATGGGCAAAATCAATACGTTCTCCTGCCCGTTTTTTCAGTGTGATCGAGGAGAGAGGGGAGATATAAACCTGTTTCTTTGTGATGATAACGGATTTTGGATTTGTGTCGCATAGATTGACCATGCTTTTCTTTTCTTTGTGCTGCCTTAAAAAGGCGTTCATTAATTCCGAGCTTTCAAGAGCATGGTAATCCAGAATAGCTATGATATCTTTTTGCTGGATCACCGCTTCTTCGCCAATATGAAGTAACATGGTTCACCTCACCTTATCCGTTCAATCGAACCTTGTTCGACATGGTACGTTGCCGCCTTTTCCAGCGTTTCGTGATGAATACCTTCCACACTTGTTGTCGTTACAAACGTTTGTACTTTGCCTTGAATGGTGTTCAGCAGATGAGACTGCCTGTAATCATCAAGTTCTGATAAAACGTCATCCAGCAGCAGCAGCGGATATTCCCCGACTTCTGAATGAATGAGATCGATTTCTGCAAGTTTGATCGAAAGCGCAGTAGTCCTCTGCTGGCCCTGTGAACCGAACGTCTGCACATCTTTTCCGTTCACGTGGAAAAGCAGGTCGTCACGGTGCGGTCCGAAAAGAGTGGTCCCTCGTTCTAGTTCTCTATCTTTTATTTTAACAAACTTTTGTTCATAAGCTTCTATCATTTTCGACAATTCTTGCTCTTCACATACCTCAATGGTCGGTTTATATAAAACTTCCAGCCTTTCAAGCCCCCGGCTGATCCCGTGATGGATCGGATCGGCCCAGCTTTGAAGCAGTTTCATATAGCTCATGCGTTTTTCTGTAACTCTTGCAGCAGACTGAATCATTTGTTCAGTCAGGATATCCAGCATGACTCCGTTTTCTTTAGAACGGTTCCGCTGCATATCCCGCAAAAGCGAGTTGCGCTGAGCGAGGACTTTTTGATATTGGGTCAGGTAGTGGAGATATACAGGATTGACCTGTCCGATCTCCATATCGATAAAACGACGTCGCACCTGCGGACTCCCTTTTACAAGATTCAAATCCTCAGGTGCAAACATGACGACATTTAATGCCCCTATATAATCAGTCAGCCTCCGCTGTTCAAGTCCATTGACTTTTGCTTTCTTTCCTTTTTGCGAAATGACCAGGCTTAAACTGAATGGTCCGGTCCTTTTTTGAACCCGTCCTTCTATTTTAGCATATTCTTCGTCCCAATAGATTAATTCTTTATCACGAGGAGTCCTGTGGGATTTAGCCATCGCAAGCACATAGATGGCCTCCATCACATTTGTTTTACCCTGTGCGTTTTCACCAAGAAACACATTCACTTTGTTTTCAAAGTTAATCTCCTGGGACGAATAATTCCGGTAGTTCCTAATGTTTAATTCTTCAATATACAACGGGATACCCCCATCTATCTCGCTACAGTAAATTCACCTAAATCGGGAACAGAAACCGCATCGCCTTCATAAAGCTTTCTGCCTCTGCGATTTTCAGGTTCACCGTTAACCAGCACTTCATTCTCTGCTAAATACCATTTTACCATTCCTCCGCTAGAGATGGCATCTACCTGTTTTAAAAGCTGCTGCAGCGTAATATACTCGGTTGTAATTTTTACAGTTTCCATCGTTACACCCCTTTTATAGCTAGTATTTTCATTTTTATCCTCTTTATGAAAAGGCATAAAAGCTGCCGGATAAAGACCAGCAGCTTTTTATGCGTAATTTATGTTCTTAATACGTTCTGACAGGAAGAATGAGCTGTTTAACTGTCTCATTTTCTACAGGTGTGATAAGGAACGGCCGCATAGCACCTGTAAACAAGACTTTAATTTCTGTACAATCCATCGCTTTTAGGGCATCAATCATATATTTCGCGTTGAACGAAATCTTAAGATCTTCTCCCTCCATCGATTCAGTGATGACATTCTCGTAAACTTTTCCGATTTCCGGTGAGTTGGAAGAGATCTCGACTGTCTGGTTATCCAGGGTGGCCAGCTTGACCACATTATTTCTGCCCTCTCTTGCTAAAAGGGAAGCACGGTCAATCGCCTGCAGGAAATCTTTCGTAGATAATCCGAGTGTTGTTTTGCTCTCACTAGGAAGCAGCTTGCTCGTATCAGGATAATTGCCGTCGAGCAGGCGGGAGAAGAACAATGTATTCTTCGTTTTGAACAGTACTTGATTATCGGTCACAACGATTTGAACGAGTTCACTGGATTCTTCTACGATCTTCGAAAGTTCATTCAGGCTTTTGCCTGGAATGACAACATTCTGAAACGATAATTCTTCCGTGTTGCTCTCAATTCTTGCAGTGCGCAGTGCGAGGCGATGGCTGTCTGTTGCTACACAGCTTAAAACACCATCCTCAAGCTTGATGTTCACCCCGGTTAATATAGGGCGTGTTTCTGACGTGGACACCGCAAAGACAGTTTGCCTGATAATCTGGCGAAGCAGATCTCCTTGAATACTGAACACATTTTGTTCTTCAATCTGAGGAAGGCGAGGATATTCTTCAGGATCCAGGCCAACCAGGCTGAATTCGGATGCTCCCGAACGAAGCTTTGTTTCAAAACGTTCCCCGACTTCGATCTCAACCGTGTCATTTGGCAGTTTTTTAACGATTTCAGAGAAATACCTTGCTTGCAGCACGATACTTCCGGGTTTTTGAACTTCTAAATTGACAGTTCCGTTCTCTTCCATAGGAATCAATCGTTCAATGGATATATCGGAATCACTGCCGGTTAATGTCATTCCTTCACTATGTACGTCCATTTTGATCCCTGTCAAAATTGGTATCGTTGTTCGTGAAGAAACGGCCTTCATTACATCTTGAACACCTTCAATTAGCTGGCTTCGGTTAATTTGAAATTTCATCGTCATCCCCCTGAACATTTTCATTTTGAAATTGTGTTATATTATTCATTTTTTTAAATAAAAAATAGTCGTAGTAATAGTAGGGCCTGTGAATCTGTGGATAACCGCAAAAAGTTAAAGGAAGAACAGCCTATCCACATGTGGACAGACTGTGTATAAGCATGTACCGGTTATTCACAGTATTCACAGCAAAAACAGGTGCTTATAGAGGCACTACGATTTTAACTGATCGTGAATTTCCTTGATATTCTTTTGCAGCAGCTGGTCGGAAACCATTAAGTTTGAAATTTTCTCATGAGCGTGCAGGACAGTCGTATGGTCCCTTCCCCCAAATTCTTCGCCGATCTTAGGCAGTGAATTGTCGGTCAGCTCCCTTGCGAGATACATGGCGATCTGTCGAGGAAAGGCAACAGACTTTGTCCTCTTCTTGGCAGTGAAATCTTCAAGCTTGATATTATAATGCCTGCCGACAATCTCTTGAATATGATGAATCGTGATCATACGCGGTTTAGAGGAAGGAATGATGTCCTTCAATGCCTCTGCTGCCAGATCCGCATTCATATCCTGGTTAATAAGAGAAGAATAGGCAACAACACGGATCAAAGCCCCTTCCAGTTCACGGATGTTGGTGTCGATTTGATTCGCGATGTAAAGCATCACTTCATTTGGAATGTCCAATCCTTCTGCTTTCGCTTTTTTACGAAGAATCGCAATTCTCGTCTCGAGGTCCGGCGGAGTGATATCTGTAATCAGCCCCCATTCAAAACGGGAACGGAGCCTGTCCTCTAATGTAGGAATCTCTTTTGGAGGACGGTCACTTGAAATAACAATCTGCTTGCTTTCTTCATGAAGAGCGTTGAACGTATGGAAGAATTCTTCCTGAGTCTGTTCTTTTCCCGCCAAAAACTGAATATCATCAATCAATAGAACGTCAACACTCCTGAATTTATTTCTAAATTCGACAGTTTTGTTGTCACGGATCGAGTTAATGAACTCATTTGTAAACTTTTCAGAGGACAAATACGCCACTTTGGCATTGGGTTTATGGTCGATCACATAATGGCCGATCGCATGCATCAAGTGGGTCTTCCCCAAACCTACGCCTCCATAGATAAACAAAGGATTATAGGCTTTGGCGGGAGCTTCAGCCACCGCAAGAGAAGCAGCATGGGCGAATCGGTTCCCTGACCCGATAACGAACCGGTCAAAAGTGTACTTCGGATTCAGCATGCTTTGTTTCACTTCTTCTTGCTGCTCCACATTTACTTTTTGTGTTTTCTTTAACACTTTTTCAAGGTCAACTTCTTCTTCCATCTGATTTTGAGGAATGATGAATTTGACATCCAGCGCAGCACCGGTTACATCCTGGAGGGTTTCCGAGATCAGGGTGGAATAACGGGATTCCAGCCAGTCCCGGGCAAACTCGTTCGGTGCAGTAATGATAAGCGTATCATTTTGCAGTGCATGTGCCGCTGTGGACTTCAACCATGTCTCAAAGCTGGGCTTACTGACCTTCTTTTCCATGGCAGCCAGTGCTTTGTTCCATAGGTCATTAATATTTTCCAC